>DASXLK010000192.1:0-15864 GCA_036496365.1 Candidatus Angelobacter sp. | reverse complement strand
AGGCGGAGGTGGTCTGCAGCCCATGGCACAAGCCATCCTGGCAGATACTTTTCCTCCGCATCAACGGGGATTGGCATTTGCCCTTTACGGAATAACTGCGATCATGGCGCCGACGATCGGCCCCACTCTGGGAGGATGGATTACTTTCAACTACTCCTGGCGCTGGATCTTCTATATCAATGTTCCCGTCGGAATCATGACATGGCTTCTCGTTCGGCGTTTCGTTGAAGATCCCCCCTATTTAGCGCGGCTCAAAAGAGCCGGCGTCAAATTGGACTATATCGGCATTGCTCTCCTCGCGATCGGCGTTGGTGCGTTGCAAATTCTATTAGACAAAGGCCAGGAAGATGATTGGTTCGGCTCAAACTTCATCACCACATTGGTCATCGTGTCCGGTGTGAGCCTGATCTCGCTGGTGATCTGGGAATGGTTTCACAAGGCGCCCATTATCGATGTTCACTTATTCAAGTCTTTCAATTTTGCCAGCGCGAACTTGATGATGTTCATGCTTGGAGTTTTGTTGTTCAGCAGCCTGGTTCTGATGCCGCAGTTCCTGCAGTCGCTTCTGGGATATACGTCGCAGCTCGCCGGGCTGGCCCTTTCGGCAGGAGGGCTCATCTTGCTCTTCGAAATGCCGCTCACAGGACAGCTGACCAGGAAAATTCACGCGCGCCGGCTGATCTCCTTTGGCTGGCTCGTATTGTCATTGGCCATGTTTTATTCCACACGGCGAATCGACCTACAGCTCAGCTTCACCGCGGCTACATGGCTGCGCATAGTTCAGGTGATCGGATTGGGTTTCTTGTTTGTACCCATCAGTCTTGCTGCCTACGTGGGAATCGCGCCGGAGAAGAATAATGCAGTCGCCAGCATTGTAAACTTCATGCGGAACATGGGCAGCAGCGTCGGAACTTCGCTGGTGACCACGGTGATTGCGCGCCGGTCTCAGTTCCATCAGCTAAGGCTTGTGGAGCAAGCCAGGATTGACAATCCAAATTTTGTCAATGCCGTGCAAGGTCTTACGCAGCGCTTCGCGCATGCCGGTCTGAGCAGACATGAGGCATCTGCCACTGCCTATGCCAGTATTTATCGGTCCCTGCAGAGGCAGGCGGCAAGTATGGCCTATATCGATATGTTCATGGTTCTTTGCGTGTGCGCGGCTGTCATGTTCTTTGTGTCATTCTTTCTTAAGAAAAATGATCTCGGCGGCGGTGCTACGATTGCGGAGTAATTATCCGCTTGTCGCTCAAACTCCGTTTCAGAAAAGGCAGTATAAATATGATCAAAATTATTACCATCGAACGGGAATACGGTTGCGGAGGAGGCGAGATCGCCCAACTGGTGGCGAAGCGCCTTGGCTGGAAGCTCTGGGACCAGGCACTGACCGAGGAAATCGCGAGGCTAGCCAAGTGTCCCACAACGATAGTTGAAGCTCGAGAGGAACGCCCCGACCCTCTCTACTACAGGCTTTTCAAATCCTTTCTCCGCGGAAGCTATGAGGGCAGCCTCAATGCGCCCAAACTTAATCTTGTAGACAGCGAGACGATTCTGGCTACTACCCGCCGGGTGGTGGAGAGCGCTGCCACGCATGGAAATGGCGTCATCGTCGGTAGAGGTTCGCAGCAGTTTCTTAAAGACCGGCCGGAGACTTTGCGCGTCTTCCTGTATGCGCCAAGAGAAAACAAAATCCGTCGATTAGTGGCCCGCGGCAAAACTGAGAGCGAAGCAGGTGAACTCATCGATACGGTCGACAACGAGCGCACCGATTTCATTAAAAAGTACTTCAACGTGGAATGGCCTGATCGCGCAATCTATCACGCCATGATCAACACCAGCTGCGGAGATGAGGCTACGATGCGCATGATCCTGAACTTTATGGACGCCTACGCCCCGTGTGCGATTGCGTAAGTTCCTCCGAGACATCTACACGCAGACGGATGACAATTCCAAGCATGAAGCGATCAACCGAATGAGCAGTATGCGGGGTTCGCGCGGCTGGCTGGACACGGCCCGGACCAATGTACATTTTGGGACGAGATGGGGACACCGGTAGAAGGCTGGGTGGGCTGAGCTTACTACACGTTAACTGAACAAATAGCCAGCCTTTTTGTGAGATAGATTTTAGTACCCGTGATGGAACGATGCGAGAAAAGATAGTGGAATCAGGCGATTGATTTGGTGGAGCTAGTCGGGATCGAACCGACGCTCTGTACTCAAAACACGCAATTTATGGGGTTTGCGTGAAACCTAGAAGGGCGAGAGTGCCATCAAGAGACAGAATTGCCGGTTTCATTGGACGCTTATTGCCTCTAGCTCTTTCATATTTCGCGGCCCTTCGACATAAATTCCGTCTGCTCCGGCATTTGAACAACGTCACTCACAACCTGCCCGTTATCAAGTTTGATAATGCGCTCAGCCGCCTGGTAATAGCGGTCATCATGGCTGATGACAAACACGGTCTTGCCGCGGGCCTTAAGCTCCAAAATGATCTGCAGATAAAAGACGTTTTTAAAGTATGGGTCCTGATCAGCCGCCCATTCGTCAAAAACGTAGATAGGCCTGTCCTCAAGCAGCGCCGTAAGTAGGGCTAGCCTCTTGCGCTGGCCTTGTGACAGGTCAGTGGTTGAGAATCTTCCGTCAACGATCTGGACTTTGTGCGCAAGCTGCAACATCGCGAGATATTCATTAGCCCGCTGTTCAAGGTCTGCACCATCTAAGCCAAACATGGTGTCAAATAAATAAAAATCTGAAAACACAACGGAAAAATATTGCCGGTACTGCTCCGCCTTTTCATGGTCAACTAGAACATTATTCATACTGATGGCACCGCTTTCAGGCATATAAAGGCCCGTCAGCAACTTCAGCAGCGTGGTTTTTCCGCTGCCATTGCCGCCAACAAAAAAGACGATTTCACCCGGGCGAAACGTAAGACTTACCGGTCCGAGCACGAAATTGTTGGTCTCACCCTCGCGGTAATATTCGTGAGTAATTGCATTGAGAGTCAGCTTCTGCCATGCCTCGCGCGGTCTGCCGCCAGAGGCTGAATTCTCGGGCCCTTTACTGGCCAACTCTAACTCCAGGTTGCGGGTTGTTTGCAGAGCAACGTTGGCCCGGCTAAGCTGGGGCAGGAGGTTCATGGTTACCTGAAGCGGCGTTATTAGATAAAGCAGCGCTAACGTGTATCCCACAAGTGTGGTGGTGGTGATTGGATGGATGGTGGGCAAGAGAAAAACGATCAGCCCAATGACCACAAAGACGAGCACCTGTCCCCAGCTCGAAGCTGCCGTATACAGATTCAGTCCTGCGGAGTTCTGCTTCATTAATGAATGCGCAGTTTTTTCCAAGCCATCCCTCATGAAAGCGTCGCGACGCCCGGTGTGCATCTTTAGTTCCTTGATCCCCTGCGTCAGTCCTCTGAAATTGCTCTGCAATGCGTCCGCTTCTTTTCGGGCCACCCGGAATATTTTTTCCACCTTGATAATAGGCAGTTGATAAGTAATGATTCCCAGTACGACGAACCCAAACACAATTGCCAGTAGCGTCCACGAGAGAATCCCCATATAAATGAGGATGCCAATCACCAGCGCAGAATTGACGCACAGAATTGGAATAATAGTGACTGCAGTTGTAATGGAAGGTACATCATCGGTCAATGCGGCTAGTAACCTGGGAATACCCATTTGCTCCACGTGCCGCAGAGGGGCCAATGCTATCTGCCGGCACAATTTCATCCGCAAATCAAACATGGCCTGCTGTCCGAGCCTGCTGAGCAAGCGTTCAGAAAAATACCGGGTGGCGGGGAGCGTGACGCACAGAGCCAGGAAAATCCAAAGCGCAGCTTTCGCAGGCGGACTTGTTTTTAAAGACAGATTAAGAACAGCCAGCAGTACCGCATTACAGACGCCGCTGATGGCGCTGATGAGTACGCTCAACACTAAAAGCTTTCGTGAATGCGCGAAAAAAAACGCGATTATGTTCATAGACTGCTCCAGAAGCAACTACAGATTACAGAATTATTACCATACAATTTGATTCGGTAGCTTTTCATGATTAATCAGCACAGTGGTTCTGCAGCTTGCTTCTTGGATCTTCGGATAACCTTACTTTCGGATGCCTTGGCTAACAGTCGAAAATTCCATGAGCAACTTGTACTATTTGCGATTTCCTGCTCTTCCCGTTTCGCCACTCTCAGATCCTTCCGCTAATTGTGACACTCTCGAGTTTGCCGTGGACTGGCCCAGTGGGTTGCAATACAAGCTGTGGCTCAGGAATTGCAGTGTGGCTCACTTGCCGAGGAATAATCTCTGAAATCATCATTTTGGCTGAAATTTGCAGGACAGCATCTCAGGTTCTCTCTTACCCATTCATCAGAAAAGATTGTGTCCAAGTAACGTTCTCCTCGATCCGGAAAAATCATAGCGCAGGTGGCGCCGGGTGGGATTTCGTTCGCGATTTTGCTGACGGCCATCAAGGTAGCGCCAGACGAGCCTCCAACCAACAGCGCTTCCTTTGACAGAATCAGTCGACAACCAATCACTGCTTCCATATCTGTAATCTGAACGCACCGGTGCGCCAGACCTGGCCGATAAAGGTCTGGCCTTACTCCAGCACCATGGCCTGGAATCAGCCGTTGGCCGCGCTTACCGCCAAAAATCACGCTTCCCGGGGAGTCTGCTACACAGATTTTTGTGGGCAAGCCATGTTTCCGAAGATAGTCTGCGCAGCCCTTAAGCGTGCCGCAACTGCTCGCGGGGCAAAAAAGATAGTTCAGTTGGCCATCGAGAGCGGCAACAATCTCATTCATAGTCTGGTGGTGGGCCTGAGCGTTGTATGAATTGGCATATTGATTAACCCAGAATGAGTTTTGAATGGACCCTGCAATTTCTCGCGCGCGATTGATTCTGGTCTGCAGCAGATCTCCACCAGATGTGTCAGGCTTCGCGACCATCTTGATCTGGGCGCCGTAAACTTTGAGCAAGCGCTGGTTCAACAAAGTTGTTTTGGGGTCAATGACACAGATGAAACGCAGACCGAGATAACGGCATATTTGTGCTAGCCCAATTCCCATATTCCCCGAGGTAGCTTCGACCACAACTGTGTTTTGGTTAATTCTGCCATTTTTTATCCCTTGACGAATGATCTCCAACGCAGGGCGGTCTTTCAGGCTGCCTCCCGGGTTACCACCCTCGAGTTTTGCGTAGAGTTGAAAACCGGCTTCAATGATCTTGGTCAGCCGCACGAGCGGCGTGTTTCCTATGCATGCAGGAATTCCATCTTCAAGTCGCCTCATAAATTTTCCTTTCGCAGCATATTTGGCGCGGTTTTGATTGGTCTCGCGGAACTTGTGCAATGGCCATTCGGTGCGGTTCTTTCAAATGGCTGCCTGTGTCAAAGCGGGGTGAGCCGAATGCAATCCAGGAACTGCGCTTATGGAAGGAAGACCTCAGAGCTGTCAATCGCGAACTGCTTGGTTTCATCCAGCATACATCGTGACGGGCATACATTTGATTCGGTTTTGAAAATTGGATCGGGCTCGGCGAGTTTCTCCTCGCAGCTCAACCCGAAGTTTCCGGCGAATGATTTGATCGAATATGATCCGAAGTTCGGATCTGGCAAGATTGGATCCCAAGCAAAAATGCACTCCACGTCCGAATGATAAATGATCATTGGGTTTACGGCTGACGTCGAAAACGTCTGACCGGGCGAATACCTCTTCATCACGATTAGCGGAGGCGTAACACATCAGGACACGCTGGCCTTTCAGGATCTTCTGCTCCCGGATCACGGTATCGGCCATTGCCGTTCTACGAAAGTAGATCGTTGGAGTTTCCCAACGAAGAATCTCTTCCACAGCAAGTGGCACCAGCGAGGGATTGGCATGAAGCCTTTCAAGCTCCTCTGGAAAAGAAATCAATGCCAACATTCCTCCAGAAATTGCGCTTGCAGTAGTGTCAAATGCGCCGGTAACCAGGGACCAAAAGTACCTGACAAAAATTTCGTCACTCATATACCTGCCATCGGCTGTTTTCGTATAGGCAAGCATACTTAGAATGTCATTGGTCGGTTTTCGCAAGCGCATGGCCCTAGCAGACAGAGCGTATTCATAGAGTTCCGGAATAACTTTCAGTCCTGCTGTTCTGGTGAACTCAGGATCGTAGGGGGCTGCGATGACGTCGCTCCAATGGATGATTTGCGGGAAATCCTCAGAAGGGAGTCCAAACAATTCCCCCAAAACGACCGCCACTGGAAACCGTAATGCAACCTCGCTTGCGAAATCGAAATTCTGCAGTTCGCAAGCGCGGTCAAGTACCGCATTCGCGACAGCACGAATCCTGTTCTCGATCGCACAGATCGCCTTGGGTGTAAATGAAGGAGCGATGAGCTGCCTATGAGCGTCGTGCTCCGGCGGATCAAGATGAGTAAAGCCATCCCTGACCATTGACCAAGGGGGACCACATGTTGATGGCGGTGCTTCTGCTAGAGTGAGCCCGTAGTGAGAAGAAAAAAGAGTCGGATTCTTTTCAATCTGAACAACATCCTTGTGCCTGGTGATGAGCCAAAATCCCCCGCCTGCTGCGCGGTTCGGGATCTCGTTCCAATAAACAGGAGTCTCTTGACGCAACTGCGCGAGCACATCATGCGGGACGTCCTTGACAAAAACATCGAGATTTGTAAAGTCAAACGGTTTCACTTTCATGAAGGATACCTAGGATGACGGATTGTTATTCAGAATAACAATGGGCTGAACTATGAGCGCGCTTTTCAGACATACGCTACTCGCCGGCTCTGAATCATTGATGTAAGACTTGGGTGTTAGTCCCGGGCATGGATTTCCAGAATGCTGAAGCGGCTTGTTGTAGAAATCATGCGGGAAAAGACGAAGCCACAGGCCGAAAACAGATGACGGTATTCATCTTCGGTCCGTTGGCGCGCCTCGCCAAAAGTGACAAGCATGGAAATATCATTGAGTGCCGTCTGCATATTAGGCCTGCACGGCACCGTGACCATTTCCACTACCAGGAGACGATCTTCCCGCTGCATGCCCTCCCTGCACCGGGTGAGAATCCTGCGGCAGTCAGCATCATCCCAGTCGTGCAGAATCTGTGACAAGATCCAAACGTCTCCCTTCGCAGGAATGGGGTCGAAGAAGCTGCCGGCCAGGATTTCACAGCGGTGACTCACGCCTCTTGCGGCGAGGTATTCAGCCGCGGCGGACATCACTTCCGGCTGGTCAAATACCGTGCCTTGCAAGTGAGCATGTGCGGTGAGGATGGTGCCCAATACCGAACCATTTCCTCCGCCGATGTCCACAACTCGTTTTACGCTGTTCCAGTCATAGGCCTTTGCGATTACGGCATGGTCGGTGCATCGAAGTTCCCCAAACATGGAGTTGAACGCAGCATGATCTTCGGGATGCTTGCGCAGGTATTCCCATAACGACTCGCCCAGAACTTTCAACCACGCGGATTCACCGGTAAGCAGGCAATGATCCACAGCGCCAATGGAGCGCCAATTCGCCGGGCTGGTGAACCACCAGGCAAAATTGCGCATCCCGCCTGCGCCCTCCCTCAATAGACTGGAGGCGGCATTATTTTCGAAAGTGCCGGGTTTCACTTCTTTGAAAATGCCGAACCCGGTCAGCAAGCGCAAAGCACGGATAGTTGAAAGAGGATGCAATCCGGCACGGCGGGCCAGTTCTCCGGCATCTAAAGGACCTTCACTCAAATGATCAGGTACACGATGCCGGATCAGTGCGCCCAACACCGGGCTACAATTTACATGGAATAATGCGGCATTGATCGCGGCAATGCTGGCCGCATCATGCGCTGGCGAATGGGCAGACACCGGATAGTCCCTTCCTGTCATTCCAGAGCTATTTGAAATGCTCCAGTGGTTAGCTATGTGGCAAGAGGATTCTCAGGAAGACCTGAAAACTCCGTGACCGCTTCCTGTAACTTGACTTCAGCTTCCTGCCAGGATTTTCTGAGTGATCGAAGTTGGCGTAAGTGGCAGCTCCATGTTTCGCGTAAATGTTCTAAACACGTTTTCATGGACCGGGGGCCTGGTCCTCCACCAAATTCCAATGAACGAACAACGGCAGCAGGGGAAAAATCGTCCGCTGCAACTGCCAAACCTTTTTCTGCGGCCGCTCCTGCAACCTCCTCGAAGACGTTGCTGCCTTTCTCAATCGCTGTAGAAATCGCCTCACCGACAATCCGGTGCGCGCTGCGAAAATCGAAGCCGTGGTCGGAAACTAGGCGATTCGCGAATTCCGTGGCGATGGTAAATCCCTGCAAAGCTCTGGCACACATTTTGTCCTGGTTTGGAATGGCATGACCCACAATGAGACACATTAGGTGTACCGTCTCGTTGAGGCTCTGTAATGCCTTCCAGAGAGGCTTTACGGCCTCGGTGCCGACCGAAATGGAATTCGTAAATGGAGCAGAGTGCATGGCCATGAGCGACTCGACAAAGGCGCTCAATTGCGAAGAAGTCCTGCCCAGCACATGCTCCAGCAAGAATGGATTGCGTTTCTGCGGCATGGCTGAGCTTGATCCAACTAACTCATCCGGCAAGCGGAGGAAATCAAATTCAGCAGTAGTCCATTGCAGCATGTCAGCGGCCAAACGGCTTACATTCACGCTGTAAATGGATGCTGCCGCCAGCAACTGTAGCACTAGATCGCGATTGGCCACGGCATCCAGCGAGTTCAAAGAATCTAAAGCAAAACCCAGAAGCGTGGAAGTGTAACGCGGGTCAATCGGAAAAGCAGTTCCTGCCACAGCTCCTGCACCCAATGGGCAGCGCTGCATCTCGGCGGAAACGGAAAACAGTCCCTCAAGATCGCGCGCAAGCGCCGTAGCGATACCGGCAAGGTAGTGTCCATACGTGGAAGGCATTGCCGCTTGGCCGTGCGTGTAAAGCGGCATGATCACCTGAGCGTACTGCTGCGATCTGCGCAACAGTACGGCATGGAAGCGTATGGCCTGTTGAAGCAAGTGCAAATATGGCTTACGCAGATGCAGTTTCAAGACCGTGGCGTTTAGATCATTGCGTGAACGCGCCGTCTGCAATATCCCGCCAATCTCTGCGCCCTCAGTTTCAATCAGAAAATCCTCATAGAGCAGGAATGTCCCGCGTGTTGCCTGCCGTTGTTGGAGAGGAGCAAACGCTGAGTCGCGGAGTCGGACGATGGCCGCAAGCAGGCGCGCGGCCCGGTGACGGCTGACAATTCCCTGTCTGGCCAGCATCAGCACATGGGCCAGATCCACCTGGCTGATGTGCCACAGTTCCTCCCGGTTCTGCGGCTCCAAGCCCTGGCCCAGCACAATGCGGCGCGCAGCCGGTATTAGCGGCTTTCGGATTCGTCCCGTATTTTCCATAGAGTTATGACAAAAAGTTCATGACAATTGAATTTCTATCAGGTTGCGCGCCGACTCAGCGGCATTGGCCGCCACGGTTGGACCTTCCGCGCAGGAAACAACATGACCAATGCGATCCCTGAAATCGTTCTCAATCTGCACACGGTCGCCCCTTTTGCGATACATCTGGACATCCACCACGCCGGCTGTCCTCAGAGCTGCAGCGATTCCTGAAATTTCATGGATGGTCCCATTCTTTCCCGGTGTAACAAACCTGATAGAAGCACTCATTCTCTGTCTGGATCTGAGTTCCGGCTTCTCACCAGCAGCCAACCTCACTGTTTCTCTAACAACATCAATGCCCAGGGCAAGCCGCACGATTTCAGGAATGAAACCGCCGGCAAGGCGGGGATTGACTTCAATGATCATGGGGCCATTGGGAGTCAAACGCAGTTCGATATGTAAAGGTCCCCAGGTCAGGCCAAGTGCCCGCAACGCATCCTGGGCCACATTGATAATGTCTTTGTCCACGTCTGCTGGCAGGCCAGCAGGAAAATCATGACCGAGTTCGACAAAAAATGGCTCTGCTGAAACATGCTTTCGTGTAATACCAATGACGGCCCCCTGAAAAGCTTCTGCGGAAAATTCCGGCCCGATAATATATTCCTCAATCAGCAGTTCGGCGAACATGGGCATCCCGCGTTCATTGACTGTCTGTTGCAGAAGAAGACCGGCATGTTCAGCAAATTCTTCAGATGTCCGGCACAACCGGACACCCACACTTCCACTTCCCTGAGCAGGTTTAACAATCACGGGCAAAGGAATAGTCTTTAAAATTTCCCGCGTTTCTTCCAGCGAAAATGTCCGCTCAAATTTTGGAGTTAATAGTCCAGCCGCGCGAAGAATCTGGCGTTGCTTCCATTTGTTCCTGCAAACCTGCAAAGCATCTGGATCGGGACCGGGCAGACGGTATTCCGCCGCCAGCGCTGCGGCAGTACCCGCAAAGTATTCAGAACTGGAGAGAATGCCTGCGACTGGCGCCTTGTGTTCCAGCTTGTCAATGCTCTTGCACAACTCGGAGAAAGACCCCGTATCACATTTCACCAAGCAGACAGGCTCTTCTTGAACAAAGGAATACCGCTCAGGTTGCGCAGCAAGCAACGCAGGGCTATATCCACATTCAGCGGCTGCCCTGATGAAAAGTCGGCCCGTACCGGTGGTATTGCTCTCAACAAATATCAGCCAGGGTCCTGTCATACAGCGATACTTAATGTATTGACCACATCCGAGTAATGCCGCTGTCCCCATTGCATTCTCGACCACGAAGAATGCGCCTCAAGCGGATGGTTCACTTCCAGCGGGTGTTGCGGCAGCTCGGGAAGATAGAGAGTTTCCTTCAGAAGATAGTCATCATTGTAGATAGTATCTGCATAACGGTATCCATCATCGGGGAAAATGGCTACAACGCGTTGCCCGGGATGCCGACTGGCCCAGTTCCTCGCAACCATCCATGCTGCCCCGCTGGTTCCTCCGCAGAACAGAGATGTTCCGCGATGCAAGAGCCGCGTCGCTTTATAGGCTTCCGCCGCCGTTACCCAATGGACCTCATCGAACAAAGTATGATCCAGGTTTTTAGGCAATATGCTATTTCCCAAGCCGCGAAGTTGCCGGAGTTGATCGCGCTGTCCAAAAAGCACACTGCCGAAAGTATCCACGCCAACTACCTTCATCTCCGGAAAGAGTTCTCTGAGAAAAACAGCTGTGCCGCATACCGATCCACCGGAACCCACCGTTCCCACCAAGCAGTCAACGCGACCCAATGCTTCAATTAATTGGGCTGCAAAGAACGCATAAGCTCCCGGATTGCAGGGATTGTCGTACTGACTGACCCACCAATGGTCTGAAACCTGCTCGCGGATTTCTGCCAAACGGTCAAGACGGGCTTTCTGATATCCTCCCGCGGCCAACGGAGCTGAAACAATATCCAGCAGCGCCCCCAGGTCTTCAATGCGGCGCCGCAAAAATCCATCGCAAGCATAGTCACTGACAAGAGACAACTTGTAGCCGTAGAGGTTACAGACAATGGCTAGTCCCAGTGCCATGTTGCCTGAAGACGTTTCGACAACAAGTGACTGCGAGCTGATCCATCCTTCTTCATGGGCGCGCCGCAAACAGAATTCAGCAGGAAAGATCTTCATGAAGGGGAATACTGCCGCCGTGAGGTTATGTTCCAGCGGAACGAGCTTAGGTCTATAGATGTCCAGAATTGATCCGTATATTTTTGTCATATCATTCATTTTTAAAGGTTCTAGGTGTGAAATAGCAGAACAGCCGATATACCCAGCGTTCCGAGATTTTTCCGAAGCTCCTCCACTTTTACGTCGAGAAATGGATCATCAGGGTCGAGAAGAACACTCAAGACCGTGCCCGAGTGGGCCACAGCCATACCAAGAGCGCCAGCGTGACGGACGATTTGCTGAATGTCATGGAACATGGGCTTAGGCAGAAATTCCTGATTAATGCATGCGCTGGCAGTCGCCACGCGTCCAAGTAACTCAATATCGTTCGTTCGGATCGCACGCCGCACACCGCCGATGAGCGCGTGGAAGGACTGGCGCTGCCGCCAGGTGTACTCCGCCGGAGGATGCTCCAGCGTATTAACATGGTTGTCAATGGCTGTGTCAAAACCAAGCACCTGGATCTTGGGCAAGCGCCGGGCATAATCTTCGAGGACAATCCCTTCGCGGTGAGCGAACAATACTGCATTGTGAAACATGAAATTATCGCTGGCAACTTCAGCGGCAACAACCAGCTTTCCCAGCTCTTCTTCCCGCAACCTGTGGCCGACAGCATCAGCACTGGCAATCGCTGCTGCCACACAATCGGCAGTGGAACTGCCGCAGCCTTTAGCCTCGGGGATGGTGGATTCTATGGTGATAAGTCCACCGATGCCTTCAGCCTGTAGGTATGTTAGTGTGAGTTCTACGGTCTTTTTTGTTTTCTCTTTGTAGTCTGGACTGACACGCAGGTGACCGCTTCTGTCAGGATCAAACACAACCTGGGAATACATCGAGGTACAAGGCAGGCTGATGAGGCAGCGCCGGGCCTGGTTGTTATCGTCCTCAATCTGTCCCTGAAAAAGTTCGCCGTGTTGGGCAATACTGGTGCCCATACCGACGCGCAAGCAGGTTCCATTCTGTCCCGGTTTAGTGGAAATTAGATTCCCGTTTTGCGCTGCCATAAGTTTTTCATCTGCCCTTCCTAGCAATAATGCTGGTGAAATGTTGCACGAGAACTATGGAATATTTTGCTTGAGATTCATGAATGGATTTGTAATGTGGCCAGGCCGCTAAAAGCGCAAGCCGTTTACGTTGCTCCTGCGAAAGATCAATCGTGGAGAGCCTGCCATCCTTCACGCTGACCTTATGGTCTAACTGCAGTTGCTCCAGATAACGTGGCTTTTTGACCACCGGAGCAGGGTGCCGAACATCTGCAAAAACTTTTCACCTTCTGTCCTCTCCGAAACCGCGACTACTGCCAACTGCTGGACCCTCCTAAAATGAGGCCGGCTTCGCTCTTAGACAACAGTTCCCACTCCCTCGAGGAGTTGTTCTGAAGAAGCATCCAGCAGAATTTCCTTCTCACCAAACAGACGCTCGGCAATTACTCCTCGCTGCTGGCAGGCTTCCAGCAGCCGGTTTGACTCAACAATGGGCCGTGACTCATTTGTGTATTTAATGCTCATAATGTAGTTCAGCCACGGTTCCTGGCCCATTGCATAGACATAAGCCTCCCGGCATCGGAAGCGGTCGACGAGGTTGATGCCTTGGTCGCAGTTTGACCCGGACAGGCGGCGGGATTCATCGATGGCCCTCTCAACACGGTGTGTGAGCAGCGGGCCATAGAGCCAGCTGAGGGGAGCGCCGTCGCACTCCATGCCGAGGAAGAGTGCATCTACATCGCCGATTTCGTTATGAACCAGTTCATAGAGGCGCGGCTCGATGTTGCACGAATCCGCTGCGAACAGCAGAGAGTGGGGCCCAACTTTGACTCTCCAGGCCAGCTTGCTCTGGATATTCAAGTCTGCATGCTCTCCGAAAAAGGGCAACCCGGTGATCTGCACGCCATTGCAGTGAATTTCCTCCATTTCAGAAACTTCAATCACATTTTTGAAACCGCAGCGCTCAAGCAACAGCTTAAGTGAAGGGTCCTGAAGGTTTCCCACCCCGCTGCGCGGCACCAGGATGGTTTTAACTTTATGGCGAATTTGCAAGAGGGTCTCAAACAGCACGTGATCCTGATGGTTATGCGTAATCAATACATAGTCGATCTTTTCAGGCAAATCGAGATAGGTATAACGCGAGATGTTGTTTTCATAGGTGTAGCTCAGCACCGGGTCAAACAACATGCTCACGCCATTGGATTCGATCAGAATGCAGGCATGGCCAAAATAGCGCCAGCGGACGCCGCTTCCGCTGTACGGCATATAGCGCGGCGGCGCTTCAGTTGTCAGGAAGCTGAGCAACAATTTGTCATTGCTATCGGCAGCTTGCAGCAGTTCCTTGATTTCAGCCCAGGGTCGCGGCGATGTTTTCAGGCAGAACAGTTCATCAATCGCATCATGATCAAATGACAAACGTAGATGCAAGCTGTGCTCGGATTCGAGCCTGGGGGTACTGAGCACAAATGGCCGCTCATCAGCCGTAATTTCTGACAGCATCAGGCTTTGCATTGACCGGTCGTAGTATCGGCTCCTATAGAGGAGTGGCTCGAGCAGACGAAAGGATGGGTGATTGTTGAGGTCATAAACAAGCTCAACATACCCACGCAGGATATCGGGAATCGCGGAATACAGAGGCTGGAGGCTGTGCCCGTTGGCTTTCTCCCGCAACATGGAATCAAGAGCCTGCACAGCCGCAGACAGTTCAAGGAGATGGGCACGCTCTTTGCGGATGCGATCGCGCAATACACGGATTTCATCGACTCTCTTGCCCCCGTAATCGATGAAAGGCCCGCCCAGCATCTTTGGGTTCTTGACCGCGTTTGCGTGGATTTGCGGAGCGCTGATGTAAGAATCCAGAATCTTGAGGTGGCGCTCGGTGATGTTTCTGGCTGCAGTTGCCGGTGGAATAAGATGAGACCATGCATACCAATGATCGATCAGTGGCTCGACCTGAATGTTTTGGCGCAAATAGAACAGCTCATTTTGAGACATGGGCTTTTCTCCTATAGTCAAACTTTGGCAAAATGGATGGAACATCATCCCAGAGCACAGATCGTGCGTCCAGATTCTGTTATTGGTTTCGATTTATTTGCTTAAAGAAACTAATAAAGGAAATACCGTATTAGCAGCAATGGTAATGGGATATATGGGATTGTTGTCAGAAATAGCGATCAAACATTTTTGTCTGATGGAAAATTGTCTACATGCAGGAGGCATTTCAGGTGACTCGCTATTATGTTTACAGATGGCGCAGACATGAATCCATCATGCGTGCCGGGAATTTCAAAAATCTTCAGTTCTCCAAGAACAAACTCTGCCCAGCCATAACTTTTCTCTGCGTCCGCCGGTGCGGGCACACGAAACAAACTCACATTTCCTGGATATGAGCCGGGACGGTAGGACTCAACGGCCAACTGATTAGTGGCAATGATACGTGATAACCGGGTGAGCTGCTCCCTGGAGAATTCAACAGGGACGTCAGTAAACTCAGCTAGATAACGGGCCATTTGCAGTGAAGGATCGGAAACCTCTTCCTCAGATGTGGGCACCTGCTTGGTCTTGTAGCGAAAGTTTTCTGCTTCTCGTTCATCCACTAGCTTCTCCCATTCATTGCATGATGGAGCAGACGCCTGTCCTGTATGCTGCGGCACGTGCCCTTCAAACAAGCCGAGGAAGGAAACTGTTTCACCTTCGGCGGCAAGTTGCCCGGCAAGCTCGTAGGCAATGAGAGCTCCCATTGACCATCCGGCTAACTGATATGGACCATGCGGCTGCACCGTACGAATGTCGTGAAGATAAAACTTTGCCATTGCGGGAATGGTGCTTAGCGGCGCCTGACCTATTTCTAATCCATAGCACTGCAAGCCATAGAAAGGCTGGTCCGGCCCAAGCAAACGGGACAATTCCTGATAACAATGAGCCAGACCAAAAAATGGGTGCACGAAGAAAATTGGCTGGCGACTTCCAGCCCGTTGAATTGGCACCAAAGAACCCGGACTATTCAGCCCCGCATCACCGCGCACGAATGATGCCTGTCCCTCGATAGTGGGCCTGTCAAAAATAAGCTTTACTGGAATTTCTTTTTGGAATGCTGTGGAGATCCGCGCTGAGAGCAATACGGCTTTAATCGAGTGTCCTCCAATCTCAAAGAAGTTGTCCTCCCGTCCCACTCGTTCCAACCGCAACACCTGCTTCCAGATGTCCGCAAGCGTCTGCTCCACCTCTCCCTGCGGCTCTTGATATCCTGCCTCCCCGCCACCCCGTTCCGGCTGCGGCAGC
>DASXLK010000191.1:0-6477 GCA_036496365.1 Candidatus Angelobacter sp. | reverse complement strand
CGGAGGAAGCCATAGCCATCGGGCAGGATTTCCAGCACACCTTCAGCGAAGATGTGTCCTTCTTTTTCACTCTGGGCCTGCAGGATTTTAAAGATGAGGTCCTGCTTGCGGAGACCGCTGGCGCCAGGCAGGTCGAGGGTGCGCGCGATCTTGGTAAGCTCAGTAATATTTTTTTCTTTTAATTCTGCAATTGTCATTAGTCACCTACGGGAGTTTTTTCTGATTTATAGGAAGGAATGTGTGGATCAGAGGCGAGAACTTGTCCCCTCAATGGAACCTGAGGGCCCACCAGGCGCCTGGCCTGGCGGGATTTTTCAGGAAAGTCTAGTTACGCAGCGCGACGCTGCTGTTCGGCAACCTTTTCCGCAGATTTAAGTTCAATCACTGCTTCTGCTTCCTGGGCCTTGCCCACGCGAACGAGCACCTCATTCATTGTCTCCTGGACGCGTGTGTTGGGCTTGTGGAATTTCCGCGTTGCCTTTGAAATCGTCTGGCACAGAAGATAGCGGTTCCGCACGGTATCAAGTGCGTGATAAATCAAGTCAGAGCGCATGTCTGTTTTTCTCCTTATTTATTATTTCAATGTATATAAAGTTTGATTCTTGCAATTTACGAATGAATTCAAATATTACGCGTCCATCTGGCTCGGACACAACCTAACACAAAAACATCTTTTGCCTCTATTACGAAGCAGCACAAATCAAATGTCGGGGAATTACCAGAGAGACCCTTGTGCGATTATTAGACGCAGATCGAGGCATCTCAGTTGCTTATTTTTTTAACTTTGTTTGAAGTGGCCAATTTATTCGGAACAAAGTCTGTTGCGAAGCCCATTCGTCTTGGAACGCTATACGGTAAACGGCATTTGCCTAAAGGTCAAGATTTTTTTGCATGCCCTTCCAAATGCTAAGTCCTTATCTGCTTATAATTTACTCATAAAGAAGCCTTTATGGACGTATTTTTCTGTGCATTAGCCTATCTTTGAGGGTACACCAATGACCGATCTCCGCTATCCTTTGGGCCGTTTCAGCCCTGACCCAACTCCCACACACCTGACACGTAAACGGCATATAGACCAGATTGCCGCATTGCCCGACCAGATGCGCCAGGCCGTTTCCGGCCTGAAAGAAGGCCAGCTTGATACCCCTTATCGGGAGGGCGGCTGGACTGTCCGGCAGGTCATACATCACGTGCCAGACAGCCACATGAACGCTTATATCCGATTCAAGTGGGCCCTGACTGAAAACGAGCCCACCATTAAGGCCTATGAGGAAGCAGAATGGGCCAGACTGAAAGACTCAGAGGCGACCCCTGTGGAAGTTTCACTGGCGCTACTTGCATCTCTGCATGCGCGCTGGACCGTGCTGCTCCAGTCATTGGGCGAACAGGACTTTCAACGCAAATTCACCCATCCTGTTTCTGGTCCGCATGATGTAGATTGGCTGCTGCAACTGTATAGCTGGCACGGAAACCACCATGTGGCGCACATCACTAGGCTGTGTGAACGGATGAAATGGTAAGAGGGGATTTTGTAAATGGATAATTTTGTAAATGGGTAATTGCCAACGCCATAAGAGTAATCAAGATTCTGCAAAAATCTGCCGCGAATCAACGCGAAATAAGCGAATCAATTCTTTTGAATTTGAACCTGATTCGTATTTATTCGTGAAAATTCGCAGCTAGCTTTTTGTCCTTTTACTGCAACGAAACGAAAAAAATGGGTAATCTGAGAATCACTTCCCAAATTACCCATTTACTAACTTACTCAATTACCAAATGTACTTATGGCAGGAAGCCAAGGTCTTCCGGCAATGGCCCGGCAATCGGCACCTCAAACAACGGCGGCACCGCCGGCGGGAACAAGCCAATGCTGTCCGGATCGATAACGAGCGCGCCATTGCTGGCGAAGAAGATTCCGATCTGGAGTTGCGGCTCAATCGCGATGGGCGAAGGCAGCGAGGTGAGGAACGTATGCGGATTCTTGAGCGTGCTCACGCCCACCGCAAACGCAATATCGTTGCGGTAGAACGTGGTGCGGTCGGTCAAGTCTCCAGAACGGATCAACGCAGTCGCTGTTGGGTTAGGAACGGTTTCATCGCCGCGAGCAAACTGAACGATGACTGGTTTCGCCTGATCACCCGGCAAAGGATCTTTGCGGATGAATGGCGCCCAGGCCACTGGATCACCGGCCTGTCCCAGCCAGCGGCTCGTGTCTTCCACCGTTTGAATGGCAATCGCACCCGGAACATTGTTGATGACCGGAGGCAGATTGCGTAGCGGGCTGTTGTCATTGAAGAAAATTGGCGGGCCGGCGTTGAGCAGTACCGGAATGCGCACGGAAAGGGCCTGCGTGAGCAAGAGCTGGAATGACGGGCTCAGGCGAACAATATCAATAATGGACCCGCCGGGAACGTTGGGGACGCCAGCCTGGATATCCGGCTCAATGCCCAGGAACATGGTGCCATAAATACCGCCAAAAGACTGGCCGGCATAGTAGATGCGGTTTGCGTCAAGATCAGGCAGGCCGGAGCCGCTGCTGTCAATGCCACCCTGAATGGCGCGAACCAACTGCATCAGGTCTGCTGTGGTCTGTTGCAGCGCATCGCGCGAACCAATGGTTCCCTGCGCGCTGGCAAAGAAAGTGGATGAGCCTTCTGAACTGGTGATCTGGCCATTCCCATCCTGGTCAAAGCCGCGTCCGCCTTCGGGGAAGGTCGTGGCAGTTGCGCCCTGATTCAGCGTGAGCGTGCTGTTCGGGCCAAAGCCATGTCCCACCACGTTGATGGCGATACTGGCAATGCCTTCATGTGCCAGCACGGATGCCACGGCGAATGGGGCACCTTGCTTGCTGTCAGTAAATCCGTGGCCAAAGATTGCCACCGGCCAGCCGTTGGTGGGGCGCGGGCCTGAAGGAATGAAGAGGTCAAAGAAAATATCTTCAGAGCCTTGTGAAGGAACGCTCTGGCGCGTGGGAACCGCAGGGATGAAAACACCGGCGTTCTGCCAGTGCTGCCCGGTGAATTTGCCGAAAGCCACGGTGCCAATGGCGCCGGGGAATACCTGCAAGGCTGCCAGCGCAGTATTCAAGCTGGTTGGAACCAGCGGGCCAACTGTGAGCGCCTGAACATTCCAGGTCAATCCACTGACCGTGTTCAGCGGGAATACTGTCTTCTCACCATTGGAGCCGATCGTGAAGGTCACTGGTGGCGCGGGTGCGCGTTTGATCTGCTCGCGAATGCTGCGCAGTGTGGCAGTGGCGCTTTCCGTGGTGAAGACGCTGGCCGCAGCCACATCTTCACGGCGAAGCCCGATCCCTCTCAACACAT
The DNA here is from genome assembly GCA_036496365.1 of Candidatus Angelobacter sp. Taxonomy (GTDB): domain Bacteria; phylum Acidobacteriota; class Terriglobia; order Terriglobales; family Acidobacteriaceae; genus Angelobacter. The sequence continues at coordinate 3,151 of DASXLK010000191.1, read as the reverse complement.
CGTTATCCACCACGTGCTTTACTGCCTGCTGATAGCGTTGCAGCAAGCGGTCATTGTTTTTGCCGCTATTATCGCCAGCGCCATTGGCAAACTGCGTGAACGCAGAGGTTGCGGCAATCGGTTTTCCAGCAGCGTCATGCACGCCGGTGGTCACGATCAGCGCATAGTTCGAATCTTCATCCAGATGGTCATTCGATTCGGCAAACAGCGTAAGGCTTGCCGGGTCCCACACAATCTGGTTAATGCCAATCACTTCTGCGCGGAAGTGCTCATTCCCATCGTCATCACCCAGGCCACGGCCCGGCAGCTTGATCAGAAACACGGTCTTGCTGCTCACGGTGCTTACGTTAATCGCGCCGTCAAAAGGAATGGAAAGGCGCGGCTGCAGATTAAAGCCGTCCAGCTGGTTCAACAGCGCAATATCGGCGCAATCCGAAGGGTTGGTGGCGCAATTGGGCAAAGGCAGATTCACGCGCAAACCCGTGAGCTGTTGTCCGTCAAACACGGTAAGACGGTCGCTGGGGAACGGTGACTGCGTATTCGATTGCACGTTGAAAAGTGGATGCGTCGCGGCAACAGCTAGCGCGGGTGTAAGAACTATTACCGCAATCAAAAGAACGAGGGTGCGGTTCATAAATGAATACTTTTCAGTAAAAGGCGTATGCATGGCGGTGAGGAACCTCCAGGGGGAGTTGCAGGGGACAGAGGAAAACCTTAGACCTCTTGCAAAGGCTTGTCAATATTAACGAACAATGAATTTTGCGAATGACGCTGAATGACCGTGATGAAGTCAGCCATTGCACTTTCAAAACTCCGCCAGGAGCCCGGCTAAACCTTAATTCCTTAGTTCCTTTTGGGCCGTCTTACCAGCTCTCCGCCGCAATTGGGACAAATACCTTTCATCGCAGTGCAACAGTTTTCACAAAATGTGCATTCGTAAGAACAAATCCTTGCAATGCCCGAAGCTGGCAATGCTTTGATGGCATTTTTCGCACTCGGATTTCATCTGTAAGGCCACCGCGTGTCCTTGTTTATCGAATGTGGATATTCTGCAGATACGGGCTGCTGAACTCCGTCATGTCGCCTGCTTTTTTGCCAGCCACCGGCAAGAGCCGCGCCGAGAGCGGTTTGTGCCACTTGACGGCAAGACTGGCCATATCACTAATAATGTTTTCCAGCTCACGATATGAGATATCTCCCGGCAGCGGGATCGCGTCCAGCCCGGTGCTGCAAACGGAAGAGTAAGACATGATTGAGTCGCGGCTGATAGTTCCGGCTTCCCAGCGTTTAGCCAGCAATGAATCTTCGAGCACCGGGAGCATCAGTCCGCTGTATCCCGCTTGCAGCACAGGAATACGCTTTACCGCGGATGTGATTGTGTATGCGGCACTCAGGCTTCCGGGCGAGCCAATCTCACCATGCAAGAGCGACTCAAATGCAGCCCCGATGGAAATATCTTTAAGCGGCACCGGCGTGAGATCAATGCCCTGATATTTCCAGCCGCTGCTGGCAGCCACACTGTGCGCTATCTCTTCCACCTTCTTGGCCTGCACGCCCAGAGCGGCTGTCAGTTGATCACCTAGTACAGCGAAATCGCCTTTGCCTGCGGCAAAAACCTGTTGCACGATATTGGCGGACTCCAGCCCAATGGCAAAGCCGTGCCCGGCATCTGAGGTGTGCGACACAGGAAAGAACGGCGCCACTGCCGGTGGAAACGCTCCGGCAGCAAAGTGAAAGTTGCCCTCGCTGTGTTCGGTATGGTCTTCCAGATACTTGATCACGCGCGCAGCAGCACGCACGCCGTTCCAGTGAATTCCTGAATCGTCGGCCACCACAACAAAGCCGTTGATGGTCTGAGTCTCTGCCAGGATTCGTGCCAGCAGATCAGCTTCTTTAGGATCATCAGAATCCTTCGCCATTGCCGAGCCAATGTCCGGAGTGAAATCTTCTTTCTGCGCCAGCTTGTCAAAGGCGCGAAAGAACTCGAGCGTCTGTTCCGGCGTCAGTCCTTTGGTAAATTCCGGAAATGACTGCGTGGTAATGCGTATGGTTTCGACCGTGTATCCCGCTTTGGTAAATGCGCTCTTGGCTGCGCGCAACATTTTTAAAGCGTCAGCGACCTGTGCCTGATAGTTGGCGCGATCCAGCCGTACAAATGCAGTGATAGCACGGATTCTCGGCTGTGGGGCTACGTTCGATTGCGAGGTCTGGGCACTATTCGCCATTACGGCGAACATCAGAAGCAGAGCTGCGGCAAATCTCTTGTGCATGCGCGGGTTCTCCGCAGGGAATTGTACAAGAGAGAAATCTCACCTACTGCAATAGTTCATCACCGCCGCAGTTCTTTACGATCATTTCCTGAACGGCGTCGCTCACGCGGATAAACTCCAGGCCGTAGCGAAATCCCTCACAGCTTCTCACAATCGCATCCAGCTTTGCTTCCGTGGAGGAGTAAGGAAACGTGAGCTCAAGGCTCACCGTGTCACCCACGGGAATGGTGCATGGAATGTAAGCGCCAATGCCGCCGTGGCTGAGACTGTTGGCGCGTCCATAGGCTGAGGTCATATTCCGTTCATGGCGGTAAGAGACTTTCAGACGAACGTCAATCCGATGGCGCGCCCAGCGCCGCGCGGCGGGGCCTTGTTCAACTTGGGACATGGGGAGTTCCATATTTTTTCTTCGTTCGTTTCTCTGTCTGTCGGTCTTGAGGATGATTTTCGGCAGTTTGCGCAAAAACTTCAACGGTACCGGGGACGTTGTACCTGCGCCGCCACTCCGAAGAATTTACTTATGCAACAATTTTGCTTCGAACGCACGTTCGTAACGCGCTGCTCAGCGTGAATTTGCCTGCGCCCTTCTTTCCATGTGGCTGATGAGCGCTTTCCACATATCGATCTCCAGCTGGAACTGATGTTTGAGCGGCGATTGCGTGTTATCCACAAACGCCAGATTGGCTTCCATCTGCGCCACGATAACCTTCATTTTCCTGAGGTCATCCTGTTGCGAGCGCGCGTCATCTGAAGCCAACCGTTTGATCTGGGCACTTTCCGCCGCATTGGCCATATTGGCCTGGCTGCTGGCGGCCTGCGCGGACGAATTAGGAGTTTGCTGGATAGCACTTACTGGGATAATGAAACTAAAAAATACAAAG
>DASXLK010000190.1:0-25980 GCA_036496365.1 Candidatus Angelobacter sp. | reverse complement strand
AATCCGCGCGGTCATCGTACTGCGCCGGTTTTTTTGCAGGCTACGCAGCAGAAAACCCCTAATGCCGCCAACCGTCCGGGACAAAAAGGCGGCCGCAAGATGGGTGAATGGCTTGAGGCCCACAAAAATCTTCCTCCCGATCAGCAATTGAAACTCCTGGAAAGCGAACCAGCATTTAAAAAGCTTCCACCTGAGCGGCAGAATGCATTGCGCGACCGCCTGAAGAAATTCAACAGCCTGCCGCCGGAAAAACGCGAACAGGCATTTCAGCGCATGCAGTTTCTAGCCAGCCTCTCCCAGCAGCAGCGCGAACAGCTGCGCGACGCCAGCCAGCAGCTCCGTGGCCTGCCTCCAGAACGCCAACTGGCCGTGCACAAAGCTCTGCGCCATCTGCGCCAGATGCCTCCTGCCGAGCGGCAGCAGGTGATTCAGTCAGACCGCTTCCGCAGCACCTTCTCCGATCAGGAACAAAAGCTCATCGGCCAGATGGCTGCTCTGCCCGGCGAAGCCGCTGGAACAGCGCAGAATCCGCAAGCGAAATAAGATTCTTGTTTTTATCCCGAGCAGAGCGAGGGAACCCTATAGCTACGTTGCCATGTAAGTTCACGGTTACAAAAACTTAGCGTTGCTAAGCTTTGACAGGTGAATGTTCCGATAGATTGATGGTTGCTTATAGGGATCTCTCGCTACGCTCGAGATTTCAGAAGAAGCTCTGCTCGGGATTAAAACACAAAGACTAATTCATCATCGCCATTGATCTTCGCAACGCCAGCGCGGTTTGCCGGATCTCTTCTGCGTCAGACGCATCCGGGGACATCTTCACATACTCGTCAAAATCACTCAACGCGCCGCGATAATCATCCAGGTTGAAGCGCAGCACTGCGCGCTGCTTCACATCCTCAGGCGAGCGCGGATAGATCACCAGAATCAGGTCCACCACCTGCACGGCGCGGCGGAAATCGCGCTGGGAAATATAGACGGAGCGCAGGTTATTGAGCATCCGTGTCAGCATCTGCCGCCGGGTTACGGGCAGAAGAAATTCTGGTTGTAAAGCCAGCCGTCCGGCGTAGATGCTGCTCAGCTTCTGCCGGCAATCATCTTCCGTGACGATGGAGCCACGCTCAAAAACATCAATCAGCGTAGAGCAGCCATCCAGGTCATAGTGTTTGAGCAGGAAATGTCCGGGCATGCCCACGCCGAACAATGGAAACTCCACTCGCCGCGCCACTTCCATATAAACCAGCGCCAGTGAGATGGGAATGCCCAACTGGCGGTCCAGAACGTTTTGCAAAAAAGAGTTGCGCGGACTGTAGTAGTCCACGGTGTTCCCGCGGAAAACCTCTTCATGAAAGAGAACTTGATTCAGCGCGGCAATCACCTGCACGGGATCGTCTGGATCGTTGATTTTGGCCGCTACGCGCTTGGCCAGCGCGTCCACGCGGTGCACATAATGCTCAATATCAAGCTTTGGCTCTTCAATGCGAGCAAAGCTGAGAGCTGCCCGCAGCAGGTCAATACGTTCGTCGTCAATTTCCGGACGGACCAGCGACGCAAAAGCCTGTATCACCTCTGAACTTGCCCCAGTAACCACATGAAAATTGTAGCTGAATAAGCCCAGGGCAACTAAAAAACCTCACCACAGATGGCACGGATAAGACCTGATTTACATAGATAAGAGACTTAGATAGAAATCTTTTGTCCGTGTTTATCCGCCGAATCCGTGTTCATCCGTGGTGAGCCCTGTGGTCCTTTACGTTTAGAAGTGGAAACCGAGTTGCGTCGAATACGAGCGCGGCGTAACAAAGTGCGTTCCACTAAACGTCGAGAGGAAGTTATAGAGAGCAGTTTTGTTCGTGATGTTTATGGCGCTCAGCTCCAAGCTCCATTTATAGCGGTCGCCATGGAAGAGATTGTCATGTCCCACGGCCAGGTCAAAGAGATTGCGCGGAGCAATCCGCGGCGGATTGTGATCGTCGTTCTCGGTGCCCGGAGCAGGAATGCTGACGCGGGTTGATCCAAACAGAGACGGCGCGCAGCTAGTGAGCGGCGTGCTCAGCGTAGGAACCGTGTTGCCGCAGAATAAGCCTGCTTGAATCTGTTGGTCAGCAGTGAGCCCAGTCAGATCCACAGGAGTTGTGCCATCGGTTGCGAACGGGACCGCTCCCGCCACCAAGCCGCTGTCATAACGCCAGTTAAAGCCGACCCAAGGGCCGCGTTTGCCCATTTGATATTGCAGGTGCGTGGTCTCATTGAATTTTTCATCGTGATCAATGCGGAAGGCTCCAATGGAATCCGGCGCTGCTCCGGCCCCGCCGATCTGTGGAGTGAAGAACCGCGAAGCCACGCTGGAGAAGACAAAGAGCGCGCTAAAGCCGTGGAAGTCCGGCACGCTTACGCGCCCAGCCACTCCGGGGATTTTGGAGTTGTGCCATTCGATGGGAAACGTAAGCGGCGTGCTGCCAAAGACGCCGAAGTCATAGGCGTTGTGTGTGTATTTCCAGATGTATTCACCAGAGAAGACCAGATACTTTCCGAATGCCTGCTGCAGTCCCGCGTGGAACTCATTGCGCCAGCCGGGGCTGAAAGGCGTGGCCACATTGGATGAACAGACCAGGAGTGGATTCAGCACTGCGTTGGCGCAGCCAGTGCTGGAGAGGATCAGGTTTTCATTGAACGGAGTTTCCACAATCCGCGCATAGGACACGCGGAAAACGGTGTTGGTCTTTTTAAAGTTATAGGCCACGCCAACGCGCGGTTCGGCTTCAGAGTGCGAACTGAGCCCGTTGTATATATCGCCGCGCAGACCCAGGTTCATGGTCCAGTTGCCAACCGTGATTGCGTCCTGCGCATAAAGAGCAAGCTGCTTGATGTCCGCATGTCCGTCAAAGCCAAACAAGCCGCCACCGCGTGTGAGATCAAAGGGCAGCAGAACATTATTGAAACCCGGATTGGATATGCCGCCGGGGTTCTGCGCGCCTCCGCATTGCCCGGGGCTGGTGACGCTGGGATCGGTATTCGCGCTGCCGTCGGCGTTGAGGCAAACCGCATTCAGAGTGGGATCAACAATGCCGAACTGGTCGCGCTCATCCAGAAAAGTCTGCTGATAGGTAGCGCCTACCTTGATGTTGTGTATGCCCTTTGAATAAGAGACATCAGAGCGAACGCCGGTGTTGGTAAGCCTGCGGTCTTGTGTAAGCGTTTCCTGCTGAAGGCCTGGCGCAAGATCGGCAAACGGGTTATCGCTGGGATAGTAATTGAACTGGTCGTGCCGTAGAAAAGCGCCGAGAGTAAAGACGGTATTGGCATTAATCAAGTGAGTCCATGAGGGCGCAATGTTGAAGGTCCTGATCTGCGAACGCTGGTCGGATGGACCAACGGGCAGACCATCAGGGCCAAGGCCGCCATTGTCAACCACGGCTCCTGACCACGCTGTGGCGCTTTGCGCGTCAAAGGTATTGGGTGTCTGGAACCATGAGCGCGTGAATCCCAGATTCAAGTGGATGGAGTCAGCCTGCGAGAGCTGGAAATCCATGCGGTCAAAAATATTTTGTTCGTTGCCTTTATCGTGTATGGCTGTAACCTCAGGCGGATCAAGAAAGCGTCCGCTGTTCAGGCCGTTAATGGAGATAAAGTTGCCCCATTTGTCACCGCCGTAAGCCAAGCTGAATCCGGCATTGGACGTGCCAAAACTTCCGTAAGACGCCGTGAAATCGCCGTGCGGAATTTTCTCGCCCAGGCCTGAGCGCGTTGTAACGTTGATGACCACGCTGGCCTTCTCGCCGAACTCTGCTGGCGGCGCGCCGGTGATTACTTCAAGAGATTGAATGGAGTCGATAGGAATCTGGTTGGAGAAGATCTTGCTTTGCTGGTCGGTAATCGGCTGGCCATCCACGGAGAAAGAGTTTTCCGCGTGGTCGCCCATGCCATGGAACAGACCATTGGAATCCGCGGCAATGCCTGGTGAAGCCAGTGTCACCAGGGAACTGACGGAAGACGACGAACTCTCCAGGGGAATTTTATTGAACAGATTGCGGTCAACATCAGTATGAAACGTGGGGCTGGTTTCAATCAGGTCACCGCCTGTGGCTTCTACCGTAACGGTTTCAGTGGATCCGGCTACCTGCAGTCCAATATTGATGGCCACCGGGACCACGGAACGCACATCCACATCCTGTGCGTGCGGCGCAAAACCTTTCACCGTCACCGTGAGATGGTAAGGATTGAACGGCAGATTGGGCAGGCTGAATCGGCCTGCGGCATCCGTGGTTATCGTACGGCTATAACCGCTTACGGGGTTGTGGACCTCAACTTTTGCGCCCGGGACAACGGCGTTGGTGGGGTCAGTAACCACGCCTTGAATGATTCCTGAGCTGCTGGAACTCTGGGCCGACGCCTGATAACAGAGCAAAAACAACACGACAACAAATGTGAATGACGAGAAAAACAGAACTGCTCTTGCGGAAATACGCATAGCTCCTCCTTGGGAACGGTGAGTGAGAAGAGTTGGAGAATTAAATTGTGTTTTGAGAAAAGGAGCTAGACGAGCGGCGGAGGGCGGGAATAATACGGGGATGAATGCTGTTCTGTTTTACCGTCAGTCTCCAGCAGCAGGCGGAGGACGCCTGTCTGTTGGAATGTGACACTCGTATGGCAAGAGCTTGCCACACGCACGGCTGAGTGCAACAGCGGGCATACGGAACAATGCCGGGCGTCTTTTTCCAGCCCATCAAGGTGGAAATGCAACGCCTGCGCCGCCGCTGATCCCAGCACAAGCACCAGGCAGGCAATAACCAGCCAGGGCGGGATCCAACGTGCGATGTTGCCTTTTTTGTGTTTCATAGCAGTAAGAAAACCTTTAAAAACCGAATGCAAATTAATTCTGAATCAAACCTGCAATACGTCTCCTTCTTTGGCCAGCGTGCGATAGAGCACAGGATTAATAAAGAAGCCGAGGAACAGCCGGGATATCAACCCGGCCACAATCACAATGGCGAAGGGCTTCTGCGTGTCTGAACCAATGCCAGTGGAAAGCGCAGCCGGCAGCAAGCCAAGACAAGCCACAAGGGCAGTCATCATAATGGGGCGCAGGCGCAAGAGCGCGGCTTCACGCGTGGCCGTATGGATGTCCATGCCTTCCAGCCGCAACTTGTTAATGTAAGAAATAAGGATCACGCCGGTTTCCACTGATACCCCCATTAATGCCAGCAGTCCCAGGGCCGAGGAAACGCTGAAGGGCGTATGCGTGAGCTTGAGCGCAATCAGAGCACCCACCGGCTCGGTCATGATTACATCCAGGGCAATGGCCATGGGAAATTTGAAATTGCCATAGAGCGCGAACAGAATAAAAAAGATCAGCAGAACAGCCAGGGGGCCAATGACGGTAAGTTGCTGTTTGGCTGCCAGGAACTGATCGTACTCGCCGCCCCAGGCGATACGGTATCCGCCGGGAATGGTGACATTCTTTTTTACCGCGGCCTGACCTTCTTCCACCGCGCGCTGCAGGTCGCGCTTTTCAATGCTGTACTGCACGCCGATATAGCGCGAGTTATTTTCACGGTAGATAAAAGATGCGCCGTTGCCCTGTGTGATCTTGGCCATCTGACTGATGGGAATCTGTTGCCCATCTGGCGTGCCCACCAGCAGATTGCCGATCTCCCCGGCGCTGCTGCGGAACTGCGGCTGCATGCGGACGACGAGGTCAAAAAGTTTTTCACCCTGCACCACTTGCGTCGCGGCCTGGCCGCCAACAGCGGCCTGAATCACTGCTTCAACGTCCGCAACGTTGATCCCGTAACGCGCAATTTTTTCGCGGTCCACGTCAATGTTAAGACTGGGCTGACCCAACTCATGGACCACGGTGAGATCAGTGAAGCCGGGCACGTTTTCCAGCGTTTGCTTGATGGCGACGGCTTTCTTTTCCAGCACATCAAGATCAGGGCCGTAGATTTTTACCGCCAACGAACTTTTCAGCCCAGTAAGGGCTTCGTCCACGGCGTCTTCCGCCGGCTGGGTGTAGTTGAAAATAATGCCGGGGAAAGCCTCAAGCCTTTTATCAATGGCGGCGATCAGCTTTTCCTTGGTGTTGAACTCGCCTTTCCATGAAGCATCGTCATATGGCTTCAGTCCGACATAAAATTCCGCGTTGAAAAAACCGGTGGGGTCGGTGCCGTCATCAGGTCGCCCGTGCTCAGAGCCAACCACTGTGACCTGCGGATAAGAGATGAGGATGTCGCGGATCTGCGGGACGATCTTGCTCGATTCCTCAAAAGAGATGGTATAGGGCATGGTGGCGCGTACCCAGAGCGCGCCTTCGTCCAGGTGGGGCATGAATTCGCCGCCAATGAAAGGCACCAGGCACATTGTGGCGGCAAAAATCAGCACGCCAATCAGCAGCGTTAAGCGGCGATTATCCAGGCACCAGTCAAGCTGGCGGGTATAAACTTTTTTGATCCAGTCAAATGCGCGGTTCTTTGGTTCTTTCACGCCGTGCTTGAACCAGAACGAGGCCAGCACCGGAACCAGCGTGAGAGTGAAGATAAGCGCGCCGATCAGGGCGAACGACATAGTGTCCGCCATGGGATGGAAGAGCTTGCCGGAAGGTCCGCTCAACGCATAAATAGGAAGATAGCCGGCGATGATGACCGCGACCGAATAGAAGATAGGACGGTCAACGTCTTTGGCAGCCGCAAGAATTACTTCATTCAGGTTGTATTGCTGGCCTTCACGCAACGCCAGCTCGCGATATATGTTTTCCACCATTACGACGGTGCCGTCAATAATGATGCCGAAATCAATGGCGCCAATGGACAACAGGTTGGCGGAAAGATTGCGCGCGTGCAGCACGATGAAAGCGAACAGCAGACCAAGCGGAATGGTGAGCGCCACAATAATGGCGGCACGTATATTCACCAGAAAAAAAATCAATACCAGCAGCACAAGGATCATGCCGCGAACAAGATTGTCTTCTACTGTCCGGGTAGTTACCTGCACCAGTTCGCTGCGATCGTAATAAGGCCGCACTTTTACGTCGCGCGGCAGGATGGAGCTGTTGAGCTCCTCTGTTTTCTGCTCCACGCCCTTGAGCACGTTTTGCGTCTGCTCATCGCGGCGCATCAGGATCACGCCTTCCACGGCGTCATTCTGGTTTGAGTTGTGCGTCTGGAAGCCGAACGATCCCAGGCGCGGCGCGTTGCCGATGGTTACATCGCCCACATCGCGCACGCGTATCGGCGTGCCTTTATTACTGGCAACCACAATGTTGCCAATGTCAGAAGTATTCTGTACCAGTCCCAGCCCGCGCACGTAATAGAACTGTCCGCCCTGGGAATAAAATCCGCCGCCGGCATTGGAGTTATTGGCTGACAATGCAGTGAGTACTTGCGGAACAGTCAGGTGATAGCCATAAAGCCGCGAAGGATCCAGCAGCACCTGATACTGCATGACCGTGCCGCCCAGACCGGAATCGTCGGCCACGCCGGGGACTGATTTGTAAGCGCGCTCGACCACCCAGTCTTCAATGGTCTTCAGCTCTTGCGGTGAGCGATCGGGGCTTTCCAGCACATAGCGATAGACAAGACCGCTGGGACTGAACAGCGGCGCCATGCTGGGCGTTACGCCGGAAGGAAGTTGCGCATCACCAATTCTCTGGAAAATGAGCTGGCGGGAAAAATAATTGTCTGTGCCTTCATCAAACGTAAGCGTGATGTCTGAAAGTCCATAGAGAGAGATGGAGCGCATCACCACCATTTGAGGCGCGCCGGACATTTCCACTTCCAACGGAAGAGTGATGAGCCGTTCTACTTCCTCCGCGGCGTGTCCGGGCCACTGCGTGATGAGTTCGACGGTTGGCGGGGCCAAGTCAGGATATGCGTCCACGGGCATGCGCTGGAAGGAAATTACGCCGGCAATCACCAGCAGGGTAACCAGCATCAGCACCAGAAAGCGCTGCTTTAAAGCAACTTGTACCAATCTATGTATCATTATTTTTTTGTCGCTTCGCTCCAAAACCGCTATAGAGCTTTCTCTTAACTAGATCGTGATGCTCCTGCTGCAAGCCGCTCGGGCTGGACGGCCCTCGCGGCGAATCGCCTTAAATAAACTTTTGTCGCTTCGCTCCAAAACCGCTAAAGAGCTTTCTCTTTGCTCAGATCGTGATGCTGCTGCGTCGAGCCGCTCGGGCTTGCATGGCCCTGTCTTTTAATAATGTCGCTACGCTCAAAACCGCTTATAAATCTTTTCTTGCGTTAAGGCTTTCAGCCCTGCATCATGCCACTCGGGCAGTACGGCCCTCGTGGCGAAGCGCGTTTTATGGAACCTTTTGTCGCTTCGCTCCGTCGAGCAGCAGAGGCTAAAGCCCAAAAACCTTTTTCTTTTTCTGCATTTTTTGTTTCTAATAATTTCTTTTCACTACCTTTTTCTCTCACTACTGCGAGCTGGCAAACTGCAAGAACAAGCTGCCATTGCCGGCCACTTGTTCGCCCTGTTTTAATCCCTCGACGATCTGGGTTTTTCCATTGCTGCTCTCGCCCAACTTCACTGGACGCCGCGTGAACTGGTCCTGGCCAGAAGATACATAAACAAATGGTTCATTTTCGGCATCGCGCAGCACAGCTGCGTCAGGAACGAGGATTGCGTTGTCGATTTTTCCCGCAACCACCGTGGCGGTCACGTACATATCTTTTTTTAGCCGGGCTGAAGGGTTCTTAGTGTCAATTCGCGCTTGTAGCGTGCGCGACGTTGGATCGAGCGCAGCGCCCATGAATGAAATCCGCCCGTGAAACATATCCGTATAAGCGTCAGTCTTCATGGTGACGGGATCGCCCACGTGCACATAGGCCAGTTGGTTTTCATAAACATTGGCCAGCACCCAGACCGTGCTCATGTCGGAAATAGTGAAGCACTGCGTTTGTCCAGCCTGAATTACCTGACCGGGCGAACACAGCCGCTCAACGGCCTCACCAGAAATGGGCGCAAGCACTGGCACTTCAGGTGAAGTGGGATTTTCTATGAGCGTATCCGGGCGGGGAATGCCAAGAATTTTCAGCGACTGCTCAGCCGCCGTTAGATCCGCCTGCGCCTGAATCTCAGCGGACTCGGCGGCCTGCAAGTCACGCTCCGCAATGGCATGGTGAGCGAAAAGATCTTGCGAGCGGAGATAATTTTTGTGTGCCAGCGAGTGGGCATCACGCGCTTTCAGGTAATTGGCGCGAAGCTGGGAGTAATCTGGGCTGCTGACGTACAACATCGGCTGCCCTTTTTTCACCTGCTGTCCGGGTGAAACCAGAATCCTGCTGACCGGGCCGCTGACCTGGCTGATGACCGGAGTGGTGAGGAAGCTGTTATAGGCCACAGTCCCGGTGAGGCGCAGAACACGCGGCCAGTTTTCTGGCTGGATGGTGACAACTTGTATGTGTGAAGCCTGTTCCTTGGGAACGGTGAAGAGCTGCGTCTTGTCCGCTTTGCCAGCCTGGGTCCCGCCGTCACTATATGTCTTGGTGCTGGGATCGGTGCCGGCACATGCTGCCAGTAACATTGCCAGCGTGGCGGCCGAGAGCACTGCAACGCGGGGAAGCAGTTTCGCAAAGCGTGATTGATGAATGTATCTCATGGCAAACTCCTGGTTCCCGTTGCCTGCTTCAGTTGCTCCAGGCTGAGCATGTAAGCCGCCAGCGCCTGGCGGTAAGCAAGTTGTGTGGAGCGATAACTGCGTTCGGCATCGAGAAAGTCAAGCAATGTGGCGGCGCCTCCCTTATAGGCATACTGGCTGATGTCGCGTGAATCCTGCGCCTGTTTCAGGTACCCGGAAACATAAAGCTTTACGACGTCCTGATTGGAAGCGGCGGCTTCATAGGCATTGGTCACATCCGTCAGAACGGTGTCTTCAGCGGCTTTGGCGGTAAGTTCAGCCTGTGTGAGCGCAGATTTGGTGCGGGCTATTTCACCCTGATTGCGATTGAAAAATGGCAGCGGCACGTTGAAGAAAAGCGAGGTAGAACTTGCGCCCGATACATGCGAGAAACTGGCCTGGGCGTTCACATCCACTTTAGCATCTGCTTTGGCCAGCGAGATCTGGCTGTTGGCGGCTTTAATTCCTATCTTGGCTGCCTTGAGATCGGGGCGTTCGGTCAGCGCCTTGGCTTGCAAGTCAGTTAGCGAAGCAGTCAGCGGCTGATAGGCCAGGTCCCCGGCGCAGTCATAGTCATGTGGCACGTTGGTGTATCCAATCAGCTGGCGCAGGCTTCCCAATGCCTGCACTTTGGCAACGCGGGCAGAGCTCACGTCCGTTTGAAATTGCAGCAGTTGAAGCTTGATTTTCAGGTTGTCGCCTTCGCTGATGTCGCCGGCCCGGTAGCGCTCATCACTGATAGTGACGGTGGCCTGGAAACTATTCAGGTCTTCCAGCGCAAACTGCAAAGTGGAATTTGCCAGTAGCACATTGATGAACTGCTGCGACACATTAAAGATGAGCGCGCGTTCGGTATCTGCCACAGTGGCTGCAGTGACCGCCGTCTGGTCTTTTGCGGCTTGCAGCCGGTTCTGGCGTTTATGTCCGCGTTCAAATAGATAGCCTACGCCGATATCGAATTGCTGCAGGTTACTCAGCGTGTCAGTAGAGAAGTCTCCGCTGAAGATGGGGATAAACTGCGAATCCCATGAGAGCACCGGATTGGGACGGAAATTGGCGGTAATTTCCTGCGCCTTGTTTTGCTCAATCTGTGTACGTGCCGCTTTGATGGCCGGGCTATTCTTGAGCGCCAGATCAATGGCCTGCTCCAGCGTGATCTGCGTGGCGGCAGGGCGGTCAATTCTGGGGGCGTCAACTCGTGGAACCGTAGCGTTCACAGGCGCAGACTGGACTGCCGGCGGCATTGCCTGGTCAGGCGTTGCCGAGGAAGAACTTACTGGAGTTGTCATCTGCCCCGGCAAAAGCAGAGGCAGCATAAAAAATGATACAAAGAGGACCCGAAACATCGTTCCCCTCCAATATTTGGAGTTTTTTAGACCTGACTATGGATAGATTGCCCGATTAGGCGACGGGAGGAGGACGGATGAAGAGCGTAAGAACAGAGACAGCGCTCTTGCCTTGCGACTCATAAGGAACGGCCACCGTTTCCACGGTGTAAATCAGCGGCAATAACCGGACTGTGATGGTAGGCGCTTTGGCGTGTGCGGAAAGGCAGATGGCGCAAGGCGCAGAATTCGACGAGAGAGCAGTCTCAGAGTGGGAGTGCATTGCTTCCACCCCGGTCATGACCAGGGCCAGCAACACGCAAACCAGCGCGATTACGCGCACCAGACTGCCAGTCTCGAATTGGTCTTTGCGAACCGCGCGAAGGACCATATTTTTATGTTGTCCTGAATCCTCTGGTTTTTCAACACGGAACCGAATAGATTTCCGGGAACCGGGTACCCTGCAAATTCAGAATACTGACATCTTATCAGAATTAAGGGTTTTTCCCTCAGTACCTTAGGGCATTAAAATTGCATGACCAGAGCTGCTATGCTAGCGTGGAAGGGTATTGAGAGGCGTTTTGCGAACCATTCCTTCGGGGCTGGACCGAAAAGAAGCTGAACTCTATAGCCAGCTTGATCCTAACCAGTTCCCCAAACACGTCGCCATAATCATGGACGGCAACGGCCGCTGGGCCAAACGCCGCCATATGCCGCGTATTGCGGGACATCGCAGAGGCGTGGATGCTCTGCGCCGGGTGGTGGAAACGGCCTCAAATATCGGCTTGCCCGCGCTGACGCTGTATGCTTTTTCGGCGGAGAACTTTACCCGCCGTCCGGCCACGGAAATCCACTTTCTGATGAAACTGCTGCATCGCTATCTTAAAAACGAGCTTCCGCTGATGCAGCGCAATAATGTTCGGCTGTCATTCATTGGGCGCAGCCAGATGTTGCCGCAGGAAGTGCAGGAGCGCATGGCCTGGGCCAAGGAACAGACCGCCAACAATACCGGCACGGTGATGACGCTGGCGCTGAATTATGGTTCGCGCTCAGAGATTGTGGACGCCTGCAAAGCCATGGTTACGGCCGCGGCCAACAACGGCGGCATGGAGCATTTGAAGATCGACGAAGAATCCCTGAATCGCCACATGTATACGAATAATCTGCCGGAGCTGGATTTGATTATCCGAACCAGTGGTGAAATGCGGCTGAGCAATTTTCTGCTGTGGCAGGCGGCATATGCCGAGATATATGTGACCAAGACGCTCTGGCCGGATTTCAGCGGATTGCATCTGCTGGAGGCAGTGCAGGAATTCCAGAAGCGCGAGCGCCGCTACGGCGGGCTGAACGAACCTACCCCCGGCGGCGCTAACTAAAGATGAAACGAATCCTTACAGCGGTAGTGCTCATACCGGTGGTGCTGTTATTGGTTTTCAAAGCACCACTATGGCTATTTGCACTGGGCGTGGCAGGTTTGATCATTCTCACGCTGCGCGAATATCTGGATATTGTGGAAGCTGCAGGAATCAAACCTTTTCGCTGGCTGACGTATGCAGCAAGCGTGCTGCCAATTATTGTTTTCTTGAGTTCGTTGTGGCCATCGAAGGCGCTTGAGTTCTTTTATCCCGAGCTTATTGCAATGAGATGGTCCATGCTTGTTCCGTTGCTGGCTCTTGTTTTTGGTATTCCATTGGTTTTTCGAAAAGATTTACGCGAAGGGTATATAGCGGTTGCAGCCTCGGTTTTCGGGGTGCTGTATATTGGCGTCTCTTTGTCTCTGTTAATCAACTTGCAACGCGGCATTGAAATTACTTTTCTTATTTTTCTGTTGCTCTCTGTATGGGCAGGAGACATTGCTGCTTATTATGTCGGAAAAAACTTTGGCAAGCATAAGCTCGCCCCGATCGTCAGTCCTAACAAAAGCTGGGAAGGCGCGGTTGCGTCGATTGTTGCAAGCATTGCAGTAGCATTTTTAACGATGCATTTTCGTCCGCAACTGATTGGTTTAGTGGCGAGAATGCATGGTCTTAGCGATAAGGGACTCGATGGCCACCTTCTTCCGTCCATTGGTCTCATTCCCATCATTTGCCTCGGCATAGCTACCAATGTTGCAGCTCAGTTCGGTGACTTATTTGAATCTGCTCTGAAGCGTGGCGCGGGCGTGAAGGATTCTGGAACGATTTTGCCTGGACATGGCGGCATTCTTGACCGAATTGATGCATTGCTCTTTGCGATTCCAGTAGTGTGGTGGTATGCGCAACTAGCGCCATTTCTGAGATCATAATTCTTGTCTATGAAACGTATCGCCATCCTCGGATCCACAGGCTCCATCGGACGCAGCACGCTCAACGTGATTGAGAACAATCCGGAGCGCTTTCAGCTTTTGACCATGGCTGCCGGCTCAAATACTGAAGCTGCATTGCAAGACGCGCGCCGCTGGAAGCCCAAAGTTTTGTCGCTGGCGTCAGAGCAGGACGCAGAAAAAGTCGGCAAGCAACTCAAGTCTGAAGGGCTCAGCGAGATTGAAGTGGTTCACGGACAAGCCGGCACGGTGCAGGTAGCGACGCACAAAGAAGTGGATTTTGTGGTGAGCGCGATTGTGGGCGTGGCGGGATTGAAAGCCACGTATGAAGCTGTCTGCGCAGGAAAAGAAATTGGGTTGGCAAACAAGGAATGCCTGGTTGCCGCGGGCGAACTCATCACCGCTGAAGCCCGCAAGCAGGGTAAGCCGCTCTTGCCGATCGATAGCGAGCATAATGCCGTTCACCAGTGCATGCGTGGCGGCCGAGTGAATGAAGTAGAGCGCGTCTGGCTTACGGCGAGCGGTGGGCCGTTTTTAAATAAACCAAAAGCTGAATTCGAAAGCATAACGGTGGAGCAGGCGCTGAACCATCCCACATGGAAGATGGGCCAGCGCATCACGATTGATTCCGCCACGTTGATGAACAAAGGGTTCGAAGTGATTGAAGCCTGCCGATTGTTTGATATGCCACCGGCCCAGGTGAAAGTTGTTGTTCATCCCCAATCCACGATCCACTCGCTGGTGGAATTCAACGATGGCAGCATTCTGGCGCAGCTTTCCGTTACAGACATGCGCCTGCCGATTCTCTATGCGCTGACCTACCCGGAGCGCATTTCCTCTGACTTGCGCTTTAACGTGTTGGATTTAAAGCGACTGGATTTCTGTCCACCCGATATGGACAAGTTCCCATGCCTGCGGCTGGCTTATGAAGCGGCAGAGGCAGGCGGCGCTAAGACCATTGCTCTCAACGCGGCAGACGAGATTGCAGTGGCGGCTTTCCTAAAGCGGGACATTGGATTTACCGATATTTCTAAAGTGGTGGAACGCACGATTTATGAAACCAAGGACCGCCATCCTGAGTCTATAGAAGACGTTCTTGCCATTGACGCCGAGGCTCGCGAGCGGGCGCAGCACCAACTGCCCCACACTATATCTCGCTAGTGCCCCGGTTCTTTTGCATTTACAATAGTGAAATCATCTTTTATGCAGTCATTTCCTCTCAATATCGCGGCTTTTATCTTTGTTTTAGGAATTCTGGTATTTGTTCATGAATTTGGCCACTATGCCGTGGCCAAGCTATTCAAGGTCAGGGTTGAGGTCTTTAGCCTGGGCTTTGGCAAGCGCCTGGTTGGTTTTCACCATGGCGATACTGATTATCGCATCAGCCTGCTGCCCTTAGGCGGCTATGTGAAGATGGCGGGTGAGAATCCCATGGAAGCCCGGACCGATGACCCCGGCGAGTTCATGAACCATCCGCGCTGGCAGCGTTTTCTGGTGGCGATTGCCGGGCCAGCGATGAATATTATTCTGGCTTTAGCCGTGCTCACAGGCGTGTATATGTACCGCCATGAATATCCCGCGTATTTTGATCAGCCGGCGGTGCTGGGCTGGGTGGTGGACGATTCTGCCGCGCAAAAAGCCGGTTTCCAGGCCGGCGACAAGATTACCGTGATACAGGGCAAGAACAATCCCACATGGGACGATGTGCGTTACCAGATTTTCGGCAACATCAATCAGACCCTGGTAATGGACGTGGCCCGAGGCGCGCAAACTCTCCATCTGGAGATGCCGGTCCGCGCTCCTGAAAAAGAAGATGGTGATATTCTCCAGGGTTTGGTGCCCGCGGGGCCATCTATGGTGGGAAAAGTGGAGCACAATACTCCCGCGGAAAAAGCGGGAATCCAGACGGGCGACGAAATTGTTGACGTGAATGACATCAAGGTCCACTCCGGTAACGCGTTTGCACTGCAGATGGTCCTGGAGAAAACCAAAGACCAGCCGATACGAATGACTATTCTGCGCAAAGGCCAGACCATGACATTCAATGTGACGCCGGAACTGATGGATTCAGGGATTGCAGGCAAAAAGACTTACCGTATTGGCGTGGAAGTGCCGCCGGATTTCCACGTGGACAAGCTTCCGTTTGGCGGGGCATTGAACGCGGCAGCAGTGGAATGCAAGAAAGATTCATCTTTGATCTTCCGCCTGCTTGGCCAACTCTTTACGGTGCCAGGCACGATGAAGCAGTTTAGCGGGCCAGTGGGCATTATGCAGGAATCAGGGCGCGCTGCCCAGGAAGGTTTTAGTGTACTGCTTCAGTTCATGGCCCTGATCAGCTTGAACCTGGCCATCTTTAATATGCTGCCGATCCCGATTCTTGATGGCGGTCTGGTCTTGATGCTGCTGGTGGAAACCGTGATGCGACGTGACATTAAGCAGGAAGTGAAAGAGCGCGTGTATCAGGCGGCATTTGTTTTCCTGGTCCTGTTTGCCGCCGTGGTGATCTTTAACGACGTAACCAAGACGCTGCATAAGTAAGAGGAGACTGCTCAGCTTTCGTCAGATCTCATCAGCTTGTGGTCAGCGTTTTTTGCGCTGGATCCCAGCGCCACAGGGATTGCTCACCGTTTAAATGCACGCCGCCAAGCCATCGGTCGATGCCGCCTTGCAGCTTGGTCCAATCAGCTTTGCCTTCGAGCAACTCGCGTCCCGCTTCGGTAATGGTGAATTCGTTTTTCGGCGCTTCCACCAGCGCTGGATTCTTGCCCGCCGTGAGCCAGGCCATCCGCAGATAGACTGAAGAATCGCCCCAGGGCACGTCTTCCTTCTTGCTGGAATCCATATAGATGTCAGTCTTTTTGCGTTTACCCGCGGCAGCGGCCTGCAAAATCTGGCGCTCAGTGCGCGCGAGTCCATCCGTGGTCCAGGGATACTCTTCAAAGAACCGCAGGATTGCGGCGGAGAGAAAAGGCATTTCCGGATACTTTGGCTGCATGAAATCAAGAAGTGCCGTTGGATCACTGCTGCGGAAAGCCAGCCATGCGTCAGTGCCGATTGCGGTCTGTTCCGGAATGACGTGTTTGCGCATAGGAAAGAGCCGGGCGAGTTGTGTGCCGCTGAGCTGGCCCAAGCCGTAAAACGGTTTCACTCCGGCGTGAGAGTTAATTTGGATAATATCCAGATGTATGCCGCTCAGGTCCTGCTGGGCGAACCAGTCCAGCAGTTGCAGAAGCTGCAATTGATCGTATAGATCGTGCTCAAACCAGAGAATAACGTCCCGATGTTTGCGAAAGTCTTCAAGAATGCGGTCGCGATTGATAAACCCGGCGCGAAGTTTCTCATAGTCGCCCCAGCCGAATCCCGCGAGCGCATGAGCGCGAATATCCGATAGTTCGCTCAGCGTTTCTGTTTGTGGTACCGGGCCGTCATGCAGCACGTCATTCCACGGAAGATAAATTCCGGGAAACCTGACTTGCCGGAAAGTGGTGGTAACGGACTCGCCGTTGGTGATGTGGAGCATCGGGAAAAGGCTACCATGACCGTGCGACCAAAACCCTGCTTTTTGCGAGTAAACATTACCTTTTTCGTTACCGGCTACTAATCGCGCGGCGGCAACAGAATGTCAGCGGTGAAGCCTTTTTTGTGGTTGTTGTTTTGATGAAGGTTTGTAAAAAAACGTGGTGGAACTCGTTCGATTCGATAGGTTTACGCGAAGCGAAACAAGGCGAGGAATCCTGGTTGATTTCTTGCGGCTTTCGTTACACTACACATAGCGGCGCTCTGGAGTATTGCGATGGTATTTGTACTCGATAACTACGATTCTTTTACCTATAACCTGGTGCAATATCTGGGCGAACTGGGGCAGCAGGTTGAGGTCCGGCGGAATGACCAGGTCACACCGCAGGATGTGGAAGCCATGAACCCAGACCATATCCTGATTTCTCCAGGGCCATGCACGCCGCAGGAGGCGGGCATCAGCATTGCCTTGATTAAATATTTTGCCGGGAAGCGTCCGGTGCTGGGAGTATGCCTGGGACATCAGGCGCTGGGCGCCGCGTTTGGCGGCAGCGTGGTGCGGGCGAAAAAGTTGATGCACGGGAAGACCAGCCAGATCCAGCATGATGGAAAAACGTTGTTTCAGAACATGCCACTGCCGATGACCGCGACGCGTTACCACTCGCTCATTGTGGCCGAAGAGGACCTTCCTAAAGAACTGGAAATCAGCGCCGAGACGCGCGAAACCGATGGCACGCGGGTGATTATGGGCTTGCGTCACCGCCATTTCCCGGTAGAGGGCGTGCAGTTCCATCCGGAGAGCGTGCTGACGGATTCAGGCAGATTGCTGCTGAAGAACTTCTTATCATTGTAAAAATCAAAAAGCTTGAGACACAGTGGAACAGAGTAAACAGAGAAATTTTGGGCTTTGCCTCCTGCCTGCTTCCTTATTCTGTGTTTTCTCAACTTTATTCCCCATGTATGGAATCGGTAAATTTTGAAGCCCCATGTGCGAAGAAGCCAGAATATCCAGCAAAAATCCAGCACTATAAGCTAAAATCAGGCCACAGCTTCTAACATTTGGAGGCCAGCATGGCGAAGGCGCAGCCGGAAAAAAGGTCTACCCGGCGGTTCTCGCTCGATTTGCCGATCTCGGTAAAGTTTCTGGACAACGGCAAGCGTGAGTTGTCCGCACACACGCGCGACGTAAGTTCACGCGGCGTCTTTATGTTTTTGGATACGGAGATCGAGGTGGGCGCGCCCATTGAATTTGTGATGACTTTGCCTCCGGAGATTACGCTCTCTGAGCCAATCCGCGTGCGCTGCACGGGAAAAGTGCTGAGAGTCGACAAGGTGGCGCAGGAACAAGGTGTTGCCGTGGCGATCGACAAGTATGATTTTGTGAGTGAGGAGTAACCTAGGTTCTGTCAAATTATTTGTCCACAATCGCGAAGGTCAGGGTGTGGCACTGGGCTGCGCTCTTCTTGTTCGGCATTCCAGCATGCGCGCAAGTGGTGCCGCCCGTGGGAGAGTTGTTTGCCTCCAGCACGGGCAGCAACAGTTCCGTGCAACTAGCCGGCTCGGGGATGAGCGTGTATTCGGGCTCGGAGCTTTCGGCGGGAATTGCGCCGGCAATGCTGAAACTAACTCGCGGCGGGCAGGTGCAGATTTGTCCGCACAGCGGGCTGAATGTGACCTCAAGCGGCCAGGGGCTTATGCTGGCCACGGGCGCCGGCAATATTGAGATCGAATACCAGTTGGCCAGGCAGATGGCGGACGTTGTAATCACGCCGGATTTCAACCTTACGCTGGTGGGTCCCGGCACATTTCACTTTGCCCTGGGCGTGAGCAAAAAAGGCGACACATGCATGAAGCCGCTTCCGGGCAACACGGCGGAAGTTACATTCTCAGAATTATTGGGAACGGGCATTTACAAATCCCAGCCGAACCAGGCGGTAATGTTCCGCAGCGGCAAGCTGGATGCGCCGGCTCAGTTATCAGGCGATTGTGGCTGTCCACCCGTGACGCCGGTGATGCGAGCCGAAGCGCCGCCGCCCCCTACGCCAGCGCCAGCCAAAGACAACAACGCAAATTCCGCGGACAAGGTTGCCGTGGCTAGCAATGAGCCCACTTCTGCTTTGCCTCCGGACAAACCGGGGCAGGTACATATCCAGGT
Organism: Candidatus Angelobacter sp.; assembly: GCA_036496365.1. GTDB lineage: Bacteria > Acidobacteriota > Terriglobia > Terriglobales > Acidobacteriaceae > Angelobacter. The sequence goes on along the minus strand of DASXLK010000190.1, from coordinate 7,057 downwards.
GGACGCTCCCTTTGTGTTCAGCGCGCGGTCAACCACTGGAAGGCCTTATTCGGTGGCAAAAGTGCCGCTGGCAAAATTACCCAATACTTATTTTGTGCAAGAAAAGGTCGACCCAATCGTTCTGATGGAAAAGAAGCCAGAAGTGTCTTTAAAAGCCGACGCGGAAGCCCCCAAGATCCCGGACAAGCCGAAACAGGAGAAGAAGGGATTTATGGGCCGGGTGAAAGGATTTTTTGGCTCTCTGTTCCATCGTTAAGTTATTGATGCGGGAGGAATTAGTTAGACTAACTTTAGCTCACTGTACCATTGTGAAACCTTTTCACGCGACGAGGAGTCTATACTAGATAAAACCTTTATGTCTTCGCCCGATCCAAAGAACCAGCCGACCCCCGAAAAGCCGCCTTCTGGTGATCCACAGGATCCCCAGCAATCTGTGGTGAAATTTGCCAAAGACCAGGCCGGAAATGCCTCGATTATGCCCACGTTGACGGGTACGGGAAATTACGGTCTGTACCAGACGCGTCCGGAAAATTTTGTCTTGTCAGTGGTGACACATACGGTAGCCATTGGATTGTTGCTGTGGTTGCTGCATATGACAGTTCCGACAAAGATTATCCCGCCAACAACCATGAACTCGGTTGAGCTTGCGCCTTACGTTCCCATGAAAGTGGGCAAGGGCGGCCCCAGCGGCGGCGGCGGCGGCGACGCGAACAAATTGAAGGCTTCCACGGGCACACCTCCCAAGGCAGCAAAGCAGCAATTTACTCCGCCTACGGTAATGGTCCAACAGAAGAGCAAGCTGATGATTGAGCCGACCGTGGTTGCCGATCTGAAAGCTCCTCCAAGCCAGCAGCTGGGAGATCCGCTTTCCAAGCTGATGACGCCCTCGAATGGCGTGGGCGTGGGCGGCGGCATTGGCAGCGGCAGCGGCGGAGGCGTTGGATCAGGCCATGGCGGCCCCGGCGTTGGACCTGGCATTTTTCACGTAGGCGATGGAGTGAGCGCGCCACGCGCCATCTATACTCCCGAGCCTGAATTTTCTGAAGAAGCGCGCAAGGCCAAATACCAGGGCGTTGTGGTTTTGAATATCATTGTGGGAACGGATGGCAAGGTCCACAATCCTCGTGTGATACGTTCGCTGGGCATGGGCCTGGACGAAAAAGCGGTGGAAGGCGTGAAGACCTGGAAGTTCGATCCCTCAAAAAAAGATGGGCGCACGGTGGCGGTTGAGATGAATATTGAGGTTACATTCAACCTGTACTGAGCAAGAACTTTGAGAAAGAAAAAGGAGATGCGGTCTGCATCTCCTTTTTTATTATTATTAGATTAAATTGTCCGGGCCGGGAGAAAGTCGCTAGTCTTCCGCTGCTTCCAACTGGCCGTTTTCCATCTTTTCCTGGCATTCAATGCAATAGCGGGTCCAGGGAACAGCTTCCAGTCGCTTGGCGTTGATTTCATTGCCGCAGCCAAGGCATTCCCCAAAAGCGCCTTCGCGGATCCTCTGAAGGGCCGTTTCCACCATCGCCAGAAGCTGCCGCTCATTGTTGCTCTGGGAAAACAGGAATTCTTTGGTGTAAGAGCTGGCTGCACGGTCGGCAATATCCTGGGCAGAGTCCTGGTCCGCAATGCGGCCATCCTCCTCCGTACGGCTTACCGTTTTGCGCAGGATTTGCTGCCGCTCTTCCAGCCGCTTTTTAAAGGTTTCGAGCTTCTTCTTATCCATGGGTTTTGATAAGTGATCAATCTTAGTCGCCATATTTATAACCGTCAAATATTGCAAGAGACGAGGGTTAGATGCAGTCCAGCCACAAGTTGTCACCAACAAGAATGATTAAGCGCCATGTGCAAAAGAAAAAAGCGGCCCGGTGAGGGCCGCCTTTCGCAAAGAGGACTGGGTGAAGGGAAAAACTCTCAGGGAAGGCGATGCCTGAAGTAGTCATGGCTTTCGCCAAGACACAGGAATTGAAGAAGTCTCAAATCTTGGAAGAGGGTTGAAGTCATTAAATTGTACGGCCTCTTTAGTATGTCTTTATCTAAGCAACTCAAAAACCAAAGGCTTTTCAACAGCCTGTGGAATAGATTGCTTGCTTAAGCTGTTTGTTTTCTTTGTTTTATATAAAAAACAACTTAGAGAAGTATTAAGATAGTTGAAGAGAAGTGAGATGAAGCGACCAATATGTGGCATCTAGATACCATTTTTAGCCTTTTTCGTGCTTAGCGAGGGTCTTAGTCTGCTCCTCCATGGCCTTCATTTTGTTGAGCAAAGCTTTGTAGCTGATCTTGAGGATCTTGGCAGCCTGGCGACGGTTCCAGCGCGTCTGGGCCAGAACGCGCTCAATAGCTTCACGCTCTGCCTGCATGGCAGCGCGCCGTCCGATCTCTAACAGTGATGGCATCTCCATCTCTGTGCCGTTGCCGGAGTGGACTGCAGGAGACGCCGCGGGAGCTGCAACTTGCGCGCCCGCGCCACCAAAGGAACTTACGATTGGCTTGTGCGTGGAGAGCTCACGAATGATCTGCGCCTCATTGCCCACAATCACATAGCGCTTCACCATATTTTCCAGCTCGCGGATATTGCCAGGCCACGCATATTCCATCATGCGGGTCACTGCGTATTCACTGAACATGGAAGGCTTCTTGCCATAGTGCTCACTGTATTTTTCCAAAAAATACTTCAGGAAAACCGGGATCTCCTCGCGCCGTTCCCGCAGCGGAGGAATATGGATGGTGACTACGTTCAGGCGATAGAAAAGATCCTCGCGAAATACGCCCTCTTCCACCGCGCGCTCCAGCGGCTTATTGGTAGCCGCAAGGACCCGCACATCTACCTGAACATCACGCTTGCCGCCCAAGCGGGAAAATTCATGGTCCTGCAAAACATGCAGCAGCTTGGCCTGCAAGGCAGGATGCATTTCACTGATTTCGTCGAGGAAAATAGTACCGCCATTGGCTTGTTCGAACTTGCCCAGCTTTTGCCGGTTGGCGCCGGTAAAAGCGCCGGCTTCATAGCCAAAGAGCTCGCTTTCCAGCAGTTCATGCGGGATAGCAGCACAGTTCACTTTCACAAATGGCTTGTCACAGCGCGAGGACTCGGCATAAACCATGCGCGCCACCACTTCTTTGCCGGTGCCGCTTTCGCCGCGGACAAGCACTGTGGCCGTGGTGTCAGCTACCTGCTCAATGGTCATTTTTACTTCCATCATTTTGGGGCTGGTGCCAAAGAGCATGGTGAAATCGCTCTGGCGGCGCACATGGTCGCGCAGCTGCGTTACTTCAGAGGAGAGCCGCTGGCTATCCAATACTTTTCCAATGCGCTCATCCAGGTCCTTGGGATCAACCGGCTTACTGATGAAGTCGTCCGCGCCCAGCTTGGAAGCTCTAAAGATAAATTCAGGGTCTTTGTTGGAAGAAAGCACCATGATAGCGATGGCCGGCTTTAGCTGTTTCAGTCGCTGCAAGGTTTCCGTGCCGCCTTCACCTTCCATGGAAGTTTCCACCAGGACGAGCGTTGGATCAAAGGAGCGAAAAACGCGCAAGGCTTCCTGCTCACTGGAGGCTACTGTGACCTCAAAATTGCGGCGTGTCAGGTGAGCGGCCAGATACTTGGCCATGGTCACATCTTCATCCACGATCAGCACGCGGGTCTTCGGGGTCATTCACAACTCCTGACAGCACACAAACCTGCTCTCTTTCCAAGGGAGGGAGAGAGCGAAAAAGCCAAGCTGGAAACCGCCAAAACTATAAGTGTCAAAAAAATTGTCAAAAACGTCAGAATGTTAAAAAACAAGGGGGCTAAACCGGGCCAGACAATCCTTTGCGGCCCAAAGATATTGTACTCCGATTCCATTTTCAGGTATTTGGATGCCTACCCGGAGCTTGTTTTGGATGAATTGGCCCGTAAATAGCAAAAAGGGGCGGTTTCCCGTCCCTTTGCTGATTCAACTTTAAAAATAGTTAATGCCGGCCCCGCCAAGCCTAACTAGGAAGACCTTTTGCCGGAGATGAAGTGGTAAGGCGGCCATGGGCCGCTCATGACAACTTCAATTCCAGGCAGATGGCGCGTGGCCATTTGATAGCGGTTCTGATATTTCTCAACTTTTTTGTGGTCGATGAGATGGGCGATGTCAATCAACATGCCCCCTGAATCGATCTTGCGGCAGCAAACATCCTGGTCGAGCGGGGAAAAAATCTTGTGTACCTGAACGGAAAGGGCGCGCGCTTTGGTCTGGCGCTCACGTTGCCGGACGGCCTTTTCCCGCAGTTTGCTCAGATATTCACTGCCAACAGAGTCTGGAAGCTCAATTTCTTCCAGGGCTTCACGCAGCGAACCGTCTTTAATCAGCAGCTTTAGATGCATCTCCGCCTTGCCTTTGAGCTTGGTTACGCTCTCCAGGAAGGTCTTGCGATTGATGCGGACGGCGCGACGAAGCGCTTCATCAGTATCAAAGACTGTTCCGAACCGAAACGGCAGCACGGTGGTGCGTTTAAAGCACTCGCTGACCACGTGTGCATGCTGTAACAGGGCCTTCTGGCCAAGGTCGCCGGTGGGAATATATTCACTCACCAGGACTGAAAAATCTCCGCTGGGATATGCAAATATCTGAGCGTCAGCGATACCTTTAAGACCTTCTACGGGGACGGGGCGACGAGCGCGGATACCACCTTGGACCGCTTGTTGCTCAACGATGCAGTATGCGTACCATGCCATGAGGGTGCTTCTCCTGTGGGAAAAACGTTTTGGGCCGGCGTGATTTAAATACGAAAGCGAAGTTTTACATGGAAGAGCTTTTGTTCAGTGCCAGCGGGTTTTCCAGCACTGAATCTATCCTAAGCCGAGAATGGAAGAAATGCAACAGAGACTGTGCATGGAAATGCAGAAATCGTAAGTAGCTGGTTCAGGCGCGCAAATGTTGCCCGACTTGTACAACATCACAGCCAACATCTAATGCGTGAAACCTTTTGTTTTCATTGATTTGATTTGTATTGGTTGTATCAGCCATGGTGTGCGAGGGCGCTTGCTATCCACACGATGGTGCACCAGCATTTTTCAAGTTGCGAGGGGTTGCCGTGGCACAGTCACAAGAGATTTGCACAAGCAAACTTTGAAAATAATGAAGAACACTCCATGCGAGAGTTGTCCGTTCGGAGAACGCTTATTCGTGAGCGTCCATTGGAAAATCCACACAAAATAGCAGCCAATAATTCTAGTGAGTCGTCCGCCATTTTTCGCCTGCCATTGGGACTCTACTAATGCAGGAGTTTCGAGCACAGGCCGGTGGCCAGATGGAAGATCGGACCAAAGTGGGAAGAGCCCGCTAAAGCCAGAAAAAGATCAACGGGCTTCTGATTTTGAGAGCTGTGATCTTAGGAACTGGAGCGATTTAACGGCTGGTGATTAACGATCTTTAAATTGAACGATCTTTTATTAAAATGAGCTTGTGATTCTTGATTTTGAGACTTGCGGCAGCCGAACCGCAAGAAGAAGGTGATATCCATATTTCTTGGATAGATTTTAGCTGTTCCACAAGACCGGGTGCGGGGCTGGGCCAGGGGCGTGGCCAGACCCTGTACATTCGGCCATAGGCAGATAAAAGCGACAGCACACTTCCGTAAGTTTCCCCAAGGCCTGTGGCGGCATCTCACAAAATGCCGGTTGGAGTGCTTGCTGCCGTGAGTTCCGTCAGAAAAATGTTTCCAATGCCTTCCTCTGAACCCGCTGACACCTCCTCTCCGCCAGAGAGATTCGTGGTTGAGGTGTTCTCAGAGCTGCGTCCGGAAACGATCCAAAAAAGGTGGGCGGACGTAAACGTAATTCTGCGCATGAGCATGCTGACTGGGCTCCAGATGCAACTGGACGCAACGCTCAATCTGCTTTGTGACATGGCTGCCGATATCTCGCCATTTGATAAAGCCATTTTTTACTTCTGGGATGAAAGCCGTGAGCTGATGGAGCCGCGCGTCTCACGCAACGTGGAAAAAATTACACGCGAGGAGGTTGCCAGCGGAAACATCCTGAATTTCTGGGCCATCAAATATGGGCGGCCGCTGCTGGTGGAGCGCGGACACAATGTGCAATCGGATGCGCTGCTGCAGGTGCTGGATGGCGGATCGTCAATGGTGGTGCCGCTGTTTGTGAGCAACCGGGTGATGGGATCAATGCAGCTCTTCCGCTCCGCTACCACGGGATTCTGCAAGGAAGATGCGCAGTTGCTTTGGATACTCTCACTGGTGGCGGAAAATCTTCTCACGCGCGAATATGCCAATGAAGGCCTGCTGCGGTTTGCCTTTACTGATTACCTTACCGGACTGCGCACGCGCGGATATTTCGAGCAGCAACTGGAATTGGAGTTCAAGCGCGCGGAGCGCAAGCAGCAGAAATTTGCGCTGCTGATGATTGATATTGACCACTTCAAGATTTTGAACGATACCTTTGGCCATCACGTGGGCGACCAGCTTTTGCGCGATGTGACCTCCATTCTGATGAAAGATATGCGCGAAGTGGATACGGTGGCGCGCTACGGCGGAGAAGAGTTTGTGATTATCCTGCCGGAGACCACGGAAACCGGGGCCGTGTTTGTGGCGCAACGGCTACGCCGTGCCGTGGACCAGGCCAAATTTTTTGCAGGCTCCCCGCACTCCGTTCAGCATTTGACGATCAGCATTGGCGTGGCCGTGTACGATACCGATGCACAATTCAAACGAGACTTGATTGAATTTGCCGACGCGGCGCTGTATGCAGCGAAGCATGACGGGCGCAATATGGTGAAATGCTATTCCGAGCTGACTAAGAAAGAAGGAAGGGAAGTTTCGTAAAGGCAAGGCTTTTCCAGCGCAGGTTCTTCCTAATAAACTCAATTTCCAGGGACTTTTGAATGAACCAAGGGCGGCAAACCAGGCTGCAGAATGGGACGAACGGCACGGCGGAAACGGTGAGCCGTGGCCATCGCACAAAAGTCTGGCGCGTGATCCATGCCTGTGAATACGCCCGCGATGTGCTGCCGGTGGTGGAAGGGCAGGTTGCCGTGGGGATGCGGCCATACATCGTAACGCCGCAGGG
>DASXLK010000189.1:0-3279 GCA_036496365.1 Candidatus Angelobacter sp. | reverse complement strand
CAAGAGCGACTGCAATTTCATGTGCGACATGATTTGGGCACCGGAAGAGGCAAGTTTCGACCAATCCTGGCCGATGCGCACGCCCAATGCTTCTTCCACTTCAGCCTCATTCGGTGTCGCGGCCGTCACTCCGGAAAATTGCAGCATGCGGTGACGAGAATCCAGAATGATGGGCAGCTTATCCAAACGGCCGCGCTCACGAATCGCATTCAGAATGGCGGGAGTCGCCGCACCGTAACCGTAGTCAGAGACCAGCATTGCATCAGAGGCGCGCGCATACTCTTTAGCGGCCAGCACCAGTTCACGGCGAAGATGCGCGTTGGGCTCCTGCGCGGGCTCACGGTCCAGGCGCACCACCTGCTGCCGCCAGGTGTGCGTCATGCCCGCGAGAATCCGGGTCTTGGTGACGGTGCTATAACTTTTGTCTTTCAATACGCCGCTCACCGGAATCCGTTTATGGCGGAATTCCTTGAGGAGTACGCGTCCAGCTTCATCATCACCCACAACTCCGACCGGCAACACATTCACTCCCAAGTCAGCCAGATTATTTACTGCATTGGCGCCGCCGCCAGGAGTGATGCTGCGCTCGCGGTGTTGAAGGATCAGCACCGGGGCCTCGCGCGAAACCCGGGAAATTTCTCCAAAAACAAATTCATCGGCCACGTGATCGCCGATCACGGTCACTGTGACGTTAGGGAATGACTCTACAATCTTCCGCAGCCGGTCCGTCTCTTTGGGGATATGTTTGTTCATGGTGTTACGCTGATTTTCTCACGTCCGCGCCTTCGTTCTTCTATCACGCTCAGCATGGTATCCACAACGTTAGCTGCGTCCAATATCTTCAATTTGACCGGGATCACCGATAAAGGCTCCAGAGCCGCGCGGTGTAGGCCTAGATTGATCAGGTCCTTCTCTGTGGTGACGAAGCCATTGGCCTCGCTTTGCTGACGCACTTGCAGCAGCTCCTGGATATCTTTTTCTTCGTAGGCGTGGTGATCGCGGTAAATGGCTTCGGCGGCCAGCTCGATTCCTGCAGTCCGCAACTGGGCGAAGAAATTTTGCGGGCGGGCAATTCCACAAAATGCTACCGGCCTGGATGGGACATTTTGCAGCTCGATGCCGCGGCGCACTTGCCATACCAACTTTCCATCCAGCGGGAACGATTCTTTCGCCGCACCGCTCATCAGCGCAACCGCATCGGCCCGCTTGAGCCCGGTTATCGGTTCGCGGAGTCTTCCCGCAGGCAGCAGGCGGTCGCGTGAATCATCCGGAGTCACCAGAACAATATCGAAATCACGATGGAGAGCACGGTGCTGAAAGCCGTCGTCTAACAAATGAAAATTGGTCCCGAACTTTTTCTCCGCCGCCAAGCCCGCCTGATAGCGATCCTCGCCGACAATGACCGGCACGCTTAACCGTCGGGCAATGAGCAGAGGTTCGTCCCCAAAGTCACGAGACGAGCCAGAAGGATTCACTTCCAAGACACCTTTTGTTTTTCGTCCATAACCACGGGACAAGACATCAAATTTAATATTTCTCGCCTTCAGCAACTCGCCCAGAGCAATAGTGAAAGGGGTTTTGCCGGAGCCACCAACAGAAAGATTGCCAATACTAATCACAGCTCCTGAGAGGCGACGCGCAGGCAGGATTTGGCGAGTGTACAGCGCGTTGCGCACGCTGACTCCGGTCGCAAAAATATGACTTAACAAAGTGCTTGCCGGCAGACTCATTGAGATTTTCGTATCAGGACGCTGTTACGACGTATCACATGATGTTACTGAGCAAATTCAATTAATGCAGTAATTCCGAAATTGCTGCCAGAGTTCTCTCGGTTGCGCCGTTTTGTGTCTGTAATACTTCAGCAGCTCGCTGTCCAAGAGCTATACGGCGGGGTTCATCCGCCACCAGTCCCAGTAGATCTTTCTCCAGATCATTCGGATTCGTAGTCAGAAGTGCATCCTGTCTACAGAACAACTCCACAATGTCACGAAAATTTTCTGTGTGCTCACCTACCACGATGGCTGCTCCGTAGCGTGCAGGCTCCAGAATATTATGCCCTCCGCGAGGCACCAGGCTTCCGCCCACGAATGCCACGTCAGCTAGGGCATAAAGCGCTGAGAGTTCGCCGATAGTGTCCAACAGCAATATCAAACCTGTCACCCCACTACCCGACCACTGTGAACGGCGAACAAAGCGAAGGTGTTGTTGCTCCAACAAAGCAGCAACTGAGTCAAAGCGTTCAGGATGGCGCGGAGCCAACAACACGACGGCTTGCGGATATTGCTTAAATAACTTGGCAAAAACTGGAGCCAGCAAAACTTCTTCGCCTTCTACTGTGCTGCCGCAAACCACCACCGGCCCAGCGCCTTCCATGACCAGCACCATCTTCAATTCCGCCAAGATGGCTGGTTCTGTTGGCTCAGGCGCATCAAATTTCAAAGTTCCGCTGACTTGCACGCGACTTTCAGGAGCGCCGATATCCAATAGTCTGTGCTTGTCTTCTTCGGTTTGCGTCAGAAACAAGTCGATATGCTGGAGGACACCGCGCAAAAGTGATTTGAAGCGGCGATATCCCGGCCACGAACGGTCCGATATTCGAGCATTGACCACCACGATTTTGGCACTACTCGCATGGGCCAACCGGAGAAGGTTGGGCCAAAACTCAGTCTCGGCCATAATCACCAGTTTTGGCTTTAATACTTTTAAATACGGGCGGATGGCGAAGGCAAAGTCGAGCGGGAAATAGAAAACGTTCTGCTCGCCAAATCGTTCCCGCGCAAGTTTCTGACCCGTATCGGTAGTGGTCGAAACCACTATGCGATTGCCCGGAAATTTTAAGCGTAGTTTTTCGATCAGACCGTTGACCGCCAATACTTCGCCGACGGAAACAGCATGTACCCAAATTGTCGGCTGAACGGGTTGCTCTAATATGCGCCGTGGGACTCTACCCCACCGCTCGCCGAATCCAGTGCGGTATTTACCATGGCGCAGCATCTGCCAGAGCCAGAAGGGCATGGCGAGCACCATTGCAGCTGTCAGCAGCGCGCTATAAAGGAGATACATTCCGGAAGGGACATTGTAAGGCCATCTTATTCACTCACCTAAAGAATGCACCATTCTTTCTCGCGCAGATTGCGGCGCCGCATCCTATAATCCATGTGCATGTTCCGACGCATATCTTTGGGATTGGCGATCATTTCCATTTTTTCCTTGCTCGCCTGGGCGGGGAAGAACTTTGTCATGCCAGCCGCCAAACCGGCGATAACCTATCCGGCCCAT
>DASXLK010000188.1:0-20064 GCA_036496365.1 Candidatus Angelobacter sp. | reverse complement strand
AGAACCATGCCATTGCCGTAAAGAGCGGCATCTGTCACGTGATCAGCCAGAAGACCGTCCGTGCGGCCAAGCACCTGCCGCTTTTTACCAGACTCGTCAAACATAACCAGACCGTTCGCCGTGGCTACCGCAATAGTTCCCGCAGCCGAATTCGGCACAATACGGTTTACGCAAAAAACATTGTCATCTTCTATATGGGTGGCATTCCGCAGATTGGGTTCAAATAGATCAAGGCCACGATCAAAATAGCCCACCCAAAGCCGGTCCGCGCCATCAACGGCGAGCGCTGAAATATTGCGATCAGCCAATGTTGCGCCGGGGGACGAGAGCGCGCGGCGCCAGCCTCCGTGGTGACCATCTTTCTGGTAAAGCATGTCATGAGTTACCACATAGAGAGTGTCATTTTCAGCCAGAATCTGTTGCGCATCAGACATGGAACGCGTTGCCGGATGCAGCAGACCTTGCATACGCTTCGGCTCGGTATCAATTTCAATAATTCCCTCTCCGCTTCCACCCGCAAGAAGAGTTGTGCCATTTACGTAGAGCGTACGAGCAAACAATCCTGAAGCCAGCACGCGGACAAAGCGTCCACTTTCAAACTCGGCGATGCCAACTGCTGTGCCAACATAAGCTTTGCTATTTGCCAAGGCGATGGAGAAAACTTGTGTATCCGGCATGCCCTGAGCTTCAGTAAAAGTTTCTGCGCGTCCGGCCTGCCAGTGCACCACTCCCTGGTCTTGCGTACCAACCCACAAATCAGCGTCGCTACCGGCAAGCTCCGTGACATGCAATGCCGCCAGCGCTGGATGAAAACTCTGGAGTGAAGCGCCATCATAGACAAGCACGCCACGTTTGCGTGTTCCAATCAGCAATTGCCCGGAACGGAGCGGCAGGAGCGACGTAATGGATCTAGCGTCTGCGTCGGCGGGAAATAATTGACGGAAGCTGGCCCCATTGAATGCCAGCACGCCTTCTGTGAGTGTCGCAATCAATAGCTCCGGCTCTTTTGCATCCTTTAATACACCAGTGGACATCCGCAACAACGGCGTGGAAGGCAGGTCTTGTCCTGGGCGATAATGCTTGAGCAGAGTTCCGTGGCCGTCATAGCGAAACAGGCCGGAAGCGCCGCAAAGGTAAAACTCGCCCTTGAAAGCCGCCGCACCGGTAAATGCTTCCGGAGCATTGATCCATTCGAAACTAGTGTTGACTGGAGCCAGGTTGCGGATAGAAAAATGTATTGTCTGCTGCGATTGCACTTCGACGGTGGCAGTCTTGAAAGCTCGTTGCGCGCGCCAAATCACGAGTCCTGCGCTGCCAAAAGCCAGGAGCAGCACGGTGGCAACCACATAACGCCATTTCAGCCGGGAGAAAAATTTCATTCTGGGTGAAGATGAGAATATACATCTCAACTTGTCCGTGTGGACAAACTTAGAAATATTTTTCGATTCTCGCTTTGGCGTTTGGCTGGACATGTGGCATTCCGCGCTAACACATTGCAAGCCTATAACCAGTAATGGCAAAGCGAATGGCGCAGGGTTGCTGGCTTTGAGTATCGCCTGGCGTGTCAAAGCATAGACGCGCGTGTCGATAGAGACACACGCTTCGCGCCTTAAACTACAAAATACTTGGCCTGCGGATGATGGACGATAATTGCCGAGGTTGACTGCTCCGGCTCCATGTGGAAACCGCTAGTCAGATGCACACCAATTGTCTCTTCCGGCCTGAGTAAGGCAAAAAGCTTTGTCTGGTCTTCCAGGTTGGGGCACGCAGGATAGCCAAAGGAATAACGCGAGCCGCGATATTTCTGGTGGAAGAGGTCTCCAACCCGCGGCGCGTCTTCTCCGGCGATGCCCAATTCTTCACGAATCTGCTTGTGGAACAGTTCAGCCAGCGCCTCTGCCGTTTCAACGCTCAGTCCGTGGAGATATAGATATTTAGTAAATTCACCGTCATCAAAGAGCTTCCTGGTTTCCTCAGAAGCGCGGCCGCCTATGGTCACCACGGAAAGCCCGATCACATCATACTTCCCTGAGTCTTTCGGCACGAAGAAATCAGCGATAGAAAGCTTTCGTCCTTCGCGCTGGCGCGGAAAGGTAAACCGCTGGATCACATTGCGGGTTTCCGGCATATCAAAGAGCAGGACATCGTTTCCTTCCGAATAGCAGCCAAAATAGCCGTACACTACTTTGGGTTCAAACCAGCCTTTTGCCACCACTTCTTTCTGGAGCTCAGAAAGAATGGGTACATACTTTTCTTCCACTATCCGCAGATAGTCCGCCTGCGACGCCGTCTTCAACTGCCACTGGTTCTTGAACAGCGCCGTGTGGTTGATGTATTTGAAAACTTCGTTCAGGTCAAAATCCTTGCGCACACGAACGCCATAAAACGGCGGCACCGGAATGTTCGGCGGGGGCAGCACGATGGGCGACCTCTCGGTGCTGGTTGACGACTCGCCGCCCGCGACCAGCGTCGTCTTGGCAAATTCTTTTCGCGTACGACCTTCCTGCAGTCGCTTTTCTCGAGCGCCATTCTCCGTGGTTAGATCATCCATCAGGTGGAGACCGGTGAAAGCGTCGTCGGCATAGAACACGGCATTTGAGTATTCTTTCCGCAAGTCGTCTTCAACGTATTTCCGCGTGAGTGCGGCGCCTCCGCAGATCACGGGATAGTCCAGCGCCTGCGCCTGCAAATCCTGGATTACATACTTCATCTCCAGTGTCGACTTCACAAGCAGCCCGCTGAGTCCGATGGCATGAGCGTTGTGCTGTTTGGCAGCGGCAATAATAGAATCTGACGGCTGCTTAATTCCCAGATTCACAACCTTGTAGCCATTATTCGTGAGAATAATGTCTACAAGATTTTTGCCGATGTCATGAACGTCGCCCTTTACCGTGGCCAGGACCAGGGTTCCTTTCTGGTTGCCTTCTTTCTTCTCCATCTTGGGTTCAAGATAGGCGACCGCCTGCTTCATTACGCCAGCGGAATCTAATACCGATGGGAGCTGCATTTTGCGCGCGCCAAAAAGTTCGCCCACGGTCTTCATGCCATCGAGCAGAACTGTGTTAATAATTTCCAGCGGTGAATACTTCAGTAAGGCGTCATCCAGAATCTGCTCCAGCGTTTGCTTTTGCGCGCCGTCTCCCAGGGCTTTTTCGCCATTGATAATGCAACGCTTCAGTTTGTCTTCCACCGAAAGCGTTTCCAGCGGCGCAGCTTCAGCCTGTGGCTGTTTATCCAGCCCCGTGAAATGCTGCATGTAGACCTGCAGCGGATCGCCGCCCGATTTATCGTAATAAATCAGCTTGCGCGCCAGATCCACTTCAATTTCCGGGATCTTATATAAAGGATAGATTTTGGCATAGTTCACAATCGCCATATCCAACCCGTAGTCCACGGCCTCTTTCATGAAGACGCTATTCAGCACACGCCGAGCGTAGGTGTTCAAGCCGAATGAAATGTTGCTCACGCCAAGGATCGTCTTTACGTCAGGCAGTTCCTGCTTGATGCCTTTCAGGGCATTCAGCGTTTCAATTCCCGCCGTGCGGTAGTCATCCTGGCCGGTGGAGATTGGGAGCGTGAGAGCATCAAAGATCAAATCGACTGGGCGGATGCCGTATTTCTCTGTTGCCAACTTGAAGATCCGCTTGGCCACGGCGACTTTCTTCTCCGCTGTCAGCGCCATGCCATCTTCATCAATCGTTAAGGCGATCACAGCAGCGCCATACTTCTTGGCCATGGGCAGCACTTTGGATGTGCGTTTCTCGCCATCCTCCAGATTGATGGAATTGATAATAGCTTTACCTGGAATGCGTTTCAGCGCTTCTTCAATTACATCTGCTTCCGTTGAATCCACGAGCACAGGCGCAGGCACACGCGTGGCCACCTTTTCAAGGATCGAGCTCATATAAGCCTTCTCGTCCTCGCCCACAATGGCGCAACAGAGATCCAGCATGTGTGAGCCTTCCGTCACCAGCTTTTTGGCCAGCGCCAGAATGTCGTCATACTTGCCTTCGCGGACCATGTTCTTGAAATGCTCAACCCGCGTGGTGGTATTCATTTCTTCTGCCACGATCAGCGGCTTGGGGTCAAGGTCGAGCGGTACACTGGCGTAAGCGCTGGAAGCTGATGGAGTAATTTGCACATCGCGCTTGGCTGGCTCCAGATTTGCGCAAAGATCAGCCACAGCTTTTATATGGACGGGCGTTGTGCCGCAGCATCCGCCAACAATGCGGACGCCATACTCTGTGATGAATTTCTTATGATATTCCGCCAGCACCTGCGGCGTAAGGCGGTAATGCGCCACACCGCCAACATTTTCCGGCAAGCCGGCATTCGGCAGAATGGAAATTTCCTTCGGTGCATTGTGCGCCAGGTAACGCACTGCGTCGTTCATTTCTTTGGGGCCAGTGGCGCAGTTCAGCCCAACAATTTCACAATCAAAAGGCTCCAGCGCGGATTCCGCCGCGCTGATTTCCGTGCCTAGCAACATCGTGCCGGATTCCTGCAGCGTTACTTGTGCCTGTACGGGAACACGTTTGCCCAATTGCCTCATGGCTTCAAACGCCGCAGCAACAGAAATTTTGGTCTGCAGAATGTCCTGGCAGGTTTCAATCAACAGCACGTCCACGCCGCCATCAATCAATCCCAATGACTGTTCAACGTAAGCCTGAAACATAGCGTCATAACTGATCTGCCCCAGCGATGGCAGCTTAGTTCCCGGGCCAATCGAACCTGAAACATAACGCGGCTTGCCGCTGCCGGAAAAATCACGCGCCACCTCGCGCGCCAGTTCGGCAGCGCGCTTGTTGATCTCATGGACTTTATCCGCAAGATCAAACTCGCCCAGCACAATGCGGCTGCCGCCAAACGTGTTAGTTTCAACCACGTCTGCTCCGGCCTTGAAGTATGCAGCGTGAATATCTTTAATAATATCGGGCCGGCTCAGCACCAGCACTTCAGAGCAATTTTCCTTACCCCAGAAGTCATCCAGGGAAGGATTACGCTCCTGTATCTCCGTGCCCATTGCACCGTCATAAATAACAACACGTTCGCGAACTGTTTCCAGAAAAGATTTCATTATTTCCTAGTCAAAAAATCCATCTACCGCGTAGCCGACCGTGGATATCAAAAACTTCTTCATCGCAAGGAGTTTCAGCCACTTACCATTCTAAATGGCGTTCAGCCATATACCGGATTTCTTCACCTTAATTGGTGCAATGCGCGTGTTTAACGGTAATGTTTGAAGGTTTTTAAGGTTGCCTTGATCAGACCGCTTGAATTTACTCAGCAAAAAGCAAACAGGCCAGCGCGACTGCGCTGGCCTGTTTGGGTTGTTATTACGGCTATTTCTGTTCCTGTACCTGTGCCTGAACCGGAGCGGCAGTCTGCTGATTTTTGTCAGCGGCTGGCTCGGATCCTTCTCTCATCGCGTTCTTGAAATGACGGATACCATCACCCAGGCCTTTGCCCAAATCCCCAAGCTTTGACGGCCCAAAGAATAAAAGCGCGATAAACAAGATCACCAACAGGTGCATCGGTTGCATAAGTCCTTCAAACATATAAAGCTCCTCTGTGTGCCAGAGCGTGTCTGGCTTCTGCGTCAGTCGTGCGATTGATTTTTACTTCCAACTTTTAAACTGCGGACCCTCACTTGCGGCATTTCATGAATCAACAAAATGCGGCGGGGGGCACCGCGTTAACCGGAACGAAAGAAATGAGTACACCGGAAACTGATAGTCAGGCTGTGCATCAACTTCATGGCGGTAAGCTGACTGATTCGGATCATAAACCAGCATCCATACATTGCTTGCCACCAGAAAATGCGGCAGCAGCACCAGCTTCGCTTTTACCGTCTCCGGGTCGACCGAGCTGGTGTTGAGATCGTCTGTCATGGAAACTACCGGAAACAAAAGGCAGATAACGCACAGCAAAGCGAGCAGAGCAATCCCGGTGCGACGCTGTTCCGCGTGCATAAACTTAGGCGCAGACTGAAGTCCCAACAGGACGACCCCAATTCCCAACCACACGAGATTAAGTGTAAGTTCCATGTACAAATAACTGCGAATTAGCAAAATCTAAAGATACGTCAGATCACGAAACCGGAGCAATATGACGTTTGTAACGCTCATTATTATCCAATTTCGCCCGGCTCAGAGCACATAATTTTGGATCGAAAAAACTCTAGTCCGCAGCCTGGCTCAAAAACTTAAAAGATCCGCTTACTCCTTTGATTTCAGCAGATAGCGACGAATCTTGCTATCGGCTTTTCCCCTTAAGTACGGCAACTTTGGCAGTAGCCGCCAATCTCCAACCGGGCAATCACCACACTGAAGCTGCACTCTGTTGAGACGGTGGTTTTTAATTTCTCTAATAAATGACTCTCAAATTCGATGACTTTTCCGCAACGCAGACAGGTCATATGCAAGTGATCTCGACCGGTGCGGCGCTCATAAAAATGCCGTTCGCCCTGCACATGCATCAGATCCAGTTCGTCAATTAGCCCCTGCCGTTTTAAAAGCCCCAGCGTACGGTAAACCGTAACGCGATCAAGATCAGGATCGAGTTTACGCGCTTTACGCAGGATCTGGCTTGCGTCCAGGTGCTGCTTTGCTGTCTCCATAATGCTTAGAATTGCGCGGCGCTGGCGGGTCAAGCGAATACCCCGTTCCATTAACTTGGATTGCAGGAATCCGGGAAATTCGGTTTGAGGCAAAGGCATATTCGGGTGGGCTCCTTCTCCGTCAAGTTTGCATCTAATTGCAACTCACTTGCAACAGAATTTTTCCACTTCTATTGACAATGCACATTGAGTCATTTTGAATAGAGGATGCTCACTGCCAGATGCAACTGAGTTGCATTCTCATCCCAAACAAGCGAACATGCTTCACCTTATTTTTCCCATACCCGGAGTGCGTTTTTGATCATGGCAAATTCAAAGTGCGAAAGGGTCTGCCAATATATTGAAAATGAAATTCAATTTCATTTTCAATATCTGGCCGCTATTTGTCCATCTTTTGCACCTATCTGGAGATTTCCTTATGCAATGTAACGTCTGCCCTTTTGGACACGTTTGCCTTCGCTGGGGCCGGTCCGTAAGCCTGCATCTTGACCGCGCTGAATTGGCTTGTGCATTGGAATGCCTCACGGACGTCCTTGATGGTGGCGGCAGCGGATTTTCATTAGGCCCGGGATCATTTTGCGCCAGCCACGCCACCGACGGCTTTTATTACCTGGTATGTCGCGAACAAGTGACTTTGCGGCTTTCTGAAAATGAGGCCCAGGGGCTGCGCAATGTGCTGAATACCGCCCGTAAAACGCTCGAGCAATCGCAATCCCCGGCCCAGCAAATCATGTGAGTTGAATTTTGTTCTAATGCCGCTCCGCACGGACCGGTTGAAGTTAGCGTTAGCCCACTTCCCCGCTTTTAGATGGGCTAAACCCAGGGCTCGAGTAGGGGATGACCCGGGCCTTGGTGATTCTTCTGCATTGACCAGAATCGTCTGCAAAAAGAGCTCAAGAGCCAGGTGGGTTGGAAATATTGCTGGAAGGATCTAATCGGCAGCGACGTAACGTGACACCACATGCATCTCAGCGCAAATCTGGCAAAAGCGTTTGTGCCGATGGAAAGCTTCGTCCGCTTCTCTGTGGCTTGCGCCCAGGATTTCAATCTGCTTCATCTCCTGGTCGTCTTTTTTGGTGCTGGCAAAAAACTGGAGCAGCCGGGTTTTGAACACATCATCCGCAAGCGAAGCTTTAGAATAAAGCTCTCTTCCCCGCAGACACAGTTCTTGTGGCATGAAACTGATTTTTGCGCCGTTGAGGTCTGAAGTCCATAGGCTTTACACGCTTTTTACATTGATGCAACTGGGAATTTACCTCGGCACAGACTGGCCGCCGACGCGCTCAGGCGACGAACTTATATCCCAGCCCGGGAACGGTGATGATCATGGCTGGCTGCTTGGGATCTTTCTCCAGTTTCTGGCGCAGGCTGCCTACGTGTACGTCCACAGTACGGGTAAAAGTTTCTTCGCTGTAACCCCAGACTTCTTTGAGCAATACTTCACGTGAAAGCGTGGTGCCGGGATTGTGGGCAAAGTAACGCAGCAGGCGGTATTCGCGTGCGGAGAGCGGCACGACCTTGCTGTTGCGGAAGACCGTTGTGCCTTTCAGGTCAATCCTAAGCGGACCGAATTGCAGCACGTCAGCATCTTTTGGCGGCACTGCGCCACGCCGGATATGGGCTTCAATACGAGCGAGCAATTCAAGAACTTCAAAAGGCTTGGTGAGATAATCGTCCGCGCCAATCTTCAGACCCAGAACTTTATCTACTAACTGGCCGCGCGCCGTAAGCATAAGGATAGGCGTAACGATTCCAGCTTTGCGAATGTCACGGCAAACGTCAAAGCCATTTTTTTTGGGCAGCATTACATCCAGAACAATTAGGTCGTAAGCGCCCTCCACGGCTTTGCGCAATCCCTCTTCGCCGTCGGCGGCGGCGTCCAGCGAATAGCCTTCCGCCTTGAGGCGGTCAGTAAGCGTCATCCGCAGGTCTTCTTCGTCTTCTACCAGCAAAATGTGTTCTGTCATGAAGAGAATCCTGGCTCCGCGCCAGTTGGTTTGTCGACCACAGGCTTGTTTGCCGGGCTTCGAGTTTGGGCTTCCGCCGGCTTTCGATCGTCTGTTGCCGGAAGATGGATGACAAAAGAACTTCCCTTGCCCAATTCGCTCCGCGCTGTGAGACGGCCGCCCATGGCTTCCACAATGGTCCGCGCCAGGGGCAAGCCTAGTCCGGTGCCATGGATCCCGGACTCGTTCACTGACGGGCTGCGATAAAACGGCTCAAAGATGTGCTTGATCTCATCTCTGCCAATGCCGATGCCCCGGTCTTCCACTGTGAGTTCGATTTCACCAGTACGGCCTTTATCTTTAATTGACGTGGCCGAAACGCGAAGCCAGCGATTTTCTCCGCCATACTTCACAGCATTGGTGATCAGGTTCTGCAGGCTTCGAACCAGCGCAGTGAAATCGGCATTCACCGGCGGCAATCCTGTTTCTACCTGACGCTCAACAGTGAATCCGGCAGCCGCGACTGTTGCGCTTGTCCCTTCCAGAGCAGCATCCACTACTTCAGCAACACTTACGGGACCGAGTCCATACTGCCGCTCGGATTTCTGCGAGGCAGCAAACAACAAGACCTGCTCCACCAGTTGGGTCAGCTGCCTGGTCTGCTTCACAATCGAATTACCGTAACGGACAAGCTGCTGCTTGTCTTCCACCACGCCATGAGCAATGTTTTCTCCGGCGGAAGAAATCACTGCCAGCGGTGTACGCAATTCATGTGAGATTCCGGCAACAAAGTCCATTTGCAGTCTTGCCAGCCTGCGCGCCCGCTGACTGGCCATCAGGATCAAACCCATGGTGATGGCCAGCACTCCCAGAACAAAAAAACTGGCCATCAGGTTCCGCCGCCGCAACCCGCTCACAGCGGCCTCAACGGATCCGCTCTTGTGCTTGGCTGTAATCTGCCAGGTGCTGCGGCTGTCTGCATAATGAAATGGCTCAAACCTGGTCAGTCGCTCTGGTGCGCCACCGCGCCGATCATCTGCCTGAGTAGCGCGGTCGCCCTGCATTGCCCGCAGGGGCGAGGCAAAAAATTCAATCCCGGAATCTGGAGGTCCGCTCCGTCCGAATGGAGGACCAATAAGATTCAAGGTGGCATCCACGGGCAGGCTGATATCTTCACCAAAGCCTGAATCAGAAGAATAAAGAACATTCTGCCCATCTTTGCCGGCGCCGCGCACAGCCAGGTGGTATTCCATACCAGCAGAGGTGCTGAAGTATTTTTGCGCCAGCTCAGGAAAAATTTCCTTTGCCAGCACGCCAGGACTCAGTTGGATGATAAGCCACGTAACCTCAGGCCCAGTGCCTCCTGGAATACCACGCCGGCGCACTGGATAAGCAAGCGCTGGCACGGATTGATCAACGGCCCAGGGAATCAGTGTATCGGTCAGGCGCGCGTGCATCCCCGAACCTCGGTTACGGCCATCCATACGCCGATTACCGCCAAAATTGTGCGAAGGGCCAAAACCTGAATGACGGCGCTCCTCACGCCGCATCATTGGCATATCTTGCTCACCGGTTGACGGATGGAACGCTCCTGTAACCTCCAGCAAGCGTTTCTGCATGGGATCAAATTCCTCGGGCCACGGCACACGCTCAAACTGATCGCTTTGGGGATCAAAGCGCAGGGGCTGCTGCTTTCCCGGATCCTGCCATAGATAAATGTGTGAAACCAGGTTGGGATGGGCCGAGGTCTGCTGCCAGTGATGAAACTGCTCTTTCAGCTCTGCCGGCAGGATGGTACTTGAACCATCCACCACTGACCTGATCTCTATAGCTGCGGCACCCAATTCCTTGGAAAAATCCATACGAAAGCCCATCAGAGAGCGCTGCAAATTCGATTGCATCTGTGTGCGGCTGGCCTCACTGAGCTGACCGCTCCATCGATATTGCAGGACTGCGAGCCCAATCAATACCGTTGCCATGGCCGGCACGACGATCCATTGGAGAAGGCGTTCTCTTGTCTGTGGCTTTGTCATGATTCTAACTGCATGATTTCAACTGGAAGATGCCGGATACGCCGTAAATCGCACGCTCTAGAGGGGAAACATCGACCTGTCTCTTACTTATTATAGTGGCCTGGACATAAGTGCCGGGGCCAAATTTTCCTGAAGTTTTACCTCTTCTTAATTATTTATATGCGCAGCCAGTCTTTATATATGTGCAGCTAATCTTGGACCACGCAAAGGCCGTTGCAATAAGGTGCTTAGCTCCCGCAGGAATTTAGGTTTGTAGATTACGGCACTGGCGCCGCACCCAGCGCAAGCCGCCTTGAATTGCGGGCTGGCATCCATGGACATCAGGATAATCCGGGTTTCAGGCATCAATTGCGATAGCAGAAGCGATGTTCTAAGCCCACTCATTCCAGGCATATCCGCATCCATC
Organism: Candidatus Angelobacter sp.; assembly: GCA_036496365.1. GTDB lineage: Bacteria > Acidobacteriota > Terriglobia > Terriglobales > Acidobacteriaceae > Angelobacter. Next base: position 9,060 of record DASXLK010000188.1, on the reverse strand, counting down.
AGCACCAAGTCAGGCTTGAGCGTGATAGAGGCATCAATTGCCTCCTGGCCGCTCTCTACTCTGCCAGATATCTCAACAATTTCGTGATGCTCAAGCAGTGTGCAAATCGCATGCAGGATGGTGGCGGAATCATCCACAACCAAGGTTCTTTTCCTTGTAAAGCGCGTTGTGATTTTGCGTGGGCTGGTAGTAAGAACAACCGTTCCTAACGACATTTTTGAACACCTTCTCTTAAGCTTAAAGTTTACCCAGATCACGCTTGCCTATGGGTAAATCTCCGGCCAAGCCTTTGTAAAGACTTTGTAAAGGGATTCGCCGTCTATCCAAGGAAAAGGTTGGTAAAAACCAGAGAACAGGCAAGCTCTAAAGGCCCAGGAGAACGACGAGCCAGCCTGTTCTCTTGCGGAGACAATCCTATAAAGATGCCCCCGGCGGCGGTCCATCCGGCCCGCCCATCCCACCGTGACCGTGCATGTGGTGCATGCCTGGCCCGCCGTGGTGAGATTTCAGCTCATCCATCTTGGTCTTTTGATCAGGTGTCAGAGTCTGGTAGAACGCTGCATCCGCTTTCGCGTGGGCGGCTGTCATTTGCCCCATCATGGTGCCAATCGCGTTGGAAGCCTGCTCAATGCCGGCAGCATCATTCTTCTGGACGGCCGCTTGCAGGTTCTGGTGCGCGGTCTTCATCTGATCGTGGAACGTTTTCCCGTTGTTCGCAGCCTCAGTAAAGATGGTGGTGGCCTCTTGCTGTTGCTGTGTGGTCAACGATAAATGCCGGGTGAGAAAGCCCACTTGGTGTTGGACCATCTGTGCCGGATCAGGCGGACCTTTGCGTTGCGCCGTGGCAAACATGCTGGCCATGGCAAGGAAGGTAACGATTTTTACAAGGGTAGTTCTCATTTGAGTTGTTTTGCTCCGTACTGCTCGATTGGGTGCCCAAAAACTATGTATAAAGCCGTTCACTTTCTTACGCTTGTGCAGCTTGTACTTTTAAATGATTGCTAAGGCGTTGTATGACAGAACCAAATTCCTGCCGAAAGTTTTCTTTGTGTACAAAATCAAATGCGCCGGCCTCTTCGCAGGCTTCAAGAAGCTCAGGTGTATTGTCCGTGGACATGAGCACAACCCGCGCTATGGGAAACCTGCGTGTGAAAAACCATGCCAGCGTAAGCCCGTCCAGATAGGGCATATTCACGTCCATCAGGACCAGTTCCGGTTGCAACTTAAGAACTGTCTCAATGGCTTCGCCGCCTTTTCCGGCGCGCGCTACCACATCAATCAAGGGATCAAGTTCCAGAAGCTCGCACGTGACTTGCAAAAACGTGGGGGAATCATCGACTACAACTGTTCTGATACGTTTCGGTTCCGTCTCTACCGGTCCCGGAGAAATGCTTTCATTCAAGAAAGCCACCTGAGTCTGGGCTGCCATCCGTGTCACCGCCTTTTGAAAATGTGATGCTCCCATCTGAACATGGTTTATGGTGAGGCTGGGTAAAATGGCTGGCAGAACAATGTAAAGAAGATGTAAACGTAAGCTGGAAGGAACCGCCCTGTCAGGTTTTTTGGGGATGAATAGCTTTACTGGAGATCAAGAGCGTTACGCAATGCGCGACCAAGCTCAGCGATTTTCAGAGGAGGAAGCAGTGATACGTAGTGTGAAAGTTCAGCTTTGCGCAAGCTTATCAGGTTGTCACACATGATCCAGCTGTCATGTTTTAAGCCTTGATCCATACCAATGGCAACCTGCGTGGAGAGCCCCTGGCCATTGGAGAATACTGGCGCACAGATTACGGTAGAGAATTTGGAATCAATTAGAATTTGCCGGCTGACAACAACGAAAAACCGATATTCTTTGGTATCGCCTCCCGGTTTATGCACCCTGTATACTTCTCCGCGTTTCATTCTGGCCTCGGCATTTCTTACTCGTCAACCACCTGATAATCCAATATGTCCGCAGCTTCAAGATTCAGAATATCCGCAGCATTATTGAGGAGCGCCAGATCCCGCTTTTGAACTTCTTTGCGCGCTCTCTCTCGCAGATAGCGCCGCAAAACACGCTCGATAACAGCCGAACGAGAATGCTTTGTCCCAGCCAGCCGGTCAATTCCCGCTAAAACCTCAGGGGAAAGCGTAACGGATGTCTTCTCTTTCATAAGATAATTATACTCTATAAGGTACTACTGAAGTAGTATCTTATTTGGGCTGGATAATGAATCACAAGTTGATGATTGACTGGCAGCACGGTCATTCGTCGTTGCTCACACTGGCCTTTCGTCCATTTGTAAGCATTAACGCTGGGTGATAACATCTTTAGATTGTGGAGGTCGACTGATGTCGGATAGAGATAACAGCAACAGTTTCTTGTGGTTCCTGGCTGGACTTGGTTTTGGCGCGTTGATGGGAGTGCTTTACGCTCCTCGCTCCGGACGCGAAACCCGCGACGCTATTAAGAACTCAGCGGGTGAAGGCGCGGAATACCTGAAGAGCCGCAGCAAAGATGCCCGTGAGACGGTCAACCAATGGGTGGACCGCGGCAAAGACGTGGTAAGCCAGAAAAAAGAGCAGATCAGCTCAGCTATTGACGCCACCCGCCAGGCATATCGTGAAGCAGCCGGCGAGGGCAAGAAGGGCTAAGGAGCTCATCTCTCAGTGGACAATACTGTCATTACAATCTTTGTGGTTGTTGCCGCAGTCGCCATTGTCTTGCAGATGGTAATTCTGTTTGCCTTGTACAAGGGCCTGCGGCAGACCTCAGAGCGCATGGAAGGGATTGCTACTCGGCTGGAACAGCAGGCCACTCCAGTACTTACCGTCGCCGCCGCTATTCTTGACGATGCCAAACCCAAAATTGCGGAAATCACCACGAACCTGGCAGAAACCACGGCTTCTGTCCGCACGCATGTAAATAATGTTGGACAGGCCACAACTGAAATTGCCGAGCGCGCGCGTATGCAGGCGGCCCGCCTGGACGACTTCGTGATCAACGCTGCACAAAAAGTTGAAGCCACTTCCGAATTACTGCAACACAAAGTTTTCTCACCTATGCGGCGCGTCCGCGCCATTGTTTCTGCATTGAATGTAGGCATGTCATTCTTTAAGTCAAACCAGCCTCGCCACAGAAATAACAGCGAGAGCGTGGAAGACGAAGAGATGTTTATATGATCACCTTGTCTCGAGCGTAGCGAGAGATCCCTATTCCCTGAAAAAGCGCACTGTGTTTGACTCAGATGATTGAATGCGTGTTGAAACACACGATACACTATCCACTTATGCAAGCGTGACCCGTACAACGAAAACAAGCTGATCTAACTCTGGATGAAGTAAGATTGAAAAACATAAGTTGTAATCAACCGTTTCTCTAACGGTTCGCAGGATAATTTGATCAGCGTTAATCTGCGCAAATCTGCGGCGAGTTCATCGCCCAAATCTCACCGCTATGTGTCCACCGGGAAGAATTCTCGAACCCGCAGCTGGTGATTGGTCTAGCCCTACCCCACTGCCATTGATGTCCAGTTCCAGCCCAACTGATTCAGCCTCTTCCAGAGCGGTTCGCAGTGACTTGCCATGAAAATCCGGAACAAGCACTCCACCGGCTACATCCAGCACCACAGTTCCACGAGGCTGCTCCGCTGCCTTTAAAACCGTTTTCTGGACTGCCGCGGATGGCGCTATCGCATTTGGAGCTTGTGTAACCGGCGAAGCTTTGCTCGTGACAGAAACAGTTCGCAATCTTGCGTCCTGGGTGGCAGGCATGGCGGGCTCAACCGGCGCCGCCGATGACGCAGAAGGTTGAGTCTCTGAAGCTTCCGCCGGCGGCTGCTCACTCGCCTGTTCGCTGCCAATGTGGTCCGGCGCACCTTCAAATACTTCATCTTCTCTGGCATGCGCACGGATGAATATGCGTCTTGGGTCCTGCACGTCAACATCGTGCGGCACATTCATATAAGCCAGCACCTGCTGGGCGACGCGCGAAAAAACCGGGGCAGCAGTTTCTCCGCCGCCATCCTTGGGATACCCGCCAGCCGGAGAATCCAACACAACCAGCACTGTTACCGCCGGATTGTTGACAGGAGCAAAGCCTGCAAAGGAAGCAATGTGTTTGACATGAGAGTAGCGTCCACTTGCGTCAATCTTTTGCGCTGTGCCAGTCTTGCCAGCGGAAGTGTAACCATCCAGGATTGCTTTCTTTCCTGTCCCGCGAAGCACCACGCCTTCCATCATGTGCCGCATCTCGGCCGCCGTCAGCGACGAGAGCACGCGCCTTCCCAACGCGGGATGAAACGCAATCAACTGTGGCGTGCTGCGCGGGGCAGTAGTTCCCGCAACAATGCGCGGCGGTACATAGAGACCATCGTTGGCAATCGTCGAAGTCATGGCCGCCAGCTGCACGGGAGAAACGCCAATCTCCTGCCCCATGGAGATTGCGCCAATGCTGACTTTTGACCACCGGCTTACCGGCTTGGTAATGCCGCGCGTCTCGCCGGGCAATTCGATCCGCGTTTGCGCGCCAAAACCAAAGGCGCGTATGTAGCGGTCAAATCTCTCTTCGCCCAGGCGCAAGGCAATCTTGATTGCGCCAACATCGCTTGAATGCTCAAGAATCTGCGAAACCGTGAGGCCAGCGTAAGGATGATGATCGTGAATGCGCAGCCCATTCACCACAATGGATCCCATCTGGCAGTCGATCACTTCATCCGGATTGGTAATGTTTTCGTCCAGCGCTGCCGCCAGCGTTACCAGCTTGAAGGTGGAACCAGGCTCATAAATGTCACTCACTGCACGGTTCTTAAGCGCCTGCGGATTTACCTTATTGAAAATGTTTGGATTGAAAGTGGGCCAATTGGCCAGCGCCAGAACTTCTCCGGTATGCGGATTTTGAACGATGACGGTGCCAGCCTCAGCCTGAGTATCCGCAATGGCTTTAGCCAGTTCACGCTCCGCAATGTACTGGATTTTTTCATCGATGGTGAGCACCACGTTCTCGCCCGGATCAGGGTTCTTCTCCACGCGGCCAAGCCAGCGCCGCTTGTTGTCCATGGTGATCAGCATTTTGCCGGGCTTACCAGTGAGTTGCGGTTCAAATTCGCGCTCCACGCCGCCCAGTCCGGCGTCGTCCAGGCCAACATAGCCCAGCACTTGAGCAGCTAGTTCTCCCTTGGGATAAAAGCGCTTGGATTCTTTCTGGAAGTAGATGCCCTTCAAGTTGAGCGCGCGGACGCGAGCGCTGGTTGCGTTATCAACTTTGCGCGCAACCCAGGCAAAGGCGTGCGACGCATGCATGCGGATCTCAATCTCTGTGGTATCGGCTTTCAGGATGCGTGCCAGGACTTGTGCCGTGGAGTGTATGTCCGGCACTTCAGAGGGCACGGCAAAAACAGAGTCCACGCTGACCGTCATGGCAAGGTCATTACCGTGGCGGTCATAAATATTGCCGCGCACCGGGGAAACCTCAATACTGCGCTGCTGCTGCTTGGCGGCGCGCTGCGTGAAATCGCCGTAATTGATTACCTGCAGCCAGACAAGGCGGGCGCAAATTACGATGACCCAAAATAGAAGGAAGCCAGCAAGCATGTAGATGCGCGTGTTGCCGTTTTCAGAAGAAAAGCTTGTTTTCATTTTTGCCGACACAACGTAGTTCTTCAAATCAAACACAAGGTCCCTCACTCCTATTCGCGAGCTGAAGAAAGCTCGCTCATTGACGGAGTTCGGGATGACGATTGATCAACTATTTCTCACTAAAAATAGACAGCGATCTTGCGGGCGAAGCCGACTTGCGCGCTGAGCCCGCTGCTGCAGGGCAAATAAAATCTTTAGGTTGGGCTACGCTCACCAAGCGAGTTGGAGCGCAGCGACAGAAAAATTAGACGGCGGCTCCAGTTGGTTTGCCGGAGTCGCCATCAAAGCGCCGGAAACTTCCGGCGCAAGGTTACCAACCAAACTTATTGCGCGATGATCACGGCCACGGGCGACGCTTGCGCCATGATCGGGCCGTCTACATTATCTGGATTCAGGCGTATTACCTGACCGGGCTGCGGTGACTCAAGCCCCATCTGCCGCGCCAGCGCATCAATCCTGCCCGGATCGCGCAGTGAAGCTGCTTCCAGCTTGAGCGTGCGGTTTACTTCCACCAGTCGCTCGTGCTCGGTCTTTTGCGCTTCAATCTTGTAGCCGTATTCAATGGAACTGAAGTGCTGCCAGGCATAAAACATCATTACCAGGAAGAGCGCGGCCACGCTGGTGGAGAACATGCGTATCTCGCGCCGGCGCTGTGGATCAACGATCTTTACCAGCCGGGAATTATCAATGGTCTTCTGGAAATAAAATTCCGGCGTAAGCCCGGCAATGCTGCGGCGCCCTGCAGAGCGCGCGTCTACCGGCGTGATCATTCCTGTAATATGCATTGCCGTGGCGGCCATTTACGCTACCTCAACCATTTCCTGGCGAACAATATAGGGGCGAAACTGATACTGGCGTTCAAACGCGGAAGCCTGAACTGTTTCCTGCTGGCGGGCGTGTTCTTCCGCACGCACCACGCTGTTGATCAATTCTTCAATCGTTTTGCCTTGAAACATCGCTTTGTACCTTCTTTTCTCGAGGGAACTTTTTATTCCGGCCTACCACGGCCTGGACCAAACTTGTTAAAACTTTTATTCGGGCTTTTTATTCCTTCCGTGCCCGTTTTTTCCGCGACCCGCATTTTTGCGCTGCGCGATCTGGGGTTGCGATCAATCTCTTCTTCCGTGGCGGTCAGCGGCTTCTTTGTAAGAACGTCATAGATGCCGGATTTTGCGCCGTCCCGCAGAGCGTCTTTTACGATGCGGTCTTCCAGGGAGTGAAAGCTGATCACCACCAGCCTGCCTCCCGTTTTGAGCACCTTTGGCGCTGCCTGCATGAGCGCCTTCAGGTCTTCCAATTCATGGTTTACGAAGATTCGGATTGCCTGAAAAGAAGTTGTCGCTGGATGAATCCTTTGATGAGCTCCGGTATTCATTGACCGGAGCGCAGCCGATATTACTTGTGCCAGATGAGCGGTAGTTCTTATCGGCCGCGCCCGGACAATGGCTCTGGCGATTCTCCGCGACCTCCTTTCCTCACCGAATTCGTAAATCACATTTGCGAGATCTTCTTCGCGCATGTGGTTTACCACTTGATCGGCGGTGCGGTCCCCTTCTGGGTTCATCCTCATATCAAGGGGGCCATCCGCCTGAAAACTAAATCCGCGCGCTGCGTTCCCGAACTGCAGTGAACTTACGCCCAAGTCCGCCAGCAGCCCGTCGGCGCTGGCCGGCGGAACATGCTGGGAAACATCGGCGTAAGAGCTGTGCAGCAAAGTAATCTTTGGACTCTCTCCAGGATGGTTATCACCTCCGACCCCAGAAAGCCTTTGCCGCGCCAGTTCAAGAGCGTGGGTATCTTTATCGAAGCCAATCAAATGACCCTGTGGGCCGAGGCGACTTGCGATTTCTAAACTGTGCCCGCCCAACCCCAGAGTCGCGTCGATATAGGTCCCGCCGCGCCGGATTGCTAAAAAGTCGATCGCTTCTTTTAAAAGAACTGAAACATGGCCAACTTCCCCACTGCCATGCGCTCCCTGAGGAGCTTTTTCGCTGCCAAACTCGTCCACCGCTAAATGCCCAGTTCGTCGAGAGTTTTCTCATCGTCTGATGTGAACGGGTTCTCTTCTATGTCCTTCTTGTAAACCTCGATGCTCTGCACTTCGAGGTACGTCAAATTTCCGACCACAGCCACTTCGCCTTGTATCTTGGCCGTGTCGCGAAGCAATGCCGGTATCAACACCCGGCCTTGGCCATCGATCTCCACCAGTTGCCCGTAATAGTTGGTGCGGTTCAAAAACTTTTTCTTCGTCGGATTGAAATTGGAGAGCTTTGCCAGCTTCTCCTCGATCCGCTGCCATTCCTCGAAGGGATACACTTGAGCAACCTTCCCATCGAGCGAAGTGATGTAAAATTGCGTGCCGTACTTCTCGTCGATCAGGCGCTTGAATTCCGCGGGGACCTTTAAACGTCCCTTCTCGTCGACCCGAGTTGGATGGTTGCCGCGAAACATTGTTCTTTCTTGCTACTAAACCGGTTGTTATGGGTAATAAGGAGATTAAAACGGTCAGATTCAGGTGTTTTTCAGGTCCGGTCTCGGTCATTTGGAGGTTTTTGGCCTTCATTTTCCCTTTGACTACTTTTGACCACTTGCCACTTACGATCACCTAACTCTTACCACTTTCAACCACTTTAGACCACATGATAGGCCTAAATGGTTGGCTGTCAAGGGCTTTTTTATAAGTCGGGTGTGGAAAACGGCCTTCGTGGAAGTGAAAACCGTGGCTTGTGGGGTTACGAGTATAAAAATACTACCTATAGTGTTTACTGCAAAGGTTCAGCTTATTGTTTCCCTCTGGACGATGGTGGGCCGCCCAAAGCGGCAATGAAAGATCCAGTGGTTCCCTCACCCGGATTAAGTGCGCTTTTATTAAGTGCACTTTGTTTAGATAACGCTACATCCCCTGAGCGTTTCAAAGCTTCTAGTTAAAGACCCAGCAGTACTTGCCGCCTTCGTCAAAAAATCCAAGTTCACGGGAGTCCTGCTTTGAAGAAATTTCTTCTTGTTTTGGCCTTTTTTATCCCCGCGCTGCTGACAGCGCAAATTCCACAATCGAGTCACGTTGTTGTAGTGCTGGAAGAAAATCACAGTTATTCGTCTGTGATCGGCAGCGCGTCCATGCCCTATCTGAACAGTCTGGCCACGCAAAACGGGCTGGCGACTCAGTACTACGCCAATACACATCCTTCCATCGGCAACTATTTCATGCTGACTACGGGGCAGATAGTCACAAATAATGACGCGCTGAATTCAACGGTGAACGTGGACAATATCGTGCGCCACCTGTTGACCGCCGGCAAGACATGGAAGAGCTACGCAGAGAGTCTCCCCTCGGTCGGGTATACCGGAAACGACGTTTACCCATATTTCAGGCATCACAATCCGTTTTCATATTTTTCTGACGTGGCCAACAGCAGCGTGCAGAAGCTAAATCTGGTTCCCTTT
>DASXLK010000187.1:0-19271 GCA_036496365.1 Candidatus Angelobacter sp. | reverse complement strand
TGTATTTCCTCCACCGGAGCAGAAGCAAGTGCGTATGCAGCTTGGCGCCACATTACGGGCCGTCGTCAGCCAGCGACTTGTAAAACGCGCTGACGGAGCAGGCCGCGTCCCAGCCACCGAAGTCCTGATTTCCACCGCGTTTGTCCGCGAGTGCATCATGGTCCCGGAGAAGACGCGCCTGATTCATGAGGCCATTAGCGCCGGCACCTCTCAGTACGGTATGCAGACGTTCGATCAGTCCCTCTACGATTTGTACTCGCAAGGGCTGGTCAGCTATGAAACCGCACTGGAGAACGCCAGCAATCCAGACGACTTCAAGCTCAAAGTGCAGGGTATCCATTCCACAGCGGATGCCGCACGCGAGCAGATGGAGCAAGCCGGATTTAGCTCTGGAAGAGCCTAAGCTCTTAAAACAACCACCAAGACATTACCCACGGGAGACGTTGATACACGACGTCTCCTTTCTTTTTGAGGCGATTGTGAAGCACAGGCGCCCTCGCCTGCATTGTGGTTGTATCCGATTGCCAAGATCGCCGACATTGCCAAAATCGGAAATTAAACGCTTTCTTCACGTAGCCCTTCGGCAGCAGCTTCGGATGATTTGTAGCCACTACCTTCGATAAAATGCTTTACTGCAGGATGGCCGGTCTCTTTTAGCACCTGAAAAAAAACAGCCTGCGCTACTGCTCCGACAACTTTTTCATATGCCTTTATTGCTTTAAAAACATCGTCGGGACTTACGTGTGTTGGGTGCTTGGCGCACGTCTTTTGTCTCGATGTGACATGCCCGTCTTCTTCTAACCGAATTTCGTATATGCCTTGGTCGTGAACTGCTGTATTGCGGATAGAAGGGTAATGGGTTAGTGCTTCTACTGCATCAGGTGTTAACTCAATCCTCAATCCGAACGTGTCAGTGAAAAACTGAATTCGAGCGGGGAAAGGTAAATAACTGATTTCTCGCGCTTTATTTAGGGCAGCTTGCGTTAGTGCCTCATTGCGTGAAGCTGATTGAATTAGAGTTCGCAGCGAAACTTGGGAATTCTTTCCCATCGACTGGGGATTGAGCAAGAACAGGAATAGCGATGTATCTGTAAGAAAAGAATCGAGGAGGGTTGTTGCATACACGAGATGAGATACATTTGTAACATAAGCTAATGCATCATATGATGAATAGGGGACACGATCCAGATGATCAAGGATTTCGGATAAAGGTCCATCAAGCCCTTTACGACCTGAAGCATGAAACTGGATCAAAGCACACATTAATCGTGATGAAGCTGCTTCTGCTCCCCATAATCGGTAAAGCCCTTCTATAAATGACGATGCAATATCGAGGTAAGTCTTAACGGCGGGACTTATGTTATTTGCTTCCTTTTTTATCGCTATCCATCCTTGTTTTGCACTTCCTCCTTCTAGAGCAAATGCCGTGTGCCCCATCCTTTCGCGGGGTTCGCGAAAGGGTGGGGATAGAGACTATTTGAACCAGCACCCGACCTTAGTTTTTCTGTTCCACATCCAGGCTGGCAGCTACTTTTACTGTGCCGGATGAGGTTCTTAATTTTCGTTCCCAGGCTTTGTAGCCACTCTTTTTAATCGAAATCGTGTGATCACCAGCCTTCACTTCAATCATTGAGGGAGTATCGCCGACAAAACTGCCATCCAAAATAATCTCAGCTCCATCAGGATCGGAAATAATATCTAAAGAAGTTTTTCCTTGAGGTAACTCTGCTGAATCGGTATTGGATACCGCGATCACATGAGCAGAAGACTGAGAAGCGAGAGCATCAGGATTTTCGTGAAGCCATTTTGCGCCTGCCTCAATGAGATTTGGAATTGGATGTTTGCCTTTGCCGTAGCCAATACCGTACATGGTCTTATAAAGGCCTTTCTGATCCAGAGTGCGTAGCACTTTATAAGAACCGTCTGGCTGTTGAGCCTCAATATCAAGAATAAACACTGAATAGTCGACGGCATAGGGCACAGCGGTTGTCGAAGAGCTGGATGCGGCTGCAGCCGCCGAACCGCTGCCATTGGCCGCTGCTGCTGCCGCCGTTGAATTGTCTGTGTAAACCCGCGTGCCGTGATATGTTGCGGGGGTAGTATGAAAGAAAAACACCAAGTCAGCCTTTTTATCCCCTGCGTAACATACGTCACCATATTTACTCAGTCTTTTCTCTATATCTTTCAGGCTCTTTGCCGGAATTCCGTTGTTCATATTGTGCAAACGGTCGAGATACGCGACTTCAAATGTGACCTTACAAGTCTGAGCATGGCATAGAGACGATCCAGCCATTGTGACAATGGCAAGTATCAGCACTATCGATCTTGATTTCATGGATATTCCTTCAGACGCATATTACGTGACCTATAAACAGAGGTCTACAGTATTTTGGATACCTTTGTTTTCTGGGCCAATGCAGAAATACATCTCGCCGAGTAGGTGAGCCAAGAAAAGGCTGGTGATGGTTACAACTACAGGTGATGAAGTGGCGGTCCCCGCCGCCGTGTCTGCGCTGTAAGCCTTTTGGCACGGGCGCTATTCTATCCCACCCTTTCGCAAACACCAGCGAAAGGATGGGGCACCCGGCACCCGGCCGACTCCAATAACGAATCTCCGATTAAAGCAGCCACCGAACGAACTTAAACAGCGTAACAACGAAGATGACCAGAAGAGCTACCTGAAATACGTACCACTGAATACGCCACAAACAGGTCGGAATTTTTGGAGTGAAACATGTATATCCTTTCAACCTTTTTAATTCGCAATCAAACATAGGCCCAATATGTAGTACGTGCATGCAGATTCTCTGCTTGCACAAGTTTGGGGCAGGCATGCCTCAAACGCAATTCTTATAAGCCCATTTCAAGAGATTTCAGTGACTATCCTGTGGATATCGGCTGTTGGTTGTGGATACAGTGGAAAGAAACCCCAATATGTTGATCGCGGAACAAGATTCTCGGGTCGGGTGCCCCATCCTTTCGCCGGGTTTGCGAAAGGATGGGATAAAAACTATTTTTGAGACGTCAGGTTCAGGTTCTTAAGAACCACCCTTTTTTTGAATACTTTTGAAAACCTCATACTTCATCCAAACATCGTCGTCTTCGCCGTCCACAACTCGTTTTTCGCACCAGTTCATGGGGTAGAGTTGGGCACCATTCCATATGAGCGGGTAAATTTTTTCGCCTAATTTGCTGTCTCGTTCCCAATGCACTCCAGGCTCTATTTTCCTGATGACCTCTCCGATATAAGCGCCATATTCTGCGGATAACCGTGACAACGCGATGGAAGATTGCGACTTTTCATATTTCTCATGCAGCCTTCCGAGAATCTGGTCAACATTCTTAATGGAGTCAACACTGTAATCGAGTTTGATCTGGCTACTGGCATCAGCATCTTTAACGGCTTCTGACGATAGCGATTGAATGAACTCGTCAGTAGATTTGGCCTTTGGTGAGGTGGCCGTCTGTGTTGGCAAAACTGATATGCAACGATGAGCAATATACAACCTAGAGCACCGGCAAATATTTTCATGGTTTATATCCGCACTATGGCTAAAGTGCCTGTGCCGTAACGTTCACCGTCACCGTGTCTGCGCTGTAAACCTTTTGGCATGCGCGATATTGTATAACCCTTTCGCAAACAACTGCGAAAGGATGGGGCACCCGCACCCGGCATTCTTTGGGTAGTTTTTTTGACCGTAGTAGTCTCTCTTATCGTGAGACTGTTCAGAAATACTTAGGGGTAGACAGTCTTAATTACGGTATGTTAACTCGGCGTAGCCTTGACAAATGCCATATGGCTGACTAGCATCCTCCAGCGAGCCCGGTTTTTGTGGCGGCTCAACTTACCCTCGGAGGAACCTATGAGAACGCTCCGTCCGGTTGTCGTATCCACTGTGCTATTTCTAGCTTGCTTGCTTCCACGGTTTTCATTTGCCGCTCCCTCCGACGCTTGCAAAGTCTTGACCACCGATCAGGTGACCGCCGCTATGGGGGCCAAAATGAAAGCCGGCGAGCCTCCTCTGCTGGGAAAAGGATGCAACTGGACTCAGGCGGCCAATGCGTTCGCTCCGAGCTTGAGTCTGGCCATTACCACGTCCGAGCGGTTCAACATGGTGAAAAAAGCAAACTCGCCCGGCCAGACCATCACGCCCCTACAGGGATTTGGCGACGATTCTTTTCTTGTCAGCAGTGACGTCACTACAGCCATCTACGTGCGCAAGGGAAATGATGCGTTCAACCTCTCAATTCCGAGGTCCATGGATAAGAACCACGCGACGACCGTTCTGAAGACTCTTGCCGGCAAAGCACTCACGAGTTTCTGAAGTGAATTCCAGAGATGTATCACAACGCTGCGAATCGAAGAGGATGTGGAATCCATTTGGCAGAAGGCGCGCGTTATGACCATTCAGGTAAATCCTGGAGCCACGTACCGGGAAGTTCTCCAGCAAGTCAAAACAGCACCATAGCAGTGACCTTGCCTCGCATACATCCTTAACCATTTCCAGTTTTCGCTATTGATTCGTATTTTAAAACCGGCTATACTCCAGCAGCGCCTCAGGGTGTGATGGGACAGAATCTTTGAAAATCTGCAGATGGCAGTTAGCAAATAGCAATTAGCCAGGCAAAAAACAAGAAAAAGAGGCTTCGACCGCTCGGTGACCGCTCGGTCGAATGGCATTTCGTCTTTTGTTTGCAACAAAACGTATATGCCGGGTGGGGCGCTGGCTGAAGGACGCAGGCAGAGGGCCACAGAAGAGATTGCCAAAATCGCCCGGAATTGCCAAAAGTGACAATTGAAAAGCGGTGGAACCGACTGCATCCGCATGATCGCCGACAACCGGAAGCCCAAAGCCTTTACCACAGAAGGGCACAAAGGAGCACAAAGGAAATCGGGGATCGAAAAAGCAAAACCGTCAGGCGGAACCAAATCATTTCGGGTCTGCTACGCCAAAATTATTTGGGGTCAGAACGTGATTTAAGCACTGGCTCCGGGGCCTTCTCGTCCGGAGCACCTGGAGCGGGAGCGACCGGCTCGACGCTGGCCTTTACGTACTGGTCCGCACTGGTTTCATAGCAAGCCAGAGGGCTGCGTTTGCGGATTTCCAGATAGTCTTTGGGCGCGTTACGGGAATAGACCAGCGGCTCATGGCGTTTAGGCTGCTCGCGCGCTGTTAACTGCGCGATGGTCTGGTCGCAATCCAGGTTTCGCGATGCCAGGACCTCATGGACCACGGAGTAATCAAAACCGGTCTCCGAGAGCCGCTCCTGATATGGAAGGAAGGCGAAGACGAGTTTGATGAGGCTCCACTCGTCGTGGCTAACCTCTGTTTCGGCAACAAACACCTCACGATTGGAGGTGAAAGAAGAGCGCGGGTGGTCAGCATAAGCTACGCCGACGAGACGCACTCGTATGCGCTCTGTCTTGGGAGGATAGTTAGAAAGCAGTTGTCCCTCGGCCTGCCTGCCGGAACTCCCAATGCAAATTGCGGCCAGAAAAATCAGGGCTATAGTCCAGTTTTTCATAGTTGACTCTTACTTATGCTCTGCTCTGCTGGGCTGCGCGCATAAGCTCTGAAGCCCCTGCGCAAGTTGAAATCAGTCCTCAGGCGTCCTCTCCATTCCAAAAACCCATTCCAAAGACCGGCCATAATCTTTGGATGCTCTTAATAGAGGATGCTCCTAGACTACGGAAACTTATGATCGATTGCCAAGTGGAAATCAGTAAAACCGCTGTAAAGAAAAGCGGAGAACTAAGGGATGCGTCTTAATTCGCTGCCAGCATTTAAAGAGCGTTTCGGCTTTCGGCCCAAATCGCAATTCCCTGCCGTGTTCATTCGCGTGTATTCGCGGCCGGTGCCTACTTTTGCTATCCTTTTGCTACTGTGCCTTTTAAACGCCCAAAAATCACCTACGACGAAGAGACGCTCTATAAGTATGCCGTGGGCGCGCTGGCTCGCCGCATGCGGACCGTCGCGGAGCTGAAGCGGCTGATGCGTCCGCGCGTGCCGGAGGGTGAGATGGGCACGCTGCTGGTGGAGATGGTGATCCTGCGGTTGAAAGAGCAGAAATATCTGAATGACTCAAGCTATGCGGCGGCTTATTCCAGCTCGCGTCGCGACAATGATAAGTTTGGGCAGCGCCGCGTTATCACGGAGCTAAAGACCCGGGGCGTGCATGCTGACGTGATTGAGAAGGCGATTGACGAGGCTTACTCGTCAGTAAATGAAGAAGAGCAGGCGCGGGCCTTCCTGAAGCGCAAACGGCTCAGCCAGCCGCAAAACGAAAAAGAAACCGCGCGGATCTTTCGCAGCCTGATGCGCGCCGGCTTTAGCGTGGGCATTGCCATGAAGGTGCTGAAGAACTGGAACGTGGACGACGAAGTGCTTCTGGCGCTGCAGGAAGAAGTGGAAGACCAGTAACTCACTCTCAGTTAGCAAACGTGGCCACGACCCAGAAGTTGGCGTATCCGTGCTCCTGGTCAGGGCGGAAGCAGACGCCGAAATCCATGTGATGAAAAAGCGGGTCAGCGGCGCGGCTGGTGAGCTCCGGCGGCAGTCGATGCGGCTCTGAAGCAGTAAAAACCACGGCGGAGCGAACATCAGGGCTGGCGATGGGAAGTTTGCGGGAGTCGCCGCTGGTGAGGCAGGCGGCGTCATGCAGGGATTTGTCCGTACGCGTTTCAAGCTTTCTAACGCCGCTGGCTTTGCGCGCCTGATTGAACGTCTCAGCAAAGGCCTGGCCGAACTGCTCTTCAGAGTAAGTGGCGATGAGAAAGAGGAAATCCTGCGTAACGTAAATTTTGCCCTGGCGCTCCACCACGCCAATGCCTACTGCGTTGTATTTGGGGCTGAGAATGTTGGCACGATGTCCGGGAGAGTTCATCAGCGCCGGATGAACGTCTTCAAGATATTCGGTGCGGGCCACGTTTTCCGCGGAGAGAGTAAATCGCGCTCCAGCAGCGCCGATGCGCTCCGCGGGAGAGGATTCACCGGGAAACTGGTGCGAGAGTTTGCCATTTGCCAGCAATGCCTGCGTATGGAGTCGTGCTGCGCTGGCAGCCTGATCATTCCAGCTAAGCTCTGGAAGGCCGTTTTCCATCCGCGCATGGTTGAGCTGGGCAAATATCTGTTTTTCAGCGGAGAGCGTTTCCGCCTCTGTCCACGCACGCTGAGCGTTGATGGGTGAGCGCCAGCTCAGCATGAGAACCAAAAGAAGAATAGAAGGAAACTTCATTGATGATTTTGACACCGCAGACCCACCTTAAGCGGCAATCTTATAGAAACATGCAGAACGATCAGGGTACTAGCGGAAAAATGCTGTCACCACCCAGAATTTTGAGAATCCATTCTTGCCGCCGGTTTGCAGGCACACGCCAATATTCATGCGCTGCACGGTTTGGTCGTCCACCATTTGGTGTAATTCGTTAGGCAGGTCGCCGGGGCCGGAGACGGAAAATATCATCAAACCGGTAGCTCCGGGCAGGCCTTGGATGAGCTGGTCGGTCTTCATGTCCTGAGAGCAGGCGGCTTTTCTGAGACGCGGGTCGGTTATCGCGTCCACCGCAGACAGCCTTTTGATGCGCCGCGCACGGTTGAACCTGGCGATGACATCATCCCCAACTTGTTTTTCTGTGTATGTAGCCAGCGCGTGCGCAAAATCCTGGGTAACAAAAAGCTGCTCGCCATGCTCACCCTTAACGCTCACAATGGAAATCCCGATGGCGTTGTAGTCCGGATGCAGAATGTTGGCGCGATGCCCGGGCGAATGCATCAACGCCGTATGGGCCGTATCCACGTCCGGAGCTTCCGCAACATTTTCCGCTACGGAGTTAAAACGCAGGCCGGTTGTTCCCACACGCTCCTGCACCGGCCGCTCGCCGGGAAACTGGTGTGAGAGGTCCTGGTTTTTTGTCAGCAACTGCGAATGAGCCAGCGCCGCCTGCGCCAGCCGGTCATTCCACTCCAGCTTTTGCAGGCCGGCTTTTTCGCGCTCATGGTTCACAAGGTCCAGCAACTGCTGCTCACGCGCAGAAGACCCAGCTTGCGCCTGAGCGGCTATAGCCAAAAGAAAACAAGCAATCGCAACAATGGCCCGATTCATTCTGTGAATATTGTACGTGAGAAGCTGCTGCCTCTTGCGCACAGAGCTTACCCAGGTAACACTCTGCATTTGTGTTGCCAGAGTTACGCCCGCTTGGATTTCAGTTCGCTCAGGATGCGGTTGATCTCGTCTTCTTTTTCCATCGCGGCAAAACGGTCTTCCACACTGGCCGCTTCAGACGAGAGCAAATCGGTCTTCGCCATGCCGATGGCTTCTTTGCGCATTACCTTGTGCCGCATGCGGTCAAATGTTGCGCCATGATTCGGACCGGAAACGGCCGACTGCGCGTCAGCAGCTTTATCCAGCGTGCGGGCACGGCGATGCTGCGAAATCAACATCTCACTGCGGGCGCGGGCCTCTTCCAGCTTTTGCGTCAGCTTGTTGAGCGCGTTTTTCAGCGTCTCCACCTGCAGCTTCTGGTCAGCCAGCTGCTGCTGGAAGCTTTCGGTCATCTGCTTGTAATGTAGTCCGCGTTCAATCGCGGCGCGGGCCAGGTCGTCCTGCTGTTTGCCCACGGCCATCTCGGCCTTGCGGTTCCAGTCAGCAATCTTTTCCTCATTTTCCTTCTGCTTCTTTTCCAGCAGATGCTGGTCAGCAATCGCAATGGCCACCTGCGTCTTGACCTGGAGCAACTGGTTCTCCATGTCCAGGATCACCTGCTTGATCAGTATTTCCGGATTCTCCGCTTTATCAATAAGCTCGTTCAAATTAGCGCGGATTAAAGTTGAAACTCTCTCTAACAATGCCATAGTGCCTCCAAAAATCATCTCTGCTTGTTTGCTTCTCGATCAAAAAACTTTTACGAACTGAAATTCCCAGCCTGGATATTGCCGCGCTGGCCCTGCCCGCGGCGCGCTGAAGCTGAGCCAATCAACAATCCGATCGCCAGCCCCAGGCCCAGCCACATGAGCCATCCACCTGCCAGCAGTCCGGCAATCACTCCAACCATCGCACCCAGGATTAATCCAACGATTGAAATTTTCTTCTTCATCGCTTCTCCATCGACTACTGCACTTTGTTGAGTAAGCCGCCGGCAGGTGCAATCACAGCCTGCCGACGGAAATCTCAATCCATTACTTGCCCGCTCCCTTGGCCTTGGCGTCAGATGTGCCGCCACCTGCAGGCAGTTCCGGCGCGGGGTTTGGAGTCTTATCTCCAATCTGCTTCACCTTGGAGAACAACTCCGCCATGCTCATGCCTGAGAGCGATTCAAACAACGCCGGCACCTGCGCGGCAATTGCCGCCATATCGCCGGTAATTTTGCTGGCTCCGGCCGTTGTGCCATTGCCAGTGGAAACAATGGTGATCTTGTCCACATTGGCTAGCGGCTGCGCCATCGCACGGACAATTTCCGGCAAACCGCTGATGAGCTTATCCACCACGGCAGCCTGGTTATATTCCTGGTAGGCTTCGGCCTTTATGTTCATGGCCTTGGCTTCTGCTTCACCTTTTTTGAAGATGATGTCTGCCTCAGCTTCACCTTGCATACGGGTGGCGCTGGCGCGTCCTTCAGCTTCAGCAATCAGACGCTGTTTTTCGCCTTCTGCAATATTCAGTACGCGCTGCTTCTCAATTTCCGCCTGCTTCAGCACGGTAGAGATCAGTTCGTTCTGGTGGCGCGCGATTTCTGCTTCCTGTACTTTCGTCTGCTGCTCTTTCTCAATCAGCTGGACTTTAACTTGTTCAGCAACTACCTGTTGCTGCTGAATATTGGCCTGGATTTCATAGGCCTTGTCTGCCTGCGCCTGTTGCCTCTTTACCAGTTCGGCATAGGTGGCCTTCTTTATTTCCAGATCGCGTTGGGCTTCTGCCTGCTTGGCCTGTGAGAGCGTCTCTGCCAGCACGCGCTCCTGGTCAGCCTGCGCGCGGGCAACGGCCGAGGCGCGTTGCGCTTCCGCCATTTTGATGGCTGTATCGCGCTCGGCTTCGGCTGCGGCCACGTCAGCATCGCGCTTGATGCGGGCAACATCGGGCCGGCCCATGTTAGCGATGTACTCATTCTTGTCGCGAACTTCTTTAATGGTGAATGAGACCACTTCCAGTCCCATTTTGCTCATATCGCCGGCGCAGGTTGCGCGCATACGATCACCCACCATCTCCGGTTCTTTTACAATCTGCTCCACCGTAAGCTGGCCAATGATGCCGCGCAGATGGCCTTCCATTACCAGGCGAATCAGCCCTTCGCGCTGTGCCGGCGTTTTTGTGAGAAACTGCTCAGCGCCCGTTCTGATGGAGACATCATCTGACTTCACTTTGATCTGCGCCACCGCTTCCACGGTAACGGCCACGCCCTGATTCGTGTAAAGGTCCTGTTGCGGCGCTACATCAAACGACATCAATTCAAGCGACAGCAGGCGGCAGCTTTCAATCAGCGGCCATATCACACTGCCTGCGCCCTTGATCACGCGCGGCGTTTTGCCGCGCCCGTAAACCAGCAATGCCTCATTGGGTCCCACTTTGCGATAAAGCCGGGCCAGCATGGCGATTGTGAACATAAAACCAAGAATGCACAGACCAACAATGATCCACACAGACTGCAGTTCCATAGATCCCCCTAAATCTTTCATTGAGAACTTTTCTCCTCTTCTCCAAAAATTCCTGCTTCGCCGGCCAACTCATTCCATCGCCGGACATAAGCCACACCGTGCTCAAACCTTGTAACGATTACCTCTTCACTGCGGCTAAATTGTTCCGGCTTCTCAGCCCGCGCTGCACACGCCTTGCGCACGCCCACCTGCTCAAAAATGATTTCTCCCGTGCCACCCTGCCGAATAGTTCCACTCACCTTGCCCAGAACGCCCACCATTTCAAAATCCATGGGGTCCAGTTCATATTCATGCGCCATCAAAAACTTGGCGACAAAGAGAAACACCAGCGATGCGCCCAGCAATCCAGCCAATGAAGCAACAATGAGCGTAAGAAAAATCCATATGTGATGGCCATGCGCCAGCAAATATCCTGCACCACCAAACCATGCCAGAAATACCGCGATGGTCATGGGATTGAACAGCGGGAAATGCCCGCCATGCGAACCGCCGCGAGCGTGTCCCAGGTGAAAGTGTCCGTGGCCCGGGACGTGAAAATGAAAGTGCAGCGTGCCGCTGATAAATGAGACAGCGGTAAACGCAAACCCTAGTACGAAGCAGATCAGATAAAAGAGTTCCCAGTTCATGGCTTATGCCTCGCTTGTCTCAGCGGCAGGCTTCTGCTGCTGCGGACGCAACACATGCAACAACTTTTCCGCCAGTTCCGGCGTTTCCAGAATCGCTTCCATCAACACCAGGCAGCTGCGTGAATCTTTGTGCTTGGCCAGATTCAGCAGCGCACGGCTCACCGGCGGATCGCGGCGGAACCGCTCTGCGCCCTGAATCAACCAGAGATCCAGCGTGTCTTCCGCGGCGCCCACATCGGACATGAGTTCGTTGTGGAAGCCCTCCGGATCGTCCACCAGATATCCGGGATGGACTTTAAAAAACTTGGCCAGCAGAAGCCGCGTTTTATTCGTAAGGTGCGGACGCGCGCCATTCTCAATCTGCGAGAGATAGCTCTGGCTGATCTTCATTTTCAGATCGCGAGTGACGGCCCGCACTACTTCCTGCTGGGTCATTTCACGGCCAAAGCCGCGAAGGTTCCCTTCCATCAATCTGAGGTAGCGTAATTTTTCGCCTAATTTCATATCGCTAATCGCAATAACAATATTTCAATTTGCGATATGTGTCAAGAAAAAATCGCGAACTCAGGCTCTCGGTGTATAAGCGATTTATTTACATATAGTTATGGAAATTTTCGACTTGTCACCACCCAGCCTTTAGGCTATCTCGCCCTGCATCAGGCATTGCGGGATCTGCGCAACAGCAGTATTGATGGGCGACGCTGATGATTTTAGCAATCACGTATTCATACGTTTTAGGACTTCTCGAAAAGGGAATATCTGATCAATACCGTTTTAACTTTTGATATTGGCAGCTATTCAATCTTGAGGAAACTTTAGACCAAAATGCGCGAGCATTTTTGCACTTTTCCATGGAGGGCATTTGAAATGCGCAACTTCAGTTTACTGTTAACACTATTTGTGCTGTGCTCAATATATCCATCAACTTCTAATGCCCAAATGAGTGCAAAGTCATTCAGCGGTCGCAAAACACTGGCAGCATCTGAAAAGGACTGCCCCCATTTCGTGGATACTAAGTTTACAAAGACACTTGCCAATGACTTTAAGAATAATCAATTGACGGCCTGGACAAATTGCGTAACAGCTTTAGAAACTAACATCCCCGATCCAACTGCCGCCGGCGCGACTGTTGACACGAAGCTTTCGACACTAAAGACAAACTACAATATTTCAACACCGGATGAAGTAGATATACAACTAATTACCACGCATTACCTAAGCCGGAGGTTGAGGCAGTGGGCAACACTGGATCCTGCTGACACAATTTCAGGACTGGCAACACTCGATGGAATCGACCGGAGCCTCCACACATTTATGAGTTATACCGGCTTGCTTGATCCGTTTGCCGGCTCGCTTATAGCTGGCCCGGTGTTTGGAGACACAGGCAAATTATCTTCGGGCATCACCAATACAAATGCCGGTAGCTCAACAAGCACAGGAACCACTGGTACTGCAGCCACAAGCTCTGGCTCCAATACAAACACTCTGGCTCACATTGAGTGGAGTTCCAAACACTTTGGCGAGGACAGTTGGTCTCATTTTGACTTCAGCTTTGGAGGGTCCTTCGGACTCCAGCCTGCGCTAAGTCTGCTCACCAATCCACCGCCGACAGCAACAGCCACACCAACACCAGCCCCAACGCCTGCTGCCACTCCCGCCAATAGTTCCACAACATCTCAATTCCAGTCGGCCTTTGTCTGGACTCTTAATGGTCGGACGAATATTCATGTGGGCTCGACTTCTGAGGCATCCGGGTTTGTTCGTATTGGACAGCTTCGCCTATTGACAGGCAACGGAGCGACGATTGTTGACCAAGGAGCGAACAGCACTCTGCAGATCCCGCTTAATAGCAACGCGGACCGAATGTCCTGGTTCTATGAAACTGGCATTGAATACAATTTCTATAACAAATCTCTTGAAATAATCCATGCAGACAAAGGGCAGCTACAGCCGGCCTTCAACATTGGCATTGCATATAAACACGACAGTCGGTTCAGCCAATCTGCGGGGGTCGTCGGCTTCGATTCTCCCGATCAGCGGCTAGTATTTCGATTCTTAATCAATGGCCTGAAGATTATTGATAGACGTCCGGACACCACGACATCCAAGCCTTATGCAATTTCCTTTGGCGTGGAACATGAGCGGGGGTTCGGAGCAAATCCTGTTCCCAGCGGAACACAATTGATCATCCGAGGTGATATAAATCTTCTCAAGCTGATTAATCCTTGAGGGTGATCGCAAACTCGCCCCCAAGCGAAGTGCTCCCAAACAATCAACACAATCTCTGGAGAAAACAAAGGCACGGAAAACGAAACCATGCCTTTTGTTTTATAGGCCGCCCGTCAGAATGTAAACCGCAGCGCCAGCTGAATATCGCGCGAGCCGCCGCCACCCAGGAACGGATAGCCAATCGCAACATCAGGAGTTGCAGTCGTGGGCAAGAAGCCCGGTCCTACCGCACGGCATCCGGCAAAGCTTGGGTTCAAAGCGGGATTGCATTTTGGGTCGCCCGGAACTGGAGCCACGATGCCATTGTTTTCCAGGTTCACCAGGAAGTTGGGCAACGTGGGATTAGAGAAGTTCGCATGATTGAATAGGTTGAAAACGTCGGCGCGGAATTGCATATTGAGCCGCTCATTCAACTTCATGTCCTTGGCCAGGGAGAAATCAAAGTTCTTGAAATCCGGACCAATAAAAGCATTGCGGCCAAGATTGCCAAAGTGCTGTGTTCCGGGAACGCAAGCGCCAGTAATTGGATTCCAGTCACACGGCGCGGCAAAGGCAGAGAGATTCAGCAGCTGGCTGTGGCCGCCCGTTCCGGTGAAAGGATTGCCGATGATATCCGGCCGCTCAAAGAATTCATTGGTGTTGTTATAGTTCTCAAACGAATTCAGGTTATAGGGCTGTCCGCTGGAAAGACGAAGTAGGCCGTTCACTGACCATCCATTGGTGAGCGCTTTCGCCATGGTGGAATTGGGCAGCTTATAGCCAAACATCCAGGTAAGGCGATGGCGCGCGTCAAAGTTGGAGTTTCCCTTTTCCGCGCCAGGATTCAGGCTGTTATCAGGCTGCGCGGCATTGGGAACAAAGTCTTCACCGTCACTGGCATTGTCAATGGAGTGCGACCACGTCCATGAAAGCTGTGAGTTGAAGCCGCGATAGTTGCGCAGCTTCCACGTGACCTGCAGGCTGTTATAGCGCGAGCTTGCGCCGGACTCAAACTGGTTGATGATATTGAACGCTGCAAACGGGAAAGCACCGGTTGCCGGATCGTGCTGGTTGATATCACGGAAACGAAAAAGCTTAGTGCCAGCCGAGCCTACGTAGCCGACTTGCAGTGACATGGCCTTGCCCATCGCCTGCTCCACGTTCACATTGAAATTCTGAACGTATGGCGTACGGATATTTGGGTCCACGGTCCATGCGTCTGTGGTGGGACTAAAACCAGTAAAAATGGGCACGCCTGAAGCGATGGTGGATGCGGTATTGCCCGCGGCATTGATGGCCGCTGCTCCGATTCCGTTATAGGCGGGGCCGGGATTGAAGGTGTTGAAGGGAAAATGGCCGATAAAGAAATCCTGTGAGAAGGCGTCATAATAAAGTCCCCATCCGGCGCGCAGAACGGTTTTGCCGCTGCCAAAAAGATCATAGGCGGCACTGAGCCGCGGCGCAAAGTTATTGAGGTCGCGTGGATAGAGGCTAGAGGGTCCGCCGCCCTGGCCCACCAGTTGCAGCGACTGCGTAGCCGGATCAAAGAGGCTAAAGCGGTTGCCATCTTCATAGATCACGCCGAAATAATCCCAGCGCAAGCCGGCGTTGATGGTGAGCTTGTGCGTGATGCGGAAATTATCCTGCACGTAAAAGCCGGAGTTGTTCTGGTGCGTGGTGCGTTGTGAGTCGCCGGCAAACTGGCTGCCGCCGTTGGTGATATTACCGGCCAGAAAATCTTCAAAGCTATCGAATTTAAGCCGTCCACGATAGCCGAGATCATAAAACTGATTGACCGTGGTGCGCCGGTATTCATAACCAAACTTCAGGTTGTGCTTGCCGCTGTTGTAACCAAGGTTGGTGAAGTATTGCCAGTTGGTGTCAAAGCGATGGCGCGGAATGGAGTTGTTGCCGCCCAGTCCGCTGGTGCCATCACTAAAGCTGATCTGTGGCAGGCCAAAATCCTGCGGGTTGGTCACGCCGGTATTCAGGCCGATGGTTGCGGGAATAAAGCTCTGGTCCTGAGGAAAGAAGCCCTCAGCAAAACGGTTCCAGCCGCCACGCACTTCCAGCAACAACTTGGGCGAGAGCAGATGCGTGTAAGAAAGCGAAAGCACCTGCACACGCGTGGGCGTAATAGTGTTAAAACCCGGAACGGTGGTTCCGCCGCCCAAAGCCAGCGGAAAGCTCTGCGTGCTACCACCATAGAAGTAGCGTCCGGTGAATAAGTCTGAGCCTTCACCGCCATGCAGATGATGGTCAATTTTCAAGATGAGGCTGTCTACGCTATTCGTAAAATTGTCCGTGACCTGTGTGGTTGCGTTGTCTGCGCCGGTATCGCCGACGGCGGGCAGCGGGATGCTCCATGGATTCCGCGCCAGCAAACTTGCGATGACCGGATTGATCACGCCTCCACCGGCAGTGAAAGCATTCACACGCGCCTGCGAGGGCACGCTGGCCGTTGCTGGCAGGCCGCCGTTTTCGCGCCATCCTTCATAGGCGACGAACCAGAATGTGCGGTCTTTAATGAGCGGGCCGCCGAGCGATCCGCCATATTGATTGTTGTGGAATACATCCTGCGGCGTCTGCAGGCCGGTGTTGGGATCGGTCTTAAAGTTGAAAGCGTTGCGGGCATCCAGCCCGTTGTTGCGGAAGTATTCAAAACCTGAGCCATGAATTTTATTCGTTCCGGACTTGGTAACAATATTTACCACCGCGCCGGAGTTGCGTCCGTATTCGGGCTCCATGTTGGAGAGAATGCCAATCTCCGCCAGCGAATCAATGGGCAGCAGCGTGGCTGGAGTGCCAAAGACGCCCGCTTCGTTGATCGCGGGATCATTGCGATAGCCGTCATTCATGTCAGTGCCATCGAGCAGATAATTGTTGGAGCGTCCGCGATTGCCGTTAATGCTGAAGGTGCCGAAAGAGCCGGGCGAATCGCTGTCACCATTCGGATCTGAGGCCGCACCGGGGACGAGCGTCATCAGCTTAGCGAAGTCGCCGCCGTTGATTGGAAGATCGGCAAGGTCGCGCGCTTGAATGGTGCCGCCCATGGTGTTGCCGGTTGTATCGATGATCGGAGCTTCGGCGGTGACCTCATAATCCACTGTCGCGCCTTTGAGCCCAAGCTGTACGTCCGCACGCGTATTCTTTGAAACTTCAACGAGGATCGTAATCGTCCTGAGAGCAAATCCGCTTTTGTTGATGCTCACGTTATAAGTACCCAAAGGCAGCTCGGTCGCAAGATAGTCGCCTTCGCCATTGGTCTGCACAGTGCGTACCAGTCCGGTATCGGCGCTCTTGATCGTCACCTCAGCGCCAACAATCACGGCACCGTTTGGATCGGTGACTGTTCCCTGGATTCCACCGCGGAAAGTTTGCGCCATGATGACGCCAGACAGACTGAACAAAAGAACGATCGAAAAAAAGATGGAAGCGAGAGTTCTCATTGGTTGGCAACCTCGAATTCAAGACGTACGAAGTAGCCCAGGATTATACCGTCTGAAGCGAGGAAGCAAACAGGATGGAAACGCGGAGTGGCGAAAAACGAAACAGCGAACGGAAAAAGAAAAATGGCCGGCAGCAGGAGAGGAGTTTGGGCCGCCGCTGCCGGCACAAGTGGAGCAACTTTTACGCCTTGGCGTTTAGCCGTGGGTCCCCATCAAAAGGCGGTCAAAATCTTTTTCTTCCTGGGTTTCCTCGTGGGATTTCTTTTCTTTCTTCTGTTTCTTGTCGCAGTTGCTCTGTTGGGCCGTGGGGGCAGAGGCGTTTACCGTTTCGTCCCCTTTGGACTTTTCGGTGGCGGCAAAAGCGGACATTGAGGCTGCCAGGGTTGCGAGAGCGAGTAAGCGGACCAGAGTGGATTTCATAACGTTTCTCCTTTATGCGATTTGCATTTTTTATGAATGCGGTTGCGATGCGCCGCGTTCTTTCGCTATGTAGAACCAATAAAGAGAGAATTTATTCCGAAATAATGACAAGAATTATTTTTTAAAAAGTTGGGAATAAAAATTGAGGGGGACAATCGCATCATCGCCGACATCGCGCGTCATCGGGTGATCGGGAAAACAAAAGCTTTTACCACAGAGGACACGAAGGGACACAGAGGAAAGCAAGCCTTTACCACTGATTCACACTGATGACACTGATCAGAAAAAAAAATAAAAGGCCACCGGCAGGAGTGCCGGTGCCACACGAGATTAGTAGATCGAAAGGCCGCAGGCGAGGGCTTGGAATCGGGTCATCGCCGACACCGCGCGTCATCGGGTAATCGGAAAACCAAAAACTTTTACCACAGAGGACACAAAGGAACACAGAGGAAAGCAAGCCTTTACCACTGATTCACACTGATGACACTGATCAAGAAAAAATAAAGCCACCGGCAGGAGTGCCGGTGCCACACGAGATTAGTAGATCGAAAGGCCGCAGGCGAGGGCGCCTTTCGACACGCTCAGGGCAGGCTCTGCGCTCCACTAATCTCTTAGTGGGCCATGGCGCCGGGGCCGCCTCCGCCTTTGGGCGCCTTCTTCATGATAAAGATCAGCGGCAGGCAGGCGGCGAACATAATAGCCAGAAGAAAGAAGACGTCGATATAGGCCATCATAGAGGCCTGCTGCTGGACCATGCCGAAAATTCCAGCATAAGCCTGTTTGGTAGCGGTGGCTGAATCCACGCCGTGGGCCATCATATTCTGCTTGATGCCCTGGATCATGGTTTGTGTGGCCGGACTATAAATAGTTACATTTTGCGCAAGCGTATTGGTATGTATTTGAGCGTGGCGGACAGACATGGTAGTTACGCTGGCAATGCCAACGCTTGCGCCGATATTGCGCATGAGGTTGAAGAGGCTGGTGGCATTGCCCATCTGCTCTTTGGGAATCAGTCCGTTGGTGATGGTGGTGAGCGGCACAAAGAGCAATCCCATGGACATGCCCTGCAAGAGCTGCGGCCAGAAGATGTCCCAATATCCAGCGTTCAGGTTCAGGCGAGAAAGCGCATAGATACTATATGACGCAATGATCAGTCCGGCAGCCAGCAGTTTGCGCGCCTCAATTTTGCCCATGAGTATGCCGACGATCGGCATGAAAAGAAATGAACCCAGACCGCGTGGAAGCATGGCCATACCTGCTTCCAGAGCGGAGTATCCCATGAGCGTTTGCAGCCAGAGCGGAAGGAGCACGGTGCTGCCATACAGGACGAAGCCCAGCACCGTCATAAGAAAGACACCGGTGGCATAGGTGCGGTTCTTGAATATTTTGAGATCCACCACAGGATGCCCGGTGATGAGTTCTCTCACGACAAAGAACACGAATCCGATCACAGCAAGAATGCCCAGAGTGAGAATAAAGTGCGAGGCAAACCAGTCGTCTTCCTGGCCTTTATCCAGGATAATCTGGAGCGCGCCAATGCCCAGCGCCAGATAGCCGATGCCCCAATAATCAATACCGCCTGCGCCGCGTTTGATATATGGCGGATCGTGAATAAACATCAAAGCCATGACAACAGCCGCTATGCCGATGGGAATATTGATGAAGAAGAGCCAGCGCCAGGAATAACTATCGGTGATCCAGCCGCCGAGCACGGGACCAAGCATGGGAGCAACCACGATTCCCAGCGCCCAGAATGCCATGGCTTTGGCACGCTTCTCCGGCGGGAAGGCTTCCATGAGGATGGCTTGCGAGAGCGGTTGCAGGCCGCCTCCGGTTGCACCCTGGAGAACGCGGAAGATAATCAGCGACGGCAGGTTTGGCGCAATGCCGCATAGAAAAGAAAAAAGAGTGAATCCGCC
>DASXLK010000186.1:0-79668 GCA_036496365.1 Candidatus Angelobacter sp. | reverse complement strand
GAGTTGGCGCGCCAGCTTCTTGAAGTAGTCAAATTCACTGATCTCAGCAGCGGAATCACTGTAAACCCCGGCATCATTCAGGGTGGCACGCGCAGCAATGTGATCGCCGCTGAAGCCTGGGCTGAAGTTGACCTCCGCATTGCCCGCGCCGCTGACGCCGCCCTGCTGGAACAGAAGTTTGCCGCGCTCAAGCCGTTTGATCCGGATTGCTCCATTGAGATCAGTGGCGGCATGAACCGCCCGCCCATGGAACGCACAGCAGGCACTGTCCGGCTCTTTGAGATCGCGCGAGAGATCGCTGGCGGCATCGGCCTGGCATTAGAGGAATCTTCTACTGGCGGCGGCTCTGACGGAAACTTTACCTCAGCCCTGGGTCTGCCCACGCTCGATGGCCTTGGAGCACTAGGTGAAGGCGCCCATGCCAGCCATGAATCCATCGTAGTTGACCAGCTCCCCCTGCGTACGGCGGTACTGGCTGGGCTGCTGCAAACCCTATGAATCGCAAGGATTTATTAAAAAAGTTAACCCTGTGGGGCATAAAGCCCTTAGTTTTCAATGTTCCTTTGACTCCCCTGTTTGGTTGACCTACAATCTGTCTGAAAGCAACCCAAAAATAAGAACCGGGCAGGGCCTAGCCCATATTCCCGGATGGAGCGGAATATGTTCGGTGGAAAAATTGGTTGGGCGGAACTTGTTATTATCCTGGTGATCGCACTTATTTTCTTTGGTCCCAGCAAATTGGGCGATCTGGGCAAAGGCCTGGGCGACGCCATTAAGAATTTCAAGGGCGCAATGAAAGAAGGCGAAACACCTTCGACTCCTCCACCTGCTGACAAGAAATAGTCCGGCAGTTTCATTGCAATAAGCCGTTGGTTCGTAACATTTCTGTCACCACAGACAGAGGCAATCCCACCACACTCGAATATTCCCCCTCGATGCGGTCGGCCCAGAGCGAGGCTCCGCCTTGGATGGCATACGCTCCGGCCTTGTCCATTGGCTCACCGCCGGCGACATATTGCTGAATCTCCTCTTCCGTTAGCTGGCGAAACCAAACCTGCGTTGTGCTGGTTTTCGTAACGAAAGCCCGCGTCTGCGTGGGTGCTCCCGGCACAAACAGGCTCACGGCTGTCGTCACTTCATGGCCGCGTCCGGAAAGGAGGCGCAGCATGCGCACTGCATCGGCTTGGTCTTTCGGTTTACCTAAAATCTCAGCTTTGCCTGGGCCTTCTCCGTTGACCACAACAATCGTGTCCGCGCCCAGCACATACCGCTGCGGATAAATTGCAGCCACAGCTTCCGCTTTCTCGCGTGAAAGCCGCCGTGCATACTCCAGCGACGTCTCTCCAGCAATCTGATCTTCGTTAATATTAGCGGCGTGGACCTCAAATGGAATTCCGGCTTCGCGTAATAACTCCTGCCGCCGAGGCGAAGCCGAGGCTAAAATCAAGACTGGTCTATTTTCCAGAAGCATCCTCACGGTTCCAGCGTACTTCTCAACATACGTGAACAGCCGCACTCTTAGCAAAGCCGCAAAACTCGGCGCAACCCTCGCAGGCGATAACTGCGACTTCCGCGTATGGGCTCCCGCGGCCAAGACCGTCACTCTGCGCCTGATCAATGAACACGGGCAGCACGACTGGCCCATGCAATACGCAGACGATGGCCATTTTGAAATGCAAGCCTTCGCCCGTCCCGGCGATAAATATTTCTACATCCCAAATCAAGATAAAGGCCAGAACAAACCGGTGCCTGATCCCGTTTCGCGTCTTCTGCCAGAAGGCGTACATGGCCCGACAGAAATTGTTGACGCTGAAAAATTTAACTGGAGAGACAAAACCTGGCGCGGCCTGCCACTGCGCGAATACGTAATTTACGAACTCCACATCGGTACATTCACGCGGGAAGGCACCATTGATGCCGCCATCGCCAAACTTCCTTACCTGAAATCTCTTGGCATCACCGTGATTGAGATCATGCCGGTTGCTGCTTTTCCTGGCACGCGCAACTGGGGTTATGACGGCGTTTCACCCTACGCTGTTCAAGCCAGTTATGGCGGTCAAGACGCGCTCAAGCGCTTCGTCAATGCCGCACATGAACTTGGCTTGGGCGTGATTCTTGACGTGGTCTATAACCATTTAGGAAATGAAGGCAACTACCTGCGTTTCCTCGGCCCCTATTTCACAGATAAACATCAGACGCCGTGGGGCGAAGCCATCAATTACGATCAGTCCGGCTGTGAAGGGGTGAGGCGTTATTTTGTAGAAAACGCGCTTTACTGGATTCGCGAATACCACATGGACGGCCTTCGCCTGGATGCCGTCCAGACCATCAAGGACGATTCGCCAAAACATATCCTCGCTGAAATCACCGAGGAAGCTGCTGCGCTAGCCGCCGAACTTGGCCGCGAAGTTTGCGTAATCGCGGAGACCGATGAAAACGACGAGAAGATGGTGCGTCCTCTCGCCTCTGGCGGCCTGGGCCTGAGCGCTCAATGGAGTGACGATTTTCATCACGCCATTCACGCTTTCTTTACCGGAGAGCGCAAAGGTTATTACCAGGATTTTGGTCGCCCCGAGCAAATTTCTCGCGCCTTGCAGAGTGGATTTGTTTTCCAAGGCGAACCATTTCAATTCTGGGGTGGACGTGCTCGCGGCACCAGCAGTGCAAACATGCCGGCTCCCGCGCACGTGATCTGCATACAGAACCATGACCAGATTGGCAATCGCGCCCCCGGAGAGCGCCTGACCGCGCTGATTCCCTGCGGCGCGCGCATGATTGCCGCCGCGCTCTTGCTGCTTGCGCCGGAAACGCCTCTGCTCTTTATGGGCCAGGAATATGATGAGCCCAATCCATTCCAGTTCTTCACCGACTATGGAGATCCTGCCTTGCAAAAGGCCGTGCGCGAAGGCCGCCAGCAGGAATTTAAAGATTTTGATTTCTCCAGCAACTCGGTTCCCGATCCGCAGGATCCTGCCACATTTGCCAACTCAAAACTCAACTGGCAGCTCACACAAGGCGAGTGCCTCATGCTGGATTGGTATAAATCTCTTCTGGCCCTGCGTAAAAAATATGTCACCAACTCTGAGCGCACCTGCAAAGCCGAATTAATTGATGGCGTAATTCACATGCAGATGCCGCGCGAAGAGCCAACACTGAAAGTGTTCGCGCGCATCCAGGGCTCAGCTGAGCTACCTCAACCTGGCTCAGGATGGGAGAAAGCATTGTCTGAGGAAGAAGATGGATTTGCAGTGAGCGTCTGGGTGGAAGGCTTGGATGTGCGGTAGATCTTGTTTTTTAATCCCGAGCGTAGCGAGGGAACCCTATAGCCAGAATACTTTTGACGAATAAACATAACTTTAAAATTCTCGTAGCTATAGGGCTCCCTCCACCTCTCGGTGTCGGGATTGCAGAAAAAACTATCTCGCTCCCACCTGCCCCTTCACCGAATCAATCAGCTTCTTTGAGTCCCATCCCACGCCGTCTTTAAATACCAGTTCCACATTTTCAATGTCAGCAATCTTGGAAGAAGGGTCGCCTTTCACCAGCATGATGTCTGCCTGTTTGCCCGCTGTGAGTGAGCCGATGTGATCTTGCTCGCCCAGGAACTGTGCGCCGTTCAGCGTCGCTATCTTGATAGCTTCCAGCGGTGTGAATCCGGCATCCACCAGTAATTCCACTTCGCGTGAATCGCCAAAGCCGGCAATCACTCCTCCAATGCCCGTGGGATCAAGGCCCGCCAGCAGTGTTCCGCCGGCCTTTACAAATGCCCGTTCAAATTCCATTTCTTTAGGAAACATCGCTGGCCAGGCGCTTTCCTTGTTCTGGGCAACACGCGCGCGATTGGCCTGGTAGGCTTTGCGCGCATCGTCTGTCAGCAGGTCGAGAGCTTTCTGCGGCACGTCTGGCCGTGAAGGCACAAATTGCTCAAACACTGGGAGCGTGGAAGTGAGCGCCACATGTTTGTCAACAAGCATTTTGATAGTCGTCTGAATCTGTTCGCCCGCCACATCCAGCTTGGCCGCCGCCGCAACAGCCTGGTTTGGATTCGGGCAAACATCAGGCTTTTTGTCCGGATGAAATTCCGTGTCAACCGTCAGTCCATGCTCCAGATCGTCAATACCAAGCTCTGCTGCCTCGCGAAAGCCGATTGAGCACAAGTGCCCCGTCACTTTTATGCCGTGCTTGTGTGCCGTATCAATCACGGCCTTCAGCTCCGCGCGCGTGATGAAGTTATAGACCTTAAAAGATCCCACGCCTTCCGCCACCCAATATTCCACCGTGCGTCTCGCATCTTCAGGCCCGGTGAGTTGATGCAGTTGCAGCAGTGGAATACCTTCGCCTTCCATATAGGGTCCGCTCACATTAATTTTAGGCCCGGGAATTTTGCCGGCATCCACGGCTTTCTTGATTTCAATATCTGTGTATGGCTCCATACCGCCAGTAGTGCGGATCGTCGTCACGCCCAGCGCCAGATAGAGCCTTGGAAAGCTAAACGGCATATCGTGATACAAGCCGCCGCTCGCCGGATAAAAAAGATGGTCATGCATGCCGACCAGCCCCGGCAGCGCCGAATAACCCGTCATATCCATACGGTTGGCGTCCGCCGGCACTGGCGTCACACCTGCATTCCCAATGGCGGTAATCTTTCCGCCGGAAATCACAATGGTTTGGTCGGCCTTGGCTGCTGCGCCTGTGCCATCAATCACTCGCACGTGCTCCAGAGCGATGGTCGGGGACTGCACGCGGATGAAATCTTTCACAGTGGCCGCAGCCTGCGGCTGGGCAAAACACGGTGCGCAACAAAACACCGTGAGAATAGTGAGTAAACGGCGCATAAAAAGGCCTCCGGTTCGCGAACATGCAGCATAACTGCAGGGGTGGCCTGACGCAAGAGTAGTAATTATCCAGAACGGAAGCGGTGCGCATGGCCCTGCAGGAGATTGTGTCGCTCAGACGTTTTAAGAAGTTGATGAAGAAGGCAGGTAAGCTCAAGTTCGCGAACTACGATAAGTAATGGGAGACTTTAGTTTGCGCAAAATTGTGTGCGATATTTTGCTCCAGCCCTGCTGAATTATTTCCTCTGATCTCCCGTATCGCGCTCTGTAACAGCGCGAATCAAAGGTCCTCGCACCGGCAAGATGCTAGAATAGAGGCTAAGCCCATCCTCATGGAACGCACACACATCCGCAATTTTGCCATTATCGCCCACATCGATCATGGCAAATCCACGCTTTCAGACCGGCTTCTGGAACTGACCGGAGCCTTGTCTATGCGCGAGATGCAGGAGCAGGTGCTGGACGCGATGGATCTGGAGCGGGAGCGCGGCATCACCATCAAGGCCCACGCCGTCCGCATGAAATATATGGCGCAGGATGGCCAGGAATATCAGCTCAACCTGATTGACACGCCCGGCCACGTGGATTTCTCTTATGAAGTCTCGCGTTCGCTGGCTTCCTGCGAAGGCGCGCTGCTGGTGGTGGACGCATCACAGGGCGTGGAAGCGCAAACGCTGGCCAATGCCTACCTGGCTATTAATCATGGGCTGGAAATTATCCCCGTGATCAACAAAATCGATCTACCCAGCGCTGACATTCCCCGCGCCAAGGAAATGATTGAGCAGACCGTTGGTCTGGACACCAAAGACGCCATGCTGGTGAGCGCCAAGAGCGGGCTCGGCGTGCCGGAGCTGCTGGAAGCCATCGTCAAGCGTTTGCCACCGCCTAAAGGCGATCCCGCCAACCCGCTTCAGGCGCTGATCTTTGATTCATGGTTTGATCCCTATCGCGGCGTAATCGTTCTGGCCCGGCTTTTTCAGGGCACTCTGCGCAAGGGCATGAAAGTCCGCCTGTGGTGGAACGGCAAAACGCTGGATGTGGAAACCCTCGGCGTGCTCACGCCCAAGTCCGTGGAAATTGACGAACTGGTGGCCGGCGAAGTGGGCTTCATGGTCGCCAACAACAAAACTGTTTCTGACACCAAAATCGGCGACACCATCACCGACGACGCGCGTCCTGCCCTTGAGCCTCTTCCAGGGTTTGAAGAGCTTAAGCCCATGGTTTTTGCCGGCCTTTATACCGTGGACGCTCATGAACACACGGCCCTGCGTGAAGCGCTGGAAAAATTGCGGCTCAATGATTCCTCATTTTTCTTTGAGCCGGAAAGCTCCGCTGCTCTGGGCTTTGGCTTCCGCTGCGGCTTTCTTGGTCTCTTGCACATGGAAATTATCCAGGAGCGTCTGGAGCGTGAATTTGGCCTGGACCTGATCACCACCGCTCCCGGCGTGCGTTATGACATCACCAAAACTGACGGCGAAAAAATTCAGGTCGATAATCCTTCGCGCTGGCCTAATCAGAGCGAGATTGCCAAAATTGAAGAACCGGTCATTCTGGCCACCATCCTGACCAATGAAGAGTATGTTGGCAGCATTCTTAAGCTGGTGGAAGACAAGCGCGGCAAGCAGAAAGCTTTTGAGTATGTAAGCAACAGCCGCGTGATGCTCACCTATGAACTGCCGCTGAACGAAATCGTGCTGGATTTTTATGACCGCCTGAAAACTGTTTCACGCGGATATGCCTCACTCGATTATCACCTTGCCGGACATTGGACATCGCCCATGGTAAAGCTGGATATTTTAGTGGCAGGTGAAGCCGTGGATGCGCTCTCGATTATCGTGCATACCGATTTTGCCTATGATCGCGGCCGAGCCCTGGTTTCAAAAATGCGGGAATTGATCCCGCGGCAGATGTTTGAAGTCCCCATTCAAGCCTCAATCGGCGCAAAAATTATCGCCCGTGAAACTGTTACGGCCATCCGTAAAAACGTGTTGGCCAAGTGTTATGGCGGTGATATTTCACGCAAACGCAAGCTGTTGGAAAAGCAAAAAGAAGGCAAGAAGCGTATGAAACGCATTGGCAAAGTCGACATTCCGCAGGAGGCTTTCCTGGCCGTTCTTAAAGTCGGCGACAATGCATGATGCTTAAGAATAATGCATGATGCTTAAGAATAAGGAAAAGTTGCGGCTCTGAAATGTGCAAATCGTCTTTGTCCTGGGGCAAAGCTTAACCATTTGTTGTGCAATCCTGCCTGCCCAAGTCCGCTGCTCTGTAACTGATTGAAATAAAGCATTTTACAATGTGCAACATTACTTGGGCAGATCGGTTAAGTTATTGAAAAATCATCACGCTATCCGGCCAACCTTGCAAAATTTGCACAAAGTTTTCCACAGCGGAGTTCCTGCGGCTGGCCCCCTTTTTAGCGAACCTCTTTCCTGAAATTCACGGTGATAAAAGTCTCCACCTCCACCGCTTCTCCATTCAGGATATAAGGCCGATAGCGCCACTGCCGGACTGCTTCAAGCGCGGCGATTGCCAGCACTGGATGGCCACTGGTTACATTCAGGCTCTGAATCGACCCATCGCGTGCGATGATCGCATGCAGTCTCACCTGCCCCTGAATACCACTCAATGCAGCAATGTGCGGATAAACCGGTTCCACTCGGTTCACCAACTGCGCCTCTGTCAGTTGCGAGATGACGCGTTTCGAGCCAGGCTTCTCACTCACGACTGATGGGCCGGATCCAATCAGATCACTGGGAATATGGTGAGATCCAACCGGTCCATCATAGCCAGGAGGTGTTACCTCTCTCCAATCCGTTGTTATTGTCACGGGAGGTCCAAGGTAAATCGAATTCTTATTATTGTTGGCCAGCATCACAATAGGTCTTGCGCTTAGCATCGGATCTGTTGAAGGATGCCCGGTGGGAACAGGCCTTACCCTGTCAATCATTACAGGCTTCACCGGAATAGGTAGTGACATTCGCGCTGAAAGCGATATCACTCCTGTTGAGAGCAAAGGAATCATCACCACAATTCCGGCGACGATTACTTCCGCGGTAAATGCGGCAGCCATGGGCCAGCGTTTGCGTTTGCGCAGCGCAGAGGAAGATTCAAGCAGGGTGTCTCCGAACATTTCTTCTCACCTCCAATGAAGAGATTGGACACCGCAGAGCAGAGAAGATGTTCCGGTTTTATCGAAAATAAAAAGGCCGCCAATGAGGCGGCCCAGATCTTATCTAAGGAACTATTACGGTTTCTTTGGTGTCGCTGCCGGTTTTGCCGGAGCAGTGGCTGGCTTTGCAGCGCCTGATGCAGCCGGCTTGGATGGAGCAGCCGTCAGGTTTTCACTGTTGTAAGCATCAACCAGTTCTTTGGTGATCACTGTTCCTTGCGTGGCCCAGAGCACTGACGAAGTTTGAGGGTTCGATACATCCAGTACTAGTGCGTAATCATGGGCTTTAGAATACTTTTCCAGCACCACCAGCATCTTTGCACCAATGCGGTTGATCACGTCCTGCTCGGCTGACTGAAACTCCGCCTGCGCGTCTTCATAGTTGCGCTGTAGAGATTTCTGCTTGGTCTCAATGGCCTTGGCGCGGCTGGCTTTCTCCTCATCGCCAAGCTTCTCAGCCTGGGCCTGATATTGCTTCTTCAGGCTCTCTACTTCATCGCTTATGCCTTTCAGCTCGGCTTGCTTGGGGGCAAACTTCTGCTGGAGCGCTTCAAGCTCCTTGTTGCCCTCATTGCATTCGGCGATTGCCTGTTGAATGTTGACCACGCCGACCTTGGTGGGTACCGGTCCGGAAGGTGCAGCCGAAGCTGGCGCCGCCTGCGCGAAAACTGCTCCGCTGAAAGCAATACTCAGGCCTAAACCGAGTGCCAGATTTTTAAATTTTGCCACGTTCATGGGTTTGCTTGCTCCTTGGATTTCATTGCGGCATTCCGCTCATGCGGACGCCGCAAGTTTATGGCTTTTTGGTTGTTGCTGCTCCACCCGCGGGCGGATGCGATGCAACCGTTCCTGCCGGACGCGCAGCACTCGCCGCCGGTTTAGCTGCTGGCGCCGCCACTGGCGATCCTGCGTTATAAGCGTCAATCAGTCCTTTGGTCATATTCGTGCCAGGATTCGCGTATAGAACTGGTGTCTGCGGGCTGGAAACGTCCATCACCACGGCATAGCCATTCTGTTTCGCGTACTTTTCCAGCACTTCCAGCATCTTCTTGCCCAGGCGGTTCAGAATTTCCTGCTCTGCTCCCTGGACTTCATTTTGGAAATCTTCATAGTTGCGCTGCAGCGTCTTCTGCTTTTCTGACGCGATCCTGACGCGGTTGTTGCGCTCTTCTTCGCTCAGTTTGTCGCCCTGCGCCTGGAGCTGCTTCTTCAGATTTTCCACTTCTTCATTCTGGGCCTGCAGGGCCGCCTGCCGGGGCGCGAACTTTTGTTGCAACGCATCCAGTTCCTTCTTGCCTTCATTGGTATTGGCGATAGCGTCTTGAATGCTGACAATCCCTACCTTGGATTCGGTGGCCGCGCCGGCTGCGGCTGTCGCCTGAGCACGGGCTCCCGTGGAAATGCCCAGCGAGAGGGCCGAGGTCAGAATCAGGACGCGGAAATTGATGTGGCTTGCCATGGAATATTGGACTCCTTAGTGGTTCTTACGTAACTACTCAATCGCGACGCACGGTTTCGTTCATGCTCATGAAATGCGTGAAATCTGCGGAGGGAAACGGTATTGAAATTATAGGTTGTGCCCTCCGGCAGCGTCAAACAAACACCTTCTCCTTTAGAAGGTGGTGCTGATGGTGAAACGAAACGTCTTTTTTGGCTCCTGTAGATGAAAATCCGGTCCCAGGCTTGCCAGCGCGGACTGGAAACTGAAATCGCCCGCGGCCCCAGCCGGGAACAAGCTGCGCGTGATCGGACTGGGGGAATGCACAGTGGTATCCAGCGTCAGCGGGTTGTAAGCGTAGTAAATGCGGAATGGCTGCTGCACGATCGGCAGCAACACCTGTAATTCCAGCCCCGTAGACATGCGCGGTACATAATTGGTACCAACAACTGGCTTCAGGTCTCCGCTGATCGGCAGCAAAGACCCGCCCGTGCACTGGAAGCCAACCACCGTCGGGCAGCCAAAAACCGTGCTATTGAGCTGTGTCAGGGAATCACCGCTGATTTTGAGCTGAGAATCGCGTGTAACAAAATCCATACCCATGTCCGCGAATGGCGCCAGAGTCACAGGGCCAATCACATGGATACGATATTCAAGATTGCCCACAAACTGAGTGTCTCCACCCGGCAGGGTGATGTTATTCACCGGCAGCGGTATGGTCACATTGCCGCGCCGCGGATTGCTGGGATCAAGCGGCACCGGGCTGCCATCAGGGTTGGTGAGCGTAATATTCTGCACGGTGCTAACAAAAACGTAAGGTGAAACCGTGCGCACGTCAAAGCCGCGCAAATCGTTCTCTCCGCCCATATAGAAGCGCTGATAAGGCGGCGCTTCAGAGCCGCCAAAGCCATTGATAAAGCTGGCTTGCAGGCGCACGCCGAGCGTGTTCTGGTGATACAAAGGCTTCCATTGCGTGAAAGCCACCAGCGGCCGATAGAACTTTACATTGCCGCCCAGACCGGCAACTTCATTGGAGATGAAAAAGCTTTTGCCCCTATGCGGGCGGATCGGGCTATCAATCGTGCTGAAGCTGAGTGACGGCGTAACGGAACTGGTGATGATGCCGTTCAGAGCATTAGGACCGGAAATGTTCCGGAAATTCAAAGTCTGAAACAGGTTTCGCGAAGCATCACTGAATGTCTCAATTGAGGTGTTGTCCAACGAATAGGTCAGCCCCACCCGTTTGAAGGAATGCCCCAGCAGATAGGTTGAAGACGCCGTAAAGCCGGTGCTGGACTGGTTGTAATTCAACAGCTGATTCAGCACGGATTGTGGCAGGTTCAGGTTCTGGCCGGCTGTAATGGAAGCCTGGCGCGCCTGGTCGAAATCAAATCTGCGGCTGTACACGGTAAAGCCAAGAGTCAGCGGACGATCAAACGTGTAGGGTTCAGTAAAACCAAATAAAAGCACACGAGAGAGGCTGCCAACGTTGGCCTGCAACTGCAGAGTTTCGCCCAGTCCAAGGAAGTTGTTAGTCTCATAATTCAGACCGATGAAAGATCCTTCCAGGCCGCTCACACCGCCGGTAAGGCCAATGCTGTTCTTTCCTTTTTCCTTAACTTTAACCGTGAGATCTACCGTACCGTTCTGTTGATCGAGCTTGCGCTCCGTATCGTCTTCCGGCTTTAGTGCGTCAAAATAATTGAGTTGGTTAAGCCGCAGAACGCTGATGTCCCAAAGACGGCTGTTGAAGACCTGGCCTTCCTGCACCAGCAGTTCACGGCGGATAACGCGGTCGCGCGTTGTAGTGTTTCCCTGGAATTCAATCCGGCGCACGAAATAGGGCTTGCCTTCATCCACTTCAACATTAAGCGTGATTTCTTTTTTCGCATCGTCAATGTCGGTGGTGGGCACAGGCGTGAAATCGATATAGCCAATTTCTCCATAGGCCTTGCGCAGGTTATCCAACCCCTTACCTACCAACTGTTTGTTAAACGTGTCGCCATCTTTTATAGGGAACAAGCTACGTAAGAGCGCCGTATTGAGAATGGCCTTGTTGTTGGTAAAAACAATGGCTTTGAGCTTGAATTTATCGCCTTCCTCAATCGGCATGGTAATGTCCATGACTTTTCCATTCCCTTTTTGGACAAAAGGAATATGGAGCTTACTGTGTGTATCGCGCAGCTGGATTTTGGGATCGTCCACCACGGCCTTGAAATAGCCGTATGTTTGCATGGCCTCGCGGACGCGTTCGGTATCTTCTTCCAGTTTGGAGGAATCAAACGTCTTGGCAAAAATGCCTTCCAGGAAGATGGATTGTGGAATACCGATTGGGTGCAGGTTCTTCATGGCAGCCGTCAAGGCACGGTTGCTTACATGCTTGTTGCCTACAAACTTGATTTTGCCCACCTTGATCTTGGGGCCTTCTTTTATGTTAAACGTCACTGACACTGAAGCCGGCGGGACTTGCTGCACCTGCACCGTTATGTTGGCAAACTGGCGGCCGTGCTCTGAGAGTAGCTGCTGCAGAACCACTTTGGCCTTAATCACCTTGGTGGGATCGTACGGGCTGTCCACCGTCAGGCCGACTTTCACCTTTTTATAGCGATCAAGAACGTCACTCTGCGAAACCGCATTCAGCCCCTTGTAATCAATGGTGCGGATCGTGGGTTTTTCCCGGACATAAATATGAATGCGCCAGCCCTTGGGCGATTGTTCCCGCTCCATACGCACATCTTCAAAATAACCGCTATTCCACACCGATCGCAGATCGCGTTGCAGCGCAGCTTCGTCATATACATCGCCAACGCGGGTATAAATACGGGATTTTACGGTCTCTGTGGGGATGCGCCGGTTGCCGCTGACGTCAATATCCTCAATTACTTGGCCAGCTTGTGGCGCTGCCATTGCCAATTTGGGAAACAGACCAACAATAATGAGGCCGAGGATCAGCGCCCAATGCGCTATCCGCGAGACATGCTTAGGACTGATTTCCTGAAAAGAAGACAATATATGACTACCCTCGGAGCAAGGTGGGAAAAGCCAGATTATACG
Source organism: Candidatus Angelobacter sp. (assembly GCA_036496365.1). Classification (GTDB taxonomy): domain Bacteria; phylum Acidobacteriota; class Terriglobia; order Terriglobales; family Acidobacteriaceae; genus Angelobacter. The sequence goes on along the minus strand of DASXLK010000186.1, from coordinate 67,169 downwards.
GGAGTTATCGCTGAAGTGCCACTTGGACATGTCCCTCACCCTAAAAAATCCCAGCCCATCTAAATCTCCAGCCTTGAGCTGTGCTTAACAGTTGAATGATCTGGTTTGTTCATTTTGGGCAAAGGCTCCATACCAGGGAGCCTTTACTTCGCGCCCTTATCCCTGGAGTCCAAACCGCAAAGCCATTCGTTCCCTGCCCGGTTTATTTTTGGACGGTCTACTCCCCGGTATTGGGAACGTGTCAGTTTGGGAAACTTGCATATTTTTTTCTGGAAAGCCAAAAAATAAGCTTAGGTCGAAAAAAACTGCGCTTCGCGGTCGATCTTGCAAGCTTTTTTGGCCCAAGTTTTGGGCTTGTTACGGGATTACATGAGGCTTTACAAAAAGAAGCGCTTCCCTAATCCTGAAGGTTCTGCGGAGCCATGGCTTCGCGCTGGTGTTGCGGAATTGCCTCCACCTGCACCAGACAGGAATAAAACGTTGCGCCGCCGCCAATGTCCGTCAATGTCTCTGACGTTAAAGCGTTGATGCTGTTGCCATCTGGAGTAAACCGCGCTGCATTGAGCCGCGCTGCCACCACGCCTGGCTGCACCGCTCCGTTCACATGTGCGCGCAGGCGCACCTCTCCGCGGGAGTTAAAAACCCGCACCCAATCGCCTTCATGGATAGCGCGCGGCTTTGCGTCTGCCTCGCTTATCTCCAGCAGCTCCGGATGCTCCATCTTCTGCAATGAGGGAATATTGGTAAAGGTACTATTCAGGAAATTGTCCGCCTTCCGCGAAAGCAGCTCCAGCGGAAACTTCTTGGCCCCTTCTGCAAACCTTGATTCCTCTGGGGGAGAAAAAGAAACTACCGGATCCAGCCCCAGCGCGGCCAGCTTTTCACTGTAAAGCTCCGCCTTGCCGCTGGCCGTGGGGAACCCGCCTTGTACGAAAGGCAGAAACGGCCCCTCACCGACATTGAGCCGGACGTGCCCTTCTTTTTCCAGTTGCTCGCGCGTAATCCCGTGAAGCCATTTCTCCCAGCCATTCGGGGCCGGCTGGTCTTCTGCCGCCAGCGTGGCATCAATCATCTCGTCCGCACTTTGCTGGAAACAGTCATCCTTAAAGCCCATGCGCTGTGCCAACTGGCTGAACAAATCAGTATTGGACCGGCTTTCACCCAGCGGCTCAATGGCCTGATTGGAAACCTGGAGATAAATGTGGCCGTACGCCTTATTAAGGTCTTTGTGCTCCAGAAACGTGGTTGCCGGCAGAACGATATCGGCGTAGCTGGTGGTGTCAGTAAAAAACTGCTCGTGGACCACCGTGAACAAATCTTTGCGGAGAAAACCGCGCACCACGTCCCGGTGGTTCGGCGCAACCACCGCCGGATTTGAGTTGTAAACAAATACGGCTTTGACCGGTGGATCACTCAAACGGGTTAAAGCCTTGCCCAGTTCTGACATGTTTACCACCCGGGCCGCGCGACCCAGCGGGCTCTTCTGCATCAGGTCAGGGCGCTCCAGCGCATGCATGTTTAAATAAAATGTGCCGCTGGTGGAAAGCTGCAATCCGCCGCCCACCTCTGTCCATGAGCCGGTAATGCATGGCAGCATGGCAATGGCCCGCATCGCCGAGCCTCCATTTTGTGAACGCTGCACCCCGTAATTCACGCGAATGATCGAAGGCCGGACTGTGGCGTACTCGCGCGCCAGCGTGCGGATATCTTCCGCGCTGATTCCTGTCAACCCCGCAACTCGCTCTGGCGGATACTCATGCACGCGCTGCTGCAACTGCTCAAAACCCAGCGTGTATTTGCTGACGTAAACAGCATCGTAAAGTTTTTCCCCAATAATCACATGCATCAGCGCCAGCGCCAGCGCCACATCGGTCCCTGGGTTGATCGAGAGATGCCAGTCAGCAACGCGCGCTGTTCGCGTTTTATACGGATCAATCACCACCAGCTTGGCGCCTTTGCGCCGCGCCTCTTCAATAAACGGCCACAAGTGGACGTTGGTAGCGTGAATATTCGCGCCCCAGGCAATGATGTACTTCGAGTTGCGAAATTGTTGCGGCTCCGTTCCAACGCTGCGTCCAATTACGGTCTTCAACCCCTCCGCTCCTGCGGAAGCGCAGATCGTCCGGTCCAGTTGTGACGCGCCAAGCCGGTAGAAAAAACGATGCGCCATGCCCGAATAACTCAGCACACCCATGTTGCCGGCATATGAATAAGGAAGGATCGACTCTGGGCCAAACTCATCAGAAATTTTCTGGAGCCGTTGCGCGATTTCATCCAGCGCCTCGTCCCAGGAAATCCGGGTGAAGTCGCTCGCGTCTCCCTTGCCTTGTCCCTTGGGCGCAGTCCGACGCATGGGGTAACGCACACGGTCCGGCGAATAAACGCGCTCCAGATATTTGGTGACTTTGGCGCACAAAAAGCCCTGCGTCACCGGATGGGCTGGATCGCCTTGGACCCTCATGGCCCGGCCGTCTTCCACCGTTACTAGTATTCCGCACGCGTCAGGGCAATCGTGCGAACAGGCGGTATGGACGACCTTTTTCATAGGGATAAGGACATTATAAGGTGTCCCGGCAACTTTATATTAGTTACTCAAGCATATAGTCATATTATTACGACTATGGTAAAGTAGATAATACCATGAAAAAAATGCCAGCAGGAGAATTCAAGACGCACTGTCTCTCGGTCATGGACTCCGTGCAAAAGACCAAGGAACCTGTACTGATCACTAAGCGCGGTCGCCCAGTTGCCAAGCTGGTCTCGGCAGAAGAAGGGACACACGAATTTCTGGGCCGGCTGGAAGGCGTTGTAAAAATTGTCGGGGACATTGAATCTCCCATTGAACCAATCGATGCATGGGAAGCATTGCGATGATTCTATTGGATACCCATGTCCTGATTTGGGCTGTTGCCGATAGCAAACGTCTTTCAAAAGCTGCTTCTGCTTCAATCCGCAAAGGATTAGCAGAAGACGGTCTGGCTATTGCCGCTATCTCTTTATGGGAGCTGGCTATGCTTTTATCGCGTGGCCGAATCCAGGCTTACGGAACGATCGATGCCTCAATACGATTATTGACTGAAGGGATGACCATTAAACCAATTACGGCGGAAATTGCCGCATTGAGCACTCAATTTCCGCCAGAGTTTCCTCAGGATCCTGCCGACCGGTTAATCGCTGCCACAGCCAGAGCAGAAGGGCTTACGCTAGTCACGCGCGATGAAAAGCTGCGAATGAGTTCACTGCTTCAAACGATTTGGTAAAGTCGCATTCACTGAACCTTGGCTGCCCCTGCTGCCAACTCTGCCGCCTTCAACTTTAGCGCCCGTAAATCCAGCTTTCCGCTCCCTAGATATGGCAGCGCATCCACGTGAAAGAACTGGTCTTTCTTCGGTTTCCATAATGCCGGCAGATCTGATTCAGCCAGTTTCACCAGCGTGGGCGCCAGCTCTTCGTCGGTCAGTGTATACAGCACAATAATGCGTTCGCCCTTTTTCTCGTCCGGTACCGCGGAGACGGAAAATACCTGCTCCGTAGCTCCCGCCAGTTCATTGAGTTTTTCTTCAATTTTGATGTGCGGCACCATCTCGCCGCCAATCTTGCTGAAGCGGCTCAGTCGGTCGGTGATTCGCAGGAAGCCATCTTCTTCCATGGTGGCAATGTCGCCGGTGGTATACCAGCCGTCCTTTAACACTTCCTCAGTTTTCTCCGGACGGCCCAAATAACCTCTCATCACATTTGGGCCTTTTACCAGCAGCATTCCTGGTTTGTTGAGCGGAAGAATCTCCAGCGTCTCCGGATCAACGATGCGCACGCTCACCCCCGGCAGCGGATGGCCAATGGTCCCGCGCCGCGCAGCCACCTGTCGAAATCCGGGAGCGCGAAAGTCTCGCCCATTCACCGCAACCACAGGAGCGCATTCCGTGCAGCCATAGCCTTCCAGAGGACGTATTCCGAAAATATCTTCGAAAGCCAGGGCGGTTCGCTCCGGCAATTTCTCCGCGCCCACAAGAACATATTGCAGGCTGCCAAAATGTTCCGGGGAACAGCGGCGCATATAAGCCTGCAGGAAAGTCGGCGTCGCAACCAGAAAAGTCACCTTGTAACGTGACACCAATTCGCTGATTGACGTTGCATCCAGCGGATTGGGATGAAACACCACGCCAATCCCATGCACAGCTGAAAGCCACAGTCCCACGGTAAAACCAAACGAATGAAAAAACGGCAGGATGCCCAGCACCTTGTCATCGCCGCCCAGCAGAAACACCTGCGTAATCTGCCGGATATTGGCAATAATGTTGTTATGAGTGAGCATCACGCCCTTGGGATCGCCGGTGCTGCCGCTGGAAAAAATAATGGTGCCTAGATCATCATCTTTGCGCGTGATCGCGCCCAGGGCCGTTTTCAGCAAGCAATACGGCAGCAGCCACGCAAAAATCAGTGCCACTAGTTTTTCTGTGATGCGCGGTCTTTCCAGCACATCTTCCAGCAGCAGCGTGCGGCCGGGAATCTCAATTTTGGGGAAACGCTCCAGAAAAGCCTTGGATGTAACTGTCGTTTGTAGATTGCATTGCTTCCCGCAGGAGGCAATCACCTCATTGTTCGCGGTGTAGTTCAAATTCACCGGAACATGCCCCAGCAGCGTGGCCGCATAATTTACAAGCGCTCCGCCCACCGAAGGTGGAAGCAGAATCCCCACCATCTCCTGGTCTTTCCACAAGGACTTCATGCGTCGCGCCACATAAATTGATTTCACCAGCGCGCTGCCAAAACGGACTTTCGGTGTGCGTCCATCGGCCATGGCAAAACGCCAGAAATAGCGGCGGGCGCTGCGCACAAACGCGCGGTCGAGCGTGAGTTTAGGATTGCGGTCGGCGGCAAAAGCAACGCTCTGCAATTCCTGCACTGCCTGGCGCACTTCTTCCGGCGAGGTTGTCGGGGGTAGGCTTTTGCCAAAGCTCACGGTCACTGGGTAAGGAATACGCCGCGGGATCTTCCACAAAAAGCGATTGCGTTCAAAGCTGAAAATGCTGCCCCACACGCCATGCAGGTTGATTGGAATAATGGGTGCCTCAATGCCTTTGATAATCCGCTCCATGCCGCGACGAAACGGCAGCATCACGCCAGTGCGTGTGATCTGGCCTTCGGCAAAAATGCAGACCGTCTCACCGTCGCGAATCGCGTCGCTGGCCGTGCGCAGTGAACGGATCATGTCTCGCGGACGCAGCTCGGATGAAATCGGGATGGCTTTCATCATTCGCGCAAACGGCTTCAGAATAGGATTCTCGTAAATCGCCTGGAACATCAGAAAGCGAATCGGGCGGTCCGTGGACGCCAGCAATAAAAGCACGTCCACAAATGACATGTGGTTGGAGACAAAAAGTGCGCCGCCCTTTTCCGGAATATTGTCGCGGCCAATCACTTTGAGGCGATAGATCGTGTGCGTCAGGAAGAAAAGCAGCAGACGCAGAAACCAATCCGGCAGCAGATAGAGAACATAGATGGTTCCCACCAGCGTAAAGCCAGCACCCGCCAGGAACACGCCTCTGGGATTCAACTGGCCAAAATGCGTCAGCAGGAAATACACGCCGGAAGCGGCCACTCCGGCAATAAAAGATAAGAGATTCGCGGCCGCAATCACACCGCCTTTTTTATCGGCTGCCGGACGATGCTGTATGAGCGCATTCACTGGTACGGCAAAGAAGCCTCCGAAAATACCCAGCGCAGCCAACGTCACTACCGCCGATGCGAAGGTATGCGGCACTGCACCCACCAGCGCGGCCATCACCGTCATGCCGAACGCGCCGAGAGGAATCAGCCCATACTCAATCTTGTTTCCGGAAAGATAACCTGCCAGAAGACTGCCCACGCCAATCCCCAGAGCAAGCGCTGCATCCAGCAATGCGATTCGCGATGAACTTAAATGCAAAATCTTGTTGCCGTATGTAAGTACGGTTTGCAGAAAGAGCGCGCCCAGAAACCAGAAATATGTATTGCCAACTACCGCCAGCCAAAGCGGACGGTCCGGCTGCATGAGCTTGATCTGCTCCCACAACTCGGCGACAAAGTTGGGGCGAAATTTCTTTTCCGGAGCTGCGGCCGGCACCTTGCTGATACCCAGGCTGCTCAACAAACCCAACGTGGACAACGCCGCCAGCAAAATGCCCACTTGCCACTCGCGGCCTTTAAAAACCTGGGCAAACCATCCGGCTGCCATTGCTCCGGAAATTATGGCCAGAAATGTTCCCAACTCAATAATGCCGTTGCCCCATGAGAGCATTTTTTCTGGCAGCAACTCCGGCAGCAACCCATATTTTGACGGGCCAAATAAAGCGGCCTGCGTGGCCACAAAGAAAAGCACAACCAGCGGCAGCGGAAAGTGCGTCAATAGCAGCTGCGGATGCCGCCAGAGATCAGTCACCTGTCCAAGATTTTGCTGCTGGCCCGCGGACAAAGAAAAAATCGCCACCACCATCGCAGCAATCTCCAGCACTTTGGTGGCGATGGTGACTTGGCGCTTGCTGAAACGGTCTGCCAGATAACCACCCGCCATACTGAACAAAACCAGCGGAACAAAAAACAGCAGCGTGATCAGAGAAACCAGGGTGTCACTGCCTGCCTGGGACAAAGCAGTTCCCATCACCATGAAGGTGAGCAGATAGCGCAATACGTTAAGGCTGAACGCGCCTTGGAACTGCGTAACGATCAGCGCCCAGAAGCCAAGCCGCCAATCTTGATCCGGTGGCCGGGAAGGCACAGTTCTGGTTTCTGCCGAAATATTTGAGGGAGGATTTTCGGGTGTAAGTGTGTCCGTTGATTCGGGCATAGGTTGATAAAGAATTCTCTTAAGTGCCGCGTCATTTTGGCACTACTTAAGAACGAAGTAAATCAGCAAAATATGCAGGCTGCTGCGCGTGGCTCCGGAAAGTACGCTAAAGCATTGCCATTCAAGCATTAGCATCCCCAGCTTGTTGGTAACATAGAGCCCCATGTACTTTAGGTCAGCGCTTTGCACTGGATTCCCTGACCAATCACAGCCACAATACATAAAACCCCCAGGACATGTTCGACGGAGAAGAGAATTATGAAATTGCACGTTCGCAAGGCGCTTGGTTTGCTTGCAGCGATGCTGGTTGCAACTTTTGCACACGCCCAGACCGCCAAAACGCCGGGCGTAACTGACAACCAGATTCTGATTGGCTCATGCTCCGCGCTCGATGGTCCAGCCAGGTATCTGGGCTTGCAAACAATTGTGGGCGCCACCACCTATCTCAATTACATCAATGCGGAAGGCGGCGTCCACGGACGCAAAATTCAGCTTCTGGCCTTTGACGATGGTTATGAACCAGCCAATGCTGAAAACTGTTTCAAGCGCCTGCAGAAAGAAGGCATTTTTGCCGCGGGATTTTTTGTCGGCACGCCAACCGCCGCCAAGTATGTGCCCCTGGCCGAAGCTGCGAAAGTTCCAGTCGTCGGCCTGTTCACCGGCGCGGAAATGCTCTACACGCCGCTCAAACATTACGTTTTGAATGTCCGCGCTTCTTACAACGACGAAACCCATGAGCAGGTGGAAAATCTTTGGAACGCTTTGGGAATTCACAAGATCGGCGTTATTTATCAGGATGATGCTTTCGGCCAGTCTGTGCTTAGCGGACTGGAGCTGGCGCTCAAGAAACATAATGCCGCTCCTGTCGGCATGGGCACGTTCCCGCGCAACACGCTTGATGTGGAGAAAGGCATGTCCGCAGTACGCGCTGCGAATCCGGGAGCTGTGCTGCTCGTTGGCCCGTACGCGCCTGTTGCAGAAATCGTAAAAAAAGCGCACTCCACCGGATGGCATCCGATTTTTCTGACAGTATCATTCGTCGGAACTGAAAAATTTATCTCTGAAGCCGGCACAGACGCAGACGGTACCGTGATCACGCAGGTTGTGCCGCCCTATACGCGCACTGACTTTCCTACTGTTGAACTTTATCGCGAATCACTCAAAAAGTTTTATCCCTCGGAGCAGCCCAGCTTTGTGAGCCTGGAAGGTTTTGTTGACGCCATGGTTCTGGTAGAAGGCCTGAAGCGCGCCGGTAAGGACCTTTCGCGGGAAAGACTGATAAACGCGTTGGAATCGATCCAGAGCAAAGACGTGGGATTGGGACCAAAGCTCACACTCAAATACAGCGCCACAAGACACAAGGGCTTTGATCAGATTTATACCACCGTGATTCGCGATGGCAAGCCAGAGATTCTGGACGACTGGAAAAAACTGCCGCATTGATGATGGGCTGTTTTCTTGACGGAGACAAGAAAAGCCTGGCGGCAGCCAGGCTTTTAGCTTTGGTTCCGAACCAAAACTCTAGACGGTCATCAGTTCCTTTTCCTTGGTAGCGGACATCTCTTCCATTTTTTTGATCTCACCATCGGTCAGCTTCTGGACTTCATCCAGCGCTTTCTTCTCTTCATCCTCTGAGATCTTTTTATCTTTCAGGGTTTTCTTAATGGCGTCATTGCCGTCACGACGCACGTTGCGGATGGCGGTGCGATGGTCTTCCAGAATTTTGTGCAGGTGCTTGACCATCTCTTTGCGGCGCTCTTCTGTCAGCGGCGGCACAGGAATGCGGATCATTTTGCCGTCATTCTGCGGGTTAAGCCCCAGCCCCGCGGAACGAATGGCCTTCTCGATATCGGCGAGAATACTGGGATCATGCGGCTGCACGGAGAGCATCTGCGGTTCCGGCGCGTGCACCTGGGCTACCTGATTCAGAGGCATTTCCGTGCCGTAATAAGGTACGCGCACAGGCTCAAGCATGTGGACCGTGGCGCGGCCCGTGCGGGCAGCCGCCAGATTGGTGCGGAAATCTTCTACTGCTTTGTCCATACGCGTCTTCAGCTGCGTATAAACTTCTTTCAATGCGGGAATAGTCGCAATTCCTGATGGCGCCATACGTAAAAGCCTCAAAACTAGAGTAACGAACGCTCGATTATACAGCGAGCGTGGCAAATGGGTAGGAGCGGGACCGATTCCCCAGGAGGATGAGCGGCAGGATTATAGCTTTTCTATCGCGTCTCCGCCTCTGACTTGTCCGTAATTCAAAAGGCTCACCATGGAGACGCCACCCACAATATTTCCCAGCGTCGCCGGCAGCAGCCATTGAAAATAATTGCTGAAATGCAGGTGGCCAGACATAATGGCCGCCACAATTTCCGCGCTGCTGGCAATGCAATGCGAGAAGTGTCCCGCGCCTACAACAAAAGTCAGCATCCAGGTAACCATAATTTGCCCGCTGGTCCAATGGCTGGCGGTCACCATCCATGCGACCAGTGCAATCATCCAGCCGCCAATAATTCCTTTGGCAAAAATAAGCGTAAAGTGCCCGCTGGCTGCCTCCAATCCCAAACCGGCCAGGGCGTCGGCAAAGTTTGGCGAAAGCGCTCCGGTCTTCATTACCAGCCAGCCAAAGAAAACAGCGCCAGCTACATTGGAAACAAATACGGCAGCCCAAAGCCGCAGCGTATTCAGAACGTGCTTGCGCTCTTCAAGAATCAGCACCACGGGGAATAGCGTGTTCTCGGTAAAAAGCTGTGCGCGTCCAATCACCACCACAATGAATCCAATGGGATAAAAAAAGAAAGAAAAGAATTCCTGCACCGGGCCATTGCCCAGATAGCTAATGGCCAGCGCCACCGCCAGCCCGGTAAGCCCCATGCTTAACCCTCCGGCGAATCCAGAAAATAAAAGACCAACGGTGGACCGGGAGAGTTCATCCTTTGCGTTTTCAATCACCGCATCCAGAATCTGCTCTGCGCTTCGCCTTGTACTCTGTGTCTCTTGGGTGCTTTCTGCCATGTCCCCAGCTGAGATGCAATCAGCTACTCAGCAGTTCGCACCACACGAGAGATATTTTCAGAAAGCGCGGCCTTGCACCAATCGGCAGGATTCGCGCCAAGCGGCAAACTGAAAGCAAGCCTCAATGATTTTTTGACACGCAGACCAGCGCGCTTATGCGCTGACTTTCTGTCCTGTTTTGCGATAAAGCATCCATGTGTGCCAGAGAATGCGCAGAGTGGCCAGCACGGGAATGGAAAGAAAAACTCCAATCACACCCGCGACTTCTCCTCCGGCCAGCACGCCAAAAAGTACGGTAAGCGGATGCAGTTCCAGCGTATTGCCCAGAATGCGCGGCGAGGTTATGTAGTCCTGAATGCCTCTCCACGCGATCAGGAAGATTAGCAGAATCCACATATGGCTGTACCCGGAGAGCAGAGCAACAACCAGCACCACCAAAATGCCAACCGCCGGCCCAACCACAGGAACAAATTCCAGAGCGCCAGCGGCGGGGCCCAAAGCAAACGCGTAAGGCACGCGCATGATCCAAAGCGCAAAAGTTATAACCACCGTGGCCAGGCCGGCCAGTGTGAGCTGTGCGCGGATGAACCCTCCCAGCATGGTATTCATCTCTTCCACGGTGTCAGAAACCATGCGCCGATTGCGCGAGTCTTCCACCGAGTTGATGAAGCGCTGGCTGAGTTCGTGCCCATCTTTTAAAAAGAAGATGGCCAGAATGGGCACAAGCACCAGCCACCACATACTTTGCAGCGTCTTGACGGCGCGGAAGACTAAATTCTGCGCGGTAGCGATGATCTCATTCTGGTGTTTCTGCAGATATTCGCGGGTCCACTCGACGATGGTTCCATTCAAGCCATGCTTGTCTGCGAGCTGCTGGACCACAGTGCCGAGCGTAATTTTTTTTCCCAGGTCCGGAGCCTGCTGAAGCAGCCTCTGCGCTTCACTGATGACAGGCGGTCCCGCCAGGACGAACAGAAAAGTCAGCGCGCCAATAAAAATCACGTAAACCACAGCAATGGCCGCTGGACGCGATCCTTTCAGCCATCTCTGCAGCCGGGAGACGGGCGCTTCCAGAATATAGGCAAAGAAAATTGCGAATAGAAACGTGATGATCGCCCGCCAGGCCACATACAAGAAGATGAGGGCCAGGGCAAACACCAGAGCGGTAAACAGCGCTTGCGCAGTTTTCTTATCGAAAAATCTCAAAAGCCCCCCGATACCGTGAGTCCCATTCTAACTGCTGAATGGCACCGGCTCGCTTTCTATTACATCAGGGCTTGCAGCGGCCATCACGCATAGTCAAGAAATCCCAAGTTGATGCTTGAGATAGTCCGCCCCACACGCCGGAAGACCCCAATCCCTTCACGCGAGCCGTTCACATTGGTGTTGCCCTCAATGGTCGTCAGCACAGTGCCTTGAATTTTCTCGATCAACCCCATATGGCCAGTGCTTGCGCTGGTTTGCAACACAAAAGCCAGCCCCGGTTTCACCAGGCTCGGAGTGTTATCAGCCTCTGACGCCGCAATTCGGCGCAGCGGCGCTGCTCCAGCTTTGTTCCAGCAATCGAGCACCCCAGCGTCCTTGATTGCAGGGTTTGGGACATTGAGCTGCACTGCCGCTTGCTGAAAACAATAAAACACAAAAGCAGCGCACCAGGGAAAACTACCGGCAGCCGGATCGAGCCCAACGCTGCGCAAATATATATCTACTTGCGGTCCACGGTTCGAGCCTAATGGGTTCTCCATGTTGCCTACCTGTGTGGAGGCAAAATCAATCACCTTTTGCTGCAAATTAGTGCCACTTTGCGTGACGGGCTGAATCTCTATCGCAAAAAGTGCAGCCCATGTTGTGGGACCCACACGTCCGTCAACGGTCAATGGATTGCCCAGTTGGTCCGCTGACCTTGCCTGAAACAGCTGCACAGCTTCTTCCGTTTGTGCGCCAAAGACTCCATCTTCAGCCACTGGCCCGCAGCCGAGCTGGTTCAAGCGATGCTGGATGGCCTGCACAAGATTTGCCGGCGAATTACCTGTATCGATTACGCGCCCCGGGAACAACAAGGCAGAACCATTGGTAGCCATAGACACTCCTTTTTTGCGGTTACTTTACAGCAAGTCTTGTGATAACAGACGTATTTTTTCCCGAATTCCCGTTTTCAAAATGCTGTTTTTTTATCTATACCGAAAAAAGGCGGCTGGAGGATGCACGATTGAATTCCGTGAGATGATTTGAGTAACGAGCTTCCGTAAGCAATTTGGCCAGAACTGCCAGAGGTTGAGTGGGTTGCAGGCGTGAGCCAGCAGACGAAATCCTGAGCCTTTGGCGAAGGATCTCTCATCTTATTTGGGTTAGTACCGAATATATATGCCAGAACTACCAGAAGTTGAAACCATTGCCAACGGGCTGAACAAACGCGTGGCCGGCGATCGCATTGAGTCCATATGGCTTGGCAGCAAACCGGAGCCGCTCAAGTCCACCGCGGCGGAAATTTCCAGCACGCTGGAAGGCGCAAAGATCGAGCGCGTTCGGCGCGTAGGTAAGCACATTGTTTTTGATCTTCTAGCGAAAGACCACCAATCTAAAGATCGCCAACCTAGGGGCGTGGAATCAGCCAACAATGGCGGCAGCCAATGGATCGTACACCTGGGCATGACGGGGAAAATGCTGGTGGCGACGCCGGAAACAGAATTACTCAAACACACACATCTGGTCGCCAAAATGGCTTCCGGCAGAGAGCTGCGCTTTGTCGATCCACGGCGCTTTGGCCGGCTCGAAGTTCGGCAGAGCAGCTTCAGCGGGCCAGGATCAGAGCCGCTACAGATCAGCGTGGAAGAGTTCTCCCGCCTGTTTCACGGCAGCAAAGCGCCGATCAAAGGAGCGTTGCTCAACCAGAAGCTGCTGCACGGCGTGGGAAACATCTATGCCGATGAAGCTTTGATACGCGCACATATCAGGCCCCGCCGCCGCGCCAATACGCTTACCACCGCAGAACTGCGCAAGTTGCATGCGACAGTCCAAAAGGTCTTGCATGCGGCCATTGCCGCTGGTGGCTCTTCTATCTCAGATTACGTGGACGCCGATGGCGAAGAAGGTTTTTTTCAAATCCAGCATCGCGCCTATGGCCGCGAAGGCAAACCATGCCTGAAGTGCAAGACGCCGATCAAGAAAATCGTTGTCGCTGGACGAGGAACGCATTATTGCCCGCAGTGCCAGAAATAGGTTTTATTCTTTATCTCGAGCGAAGCGAGAGATCCCTATAGCAACGGAAGTTTTGAGCTTACCAATTTTTATTCGTCAAAAAACTTTGAGATTCTTGTAGCAATAATGATCTCTCGCTTCGCTCGAGATTTCAGAAAAACGCTGCGCGGATTCGGGATTTCAGAAGAAGCTACACGAAAGTTCTAGCGTCAGAAAACCCTACTGCACCGTCTCTATATTCCTCTGCAGCTTGCGCATGCCTTTGATCCATCGTTCGTAATCATTGGCCTTGTTCTGGAAAAATTTGCCTGCTTCCGGGTGCGGAAGAATCATAAATCTTTCCTCGGTCATGGCTTTTACAACATCATCGGCCACCTGCTCAGGCTCAATTGCGCCTTCCAGCAGCATCTTTGTGCCAGGATGATCAGCCTTCAGCATGTTGGTATGCACGCCTTGCGGGCAAAGCGCCGAAACGCGAATACCCTGTTCGCCGTAAGTAATTGACAACCATTCGGCAAAGCCCAGCGCGGCGTGCTTGGTAACCGCATAAGGCGCGGAGCCCAGGGAGGTCAGCAAGCCCGCGGCGGAAACTGTTTGCAAAAGATAGCCTTCTTTGCGGGCGAGCATCTGCGGCAGCACTGCCCGTGCCGCGTAAACGTGGGACATGGTGTTGATCTCCCAGCTGCGCTTCCATTCGTGATCAGAGGCCTCCGGTCCGCCAGCCACGGCAATGCCTGCATTTGAGCAGAAGATATCCACTTGTCCTGCAGCAGATGTAACCGTGTCCACAAGAAACTTGACCTGATCTTCTTTAGCAACATTGCAGGCAAAAAACGCGCCGCGGCCTTCCCCAAGCTCCTGCATCACTTTAAAACCGTTGTCCTCATCAATATCGGATACAGCCACCATCCGCGCGCCTTCTCTGGCGAACCTGAGGCAGAGCGCCCGGCCAATTCCATTGGCGCCGCCGGTCACAATCACAACTTTTCCCTTAATCTGCATGACGGAAAAGATAGACCGTTCCCACTGATTCTTCAAATGAACGATTCTTCAAGTAATTGGAGAGGCAGGAACTCGCATTCATCGCAGCAAGCTATTAGTCTGGAACAGGCATTATCTGCATTTTGCACAGGAGCCGGATTCATTATGACGACATTTGCCATCGCGGTTGATCTGGGTGGGACCAATCTGCGCATTGCCGCGGTTGACGATAAAGGAAAAACGCTGGACAAAATCACCACCAGCACAGAGGTGGCGCGCGGGCGCGATCTGGTAATCGACGAAATGTGCGCCGCGATCCAGGAAATTGTGGCCAAGCTGCGCGGGTCGGGAGATCTGGCGGGAATTGGAATCGGCGTGCCAGGAATTATTGAAATGCAGACTGGCATGCTGCACGAGTCGCCAAATCTTCCCGGTTGGGAAAACTATCCTGTACGCGATGAGATTGAGCGCCGGTTGAAAACCACCGTGGTGCTGGAAAACGATGCCAACGCGGCAGCACTGGGAGAGAAATGGCTGGGCGCAGGGGCCACGGTGGATGACATGGTGATGCTGACTTTAGGCACCGGCGTTGGCGGAGGCATTGTGCTGAACGGAAAAATCTGGCACGGCATGACGGGAATGGCCGGCGAACCCGGCCACATCAATGTGGAGCCTGATGGACACCCTTGCAACTGCGGCAGCCGCGGTTGCCTGGAGCAGATTGCGTCCGCTACCGCCATTAAGCGCATGGCAACGGAGGCCGTGGCATCAGGCAATGCGCCGCACATGGCCCAGGTCATGAAAGCGTCTCCCGAGTTCAGTTCAAAAGTGATCTATGATCTGGCCATGCAAGGTGATGCGCAAGCGCAGGCGATTTTTCAGCGCGTAGGCAATGCACTGGGAACCGTGCTTGCCGATCTGGTAAATATTTTTAACATTCCCATGTACGTGATTGGCGGCGGCGTAGCCAGCGCCTGGGAGGCTTTTGCTCCCACCATGATGGAAAGGGTGCGCAAGAATTCTTTTGTCTATCGCGCAACCGCTCCCGCAACAAATATGCCGGGCGGCAATGCGCAAAGCGGTGCAGCTCGCGCTTCAATCATCACGCCGGCGCTGCTCGGAAGTGATGCAGGATTGATTGGCGCAGCACGGCTGCCCATGATGTCTAACCAGAAGATTTCTAACCTGACGATTTCTAACCAAAAGACTTCCGGCTAAGCCGCTCAACGTGATTGACTGGCGCGCATTTTGTTAAAAAGGCATTGTGTTTTGCGCCGAGAAAGCCAGCGCAGAGCCGCAATTGTGAGAGAGATTTAATAAACTCCGCAAAATAAACCAACGGCACAAAATTAGAAAAAAATTCTTTGCGTCTTGCATATCAATCCACCGGGTTGGCGCTATACTCGGCGCACATTACGCAGCTCAGAGCCGCACGAAAAAGAAGCAATTTGCGGCCGGCTTGTTCCAAAGCATTGTTCCTTCAGGAATGCGGTTCCTTCGGGAATGCGGTTCCCTCGCGGTTGCGGCATGCAGTAACTGAGGAACAAAGTGAAGTGACGTGTAAATGCCGGTAGCCTTAAGCGCCCGCCCAGGGAACCCCGTTCCCCGGCAAAGGCCTATCCAGCCAAAATAAAAATCGACGGTTTAGCACGATGCTGTTGAGTTTCTCCATCTTTACGAACGCGCCCTTGAGCGCAATGATTGGAAAAATATATGGCAACTGCACCAAAAATTACCCCAACTCCGATTATCGCCCACCAGATTCAAAACGTCCTCGCCTTCCGTACAAAGCCAGGAGCAGAGAGCATAAAGGCGGACAGACAATTGAGCTCGGCACTGTGGAAGTAAATGAGTTCCAGAAAGTGCGCCTGGTTTGCGACGAGCGCATCGGTTCCACCTGCAATATCCTCGTCCGTATGACGATTATGGAAGGCAATGAATTGGTCGCTCTGCTGGACCAGGTCCTGCTGACGCCGCATGCACAGACCACGCGAGTATATGACGTTCCTGGCACTCAGCTTTCCATTTCAATTGATGGGATCGGCGCTGCCAATACGCAAGGCGGAGTGATGTTCTGCTCTATGGACAGTATTAACTCCAGGTAACCCAGGGACGGAGTAAGTGCATTCACGGCCAGCAAAAACCAATCGCGCGGTTTGCGAATTTCAGGCTTTCTGGCCGTGATTGCATTTCGGGGCTCTGCTGTTGGCTGCTGATTCTCGGCTATAGTTAAGAGTGGAAAATCAGCCCCACAGTCCCGCGCATTTAACACCCGATCCCGGGCCGGAACCTCCCTCCTCTGTATCATCAGGAATCCTGAGCAACTTTGCGCTTGACCTTGCACCTCTCAAGGTATCGCGCGATTACCGCCTGCTCTTTACCAGCCAGACAATCTCATTCTTCGGCTCCATGATGAGCTTTGTTGTATTGCCCTGGCAGATGTACCAGCTTACGCATTCATCACTGAAAGTGGGGCTGCTGGGGGCCGCGGAATTCATTCCCACCATCACCATGGCTTTTGTCGGCGGCGCGCTGGCGGACTATGTTGACCGCAGGCGCATGGTGCTGACTTCAGAATCATTGATGACCGCCAGCAGCGCTCTGCTGATTCTTAATTCACTCTTGCCCCATCCGAAAGCTTGGGTGCTTTTTCTTTGCGCGATTGCCTATGCCGGGCTCAACGGTCTGAAACGCCCGTCTCTGGAAGCGCTTACGCCAAAGCTTGTGCCTCCGGAAATGATGACAGCGGTTTCTGCATTGCGCTCTATCGGCGGCACGCTTGGCGGGGTGCTAGGGCCGGCGCTGGGCGGCCTGATAGCTGCCACATTCGGGCCGGCTCTGGCGTATACGGTGAATTTTTTGACCTTTGCCATTTCCCTGATTGCGCTCTGGATAATGCGGGCCACGCCGCCACTGGCAAATGCAGACCGGCCCAGCCTGCATTCACTGATGGAAGGCCTGCGCTATGCGCGCAGCCGCCCTGAACTGATGGGCACTTACTTTATTGATATCAATGCCATGTTCTTCGGAATGCCCATGGCATTATTTCCGGCCATCGCCACAAAGTTTGGCGGGGCGTCGGTTGGTCTGCTTTACGCTGCGCCGTCAGTCGGGGCTTTCATTGCATCAATCGCCTCAGGATGGTCGTCGCGGATCAACAGACACGGGCTGGCCGTAACCATTGCCGCAGGCATTTGGGGGTTGGCAATTGTGGCCTTCGGATTCACCAATCACCTGTGGCTGGCACTGCTCTGGCTGGCCATTGCAGGCGGCAGTGATATGGTCAGTGGCTTGTTTCGCATGACCATCTGGAACCAGACCATCCCTGACCATCTGCGCGGACGGCTCGCGGGAATTGAAATGGTCAGCTATATGTCCGGGCCCATGCTCGGCAATACCGAAGCAGGAATTGTCGCCAGCTTGTTCAGCATTCGCACGTCAGTAGTGTCCGGCGGCATTCTCTGCGTGCTTGGAACTGCTGTGCTTGCCGCTGTCTTTCCCGCGTTCATCCATTACGACGGACGCGAAGGACTGCTGCGCAAGCATAGAGAAGAAGCGGAGAGAGCGGCCTCTATTGGCGCGGCATTGAAATAAACTGAAGCAAACTTTTGTGGGAAGGAGCGAATTTCCATGGCAGTGGCTACCCGTACAGCGACTCACGCCGACGTTCCGCGCCTGACTGAAATCTACAACCATTATGTGGTCAACACTCCGGTTACATTTGATCTGGAGCCTTACACAGTGGAACGCCGCATGGAATGGTTTGCGCAATTTGCTCCCACGGGCCGGCATCGTTTGCTGGTGGCGGAAGAGAATGGGATTGTGCTGGGATATGGTGGCGCCACGCGTTTCCGGGCGAAGCCAGCTTATGACACCACAGTAGAGACCACTATTTACAGCGCGCCGGAAGTGGTGGGCAAAGGCATTGGCAAAAAATTATATGCCGCACTCTTTGAAGCGCTGGCCAGTGAAGATGTTCACCGCCTGGTTGGCGGATTCACGCTGCCGAATGCAGGCTCACAAAAGCTGCATGAATATTTTGGGTTCAAAAACGTGGGCGTGTTCAGCGAGGTGGGCTACAAATTCGGCAAATACTGGGATGTACAGTGGACAGAACGCGCGCTACGCCTGCAGTAAATCGCGCACGACTCAGGCACTCAACAATTGTTTCGCTACGGAACAATACAAATCCACTGCTGTATGAAGCTCCTTCTTGGAAATGTATTCGCGGTCAGTGTGCGCCACATGAATCGACCCCGGCCCCAGCAGCACAGGCGTACCCCAGTTGCTGAGTGTGGGGATGTCTGTGGTGAATTTTGCCACCATACTTTCCAGGCCTTCCACCGTACGCAACTTCATGAACGGAATTTCCAGAACAAATTCGGCTTCTGCCAGCCCTGCAACCGCCCTGGTAATCTGTTGCCGCAAAATGTCTGACGGCCCTACCAGCCGGTATAAAAGCTGCGCGCGGGCATGATCGGGAATCACGTTGGGAGCGCGTCCGCCTTCAATCAAACCAATATTGACGGTACACGGGCCAACTTCAGGATTGACCGGCAACTCCATCGTCCGCAGGCGATCCAGCGCAGTAATGAGCTTTTCAATGGCTGATTCACCCAGTTCCGGATACGCCGAATGCGCCATCTTGCCCTTCGCCGTAACTTGAACACGAAACGCACCTTTGGATGCGACAGCAATTTTGTTTTCCGTGGGCTCGCCGTTAATCAGAAAACGGCTGCCCATGGGAGTTTCATTGGCAGTTTTTGCGCCCAGGCTATCGCGCTCTTCACCAACTACAAACAACATGCCCACTGCCATGCCCTCTTTTTTCAAACGCTGACAAGCGGCAACTTGTGCAGCGATGATGCCCTTGGCGTCGCACGATCCGCGACCATAAATATTTTCATGATCTTCTGAAGATGGAATAAATGGTGGCACGGTATCCATATGTGTGGAGAAGACCACGTCGGGCTTGCCCTCATCCGGCATCGCTACCACATTGAATCTTTCATGGGCCACCGGCATTTTGTGCGCGTTATAGCCCAGGCGGCACAGCTCGTCGTAAAGCTCTGCACCAACAGCGCCTTCATTACCGGAGATGGATTCAATGTCGATAAGTCTGCGGGTTAGCTTGATTGGGTCCATGATCGTCTGATTAAGGATAAATGGTGCGGAGCAGAAAAGCATTCAGCACTCAACATTCAGCCGAAAGAAAAATATTTCACCGCAAAGGTCGCGACGGGCGCAAAGCGGCTTAAAGATTATGATTTTTCTTTTTGCGTTCTTCGCACCCTTGGCGGTGAATATTCACACTTGCTGAACGCCGAGTGCTGACAGCTGATTGCTGTGATAAAAATAAACTGTGCCTAACGGAATCAAATCTTTCTTCCTTGACGGTCCAGTTGGCCGGTTGGAGGCGCTGCTGAATGAAGGCCAGCCCGATGCGACGCATGCCGCGCTGGTCTGCCATCCGCACCCTTTATTTGGCGGTACCATGCACAACAAAGTTGTGTATCACGCCATGAAGACCCTGAGCGGCTTTGGCTTCCCGGTATTGCGCTTCAATTTTCGCGGCGCAGGCATGAGTGAAGGAGAGCACGATAAAGGACGCGGCGAGCAAGATGACGTGCGTACGGCGCTTAATTGGCTGGACTCTGAACTTCACCTGCCGATCATTTTCTGCGGATTTTCTTTTGGCGCAGCCACCGGCCTGCGCGCCGCATGCACTGACACGCATGTGAAAGGGCTGATTGGACTGGGAACGCCGGTGGGTGTGGAAGGCCGCGCTTATACATATGGATTTCTCAAGGACTGCACTCCTCCCAAACTTTTCGTCAGCGGATCGCGCGACCAATACGGTCCGCCAGAGAGTCTAAAAGCGGTAGTTGAACTTGCCCCCGAACCGAAAGAAATGGTGATCGTTGAAGGTGGAGATCATTTCTTTGAAGGGCATTTGCCCGAAATGCAAACGGCCATCCATAACTGGGTGGGTAAATTGTTCAAGCCGGGGAGGCAGGCGGAATCCAGCTGATGTCACTTGCCCACAGTATGCGCTCTGCGGCGCAGGAAATCTTTCTTCACGCGCTGACCGAAGCCAGCATTGGAAAAGCGTTTGAGCGCAACGTGCAATATCAGCGGGGCGTGCTGCGCGTCTGCGATGATCTCTACAACTTAAGCACGTACAACAAAATCGTGTGCATTTCTTTTGGCAAGGCTGCGCACCACATGGCGGAAATTCTTTCGCGGCAGGTTGGCGCTTCGCTGGAGGGAATTATTGTCGATCCGAACCCGCATCCATACCAGATTGCCGGTTATCGCTATTTTGCCGGCGGACATCCCCAGCCAAACGAGGAATCTGTGCGAGGAGCAGAGGCGATCCTGAAAACGCTGGGCACGCTGAATGCGCAAAGCCTGGCAATTTTTCTGGTCAGCGGCGGCGGATCGGCGGCGGTGGAAAAGCCGGACGACCCTGACATCGCTTTGCCGGATTTGATCGCTACTTATAAAGTGCTGGTGAATTCAGGCGCGCCCATTGCGCAGATCAATGCCGTGCGCAAGCATCTTTCCGCCGTTAAAGGCGGACGCATGGCGCAGGCCGCAGGGAGTGCGCAACAGGTTTCCATTATGGTTTCTGACGTCCCGGAAAATGCACTCGACTCTCTTTCTTCCGGGCCGACCATGCCTGATTCCAGTACCGTGGAAGATTGCTATCGTATAGTGCAGCAGTACAACTTGTTGCCGGATTTTCCCGCGTCCGTACGCGAGCTATTTGAGCAGCGCGCTCTGGAAGAAACTCCCAAACAGGATGACGCGGCGTTTGTCCGCTCGCGCTGGTGGAAAATCCTTTCCAATGAAACAGCGGAAAAGGCCGCAGCCGCTGCTGCCGCGAAACATGGATTCGCCGTGGAAATTGATCACAGTTGCGATGACTGGGATTATGCGCGCGCAGCAGACTATCTTTTGGAAAGGCTGCACACCTTGCGCCGCAACGCAAACAAAGCCTGCATTATCTCCGGCGGTGAGGTCACAGTAAAAGTCCCACCGAATGCCGGCGCGGGCGGACGCAACCAGCATTTTGCTCTCTATTGCGCGCAGAAAATTGCCGGTGAAAATATTGCCATTCTGAGCGCGGGAACGGACGGCATTGATGGTGTGAGTCCTGCTGCCGGCGCTGTGGCCGATGGCACAACGCTGGATCGCGCGCAAAAAGCAGGATTGGATGTGGCTGCCCACTTCAACGGCTTCAACGCGTTTCCACTCTTTGAGAAGCTAGGTGATACCGTGCAAACCGGGCCAACGGGAAATAATGTGCGGGATTTGCGAATCCTGATGGCGTATTGAAAATTGGTAAATGAGTAGATTGGTAATTTGACCTTGATCAATTACTCGTTACTAAAATTACTCATTTACTAATTTTTCTTCACCAGTTGCAGCACCACATACAGATGATGCGCTTCATGCACCAGAAAAAACTCCAGCCAGAGTGACAGGCTCATTTTTCCGAACTTAGGATGAATGCCCGTGCGCCCAAAATCTTCCTCACCCAAAGACCGCAACTGGGCCATCAATTTGATTCGCCGAGAAGAAAGCCGGACCAGCACCTGCTGCGAAGGCATGCTCTGCCACATTGCCCATTCCGTATCATCTTCCGCGCGATAACGCGGGAACTCCGGGGCCTGCTCGGCGAGAATGCGTTCAATGCGTTGAAGGAATATCTGGTGGTAACGCGCCAGGTGCGCGAGTTGTTCATGGGCCGACCATTTATCGGGCACGGTCTTTGCCGTCAATTCTTCAGCAGGAACGCCGTTCAGTGCAACAGCGAGAAAATCCTGGAGCTGGGTTTCACAACGTTGCAGGCGAGACAAGTTGGAGTTTTTCACAGGAATATTGTGGAACAAAAAGTGTTGGGTATGTCGCTTAAATGAGATTTGCTGTTGCTTGGTGAGCGGAGGCTAAAGTCAGCAACAGGGATCCCTTGCTTTCCGCTCGGGACTTCAGAAAAAGCTTCTACTTCTTCTTAGGAACGATCTTCAGTTCATCTGCGGCCAAGATTTTTTTGATCTGGTTGCGGGCATGGATGGACCAGGGACCGATCGTATCCAGCCGGGCATAAGATTGCCAGTGGGCCAGGGCCTTGCGTGGCTGACGCGCTTTTTCCAGGGCTAGCGCCAGGTTGTAATGCGCATCAGCGTAGGTTGGGGCCAGCGAGATCGCCGATTGGTAGGCCTTGATCGCGTCAGGGAGTCGCCCGGTTTCGTCGAGCACGTTGCCCAGATCAAAATAAGCCAGCGCGTAGCGGGGATCCACTTCTATGGCTTTGCGGTAGAAACGCTCGGCCAGCACATAATCATGGCGATTGTAATAAAGCGTTCCCAGATTGATGTACGCCGCGGCGTGCAAGGGATCAAGATCCACGCACTTCTTGTAGCTATCGATTGCCTCAGTCTGCGTGCCGGGGTCTTCTTCTAGGGCCACGCCCCGGGCAAAGAATTCACTGGCTGTTTCGGCGGCGCGCATGGCGTGTATTTTATGCGACTCCACCACATCACGCTGGTTGAAGTCCATTACAAACTGGCCGGCCAGAGGCTCAACGGCCGTGCCATGGTGCCGGAAAACCACCCGTGATTGGCTGGCAAAGGTGCTCGCCTCCATGAGCGGGTTTTCCATTCCAGCCACCTGCCGCATGGCGCGCAGCGATTCCAGAATCACGGCAGAGCGCACACGCTTGGCGCGGAGATCGCGCAGTTTTTTAATTTGCAGGAGGTCAAAAAAGGAATACGATTCCCCCGCAGGCAACAAACCGGCTTTTTCCCAGCCTGCCAGTTGCCGCGCTGTAATGCGAAGAATCCGCAGAACGTCTAATCGATCGTATCTTTCCACTCGTGGCCTTTGGAAGTATGCGGTCTATCTTAATAGAGCTACAGAACATTATGCGAAACACCGCAGGTAAATAGCAAGAGCAAATCTTTGCAAAGTGTGGAAAACTCACCCGTTTAGTAAACAAGACCGGCTCCTGTCTGGCTCACCCACCTTTACGGCTTACTCACTCTCTCTTAAAATAGAAATGCAGAATAGAAAACGCGGAATAGAAAACCACACACAAAGCTAGCCCCCGCAAGGCCGACGTAGCTCAGTTGGTAGAGCAGTCGATTCGTAATCGACAGGTCATCGGTTCAAGTCCGATCGTCGGCTCCATCGTTTTAGTGTGGCTTTGCCGCAAACCCGCTAGGGAGCATTCCGTTCCTTAGGAAAGCCTTTAGACCTTAAACATAGCGGGCTCGTCGCGAAAAAAACTGGACGAGCCCATCGTGCATATAAAGAAATTTGTGCTACTTCACAGAACTTGCTCGGCTTTTAATTTCCTTTCGCAGGTTCTGCCTTTGCTGGCGCGCCCACTCCAAGCCGCCAGAAAAGATAATTTAATTCGTCAGTAGTGTTTTCAATCTGCTTACCGGCGGGAGTGCCACCGGAGTGTCCTGCAGTAGTGTCATAGTGCAGCAGGATCGGATGGTCTGAGCCCGTGGTTGCGGCCTGCATCAGCGCCGTCATTTTGCGGGCATGCAGAGGCGCCACGCGCGTATCTGAATCGCCACTGATGAACAGCACGGAAGGATATTTGGTTCCGGTCTTCACATGGTGGTAAGGCGAATAGGCGTAGATGTATTTGAACTGAGCGGGATCGTCTGACGATCCATATTCCGGCACCCAGTATTTTGCCACCAGAAAATTCTGGTAGCGCACCATGTCCAGCAGCGGATAGCTACAAATGACTGCAGCAAAAAGATCAGGCCGTTGAGTGAGCGCCGCGCCTACCAGCAGACCGCCATTGCTGCCGCCACGAATGGCCAGCCGCTCCGGCGATGTGTATTTGTTGTGAATCAGCCATTCGGCCGCAGCAATGAAGTCATCAAATACATTTTGCTTTTTCTCCAGCATGCCGGCATGGTGCCAGGCTTCACCAAACTCGCCGCCGCCACGCATGTTGGCCACTGCATATACGCCGCCATTGGCCATCCATCCTGCAGCAAAGGCGCTGAATCCGGGAGTCTCGCTTATGTTGAACCCGCCGTAGCCTGTGAGCAGGACTGGATTCTTGCCATCCAGTTTCAGATTTTTAGCATGCGCCAGAAACATGGGAATCTTTGTCCCATCTTTTGACGTATACCAGACCTGCTTTACTTCGTACCTGGCAGAATCGATTGGCAACTTGAGCGCGAACCAAACCGTTTGCTTCCCCGTGGCAACGTCATAGCGATAGATAGTCGGCGGAATATGGTATGAGTTGAAAGAGAAAAAAGCTTCACTGGAATCCCATTCACCAGTGAGTCCGGAGACAGAACCGAGGGCCGGCAAAGGAATTTCGCGCACCAGTTTTCCGCTGGGCTCCAGCAGCTTCACATGCGGGACCACATTCTGCGTATAGCGAATGGCCAGTTTGCCGCCCACCAGTGACATGCCATCTAAAACAACATCGCTTTCCGGAACCACTTCACGCCATTTATCTTTATCCATGGCAGGATTTTTCAGATCCACTTCCATCACGCGCCATTTGGGCGCTTTCCAATTGGTGCGGACAAACATTTTGTCGCCGGCTATGCGCCCGTTGAAGCCCGCATGCACGCCTTTTACAATCGTCATCAGCGGGCCTTTGGTGGTCATATCCTGCACGTAAATTTCCGTGTTGTCTTCAGACGATCCATGTTCCACCATAATTTGCATGTAGTGGCCGTCACGGGTGATACCGCAATTAATAATATTTTCGGGACCGTAGCCTTTGCCGAAAATTTCGGTGTCGGTGGCTGAGTCCGTGCCCATTTTGTGAAAGTAAACACGCGGACCGTCTTTAGTCACTCGCGCCAGATACACGCCGCTCTTGTCATTCAGGATGGCAAATCCGGAGTACCGGGCCTTGGGAAATGAGTCAGCCAGTTCCTTGTGCGAATCAATATCGAGAATGTGCGGCGTGGTTTCGTCCGCGCCGCCTTCACGCACGGAATACGCCATGAGCGAACCATCATGCGAGACAGTCACCAGATTGACGGTGACAGTGTGCTTGGGACTCATGGGCAAGGGATCGACCAATAACTCGTCTTTACCCTGCAGCCCTTTGCGCACAAAAAGAGAGCCCTGGTCCTGGTCCGCCTGGCGCTTGGTAAAGAAGTAGCGATTGTTCATAACCAAAGGCGCACCCATGGAATCCACTTTGATCATGGCGCTTATCTGCTCGCGGATCGCGTCGCGTCCGGGCAGCTTGGACAAGATGCCGTCCGAGTAGGCATTCTGCGCGTCAATCCATGCGCGCGTCTCCGGACTGTTCTGATCTTCCAGCCAGCGATATGAATCAATGATTTCGGTTCCCTGCACCATTTCTTTTACTTCCGTTACCGCGGTTTTGGGCGGCGGGCCAACGGCTGGGCCAGAAGGATTCTCAAGCGCGAGAGCCGTGGCAGCTACGGCAAGGGAAAAGGAAAGCAGGAGGGAAAGTTTTTTGCGCGTGGCGATATTCATAAAAACATTCATAAAACGATTCACCATGGATTCAAGGACCTCGGTTGGATTGATTGGCTGGGGGCACAACCCAGTTTCTCTGGATGGCACAGATTCTAGGCCTGTGAAGAGTGGCGGTCAACGAATCTCTAAGATTGTGCGCAGTCAGTGATTGTGCGCAGTCAGCTGAACCATCCGCTCTTATAGACCACCCACCAGCACAGAACGAGCAGAGGCAGCGTGAGCGCCAGACTCCACCACATGGGCACAGCAAGGCTAAGGAGCACGTCGAGTACGGTAAAGATCGTCCAGAAGATTTTCTTTTCCATGTGAAACCAAAACCTTACCACGGATAAACACGGATAGAAATCGGAACATCGCCGGAATCGCACGTCATCGCCGACATCGGAAGAGCAGATTCACCACGGAGCGCAGAGAAATTCAAAAACTAAAACATTAAAGGGTAGGAAGAAAAAACTGATTTGACGGAGCCCAGACTTTCGCAGCTATAGGGATCCCTCGCTGTGCTCGGGATTTTAGAAAGCAGCAGATAGTTTTTGATAAAGTAGTAGATTCTATGCTCGACTTAGCTTACGTCCGAGAGAACCTGCCCCAAATTGAAGAGATGCTGCGACGCCGAGGCGCTGACCCGGCGCAGGTACTGACCGGTTTTCGCCAGATAGATGAAAAACGCCGCGCGCTGATCACCCAGTCTGAAACCCTGAAGGCGCAGCGGAATCGCGCGTCAGAGGAAATTGCCAAGCTCAAAAAAGCCGGGCAGGACGCCACCGCGCAAATGGAGCAGACCAAGGCGTTGCGCCAGCAGAGTGACGAGTTGGAAAAGCAAGCCGCTGAGATTGACCAGGAATTGCGGACGATGTTGGCGGGCATCCCCAATGTGCCGCACGAATCGGTGCCGGTTGGCCACTCCGCTGACGACAATAAGGAAGTCCGCAAGTGGGGCACGCCGCCAGAGTTCAGCTTCACACCGAAGCCGCACTGGGAGCTGGGCGAACAGTTGGGCATTCTGGATATGGAGCGCGCCGTTAAGCTCACAGGCGCCAGGTTTGCCGTCTATTGGGACATGGGCGCAAGGCTGGAGCGAGCGCTGGCCAACTTTATGCTTGACCTGCATACGAGCGAGCACGGCTATACAGAGGTGCTCACCCCTTACATGGTGAATTCTGATTCCATGTATGGCACAGGGCAGTTGCCCAAGTTCGCCAACGATCTTTTTAAGATCGACAATCATGACCTGTGGCTGATCCCAACGGCGGAAGTGCCGCTGACCAATCTTTACCGTGACGAAACGATTGACACGGCGCGGCTGCCGCTCTCTGTTACCGGATACACGCCGTGCTTCCGTAGTGAAGCAGGCTCATACGGCAAAGATGTGCGCGGGATTATCCGGCAGCACCAGTTCCAGAAAGTTGAGCTGGTAAAGTTTGCGCGTCCTGACCAATCTTATGAACAGCATGAACAGCTCACGCGTGATGCTGAAACTATCCTGCAAAAACTAGGGTTGCACTATCGCACCATGCTGCTGTGCACGGGCGACATGGGACCAAGTTCCGCGAAGACATACGATCTGGAAGTGTGGCTGCCGGGGCAGGAGCTGTATCGCGAAATTTCTTCCTGCTCAAACTTTGAGGCTTATCAGGCGCGGCGGGCGAACATACGCTTCCGTCCGGATGGCAGCAAGAAGAGCGAGTTTGTACATACGCTGAATGGCAGCGGCCTGGCCATTGGCCGTACCTGGCTGGCGATTCTCGAAAATTATCAGCAGGCTGATGGCAGTGTGGTAGTCCCGGAAGCTCTGCGGAAATATGTGGGCACAGACAGGATCGTGGCAAAGAAATTTTAGGCAGATCGCAGTGATCGGGCACCACCGAAAAAAGCAAAACGCTTACCACTGATTTGCACTGATAAAACACTGATCAGGAAAAATCAAGAACTTTACCGCGGATCTGCGGATGATCGCGGATTTTTTCTGTAATCTCGACGGAGCGAGAGCTCCCTATGCTACAAAAGTGCTTAAAGCCAAAACAAAGATTGGTTTGACTGAGCCCAGATTTTCGCGACTATAGGGGTCCCTCGCTGCGCTTCGGGATTTAAGAAAGAACAATTCCTTGAGCCTGTGGACTGGCTTCTATACACTTAAGATATGTCTCGCATTGGGCGCACGCTTAAAGGCTATCTGTTCTGGACCTACGAACGGGGAAGCTTCCATTACGATGTAATGGTCACGCTGATTCTGGCGTTTATCTTTATTGCGCCGCATTTCGTTAATTTCAAAGACAAACCGACGATTCCGCCACCGCATCCTACAGAGATTGTTGCCAGCGCAGATGGGAAGACGTATCAGGTAGATGCATCCGCCGTGGACGCGCAGGATGAAGGCATGGTGCGCACCAACTTTCAGCGCCTGCTCAGGCCGATTGCCGGCGCCGTGACCGTGGAACGCGTGGAGCAGGTGCGGGACGGCAGCGGGCATGTGGTTGCGTATCGCGCCTGGGTGCACAGATAAAGTGCTGAAATTTTTGATGTGCTTAAACGATCTCAAGTCCTAACGTGAGAAGCTCCAAACAACATGCACGGTTGTGGCAATCACCTGTTTACGGCAATGACAAAAGTGGCGAGATCAACCCACTGCCATGGCAGAAAAGGAAGACACAAGGGTTATGAAACGTAATCTGGCGTTGTCGATTTTACTTTTGCCACTAGCTGCGGCGCTGAGCTTGGCCCATGGGATGGCGGCCCGATCCGTAAACTCCGTGGCCCCACAAAATGCAAGCACTCGGTCATCCTCACCTGATTCGAACAATGATTTGAGCGCAGTCCTGGCAAAGATGAACCAATCTTCAAAAACTTTTAAGGCGGCCCAGGGAGACTTTGAGTTCCAGAGTTATCAGGAATTGGTAAAGGAAACCGATACCCAGCGCGGGCAGATCTATTTTCGCCACAGAAACAAGGGCGTGGATGCCGCCTTTAAAATTGAGGGGCCAGCGCCAAAGCAGGTGGTCTACAAAGATGGCGAGTTGCTGGTTTACGAAGAAAAAATCAAACAAATAACCAAACGCAACGTGGGCAATAATAAGACCGATGTTGAGGCATTCCTGAGTCTGGGCTTTGGCGCCAGTGGCGACGATTTGGTGCGGCTCTACGACGTGAAAATGGACGGATGGGAAACCGTGGACGGGGTGAAGACAGCAAAGCTCGACCTAACACCAAAAAATGAAAAGATGCGGCAGACCTACAACAAAATTGTGCTGTGGATTGATCCGGAGAGAGATGTGCTGCTGCAACAGAAGTTTTTTGAGTCTTCAGGCGACTACAGGCTGGCCCATTACACCCATATGAAGCTGGTTGACAAGATCTCCGACGACAAATTTCAGCTGAAAACGAGCGGAAAGGTCACGACCATTCAGCCGCAATAAAGAAAAAAGTTAATGGCAGAAGCCGGGTGAGGGGAGTAGAATCAGGAAGATGCAGGAGATTATACGGATCAAATCCTGCGGAAAGTTTTACCGTAACCCGATTTGTACAGCACCAGCGGTTGCTTTCAGCATCTGAATAGTCTGGATTGAGGTGGTTCATGGCCAAAGTTCTCACACTTCCGATCAAGCCAGAAATGCCCGATCCCGGTCGCCGCAAGGGAAAGCCCCGCAAAACCGATCCACGCTATGTGGAAGGGCAGCGCCTGCTGGTTGAGGCGATGAAGTATTTGATCCAGCAAGACCCCCAGAAAAATAAGGACGCTGTGATGATTATTTCCGAGCATTTTCGGACACGGTTCCGGATGTCTGACCGTCCAGTAGATTTGCCCAGTTTTCTACCTGATTCAAAGTAAATCCTTTAATCTTCCAAAAACTGAATATCTAGTGGGATAAAATCCATTATTCCAGATGCGGATTGCATTTTTCATGCGTAAGCCATTGACAATAAATGGCTAAGCGTGAGGAACGCCAGTTGCAATATGGGAGGGCAGGCAACATTAGTGTCTCGTTGCGTGACGAGCCTAGGTTGTGTGCTCTCAAACTGAAAAACAAATGGAGATGCAAAGGATGAATCGTAAACTGCGCGACAAATTAATTCTGGTCGCCACATGCTTGATGATGCTTTGTTCCATCCCATCTTTTGGTCAGGTGCTCAAGGGTTCTATTTCCGGCACAGCTGTTGACCAAAATGGTGCGGTGGTCCCAGGCGCCCAAGTAAAAGCGACGGGTACAGGAACGGGTTCTGTACTGACTACCACCACAGATAATTCCGGCTTATTCCGCTTCAGCCTGATTCCGGCAGGCGAATACAAGGTTCAAATCACGGCCCAGAACTTCAAAACCACTGATACCACGGTGGTTGTGACCTCAGGACGCGATAGCGGCCTGGGCACGATTAAACTGGCGGTTGGCTCAGCCAGCACAACAGTTGAAGTAACAGCCGATGCGCCACTCATTGAAACTTCACAGGCGCAGGTCACGAATACCTTTTCCGGCGTTGCTCTCTCCACTTTCGCTGGTATCCAAGAGAACCAGGGTTTGGATAACCTGGCAGTGTTTGTCCCCGGCGTAAGCTCCAGCCGCGACAATAACTTCTCCAACTCCAACGGTGGCGGCGGTTTCAGCTCCAACGGCCTGCGTGGCCGCAACAATGACCAGGAAATTGACGGTCAGAACAACAATGACAACAGCGTCGGTGGCCCTGGCCTTTTCGTTTCTGACGTAGAGTTTGTTGGTCAATACGTTCTCATCACCAACCAGTTCGGTCCGGAATACGGCCGCAACTCCGGTTCAGTGGTGAACATCGTTACCAAGTCCGGCAGCAACGCCTGGCATGGCAGCGTTTACGGGTCAGAAAACAGCAACATCCTGAATTCGCTGGACAACCTGGATAAAGATCCTGATGTCTGCGGCGATGCCTGCTTGACGAAACCGAATCGCGTCAACGATGAATTCGGTGGTTTCACAATCGGTGGACCGGTCATGAAGAACAAAGTGTTCTTCTTCGGCGGCTTCGACCAGGAAATCGTCTCCCAAGCCAACACCTTCAGCTCAGGCACCCTTACTCCGACGCCTGCTGGTTTGGCGACGATTGCCGGTTGCGGCGGTAACGCAGCCGCACTGTCTGCCATCACAACTTTCGGCGCATTCGGCATCTCCGCCGGAAACCCGACAGCATTCAACCAGCAGACGGGCGTAATGGCTAACTGCCCTGATGCTGAATTTGCTCAGGTTCAACGTACCGTTGCGCAACCTATCCATAACTTTAACTGGGTCTTGAAGAACGATATCCAGTTGGGTAATGACACCATTACCGCTCGTTATCTTTTCAATCGCGGCAACAGCTTCAACAACGGCGATAACGGCTCTGCCGGTTACTTCTTCAATGTTCCGGCACTCAGCCAGGCAACCCTGGTCAGCTGGACGCACAACCTCAGCTCACACATGGTGAATGAAGCTCGCGTTTCATTCGGTCGTTTGAATGTAGGTTTTGGCGGCAATAGTTTTGGTACCGAGCCTACGGCAGCAAACCTGGATCAGGCACTTACCAACGTCAGCTTTGCCAACGGGTCCGATGGCTTGGGTTTTGGCCCAGCCACCAACCTGCCTCAGGCGCGCATTGTGAACACCTGGCAAGCTCAGGACAACTGGAACTACGTCCATGGCAAGCACCAGTTGAAGGCCGGTGTGAACTGGACCTATCAGCGCTCACCTAACACCTTCCTGCCTAACATCAATGGCGCATTCCAATATGCCAACTTTGATAACTTCTTTTGCGCAGGCGGAGCTCCGGGCACGTGCGCCGGAGGCAATGCACCTTCAACCATCAGCATCGCGCAAGGTCCATCCTCGCTCGACTTCCGCGAGTATGACACCTTCCTGTATGGCGGAGATGACTGGAAAATCAGCCAGAACCTGACCGTACAGCTTGGCCTTACCTGGTCCTATTATGGCCAGCCAGCCAACCTGTTGAACCAGATCACCACAGCACAGCAGACCGGCCCCAATCCTTTCTGGAACCCGGCCCTGCCTCTTTCCGTAACCACACTGCCCACCATTACGGCTCCTAAAAATAGCTTTGGACCCTCCGTGGGCTTTGTCTATTCACCGCATTTCGGTGGCTTCCTTACCGGAAATGGCAAGACCACTTTCCGCGGCGGCTATCGTATGCTGTACGATCCTCCGTTCTACAACATCTATTTGAACGTTGCGACTTCAACGCCTGAAGTAATCTCGCAGACCCTGGCAAACCCAGCGCTTTCTTTGCCTGCAGTTCCGACCGGCCCCAACGTTCGCTCCCTGCTGGCGTCATCGCTGGTAACTGGCGTGAACGATCCTCGCAGCTTTAACCAGACCAACATTAACCCGAACTTTGGCCCCGATAAAGTTCACACCTGGAGCCTGGGGTTGGAGCGTGAAATCAGCAAAAACACCGCCCTGGAACTCCGTTACGTTGGCAACCATGGCGAAGACCTGTTCCAGACAGAGAATGCCAATCCGTTCATTGCTAACCTGGCAACGGACTTCCCGAACCTGGTTCCTGCTGGTTTGACTCCGTGCCCGGCAGCCTCGGCGGCTATTCCGCGTGCAGTTGGAAGAATCAATTGCAACGAAGGCATTCTGCGTACCCGCGCCAACACTGGCTTCTCCAACTACAACGCATTGCAGTCGGAGTTCCGCGCCAACAACCTGTTCAAACAGCTGACGATTCGCGCCTCTTACACCTACCAGAAGACCCTGGACAACGTGAGCGAAATTTTCTCCACCTTTGCCGGCGGAAACTCTTCGTTCATCTACCAGAATCCTTCGAACCCGAATGGACCTGGCGAGTACTCATTCTCCGGTCTTGACGTTCCGCAGCAGTTCTCACTCCTGTTCACTGAGCAGTTGCCCTTCTTCAAAGAGCAGCACGGCTTAGTTGGACACGTTCTGGGTGGCTGGACTGTGGCCGCAAACTACCTCATGGCATCTGGTCAGCGGTATACGCCAACGCAGTTCTTCCTGGCTCGCGTGGCCGTACCCAACTACTTTGATTCCGCCTTTACCAATGCCTTTAACAGCGGCGCAGAAAGTGCCCGTCCGTTCCTGGGCAACCTGAGCGCTCCGTCAACGGCAGTTGGTATTTTCGCTGGCGATGCTTGCAACCTGCTTGATGGCGGCGCGGCTCCAACTTGCGCGCTTCCAGCCAACACCCTGATCAGCTTTACCGCCTTGGGGTCAAACTGCCTCAACCATGCAGTTGCTTGCACAGTTGTTCCAGTTACCAACCAACAGGTACGCTACATCGTTAACTCCGCCACCTCAGAGTCAATATTTGGCACGCCATTCGGCAACATGCCGCGTAACCCGGCGCAGGATGCCATGCAGAATATTGCCAATGCTTCCATCTTCAAAGACGTTAAGTTGGGCGAGCATGCCACCTTTGAGTTCCGGACCACCTTCCTGAATGCGTTCAACCACCCGAACTTCAGTTCGGTTGACCCCATTATTGAAGATGCCGGCATCACTGGAGCCTTCACTGGCTTTGGCAATCCCACGACCAGCCAGAGCACTACTCGCCGCATCATCTTCGGCGGCAAACTCACGTTCTAACCAACGTGCTGTAACAACCTTGAGCCCGCCAGTTCGCTGGCGGGCTTTTTTATTTCTCCTGAATCCCGCCTCGCCTTTTTAGTAAAATCAAAACAAGATGAGCAGCAACGGTCATTCCTCCGCAGTCAAACTTCCGGTCTATCTGGATAACCATGCCACCACTCCAATGGACCCACGGGTGCTGCAAGAAATGCTTCCGTTTCTCACCAACAATTTTGGCAACGCAGCCAGCAACAGTCATTCCTTTGGCTGGACCGCCGCTGCCGCGGTTGAAAAGGCCCGCCGCCAGATCGCTGCGGCCATCGGGGCTTCTGCCCGGGAAATTGTCTTCACCTCCGGAGCCACGGAAAGCGATAATCTTGCCATCAAAGGCGTAGCAGAAGCGTTCCGCAATAAAGGCAACCACATTATTACCGCCATCAGCGAGCACAAGGC
Organism: Candidatus Angelobacter sp.; assembly: GCA_036496365.1. Classification (GTDB taxonomy): domain Bacteria; phylum Acidobacteriota; class Terriglobia; order Terriglobales; family Acidobacteriaceae; genus Angelobacter. The sequence continues at coordinate 33,644 of DASXLK010000186.1, read as the reverse complement.
GGTGCTCGATAGTTGCAAGCATCTGGAGAAATACGGTTATCGCGTTACTTACCTGCCCGTTGGCAGGGACGGCCGGATCGATCTTGACCAGCTAAAAACCTCGTTCACAGACCAGACCATCCTGGTCAGCATTATGGCGGCGAATAACGAAACCGGAGTACTCCAGCCCATGGAAGAGATTGGCAAGCTCTGCCGTGAGCGTGGCATCCTCTTTCACTCAGATGCCGTGCAAGCCCTGGGCAAAGTCCCACTGGATGTCTCCAAGGCCAATCTCGACCTGGCTTCTCTGACCGCGCATAAGCTCTATGGTCCCAAAGGCTGCGGCGCTCTTTATGTCCGGCATTGCGTGGACGTGCGGCTCGTTCCCATGATTGATGGCGGCGGCCATGAAAACGGCCTTCGTTCCGGCACGCTCAACGTTCCTGGCATCGTCGGTTTCGGCAAGGCTTGTGAGATTGCCCAGCAGGAGATGCGGGAAGAAAGCTGTCGTATTGCGGGCCTGCGCAACCGCCTGCGTAGCCGCCTGGAAGCTGAACTTGATCAGCTTGTCATCAATGGCAGCATGGAGCATCGCCTGCCCGGAAACCTGAATATGAGTTTCTTGCAAGTAGACGGTGAGGCCTTGCTGACCGGGCTGCATGACATAGCTCTTTCCAGTGGTTCAGCTTGCTCCTCCGGACGAACAGAGGCTTCTTATGTTCTCAAGGCTCTCGGCCTGAGCGACGAAGCTGCCGGCAGCGCCATCCGCTTTGGCATCGGACGTTTTAATACGGAAGCTGAAATTGATCACGTAGCCGGACGAGTAATTGAGCTGGTGAAGAGCTTGAGGGATGTTTCATCGCTGAAGTAGCTTTTTCTGAAATCTCGAACCCTGAGCGTGTCGAAGGGGGGATCACTACCCCAGACGAAAAACCTGGGCTCAGTCGAACCAATCTTACTTTTGGCCTTTAGTGCTTTGTAGCAATAGGGATCTCTCGCTACGCTCGAGATTACAGAAAAACATCTGATGACCCGATTCCGTTTATTTTCCCACCGGGGCCAACTCTTCCACTTTCGCTTCCCGCAAAAACTTTGCCGCCTCTTCCGGAGGTGTGGGATTGATATAAAAACCGGTGCCCCATTCAAAGCCTGCCGTCTTTGTGAGCTTGGGAATAATTTCCAGATGCCAGTGATAGTAGTCGTTGGTATTTTCCTGGACCGGCGAGCTGTGGATCACCAGATTGTACGCCGGATTATCCAGCACGCGGACGGCCTTGCTCAACACAGTCCGCAGCATGCGCGCCAGATTCTCATATACGGCTGAAGGTGAATTTTCAAAAGCCGACTCATGCCGCTTGGGCAGTATCCACATTTCAAAAGGAAAGCGCGGAGCATACGGGCTCAGGGTAACAAAATCCTCGTTCTCCGCTGCCACGCGCACTCTGGCGTCGGTTTCCTGGCGGATAATGTCACAAAAAATGCAGCGCTCTTTGTTGGCAAAGTACCGCCGGGCACCCTCAAGTTCCTCAACTACCTGCTTGGGCAGAATCGGCATGGCGATAATCTGCGAATGTGGGTGCTCCAATGACGCCCCGGCTGCCTCGCCGTGGTTTTTGAATACCAGAATGTATTTAAACCGGCGGTCTTGTTTCAGGTCTAGAATGCGGTCGCGGAAGGCCCATAGCATATCTTCCACTCGTTTCACCGGCATGGTGGCCAGCGTTTCCAGGTGGTTCGGCGTCTCGATCACTACTTCATGGGCGCCCACGCCATTCATTTTGTCAAACATTCCATCGGCTTGCCGGTCCAGATCGCCTTCAATCCCCAAAGCTGGAAATTTATTAGGGACAATGCGCAGGTTCCAGCCCGCGGCGTCTCGCCTTACATTCTCGCCCGGACGGTACGCCAGAATCTCCGGCGGTGTGGTGCTTTCATTTCCGGGGCAGAAAGGACAGAAGGTCCCGCCCTTGAGTGTGGCGGACTCGCGTGAAAAATCTCCGGGACGTTTGGAGCGGTCAGTGGAAATAATCACCCAGCGGCCGGTGACAGGATCTTTTCTCAATTCAGGCACAACTACTATCTTACAACTCTGCGGCTTTTCCTGCCGCGCTTGCGCTGATGATTCCTCTCTACTTTTGTTACAATCACGTTTTGTCCCTGCGCCTTCACAACACGCTTTCCGGCAAGGTGGAAGAGTTCCAGCCTGAAACGGACAATACCGTGCGCATGTATGCCTGCGGCCCCACGGTATACGATTACGGCCACATAGGTAACTTCCGCACCTTTGTTGCCGTGGATATCCTGCGGCGATTCCTGCGCCAGAGCGGCCACAAGCTTCAGCATGTAATGAATATTACTGACGTGGATGACAAAATCATCCGCAATGCCGCGCGCGATAAAAAGACGGTGCAGGAATACACGCGCAAATATGAAGAGGCGTTTCTTGAAGACATGGGTTCGCTGAATCTGGAGCGCCCAGAACGGATCGTGCGCGCTACCGAGCATATTCAGGAGATGGCTGCGTTCATTGCTGCATTGGAAAAAAAAGGGATCGCCTATCGCACCGAAGACGGATCGTATTACTTTCGCATAGCCAGGTTTCCTGAATATGGCAAGCTCTCGAAAAAGGATTTTGCCGGTATGGAAGACGGCGCGCGTGTAGATGTAGACGAGTACGAAAAAGACAGTGCCCGCGACTTTGCCCTGTGGAAAGCCCCCAAGGAAGGCGAGGCTTTCTGGGAAAGCACCATTGGCCCGGGACGCCCTGGCTGGCATATTGAGTGTTCCGTTATGTCCATGAAGTACCTGGGCGATAGTTTTGACCTGCATGCCGGCGGTGAAGACCTGACCTTCCCGCACCATGAAAATGAGATCGCGCAATCAGAATCTTTAACGGGAAAGATTTTCTCGCGCCACTGGATGCATGTGCGCTTCCTGCTCGTCGAAGGCGAGAAGATGTCCAAGAGTTCGGGCAATTTTTATACGCTGCGTGATCTTCTGCTAAAAGGTCATAAGCCTTCTTCCATTCGCTTTCTGCTGACCTCTGTGCCTTATCGCAAGCAGCTCAACTTTACATTTGCCGGATTGGAGCAGGGCGCAAAGTCCGTGGAGCGTCTCCGCACTTTTGATAAGCGCATGCGAATGACGCAGCTTCCTGCGGGAACCAATCCTTTTGCGCAGGAAGCAGCAGCTAAAGCAAAAAAAGAAATGCGCGCCGGCATGGAAGATGACCTGAACACTGCGTACGCGTCCGCCGCAATTTTTGACATGGTGCGCGAAGTTAACACTTTGGCCGACCGTGGCGAACTTCGCGAAGGCGATAAAGCGCCTCTTCTGGAAGCATTGCAGCAATTCGACGAAATCTTTGCTGTAATCAAAGATGATGACGCGGAAAAAATAAAAGCCACCATGGAATGGGCCAGAACACATGGCCTGCTCAAAGATGCAGAGGTTCCGGCAGATGCAATGTCTGACGAGCAGGTGAATCAACTGATAGAAGAACGCAATGCGGCGAAGAAAGCCCGCGATTTTGCCCGTTCAGACGCCATCCGCAAACAGCTCTCTGATGCCGGAATTATTGTAGAAGATACGAAGGATGGAATCAGGTGGAAGAGAAAGTGACGTGGAAATTGGTAAATGAGTAAGTGGTAAGTTAGTAAGTTGAAAAGCGGAACGATTACCAATCTCCATCGCATTAGCTTTGGGTTATCAGATTGCTTCAATCTTTCGCAATCCCGCGCCGTAGGCGCAGTATGAGTTAGCCCAGCGCTTTAGCGCTGGGAAATCAAGACAAGAATTCAAGCCCCGTAGGGGCGACACTAATCAAACACATATTTGGGGTCATAATCGATTTTGTGTTTCTTCAAAAACGCAATAAATTCCTGCTCAAACGTGGTCTTGCGATGATGGCTCTCCTGATTCGCGATATATCTCTTCACGGTATCTACATTTGATGCGCTCACGCTGAATGCGCCATACCCTTCCTGCCACGCGAATTCGCCTCCGTTCTCGTTGATCCATCTGGAGGAACTTCCCTTCAACAATTGCACAGCTTTGGCCAACGCCAGACTGGCGGGTAGATGAATTAAAAGATGCGCATGGTCTTCCATACCCCCATTGGCAAGCACAAGAAAATCATTGTTCCGCCCGATTCCTGCCATGTAAGACCACAGCTTTGGTTGGAATTTCTTGGTGATGAACTTCTTGCGTCCTTTTGTGCTGAAAACTATGTGTAGATAATTCTGTACATACGTGTGTGGCATGAATTGTGCCGCCCCTCCGGGGCTTGTGTTTGTTTTCCTATACCCAGCGCTGAAGCGCTGGGCTAACTCATACTGCGCGCGTTTGTATTGGTGAATTCGCAATTTTTAATTTATTAAATTACCCATTTACCAAATTTCCTCAGTCCCCCGCCGCCTTCACGGCATCCGTGTGAGATTGCATCTCTCCAATCGCCTGGGGCTGTTTCAACTTTGATGTATTCACCAGCCATACTGACGCGATGATGATTGCTGTCCCCAGAAGCATATAAATGTCTACCTGTTCGTGCAGAATCACCCAGCCAAGAAAGACGGCGACAATCGGATTCACGTATGCATAGGTCGCGACCTTCGGCGTGGGTACGTGCTCAAGCAAATAGGTATAAGCCGAGTAGCCGGCCCACGATCCAAACATGACTAAATAAGCAATGCCGGTAAGCGCATGGTTCGTCCAGTGTGTCTTTTGAAACTGGCCAAAGACCAGCGCGATTATGCCATTCACGATGCCGGCCAGAGTCATCTGCCATGCGGCAGAGACAAAAACGTCCACGGTCAAATGGTAGCGATGGGAAAAGATTGAGCCCAGTGCCCACAGAAATGAAGCACCGGCGAGAATGGCGCTGCCATAAAGTTCCAGCCGCCCCAAATGGCTGCCGGAAGCGATGCGCGGCCAGAGCAGAACCAGCAATCCAACCATCCCCAGTGCCAGGCCGAACAAGCCTTTCGGGGCCATCCGTCCGGCACGGAAACCCCAGGCTTCAATCATCACTACCCAGAGAGGCACCAACGCTACGATCAGCGATGCGAGCCCGCTGGCAACATATTCTTCCCCCCACAGCACGCCGATATTGCCAGTTGAGAGCAGTAGAATGGAGATCACCAGCAGGCGGCGCAGATCAGAGCCGGTAAGGCGGATCTTTCGTCCCATGAGCGCCAGTGCCGTCAGCATAATCGGTCCGGCAATCAAGTAGCGCACGGCTCCCGCCACGTAAGGCGGCATGTCGCGCACGATGACGCGCATGGCCAGATACGTGGAGCCCCAAAGAACATAGAGCAGGGCAAAAGCCAATATGATCCGCGAGCGCTGCTGTTGCTGGAGTACAGTCATGTTTTAAGAATTTCTAAGCATTATCATCAGGCCCGCGTGGCATTCCCGTCGATAGCAAATGGCTGGACAGCAAGAATAAGGGACGGAAATGCACTCTGGTAACCCAAACAGCGTGGCCTTCCTGCAGCGTTTTCGAGATATACTAGAAGAGTCAATGACGTCACTTTCCACATCCTGGTTTGCACCACTTGGGCCCAAGCGCTCACTCGCCTGCTGGGTGGACTTTCTGGTCTGTCCACGCCGCTATTTAGCGGTGCTGCCCTCGCACGCGCGGGCGAATCTTTTCGCCGGCGACTAACGCCGTCTTCCTTCCTCACTCTCTTTCATCAGCCTTGGGAATCATTTTTTTGATACAGCCCAGGCTGAAGGCACCCACACGCAACCGATTTGAAAAGAGGATTGAACATGGCAACGCAAACTATTTCCAATGCCGGCCCAAAGATCAAAACCAAGCTACCCGGTCCCAAGGCCCAGGCCGTTCTGCAAGGCGATCAGAAGTACATTTCTCCGTCGTACACGCGCTCATACCCGCTGGTGGCCAAGCGCGGCCGCGGCGTGATGATTGAAGATGTTGACGGTAACGAGTTTCTTGATTTTTCCGCGGGAATCGCCGTGGTTTCTACTGGACACTGCCACCCGCATGTAGTGGAGGCAATTCAGAAACAGGCCGCCGAGCTGATCCACATGTCTGGCACGGATTTTTATTACGAAAACATGATCACACTGGCCGAGCGGCTGAGCAAAGTGGCTCCCATGTCCGGCCCGGTTCGCGCTTACTACGGCAACTCCGGGACAGAAGCCATTGAAGCTGCCATGAAACTGGCGCGCTACCATACCAAGCGGCAAGGCATCATTGCATTTTACGGCGCGTTCCACGGACGCACCATGGGTGCACTCTCACTCACAGCTTCCAAAGCACAGCAGCGCCGGCGCTTCTTTCCGGTGGTGCCGGGCGTGGCACATGTTCCCTATCCCAACGTTTACCGCAAACCCGAAGGCATGACGGCGGAAGAGCACATTGCCGAGTGCGTGCGTTTTATTGAAGATCGGGTTTTCAAAACCATTATGCCGCCGGAAGAGTGCGCGGCCATCTTTATTGAGCCTATTCAGGGTGAAGGCGGCTATCTGCCCGCGCCAGTGGAGTTCCTGCGCGAACTGCGGCGCCTCTGCGATACCCACGGCATTCTGCTTGTTGCTGACGAAGTACAGAGCGGTGCGGGACGCAGCGGTAAATGGTGGGCCATCCAGCATACCGGCGTGGAACCGGACATCATCACCATTGCCAAAGGCATCGCTTCCGGCATGCCTCTGGGCGTAATGCTTTCTCGCGCGGAAATCATGGACTGGGTCCCCGGCTCACATGCTTCCACGTTTGGCGGCAACCCTGTCTGCATTGAAGCTGCCCTGGCGACGATGGATGTCCTGGAAAGCGAAGCCATCCATAATGCGGAAGCTGTGGGCGCTCACATGATGAAGCGGCTCAGCGGCTGGGTAAAAACTCATCCCATGGTAGGGGACGTGCGCGGACGCGGGCTCATGATCGGCGTGGAAATAGTGAAAGACAAGAAAACGAAAGCCATTGCCCATGACGAGCGCGACCGCATTGTTGAACTGGCGTTTGAGCGCGGCATTTTGTTTCTGGGCGCAGGTGAAAACTCTGTAAGGATTTCACCCCCTCTGGTGGTAACCGCGGAACAGGCGGACATTGCCATGGACGTGCTGGAAGAATGCATTGGGATTATCGAAAAAGAGCGGTAGCTTTTTATATCCCGAAGCATAGCGAGGGAACCCTATAGTTAAGAGAATGCCTGCGGGACAGAAATGTTCCTGCAGGCATTTCTTTGTACTTGTTCGCAAACAAATGCTTTTGCTCATCTACAGATTTTCGATACGATAGGGATCCCTCGCTGTGCTTCGGGATTTCAGAAAAAGCAAAGTTCGAGGTTTCAGGAAAATGCCAGCCACGCTAACCCGCCTCACCCTCCGCATGCTCGATTCATTCACAAAACTCCTGCCCGGCAAAGACACAATGCCACAGCATTTGCACACCGGACGCCGTGGCGAGGAAGCCGCTTACTTCTACTTGCGCGAACAAGGTTATGTGATGGTGGCGCGCAATTACCGCAGTCCGCGCAGCCGCAGCGAGCTTGATCTGGTGGGCTGGGAGGGCGAAACGCTGTGCTTTATTGAAGTGAAGACGCGCACCACGCGCGGCATTTTGCCGGCTGAAACCGCCGTGGACGCCGAGAAGCAGATTGATCTCTCCCGCGTGGCGCGTGAATTTTTGCGCAAGACCAAAGGTAATCCACCGGTTCGCTTTGACATTGTCAGCGTCTATCTGGAGAGCGGCAAACCTGAGATCGAGCTGTTCAAGAATGCTTTTGTTATCGCCTGAGCGCGATGCTTATGCAGTTTTTATCGTGCTTTCCGCTTCTTCGTTTTTGGCGCCGGAACCGCGAAGATCAAAAGCCAGCCGCCAGACATAATGCACGCCTGAAACAGTGGTGAGAACCGCCGTGGCCCAAAGGCTCCAGCGTTTGCCTAACCGCGCCCAGTCAGAGTGGACGATCTCATAGATCAGCGCCATGGGCACGCTGATAATCTGCACGGCTGTATTGGCCTTGCCAAACCAGGTAGGGCGAAAAGTTTTCATGGTGCCGGTGGCATAAAGCAAAGTGCAGACGATCAAAATAATAATGTCACGGCTGAAAACCATGATGGTGAATGGCCAGCGGATCACATGCGCGATCGAAAGCATGAGAAACATGGTGCTAAGCAGCAGCTTGTCGGCAATCGGATCAAGGTATTGGCCCAGGGTGGTCTTCTGTTGCAGGACGCGGGCCAGCAGTCCGTCGAGCCCATCAGTGATTCCCGCCACGATAAAAATGGCCAGCGCCCAGCGGTAATTCTGCTGCTGAATGGCCACCACAACGAAGGGCAGAAAAATCAGACGCATCAGCGTCAGAAGATTGGGTGCGGACTTTAGCTGGCTGAGCATCATTGCGGGTCCTGAAAGAGCTTGCTTACAGCAACGCCTGTCTTGGCTGCGAACTGATCGGCCAGTGATGGCAGCTCTCCGTTGCGGCTATCCACTTCAATACGCTGCACCCGGTGCATGGGAAAGAAAATTACGCTAGCTGTGGTCGCCTCACCGGACTTTACCAGGTGGGTGAAATCATCCAACGACTGCAAATCCACGCCGCGCAGGCTGGCTCCAGCAGGAGTTAAGGCAAGCAGGATGCCCCAAAACTTCTCGCGCGGATTTTGCAGTGTAACCAGGACCAGCTGTCCGGGATTCATGGCGATTCGGCCTTTACCCTTATTGCGCCTTACGGCGCCATTTTGCAGGGTGCTTTCAAGGGTATCACGCAACTTGCCGCATCTAGCGGCCTGTCTGTACCATGTCCGCCACTTTCAGGGCATGAATACACTGCTCCGCCATTTTGGCTGCGCCAGCCACGTTCGGATGGCCCGCCGCTGACAGCATGCATTGGTGCTTTTGCAGCTCACCCGCCGCTACCAGTTCACAAGCCGCAAGGCGTTCTGCAACCATCTCATCCGGGGCTTTATTGGGATCGTTCAGATCAAGCTCCCAAAGCAACGACTGAGGCGCATAAGCGGCATTAGCCTCATCCATGCCGGAATCAATAAAAATGGCCCGGCTTTTCCCAGCAGCTCGATTTACCTGCTCCACTGCGCCGCGCAACAGTCCGGTAGAAAGCTTCCAAAACCTAAGACAGTGTTCCACCAACTCATTGCGGAAGGTATCCGCAGCAAAGAGAGGCGCAAATTTGACCCCATGCACCAATGAAAACAGAGCTTCCACGCCCTGTGGCCGGCTTTGCTGACCAAGCACGGGATAATATCCCAGCACCAGCACCTGCGCGTTCGGTAATCGGCTGATCACCTGCTGCAGCAGTGTAAGAAAATCCCGCCCGCAGTAATTACGCGTATGCAGTTCCAGCTCAAACTGCGGGACCATGGGATTAAAAACGCGTTGGACCTCCACGTCGTTAATGCCGCCATTCATCAGCACCCACTTTACCTGCGTGGGGTCACCGGTATATGCCTGCAGTTGCTGCAGGATGGTCGGGAAAAAACACGGTACCTCTCCGGATGGCATTGTGACCGTATAAGAATCGCGTATGCCGATCTTGGCTCCGGAATGCGCCATCATCTCCATTTTCGCGCCCAAATGCTGCGCCACCAGGCTGGCGGTCTTGTGCTCCGCTGCCAGTCCCTGGCCCCAAACCACTGAGTCACCAATAACCAGAAGTGTGTTCATGCTGTCCCGCGCCAGTGTACCAAGCTTTTACCGGAAGAGAAGACGCGGAGGCCGGCCCCCTGCAGAACTCTGCCGTAATCGCTGCAGGGATGCTAAAATACTTACTGCCATCCTCTTGTAGGCCCGTAGCTCAGTTGGTTAGAGCGCTTCCTTGACACGGAAGAGGTCGATGGTTCGAGTCCATTCGGGCCTACCATATATTGCATGCCCGTTGCCTATGTCCTCAAAAGTGCAAGCATAGGAAAATTCTATGTTGGCTGCACTTTTGGATTTCCCGCGACGATGGGCAGAGCATCTACGCGGCCAGAATTCTTTCATCAGAAATCGTGGCCCTTGGGAAGCCAGACAAAGAGAACGCCAGATTAAATCCTGGAAATCACATCGCTCGATTCGCAATTGATTGACAGCTCGGCCGGTTAGAGCGTGCCGGCTTCGCCTAAATGGTATTACTTAACCCAGGTAATTTCTGAATCCCTTGAATATGTCAGCCCCATCGCTCGATCCAAGAAACTTAATAAATAGCTCAGTCTAGATTGCCCCGGCTTGCTGGGTCGATGGGTCAATGGTTCGAGCCTGTTCAGATTTACCATATTTTCATATTTCGCTCTTATCTCACTGCCAGCCTTCTATATCTTAAAAAGTGCAAAATACTGCAAGCTTTCCATAAGAGAACTTTTAGATTCCGAGTGCTTTGATCGTGATAGGATTCGCAGCAACTTTTTCCGGTCATACCTTCTTGCACGTTAAGGAGGAGTTCTGTGGTGGATTCACTCATTGATGGGTTTGTAAAATTTGTTGTTTTTTTTGTGAAAGCACTTCCCGCAGTCGTGTTTTGCGTGGGCGGAATATGCTATCTCCTGTCGCTTGGTCATACTGAGTCACTATCAAACGGCAAACAGTAGCGCTGGTCTTTTCAAATCGGGATATTGGTCCAGTCTGCTTTGGGCTTGGCTTCTATCCTGATAAACCTACAAAGCTTGCAGTTCCTCAAAAAGATTTAACGTGTGAAGCAGCTTGCTGCAACCCACGCGAAATCTTCTTGACTTTTGATGTTTACAGTGTAAACATCTATCTGGAGCAACGAACATGCCTGTTACTGAAAAGCGCGCAAAAGCGGTCCGGTCGGGAAAGAGCCGCCGCACGCATATTCCGCTGCGGGACCAGATTCGTGACACCGCACGCGACCTGTTTGCGCGCGAAGGCTATGAAAGCGTCTCCATGCGGCGCATTGGAGCGGAGATTGGCTGTTCGCCCATGGCCATCTACCGCCATTATGAGAACAAGGAAGAACTGCTGCTCTCAATCTGCGAAGAAACTTTCAGCCGCATGATTCAGCTGCTGGACAAAACGCGGGAAAAGCCGGGAACGCGACTGGAAGTGCTAAGGATATGCGTGCGCACGGTGTTGGATTTTCACATCAGCCATCCCAACCATTACAAAGTGACTTTTATGACCATGATGCCGCCGGGGCCGGTGGCGGAGCGCAAAGTGGCCATTGGGCAGCATGTAATGGACCGCCTGCGTGAAGGCGTGCGTGAATGCGCTGAAGCCAGGGGCATTCAAGTGGATGTGGAAATGGCGGCCCAGGTTATTCGCGTGGCCATACACGGGCTGGCCAGCTCTTTGATCACCACCGGTAAATGCTATCCGTGGAAGGATCCTGAGCGCATGAAAGAGGAAGTAATTGCCACGGTAACCCGGCAATTTGAATAAAATTTTATTTTTTGCGTCCAAGCGTACACCGTACGTATCTTTCTAGACGCAAGAGTTTACGGCGTACGCATTCGATGTCCAACCTAAGGAGCCAGTACAAGTGAGCACGCAAGCCCTTCCCGGATCGCTGGCAGCAGGCGCACAGAGCATCGCCAAGCCGGCCATCAATCCCTGGCTTGTGGCAATCACCGTTACGCTGGCTACGTTCATGGAGCTGCTGGATACCAGCATCGCCAACGTTTCCCTGCCTCATATTGCCGGCGGCCTGGCCGTAAGTTACGACGAAAGCACCTGGGTGCTTACCAGCTATCTTGTTGCCAATGCCGTGGTGCTTCCTTTAAGCGCGTGGCTGAGCCGAGTATTTGGCCGCAAAAACTATTACATGGCATGCGTGGCGCTGTTTGTTGCCAGCAGCTTTTTATGCGGCATTGCGCCGAGTCTGGGCCTGTTGGTTTTCTTCCGCATTCTGCAAGGCGTGGGCGGCGGCGGACTGGCGCCGGTGGAACAGGCCATTCTGGTTGATACTTTTCCCGGAGCAAAACGCGCTGCGGCATTCGCGCTCTATAGCATGGCCATTGTCACGGCTCCTGCCGTTGGCCCGCCGCTGGGTGGATGGATCACCGACCATTTTTCATGGCGCTGGGTATTTTTCATCAACATTCCGATTGGCATTGTCAGTTTGATTTTGACGCACCGGCTTGTCTCTGATCCGCCGCAGTTTACCGCCGAAGTAAAGGCCGCGCGCGAAGGCGGCAAGCTGAAGATCGACTACTTTGGCATCTCGCTGATCGCACTGGGATTTGGAGCGCTGGAAATAGTATTGGATAAAGGCCAGCGTGAAGACTGGCTGGAGAGCCATTTCATTCAGATTTTCCTCACGGTCGCCGTCGCCGCATTGATTGGCGCCATAGCTTACGAATGGAAACATGAAGATCCTGTGGTGGAGATCAAGCTGTTCCGTGAGCGCAATTTTGCCGTGGCCAATGCTCTCTATTTCGGCTTCTTCTTCATCCTGTTTGGCAGCACAGTGTTGATTCCCCAGATTCTGCAATCGCTCTATGGATACACGGCCACAGATGCTGGCTTGGTACTTGGTCCCGGAGCATTTGTGATTGTGCTGATGGCGCCGGTCGTGGTTCGGCTGATCCCCAAAGCCGGAGCCAAAAAGCTGATTGTGTTGGGCTCGATTTTCATGGGGCTGGCCATGTGGCGTTTCTCGTCTCTTGATCTGGGCTCTGATTATCAGGCGTACGCGCTGGCTCGCGCTCTGCAAGGCATTGGCCTGGGATTTTTCTTTGTGCCGGTAAGTTCGCTGGCCTATTCCTATCTTCCTTTGAATAAGAACAACAAAGCTTCCAGCATCACCAACCTGTTCCGCAATCTGGGAGGAAGTTTTGGCATTGCCTTTGTTACTACCATGCTGGAGCGCCGCACGCAATTTCACCACAGCGTGCTGGTACAGCACCTCACGCCGGACAACCCGATCTTTACCCAGCGGCTTGAGAATTTGACGCAAACGCTGGCCAGCGCAGGATCAAGCCCGGATGGCGCGCTACAGAGAGCGTATGGGCTGGTATCAGGATTGGCAGACAGGCAGGCAGCATTCCTTGGGGCGATGGATTGTTTCCACGCACTCAGCTTGGTGACGATTGCCACGCTGTTGCTTGCGTTGATCACAAAACCGTACCGCAGCGGAGGGTCCGCTGGAGCGCACTGATTCAAGAGAATGGCGGATTTAAGAGATGAAAACTTTACAACTGATGCAACGGCAGAAAAAATTAAATAGCGTTCCGGTCATCCTTCTTCTGGCAGGCCTTAGCGTGCTTGCGCCGCAAGCGGTGGCCCAGCAGAACACGGCTTCTTTTGAACTGGGCAGTATTGCCACGCCGCGCACCATTAATCCTGCGGCCAACAGCACCACGCCAAGCTCGCTTGCCGGACAGCAGCAGAATCCGTTTCTCGGTAGCGTGCCCATGGGAACGCTTTCTGATACACCGGTTGAGCTCTCTTTGACCGACGCTATGTCGCGCGGGCTGCGTTACAACCTGGGCGTGATTGAGAATCAATCCGGCTTAAAGCAGGCGCAAGCGCAGCGTCTGCGCGCCCTTTCCACCATGATTCCCAGCGTTTCCGCGCTATTGCGGCAAAACCTGGATGACTTGAACACGATTGTGATTGGCTTAAAGGTCCCAGGTATCGCCGGGCCGACCGGACAGTTCAGCTATCAGGAAAGTTATCTTACGTTTCAAGATACGGGACTGAATCTGGAATCGATGTACAAGTATAAAGCTGCGCAGCGCAATGCTGAAGCGCAGAAGCTGCAACTGGATGACGCAGGCAACGTGGTGGCGCTGGCTGTGGGCACTGCTTATCTCCAGGTGGAGTCAAGCGAAGCGCGCGTACAGACAGCAGACGCAGAGCTGGCATCGGCCAAAGAGCTTGAGTCTCAGGTGGTCAATAGAGTCAGCTCAGGATTGGCTGCGGAGATTGAAGGCTTCCGCGCCACGGTGCAACGGCAAACCAGCGAACAGCGGCTCACGGTCGCGGCCGCAAACCTGGAAAAAGACAAGCTTACATTGGCTCGGTTAATCGGCCTGCCCAGCGGACAGGTTTTCCACGTCACTACCAAAGCCGCGTATCAGGAATGGAATGGCGGCGATCTGCCAACCGCGCTCAAACAAGCCAGGGCAGACCGTGCAGATATTAAATCCGCGCAAGCCACTGCAACCGCAACTCAACTGGGCAAGCGCGCCGCGCAAATGGAGCGCGTGCCGGGTGTGAGCGTGAACGGTTATTACGGGAGCATCGGAGCCAATTTGAATCACTCCGACACAACTTATTCTGTCGTCACCACGGTTTCCCTTCCCATATTTACCGGTGGCAGGATTCACTCAGACATACAGGATGCGTCCGCGCAACTGGAGCGCCGCCAGTCAGAGTATGCAGACATTGTTGGCCGCGTGGATTATGAAGTCCGCAATGCTTTTACTGATCTCCAAGCTGCGGACAGCGCGGTAAAAGTAGCTGAGAAAAACAGCCAACTTGCACAACGCACGCTGGAACAGGCGCGTGACCGCTTCCTGAACGGCGTAACCAATAATCTTGAAATCATACAGGCGCAGCAGGACGTGGCTGCCGCCAATGAAAATTATATTTCCAGTCTTTTTGCGCATAACCTGGCCAAGCTCACGCTGCTGCGGGCCATGGGATCGGCACAAAAAGATGTGAACAAATATTTAGGAGGCAATTAAAATGGCTACCCAACTCCAGGAACACGAGCTTGCATTGCAGGAGACGGAAGAGCATGTTGATTTTCATCTCAAGAAAAACGACGGCAACAGGGCAAGGTTTGAAGCTGTTGTGCCGCCTGCCAAGCCTTCAGGGCTTGCCATGCTAAAGCAATATCGAAAAATTTTACTCATTACCCTGGCCGCTATGGTTGTAGTGGGCGGTGTTGCCGCATGGATTTATTTTTCCTCCTATGAATCCACGGATGACGCCCAGGTGGATGGCCATCTGCACCCAGTGAGCTCGCGCGTCAGCGGGACGATTCTGCGCGTGAATCCTGATGTGGAAGACAGCCATTACGTTGAAGTCGGAATGGTGCTGGCGGAGATTGATCCCGCCGACTATCAGGCAGACCACGATCGCGCGCAAGCCGACTTTGAGCGACTGCAAGCCAGCTCCGTGGCCGCGGAGAAAGATATTGCTGTAACTTCATCCGGCAGCAATGGGCGGCTGGATCTGGCAAATGCTTCTGTGAGCGAAGCCGAAGATTCAGTAGCGACAGAAAAAGCCTCTTTGCAGGCTGCACAAGCGCGGCTGGCCCAGGCGCAAGCCAACTTTAAACGCGCTGAAGATGACCGCCAGCGCTATGAACGCCTGCTGGCCAAGCATGAAATTTCGCAATCAGAATATGATCGCGTAGCCACGGAATCAGCCACTGACAATGCGGGCGTAACGGCGAGCAAGGCCGACATTCTTGTGGCGCAACAGCACATCGCACAGGCACAAAGCCGGCTGGCCGAGCGCAAAGCTGATCTGCTTTCGGCAGGCTCTGCGCCGCAGCAGATTGCTTCCACGCGCGCCAAGGCAACAGCAGCCGTGCAAGAGGCCGCACGCGCACGGGCGCAGCTTACAACCTCACAGCTGAATTTGAGCTATACCAAAATCATCGCTCCAGTGAGCGGTATTGTTGGTCGCAAGACCGTGGAAGCAGGCCAGCGCGTGCAACCCGGACAACAGTTGCTGACGATCATCCCCGTGGACGATCTCTGGATCACTGCTAACTTCAAAGAAACGCAATTACAGAAAATGAAGCCGGGACAGCCTGTAACCATCCGCGCAGACGCTTCCGGAAAAGACTACAAAGGTCACATTGATTCGCTGGGCGGGGCTACCGGTTCAAAGTTCAGTCTGTTGCCGGCGGAAAATGCGACTGGCAACTATGTAAAAGTAGTACAGAGAGTGCCGATTCGTATTGTGTTGGAGCAGGGTGAAAATGCCGACCATCGATTGCGTCCGGGAATGTCTGTGGAGCCTGAGGTAAAGCTGCGGTAAGCAATATGAGCGGTTGAGTGAAAGCGGAGAAGGCAATGACGCAAGCAAACGATCGTGAAAGCGGACTCTATCTGGAAGACTTGCATGTGGGTCAGCGATTTGTCTCCGGCACGTACCAGATCAGTGAAGACCAGATCAAAGCCTTCGCGCAGGAATTTGATCCGCAGCCTTTTCATCTGGACGAAGCCGCAGCACAAGCCACCGTATTTGTCGGATTGGCGGCCAGCGGGTGGCACACGGCAGCCATCGCCATGCGGCTGCTGGTGACCAGTGGATTGCCGCTGGCGAACGGCATCATCGGTCTGGGCGGAGATCTTGCGTGGCCCAAGCCAACGCGACCCGGAGACACTCTCCACGTCGAAAGCGAAGTGCTGGAGATTGTGCCCTCACGCTCCAAGCCGAATCAGGCGCTGGTAAAAGTTCAGAGCACAACGTTGAATCAAGATGGCGAAGCGGTGCATAGATTCACGTCAAAGGTGCTGGTATTCAAGCGTCCATAGGCGTCAGCGTGGCACACATTGCGCTAGAATGATGCGGTGAGCCACAGAGCCAGCAGCAACTCTCGATCCCGCAACGTTGGGGCAATTCTCGCCATCTGTATTTCGGTTGGCGCGATCTCCCTGGCCCATTCACAATCCTCAACTGCAACACAAAAGG
This sequence comes from Candidatus Angelobacter sp., assembly GCA_036496365.1. GTDB lineage: Bacteria > Acidobacteriota > Terriglobia > Terriglobales > Acidobacteriaceae > Angelobacter. The sequence goes on along the minus strand of DASXLK010000186.1, from coordinate 17,083 downwards.
AGCCAGCCACCATGCATGCCACCGGACCCTTTGACGTAAAGCTGGCGCCACAGGATGACAAGATCGATCCGGCGCTGGGACGGATGACAATTGACAAGCAATATCATGGCGACTTGGAGGCCACAGGTAAAGGCCAGATGCTGACGGGTGCAACGGACGTAAAAACTTCTGGGGTGTACGTTGCGGTGGAAAAAGTCTCTGGCACGCTGAAGGGCCGCAAGGGAACATTCCTTTTGTATCATCAGGGCATAATGGATAAGGGCAAGCCGCAGCTTTCAATTCAGGTGGTTCCTGATTCGGGAACGGACGAGTTGACAGGACTTACGGGCAAGATGAATGTGGTGATTGCAGCAGGCGGCAAGCATTCCTACGAGTTTGAATACACGCTGCCCGATGCGAAGTGAAGTAAAGATGCGAAGTAAGATCAGACAAAAGAAGTAAGACAAGCAGCTCACAACAAGTTGAAACCAGTATTGCCCCAATACCAAGGTCTCATTGTTGTTTCACAACTGTTCTCACACAATCCTGCAGGCTCAGATTGTGCGACCAAACCACAGGCGCAGCATCTAAACTGTTTTTCTAAACAATAAGCGCGAAACAATTTTTCAACTGCTCTGGAAGTAGACGATATGGCAAAACCAATTTTGCTGAGTGTAGACGACGACGCCGACGTGCTGCGGGCCATTGAGCGTGATCTGCGTACGCATTATGGCGCCAGCTATCGCGTGCTGGCCAGTGACGGCCCGGAACAGGCGCTGGACCTGCTGAAACAATTGAAGGTCCGCAATGACAGTGTGGCCCTGCTGCTGGCGGACCAGCGCATGCCCAAAATGGATGGCGTGGCATTCCTGAAAGAAGCAATGCAGATTTTTCCTGACGCCAAGCGCGCACTGCTTACTGCATACGCTGATACCAGCGCTGCCATCGGCGCCATCAATGAAGCCAACATCCACTTTTTCTTCCTGAAACCGTGGGACCCGCCAGAGGAGCACCTTTATCCTCAGCTGGACGACCTGCTGGATGACTGGCAGGCTTCGTACCATCCCACGTTTGAAGGAATCAGAATGCTGGGCACACGCTGGTCGCCGCGTTCGTATGAGCTGCGAGATTTTTTTGCCCGCAATCGTGTTCCCTATCAATGGATTGACGTTGAGCTTTCTTCCAACGATCCCGAAACCAAACGCCTGGTTGAGGCGCTGGGCGATGAAGCTACCAGCCTGCCCGTTGTGCTCTTTCCTGACGGCACAAAATTTCTGGAGAGCGTTCCGGCTGACGTGGCGCAGAAAGTCGGACTGCGCACCCGCGCACAAACCAATTTTTATGATCTTGCCATCATAGGCGGAGGTCCTGCCGGTCTTGCGGCCGCGGTTTACGGAGCTTCTGAAGGTTTGCATACAGTCATCATTGAGCGTGAAGCGCCCGGTGGACAGGCCGGCATGAGTTCACGCATTGAAAATTATCTGGGCTTTCCCAACGGACTCAGCGGTGGCGATCTGGCGCGCCGGGCCGTGGTGCAGGCGCAGCGCTTTGGCGTGGAGATACTTTCGCAAGAGGCGGTTGGCGTGCGCACGGAAGGCTCGTATCGCATCATCAAAATGGCCGATGGAAATGAAATCTCCTGCCATGCGCTGATGATTGCCAGCGGCGTACAGTGGCGGCGGCTTGAAACTCCGGGCGTTGACCGCCTGCAAGGCGCGGGCATTTATTACGGCGGCGGGTCCACGGAAGCACTCTCCTGCAAGGGTGAAACGGTTTATGTGGTGGGCGGCGCAAATTCCGCCGGACAAGCGGCCATGAATTTCTCACGCTATGCTGATCGCGTGGTGATTCTGGTGCGCGGCGGCTCGCTGGCCGCAACCATGTCACAGTACCTGATTGACCAGATTGAAGAGACGCCAAACATTCAGCTCTGGACCAACGCCAGCGTAACTGAGGCGCACGGTGAAACGCATCTGGAAGAAATCTCCGTTCTCTGCTCTGACACCAATAAGACTGAACGCGTGCCCGCGAGCGCCATGTTCATCTTTATCGGTGCTCTCCCGCGTACTGACTGGCTTTCCGATCTTATTGAACGCGATGATCGCGGCTTCATTCTCACCGGACCAGATCTTGTCTGGGACGGCAAGCGACCCAAAGGCTGGAACCTGGAGCGCGATCCTTACCTGCTTGAAACCAACATCCCCGGGCTCTTTGCCGTGGGCGACGTGCGCCATGGATCAGTCAAGCGCGTCGCATCCGGCGTAGGTGAAGGCTCAGTGGCTGTGCAGTTCATTCACCAGTATTTGAGCAAGGTATAAACATGGTTGAAAAATCAGAGCTGCTACGCATCCCGGTTTTTGCTGACCTGCCAGACGACCAGATTGAATGGTTCCTCAGCCAGTCTGAAGAAATGCTCCTCAAAGCTGGGATTACGTACATACATCAGGGAGACCCTGCGGACGCAATGTTCGTCATCCTTGAAGGGCAGCTCCAAGGCCGCGGCGAATTTGGCGGCGAAACTATCATCTTTTTGAGCCAGGCCGGCAATATTGGCGGCGTGCTGCCTTTTTCACGCATGAAGTTTTATACCGTCAGCGGGCGCGCACTTACTGACAGCCGTGTGCTCCGCTTCCCGGCTGCGCAATTTCGCGAACTGGTACAGAAAATGCCGGAGCTCACGCAGCGGCTTGTGGGCCTGATGTCTGACCGTATCCGCGAAGCCACGCGCGTGGAGCAGCAGCGCGATCGCCTTGCCGCTCTGGGCAAACTTTCCGCCGGACTGGCGCATGAACTCAACAATCCTGCGTCGGCTGCCAAGCGCGCCACCAGCCAGTTGCGCAAGACCATGAAGCGGATCAAAGACGCCAGCCATGAACTGGGCGCGCATGAACTCACTCCCGCCCAAAAAGCCGAGATCGACAAGCTGGAAGCCGCAATCGTGCATCACGATGGGCCCCCGCCGGATACACTCACTATCAGCCTGCTGGAAGAGCAAATCGATTCCTGGCTGCGCACTCACGGACAGGACGATCTCTGGCAACTAGCCTCAGACCTGGCGCACAAAAACGTGCAGCCGGAAATGCTGGACCGTCTCTTCACCACCCTTGACGCTGCCACAGCGCGCTCCGCTCTCGTCCGCATCGCCGCATCGCTGGAAATCTCCAACTTGCTCAATGAAATTGAGAGCAGCACCAGCCGTATCTCTGATCTGGTTCTGGCCATCAAGGAATATACCTTTATGGACCAGGCGCCGGTGCAAAACGTTGACATTGTAAAAAGCCTGGAGACCACGCTCACCATCCTGAACCACAAACTCAAGCGCGGCGTCACCGTAAAGCGCGACTATGAAAAAATCCCTCTTCTGGTCAATTCATTTGGCAGCGAATTGAACCAGATTTGGACCAACATTATTGATAACGCCATTGACGCCATGGGCGGCAAAGGCGAGCTGCGTGTCCGCACTTATCGCGACGACGGCAGCGTGGTGGTGGAGATTGCCGATAACGGTCCGGGCATTTCCGAGAAAGTGCTGCCCCATATTTACGAACCGTTCTTTACCACAAAGGGCGTCGGAGAAGGCACCGGCCTGGGCCTGGATACCGTTCAACGAATCGTCCGCAAACATCGCGGCCATATTCAGGTGGAATCAGAGCCGGGCAATACATGTTTCCAGATATGGCTGCCTCTGGCGGAAAAGGCAGGCGAACTAGCTTCTCCACCCGGCCAACCCCGATAAGAAGATAGGAATGCCCTTTTTGGAGTTACGAGAACGCAGATTAGGCCGAGAGAAGCACGTTTTTCGGCAACGGCCCCAAACGCTCTACATTATTGACTGTGACGCCACTTCCAGATTCATATTTCATTGTTACTTTTAGACCACGCCCAGAATCGGTGGCTCTCAAACGGCGACAGAGAAGTTCAGCTAATGCCACATCCTCTACAGTGCAGATAATCTGCTGTCCTCTTTGTCTGATTGACGAAAGTACTTCCACTAGGTGCAAAGCACGATAATCATCGACATGCTGTATGGCATCATCCAAAATTAAACTTCTGAACCGACACCAAGGCCGGGATAAATGCACAGCCAACAGGAAGGCCAAACCCAAAGCTCGACGCTGACCACTACTGAACATAAATCTGGGGTTGAGTTCATTACCTACTTCTAACCGCAGCAAACGTCGCACCTCACCTCTCATACGATACTTTACGTCCGTATAATCAACATGTGGCCGTAGCCGAAAATAAAGCTCCGATAATAGGGGATTAAGAGTTGCAACCCGCTCTTCAAGTAACTCACGAGATAATCGCTTGACGGTCGCACTAACTTTTTCAGCAGTGGCCGTCGCCCTTTGCATAACCTGAAGCCGCTTTTCTATCTGATCCGCTTCATTTTCCATGCTTTCTCGTGTTCTTTCGATTTCTGTTACTCTCTCAAGAGAAATCGAGGCTTCAGCAACAGCAAAGTCTCGCTCAATTTGGGATAGCTCGATCTTTTTTTCTCTGATCTTTAACTCTATTGAGGACTCATTTGGCTCGATATCCAAGGTTTTTAGTTCTTCCCGGAGTTGGTTTAACGAAGAATTAATAGCAGCTTTCTCAGATATCTTGCGATCTCGATCAACTTGAACACGTGCAGCTTGGGCACGTGCCTTCTGAAGATTGGTTGATGCCGAGGCTTGTTGTTCAGTAATTTCCCCTACGCGTTGATGGGCCGAAGAGATTTCGTGCGCTAAATCCTGGAGATGTTGTTCAAATTTTTCCAGTGAAATTTCGGAATTGCAGAGCGGGCAACGCCCTTGCCGGAGCCCGATGCGGTCCCCGTGTTCACGTAACATGGCAATTGAGGCGACGATTGGATCACGGGCTCGAATTTCCATTAGTTGAACATCTGTAGCTCTCAGGACTGACTCAATTTCTCCTATGTTCATTCCTATTCTGTCCAGTTCATCTGCAAGATTTGCAGATTCTGCATCAAGTATTTGTAGCCTTGAATCGAGACCACTAGTTGCTACCCACCTAGCTTTTAATCGTTCTAGATTCTCGCATTCTCTCCTTACTTTAGTTAGCTTGTTTCGTGTGCCACTCACAAAATCTTGAGTCATTGGATTTGGAATAAGGTCTTGTTGTGCTGATTCTGACCGCATCATTGATTGAGCATTAGCACGTAATTCGCTAGTCTGGGCCGTTAGGTCCGCGATTTTTCCTCGTAATAATTCATAAGATTTTTGGAGGTTGCTTTCTCTGGGATGCAATGCAGAAAGATATGCAAAACTGCGGCGCTCGACAGCACCCAGTTCAGTAAATCCGATCGTCTTGTTAATGAAATCGCCGCGCTGAAACTCACCCATATCAGTGCTCAACGCTCCGATGAGCTCGTCACGAAAGATCGATGTTTGGCAGATTCGTTGTAGCGGTTCAGCTGGGCACTCATCAGGGTCGCAAAACCATTCTTCTTGCGGGCGATTTTGGGGTGTTTCAGGTGTGGTCCGAAAGGTCACAATGTCACTATCCGCACGCAAGAAATCTAAACTAATAGAGTGACTTTTTGCGAAAGGAGTTCCGCGCCACCACATGTAGTCCGCACCTTTCTCTCCACTTTCGCTCTTTTCTAATTTCTCATCACCAAATTTTGCTAGCCGTCCCGATAATGCGAACTCAATCGCATCTATAACCGAGCTTTTCCCAGCACCATTTGAACCCGTGATGATGGTAAAGTCTTCACCAAATGGAATGACTACCTTCTCTCGAATACCTCTGAATCCTTCGATTTCAATCTTTTTCAGTCTAGTCTGCGAATAAAAAAATTCTGCAGATTGTTCGCGACAAAATACTCAGCTAACAGTCCTAAATCCAGCTTGGTTGCGTCAGGGATGGGCGGTTCAAGTGCGCTCTTTGCATACTCTGTGGTGCATTTTTCCGCAACCACTTTTGCGCTAGGCAATGAACTTGGCGGCGACATCGATAACCCCGCGCCACAAAAGACTGCGAGCCTTTTCTGCTGAATTGAAGCCAACAGTTTCAGCTTGAGCTGGTGTTCCAAAGTTCACCTCGATCTTAGCGTGAGTTGGTTCTTAGGGGGTGAACTCATTGTAAGTGCACGTGGCATCGCGTCAAGAGCTTTCTTTATCCGTACTATACCGGGAACTATTTTCTAATCAACATACCTTTTCGTGTCCATCTCTAACCTGAATCGTTCTGCCAGGTAGCAACTTACCCTGGCTTGGGTGAGTTGCTAGCTGATCGTCAGACCGCGAATTTTGAGTTGTGGCGGGTCTGCACGAACCGGGCTTTGTGCAAAAAACGAATGTCTCCGTAAAGCAGCGTGTCAAGATGTACTAATTCCTTATTGATTCGCTGATAGAAACTCCCTATACTCCGGCAGCGTCTCAGGACGTTTGCAGGGAATGGTCTTTGAAAACTTAGCTGTCAGCCATCATCAGGCAGCGGTCAGTGATCCGCAAAGCAAGAGCAAAATCAGGTGGGAAATAGGACTCGACAAGGCTGTCATAAGGCTGTTGAATGCCACTTCACCTTTTGCTTGCAACAAAAGCGCCTACCCCCCGGGTGGGGTGCTGGCTGAAGAACGCAGGCAGAGGGTCGCAAAAATTGGTAAATGAGAATTTGGTAATTGGGTAATTTGAAAACCAACAGCAACTCTACGCCAATTGAAGTTGAATCGCTCAAGTCCGCGCCAATATGGGATGAACGCGGATGATTGCGCTGAAACCTACGCCAATCTGGGATGACCTATGGAGGGGGGAGGGACAGAAGCAATCGGCTAAAGCCAATTCTAGACCTCTTTATACCTGAAGCACTCCACCAGATGGTCATTCACCATGCCAACGGCCTGCATGAACGCATAACAGATGGTCGGGCCGATGAATTTGAATCCGCGCTTGAGCAGGTCTTTGCTCATAGCGTCTGACTCAGGAGTGCGCGCCTGAATCTGGCTGCGGTCTTTCAGCGCATTTTTGATTGTCGTGCCGCCGGTGAACTGCCAGATATATTTATCAAAGCTGCCAAACTCTTTTTTGACGGCCAGGAAAGCTTTTGCATTCTGCACGGCGGCGGCAATCTTCAGCCTGTTGCGGACTATCCCCGGATCGCCCATAAGCTGCTTGAGCTTCTTCGCGTCATATTTGACAATGCGCGCCGGATTGAACTGGCTGAAGGCCTTGCGGTAGGCTGCGCGCTTATTCAGGATCGTCGACCAGCTCAGCCCGGCCTGTGCGCCTTCCAGTATAAGAAATTCAAACAGCACGCGGTCATCATGCTGCGGGACGCCCCATTCTTCATCATGGTAGGCGATCATCTGCGGCGTGCGGGCCCAGAAGCAGCGGCTTTTTGCGGTCAAATGGTTCTCTCCGGCATTGGCATTTCCAGCGGTTCGGGACCCCAAACCTAAACGATGCAAAACTTAGACAGTCCAAACTTATGCAACCCAGGCTTAGAAGCCCTGAAACCAGGCTGTATCAAAGTCTGATTGTCCCAAGTTAAAGATTTTGGAGAAGCTTGTAAATGGAAAGATCTTGTAAACATGATTTTGTAACGGCCGACCTGGAAAGCCCCAGCATACGGAAAGATCAGGCCTGGCGGCCGGAGTTCGGATCGTCGTGTGATTCCAGATACTCGATCAATTCTTGCAGGAGCAATCTGGCGCTGGAGCCTACCTGGGCAAATTCAATGCCCATTGCTTTCTTGCGGCAGCTCTTCACCGTCCCGGTCAGGCGCAGCCGGGTTGAGCCGGTGTCAATCATTACCTCTATATAGCTTGGCGCGGCAAAAGGCTGGTCTAGTTCAATGCAGCATCCGGAATGGCTCAGGTCCTTGAGCGTGCCCGCACGCTTGCCCGTGGAGGGAATCCGGTTGACCTCAACCTTGCCGTCACAATGGAAACGCCGCGCACGTCTGCGGTCACTGGGTTTTGTGGCGGGAAGAGGCGCTTCTGTTTTTGCGATATCCAAAGTAATTGACTTTCTTTGCCTTAAGCGGCGGTGTTCATGAGTTTATCGGCGTTAGGTACAAAAACTTCAGCCAAAAAATTCCTTAAATTGCACCTAAAAAGCGGCATTTGTGCAGTTTTCGGCCTTATTTTGGCAGCTTCACAGGGCCATGTATCATTCTTGAATTTTTGAGGAAAAGCTCTTAAGGAGAAAGGCCGAATGAAAACCACGGTTCTGTTGCAATGTTATTTGCCGCCTTGGCTGGCCCATGCAGTCCGGTATAAATCATTTGGATGGCAGCTATCAGGTCTTTTAATTGTTCCAGAGCACCCGGGCGCGCTATCCTAGTGGGTTGATTTCTGCTCGAACGGACCCGCATTGTCACAAACACAAGAATTCTGGCTTTAAGGAGCTGCATGGTAAACGAACTGCGTAATTTTCTCGCTCTCTCGTACGATGAACTGGAAGCAATGAACCTGCAGGCAAAGGAGCAGCGCAGAAATCGCGTTGCCATCCATAAGATCCAGGAAGAGCGGCTGAAATACCTCACGGACGAAAAACGCATCAAGGCCGTTACTCTGCTCTTCAGTGACCTTGAAGGCCGCCTGCACATGCTGGATTACGACAAGAAATTCCTGATCAAGAGCTGGGACAACCTTACTTTTGATGGCTCGTCCATCCGTGGTTTTACCGCACAGCGTGAGAGCGACCTGCGGCTTGGCCTGGACTGGCACTCCTTTTACTGGGCGCCGGCAGATGTGTTTGGCTCAGGCAAAGTTCTGGTTTTCGGCGACGTTATCGATAAAGGCGGCACGCCTTACAGCGCCGATATTCGCGGCAACCTGAAAGTTTTTGCCGACCAGATGTACAAAAAAGAAGGCTACACCCTGAACGCCGCCAATGAGATTGAAGGTTTTCTCTTTCAGGGCTCTGACGCCGAACGCCGTTACCATGAAACCGGCAAGTTCGACTACGTAAACACCGGCGGCTATTACCATTCGCTGCCCGGCGATCTGCTCCGCACATTTATTGACACCACGGCGGAAGTGCAGCGCGCCATGGGCTTCCAGAATGAGAAGGACCATCCGGAAGTTGCGCCATCACAATTTGAAATCAATTACAGTTACGGTGAAGTAGTTGCCGCAGCCGATCAGATCCAGATTTATAAACTGATCTGCCGTCAGGTAGCCACCCGCATGGGCTTGACCGCTTCATTCCTGCCCAAACCCGTCGTCGGCGTAAACGGCAACGGCATGCACACCAATGTTTCCATCAGCAAAGAAGGCAAAAATCTTTTCTGGGATCCCAAAGGCGAAGAAAAACTCAGCCAGCTCGGATGGTCGTTTGTTGATCGCATTCTCACGCATGGCAACGACATTTGCCTCATGCTGAATGCCAGCGTAAATGCCTATCGCCGGCTCGATCCGCATTTTGAAGCGCCAAATCAGATCAAGGCTTCCGCTGTCGATCGCGGCTCCATGGTCCGCATTCCCATCGGAAACGAAAAGAGCATGCGCGTGGAAGTGCGCTCGGTTGCGCCCGACGCGAATCCTTACATGGTGATGCTCAGCGTCTTCAAAACCGGTATTGCCGGCACCACGTCTAAAATCAAAAATCTGCGCCAGGCTGAACGCTATCTGCCAGACAACATTTATACGGCGCTTGAAAACTTCCGCAAGTCAGATTGGACCAGCAAACTTCTGGGTGAGGACGTGAAAGGCCGTTACGCTGACCTGAAGCAGGCCTCGGCGGACCGTTGCGCGCGGCTGCTGGGAACATTTGTAAAAGCCCCAGAGGTCCAGTACCACCATGACGTATACAACCAGTACTTGTGGAACCAGTTCTAGGATCAGCTTTTTGATTTGTCCCTCGTGAAACGAGGGAACCCTATAAGCTTCCAAGTCAGCTTGGTTAGCACAGAGGGTGACACAAAGTCGGTACCCAGCGAAAATGCCCTGAAGCCTCAGGGCATTTTCATTTCCGGCCTCACTTCGCAGGAGAGATTTCCGCTGGTAAATCTTTCATACTCCATTCGTAAAATGAAGCGTCATACATGCTGGGTTCGTAACCCAGATATTTGGCAACGAAATAATCAAAAGAAGATTGCATCCCCGTCCGGCAATACGTAACCAGCGGCTGATCTTGCGCAGCATTCATCTCGGCATACATGCGTCGCAGCTCGGCTTCCGGTTTCAGCACGGGATTCTCCCGGCTCACCAGCATGTCCATCCAATAAAGGCTTTTAGCGCCCGGAATGTGGCCCGCTTCTGTTACGTCTTCTGAAAGCTGTGCTCCCGTAAATTCTTTGGTTGGTCTGGCATCTATCAGCGCGAGCTTTCCTTTAGTTTTTTGCGTGAGATTTTGCAAAACAGCCGTATCCACTAAAATCTCTGGTCTTGGTGAAATCTTGAGCGCAGCAGGTTTGGTCTTTGGCGTCTCCGCAGAAACAGCGCGCTGCTCAGCTTTCCATTTCTCCAGGCCACCATCCAATAGCGCCGTGTGTCCTGCAACACCAAGATAGTCCAGCGTGAAGTAAGCGCGCGCCGCCATCAGGTTGGCGCGCTCTCCATAGAGCACCACGCGCGAACTGTTACTGATACCGGCTTGGGAAAAAGCTTTCTGCAGCTTCTCTACAGGCGGAAGTTCGTTGGGAATACCATCGCGCGTCACCGCGATTTCCTCAAGCCTGATCTGCCGCGCTCCGGGAATATGCCTGGTGCAAAATTCTGGAGAAGAGCCAATGCAGAGCACCACCATGTCTGGATCTTGCAGATGGCTCGCCAGCCACTCGGTTGTCACCAGCATCTCTGGACGCAGCTTTGGCGCCGACCCAGTTTGTGCGCTCAGCGGCAAACCGGCCATTGCCATGAGCAGCGCAGCCGCAATAATTCGAAAAAGCATTCTCTCCTCCCTAACGTAGTGACTTGCCTTCCACCACCGGCAGCTTATTCATGTGGCTCCATTCATGGATTGATCCATCAAACATGGCCGCGTTATAACCCAGATATTTGGCGACAAAATAAACATGGGAAGCCTGCAGGCCAATCTCACAATAGGTAATGAGCTTTTGATCTGGTGCGAGGCCTCGTGCCGCGAACAGCGCTTTCAATTTGTCAGGAGGCAGAAATATCGGCTTGTTCTTGGCATCCACCAGCGTCTCCTGCCAGTAAATGGGAATTGCACCCGCAATATGGCCGTCGCTGTAACGTTTAGGTGGACGCGTATCCACCAGCGCAACAGATTTTGTCGGCTGCTCAGAAATCTTCTTTACCTCTTCCATCAAAGCCCGCGCTTCTGGATGGACATGCGGCGTGAAACTTCCCGTAGTAACTTTTGGCTCGTCCTTAGAGATCGGCCGTTTCTCGATTTTCCATTCATCTATGCCGCCATCCAGCAGCGCCGTTTGGTCGCCATGGCCAAGATAATCAAGCGTGTAATAGGCGCGGCCAGCCATTGGGTACCATGAGGTGGTATAAATCACCACGCGTGAATCGTCGCGCACGCCCACTTTTTCAAAAGCTGCTTTTAGCTTTTCCACTGAAGGCAACTCAGCCTCATCACCCTCAATAAAATCTTCCAGCGCCAAAAAACGCGCACCCGGAATGTGGCCGCTCTCATATTCAGCACGCTTCTCACCTACGTGCAAAACAACCACCTTGGGATCATTAAGATGCTCAGTAAGCCACTGCGCGGAAACAATCATCTCCGGATGGACTGTTCCTGAAGCGGGTGCGGCAAGGGCCGAGGAAGAAAGGGCCGCAATAAAAAGAACGCCGGCCAATGCCAATTGGAGTATCCTGCTCATAAGTTTAGAAAGTCTCCTTGCGTATATCTTCCGGCAACTTATGGCTGCCGTATAGGACAAATGAAAGGTCAAAGGGAATAAATAAGTCTAAACCGGCCCATGGTCGTTATCCTGCGGGTATCACCTTACAGGCGCTATTTTGCAATCGCCATTTTGTAATAGTACGAGGCAACCATGAAGAAGCACGCCGTTACCGTCCTTCTGTGTTCAGCCATGCTGTACACGTGGATGTGGGCCCAGTCGCCGCTCGACGATCTTCGCAAGAAAGCCGAAGCCGCCATGAATAAGGGCGGCCCCTCCGACGATCGCATCGCCTCAGGGCTAAAAGAAGCGCTCACCGTAAGCACGCGCAAAGGGGTTGCTTCCGCCGGCCGCGTGGATGGCTTTTTAAAGAATGCGGCCATCAAAATCCTGCTGCCGGAAAAGTTAAACAGCCTGGGCAAAGGATTGCGCATGGTCGGCATGGGGCAGCAGGTTGATGCGCTGGAAGTGGGCATGAACCGTGCCGCCGAACAGGCCGCTCCATCGGCAAGGCAAATTTTTATCAATGCGGTCACCAAAATGTCCATTGCGGATGCGCGCAAGATTCTTTCCGGCGGTGACACGGCGGCAACCGACTATTTCAAAGCCAAGAGCACTGACCAATTGACTGCCGCTTTTGCGCCTATCGTGCACAAGTCCATGGAAAACGTGGGCGTGATCAGGCAATACAATCAGTTAATGGCAAACCCCATGGCCGGGCGTCTGGCGGAAAGCCGCGATTTCAGCCTGGATAAATACGTAGTCGGCAAGACCATGGACGGCTTGTTTACGTGATGGGCGAGGAAGAAAAGAAGATTCGTAAAGACCCCGCCGCACAAACCACCGCGTTGTTGCGTGAAATATTCGGCAAGAAGTAAAAGCCCCAGCCCTCGCTAGTTTCCCTGGCTCCGGAGCCTGCATGCAACACTTAGCCCTGGCTGTCTCACTCATGGAGCAGCAGCACTGCAATGGGCTATCTCTGTCATAATAGTGTGATGGAGCCAGTAGGTTGTGCCATTCCGGACGGGCCGAGTGGCACGGCACCAGAATTACTGGCAGGAGGCTACGCATGAACGCAGAAAACATTTCGCGGATGGGAACACAGGTAAAAGATAACGTGGCGGAAATCGCTGAAAAAGCGCGCGACCTTTCCGCCAAGGTCAAAGACCGTCTGGATGAAACCTATGACGATCTTGGACGCACCGTGCGGCGCGCAAAAGCTGCGGCAGAAGACCGGCTGGATGATGTCCGCAGTCATGTAAAAAAACGGCCTATTACTTCCATTGCAACAGTGGCCGCCGGAGCATTTGCCGTAGGCATTCTTACGGGCTGGCTTATCGGCAGGAACAGCCGCGACTAAGCATCTCTACCAAAACCTTTTCCCTGGTCTTGGAGCTCTCGAGAGGTCACTCGCAAAAGGGGTTACCTCGCGAACTCCCGGCTATGTGCCTGAACCAGTGTGTGCCTGAATCTAGTGATTGCCTGAATCTAGTGATGTCCCAGCACCGGATGCGGCACATAGACGGATTCAACCTGCGCAATTTCCTGCTGCGTAAGCTTCAGGCCCACTGCGGCCACGGCATCTTGCAAGTGGTGCGGCTTTGAAGCTCCAACAATGGGAGCGGTAACTTGAGATTTGTGCAAGAGCCACGCCAGAGCCACCTGCGCCGGCGGCACGCCTCTCTCTTTGGCCACCTGGGCCACACAATCCACCACGCGATCATCCGCTTCTTGCGTGTAGAGCTTCTTGGAATAATCGTCTTCTTTCGACCGCAGCGTCTGCGCTTTGCGATTTCCCGCCAGCAAGCCGCGCGCCAGCGGACTCCACGGCAACAATCCCACGCCTTCAGATTCGCACAGCGGCACCATTTCACGCTCTTCTTCGCGATAGACCAGGTTGTAATGGTTCTGCATGGTCACAAAACGCGTGAGCCCAAGACTGTCAGCGGTATATAGCATCTGCGCAAATTGCCACGCAAACATTGACGATGCGCCGATATACCGCGCCTTGCCTGCCTTCACCACATCATGCAGCGCCGTCAGCGTCTCTTCAATTGGCGTGTCATAGTCAAAGCGGTGTATCTGGTAAAGGTCAACATAGTCCGTGCCCAGCCGGCGCAGGCTGTTGTCAATGGCGTGCATAATGTGCTTGCGTGAAAGCCCCTGTTGGTTCGGATCGTCACCCAGCGGGAAAAAAACTTTAGTCGCGATCACCACTTTGTCGCGCGACGGACCAAAATCTTTCAGCGCGCGGCCCAGCACTTCTTCACTTTTGCCCAGTGAATACATGTCCGCGGTATCAAAGAAATTGATTCCCTGCTCCAGCGCCTGTTGGATAAATGGCCGGCCTTCTTCTTCATTCAGCACCCACTGCCGCCAGCTGCTGGTGCCATACGTCATGCAGCCAAGGCATATCCGTGAAACTTTCAAACCAGTTGAACCCAGATTGGTGTATTCCATTTGCGCCTTTCATTGCTGTAATTCGGCTGTTAACTTGAGATTTATTCTAAAGATGCTTTGGGGTGATGATGAGATTCCCAATTTCCGGGAATTCAGGTTTCGTTAATCGACGTCCACTTTTTCAAAACCCAGCCCCAGAAGCAGCGTTGTCACGGTGACGCGCGCATTGTCCCGCGCATTGTTCAGGATTCCGCCCAGCGCGGCTTCCTGCAATAACTCACCTTCGGCCTCCTGGCGGACCTGGCTTTCCAGGTTGGGATCAACTCGGACCAGAATACCCGTATTGCGCGAATAAACTTTGGTACGGGCATTGTCCAGGCGTGTGATGAGAATTTGCGGATTCGGCAGGTGGACATGAATTTCCTTGCCCTGAATTTTAACGTCGCTACTCTTGAGCCGCGTGAAATCAATGCCAGCCACAACCTGGCCATGCACGATCATCAGCAGGCGGTCACCGGCAATAAAATCGGGCAGGATCGGATTGTCCTTTTCTCCGGTCACGATCTTGTCCATATTGAAAACCACGGTTTCCATCCGCTGCAATTTTTGGATGCGCTCAATCACGCTGCCTTCGCTGCTGATGCGCGTGGTGCGTCCACTCAAAGCAGACCACAGCGCCGCCAGCGGACCTGACTGCACGCGCGCCATGAGCACGGCAAATAAAAGCGCGACTACCACGCCGATCACTAAACCTGGCAGTAACGCCACTCGGCGCTGCGGCGGAGCGAATTGAATTGGGCTCTCAGACATAAGAACTATTGTAAGTGGCCTTGTGGCAGAAGAGACAACACCAAAGACGCTTCTGTTCAGTGCGTCTGGTTTTGCGGCCTTGGATGCTGCAGTTGCTCGTAATAGGCAGCAGCGTTGTCTTTGAATGTCGCTCCAAATTGCGGAAACTGGCGGAAGTCTTTGTATGCTTGCAGATCAAGCTGCTTCTGGATTTTGCTCAGTGGCACTCCGCTGCGATACATGCGCGCCACCTGCCCGCGAAGGTCAGCCAGATAGTCGTGGAAGCGCTGCAAATCGCTTTTAGCCGCAAGATCAAAATGTCCGGGAACAACATGCTCCACTGGCAAGGCAAGAATCTGGTCCAGTGCGGCAATCCAGTTCTCCAGGCTGCCTTTGTCCATGGAAGGGCATGAGTTGGTCAAAAATAAATCACCCGTGGAGACGGTGTGTTCATCAGGAAAATAAACTACCGCATCGCCCAGCGTATGGGCCGGCCCCACGGAATAGATGCGGACCTCATGCTCACCTACGAAAAATGACACTCCGCGCGCATCCACAATTTCATTCAATTGATATGCAGCGGGCTTTTTGCCGAATTCAGATGCCTGCTGGCTCACCCAACGCAACACGCCTGCCCTGGTTTCCTCGGTGCTGATGACAATCGCATCCGGGCCCACTACGCTGTTGCCGCCGCGATGGTCAGGATGGTAATGCGTGTTCACAATCCAGCGTACGGGCGCCTGAGAAACTTTACGGATTTCATCCAGCAGCTTCCGCCCCTCTTGCGCGTTCACGCCTGTATCCACCACAAGGATACCGCCCTCACTCACCAGAAACGTGGAGTTGGCACTCTCATCATTTTCAGAGATGTAGGCGTACAGGTCCGGGCCAATTTTATGGACCGACGCTGAAGCGCAAACCCCGGCAAAGCAGAGCAACAGAGTGGCACTGATTCGAGATACGGATTTTCTGATCAAGAGCGTACGCATCACCCAGTCCTCTTCGTCCGCATTTTATCGGTTAGCCACCATAAAGATCCTGCGGAACGGGAACAACACCTTGCCCTGATCGTTCGGCCGGAACATTTCCTGAAATCTTTCCAGACACATTTCTTCAAAAAGCTGGCGCTGCTCAGCGTCTGGAAGATGGTCAAGATAGGCGCGCATGCCCGTACTGCGTATCCAGTCAAATATGGCTTTAGGCCCGTCCATTACATGCTGGTACTCGGTCTCCCATATGTCAACGCGGCTGGCGTGTTTGCGCAGCACGTCATAATAAAAAAGCGGCGTCTGGATGGTAAACGCGTCAGCAGCAGACACCATTTCCTTGGCCCAGCGAGGATCGCCCGTCAGCGCCACCTCACGAACCACGGTGTGCGCTGTGGCCTGAAAATTGTTCGGCATCTGCGCCGCCAGCACACCGCCCGCAGCCAGGCCGTTCATTAGGTTGCGGAACAACGTGGCATGGCCCGGCACCCAGTGCAATGCCGCATTGGAAAAAATCAGGTCAACCGCCGGCTCCGGCCTCCACGCTTCAATATCGCACAATACCCACTGCCAGTCAGGATGATTGGCTTTGGCCTTGGCCAGCATCTCCGGTGAATTATCCACACCGGTGATGGCGGCAGCGGGCCAGCGTTCGCGCAACTGCTCTGTGCTGTTGCCGGTGCCGCAGCCCAGGTCAACAATGCTTGCTGGAGATTGCAAATGAATCTGCGCAATCAGGTCCGCGGCGGGCCGCGCGCGCTCATTGCCATATTTTAGATATAAGTTCGGGTCCCAAGCTTGCATTTGATCAAACTCTAAACGTGAGCAGCGGGAAGAATCAAGCCGTCACCGTTTTCGCTTTCTCCGCTTCTATAGCGGCCAGCATCGCATCATCTTCCGCAAACTTGAACCAGAGAACGCCGCGCTTCTGCGCCTCTTTTTCTTCCGCACGGCCCAGGCATTCAAGGTCAGCTTTGGTCACCGCTTGCAACCCTTTGCGCTCTAGAAAGCTTTGGATTTCAGCCGCGCTAAAATTGCTCTCTTTCGCCGTCATCAAATATTCCAGCACATGCACGGCCCCCACTTCAGCGTCATGCCGCGCAATCCCCACCAGTCCGTCACTCGCTTTGCGCGCCCAGCCCACGGCATACATGCCGTCC
>DASXLK010000185.1:0-27168 GCA_036496365.1 Candidatus Angelobacter sp. | reverse complement strand
ATCCGGTGAGCTAAAAACAGCCTGGCTGATTGATGTGAATGCTCCCGGCGTAGCGCCGGAACAATCAATGGTGGCAGCACTATCTGCCTGGGCAAAGGCCATGCCTCCCGTAAGAAGCAGCAATAGAGAAGCAAATAACATAAATTTGTACGAAGGGAATTTCATCGTGGTATTTCCTCGTTTGGGCGAATTTTGAAGTTAAGAATTTTGGGCCGAACTGTTGTGGCTTGTGGCCACAATAGGGCTAAGTGTTTCTGGGGGCAGAAGTGTTTCAGTTAAATGAAGGATTTATTTGCCGGAAGTATCCATGCGCATACGTAAAGCTGCGGCAGGGCGGAGAAGGGAAGGAGATGATTGGGTAAAAATGGGCCGCAATGAGTCGCGGCCCGTTCCAATTGAGAATCTTGATGCGCTGATTTAGTGGATTGGATTGTTCTGGAATGCGGTGCCGCATTTCTTGGGTTTATAGGTGCTCACGTCGCCTTCCACCAGGGAACCATTGTTGCAATTTAAGGCAAGGTTGCCGGCGGTGGCCGTAATTGTGTCAACACCAAGAAAGTTGAGTCCGGACAAAGTATTCAAGATAAGTCCGTCACCGGTGTTATTTGCAATGGTATTGCCGCCGTTGCTGGTCAATGCCGATACCTGATCCACCAGCACACCTGCTCCTGTATTGCCGGAAACCTCCACTGTGCCATCAAAGGAGGCGTCAGAGTGTTGGATAATCTGAATCCCGCCCAGGGTATTGCTGTCAACGTGCGTTCCACTGAATTCGCAATGCGCAGTACCCGCGCAGATTACGCCGGTGCCGGTATTGCTGTTGATGAGGCCTCCTGTGATGGTGACACCGCTGCTGTTGGAGACGCTGAGTCCAAAATTTCCACCCGCGTTATTGGTAATTTCATTGTCTCCGCTGAAGTCACCCTGGGAAACTCCAAAGATTTGAACGCCTGCGACTCCGTTGTTGCTGATGATGTTTGGTCCCGATCCATCTTCCAGAATCAGATGCGCTGTTCCGGCGCTGATGCCAAGCCGTCCGTTATTGCTTACACTGTCGCCGCCATCCAGAGAGAAGCTGCCTCCACTTACGACCACGCCGGTGCGGGTGCTGGCCGTTACGGAGCTGCTGGTCATATGAGTTACAGAGTTAGAAGCAGTAATGCCAAACTGGCCGCTGTTTTGCACTGTAACGCCGTTAAAACTGGCATTTGGAGTGTTGGTGATCACAATGCCCTGGCCGCCATTAAACACAAAAGTGTTATTAAAGGTGATGCTTTTCGAATTCGAAATAAGCAACACTAGCGCGGAGGGATCGGCGGTTTGGATGGTGGCTGAAGGGTTTCCAAAAAAATTCAGGTTGCTTCGGTTTTGAATGGCAATAAATTCCGTGCAAGTGCCGGAAACCAGGAAGGTGGCGTTATCTGGCGAAGCAAGAATGGCAGATTCCAGTGACGTGAAAGCGCCCGGCGTGCCTCCAGGGCAACCAACCGTGACTTGGGCAAACCCAAGACTGGAGAAAACAAGAAGTAATAGAAAGGCGAGCAATTTAGGCCCAGAGTAGCGGATTTTCATCGATTTTTCCTTTTATGTTAGTGGATTTTTTTAATTGAAAATGCGTGGGCGCGATTGTTGGTTTGCCCATGCGAGAGATAGTGATGAAGAGGGCAGAAACGTTTCCTGGAGATCAGCAATATTTTGTGAGAAATGTTTTCCAGATGAGCGGCTTGCAGGCGAGCGACAGGCGTGTGTGTAAAGTACCTGTAATTATCTGATCCGCTCTATGTTTCCGCTTTACGCGGGAAAGTTTGTCAGTTCAGCGTTGGAGCCGCAAAGCACCACGCCCACGCGCTCTCCGGCATGGGGCTTATAAACGCCGGAAATCAGGGCTGCCAGAGCGGTAGCGCCGCCAGGTTCGGCAATCAGGCGCAGGCTTTGCCATAGTAGCTTCTGGGCGTTCACGATCTGCTCATCGGTGACCAGCAGTGATTGCGAAACAAATTTCTGCGCCATGGGAAACATCAAGGCCCCCACATTGCGCGCGCCAAGGGAGTCCGCGGCTACGCCGCCGGTTTCCACTTCCACCACTTTACCCGCAGCCAGCGCGTTATGCAGTGTGGGCGCGCGTTCCGGTTCAACGCTGATCACACGAATCCTCTCCTGATACCATGCGGCTGCGCCACCGATCAATCCTCCTCCGCCCACGGCGATCAGAACGGAATCCAGGCCGCGCACCTGCTCCTCAAATTCCATGGCAAGGGTGCCTTGTCCGGTTAGCACATGGACGTCGTCATAGGCATGGATGGGAATTGCGCCAGTTTCTTTGGCGCGTTCGCAACTGGCGGCAAGAGCTTCAGAATAATTGTTGCCAGTGATTTTAATAGAAGCGCCATATTGGCGAAGGCGGTCTACTTTATTCTTTGGCGTGATTACAGGAACAAAAATCTCCGCAGCGTGAGAAAGCTTTTGTGCCGCATAGGCCACGGCCGCACCGTGATTGCCTCCGGAAGCTGCAATTACACCAGCGGCGGGGACCTTGGCGGAGAGGATACAGTTGAAAGCGCCGCGAGGTTTAAACGAGCCGGTATGCTGCAAGCATTCAAGCTTGAAGAAAATTTTGGCGTCAATGCCAAAAGCTTGCTCCTCCAGCGCAATCACCGGGGTGCGCCGGACGTGCGTGACTATCCGCCGGGCTGCATTTTGTATTTCAATGCGTGAAATCATTCTGCTTGTTTTCCTGATCCGTTTCTGGTGCTTACGGTAGCCACGGGCGGTTTGGGTTGATCGTCCACTATAAGGCGAAAAATATCCGGACGCGAATAGTGACCAACCACATCAAAATCAAATTTAGCTTTAGGCAGCAAGCCGCGGTCGAGCTCGGCTAGCAAGATCGTTTCGTCGTCAAAATTCGGGCCGGCAATGAACTCGCCAAAGGGGCTGACAATGCAACTGCCACCGCGTGAGATCACGGTCTCCGGCTCTTCCCCAAATGTAGTGGAATAATGTTTGGGGAAGTCGCAGCGGCGGTTGAACTGGTTGCAGCCGAGTATGAAGCAGCGGCCTTCCGTGGCGATGTGCTGCATGGTCGCCGTCCATGTGGGCCGGTGGTCAGCCGTGGGTGCACAATAAATCTCAATGCCTTGGGAATACATAAAGGTGCGCAGCAGCGGCATGTAATTTTCCCAGCAGATCACGGCGCCAAGTTTGCCCAGAGGAGTGTCAAAAACCGGGAGCATAGATCCGTCTCCGTAACCCCAGATCAGGCGCTCTGAGGCGGTGGGCATTACCTTGCGATGCTTGCCCAGAAACTTGCCGTCGGGCGCGAAGAAAAGCACGCAACAATAGAGCGTGCCGCGCTCGCGCTCAATCACTCCCATCACCAGATAAACTGAATTGGCGCGCGCCGCTTTGCTCAGCGCATCCACCACCGGCCCGGGAACTTCCACGGCACTTTCAAAATAGTGCTTAAAGTCTTCGCGTCCGGCCTCTGTTCGTGAACCCACTACAGCGCCAAAGTCGAGTCCACGGGGATAGCCAGAAATAAACGCTTCAGGAAAGAGCACAAGTTGCGCGCCTTGTTTGGCGGCGTCCCGGGTCAGGTCAAGCGCCTTGGCCAAAGTTTTTTTGCGATCAAAAGCAACTGAGGCGGCCTGCACCACGGCTACCGTTACAGTGCTGGCACCGGATTTTGGCTGCGGGGGGAGCTTTTTCATGAAGGAGCTAAGTTCCTGGAAACCCGGAACTATATATGTAAACGAAAGTCCCTATCGATCTTCGATCTTTCGATCTATGGTAGCGCGTTGGTGCAGACTTAACCAAGCGCGGCTGCCGTATCCTTAATATATCTATTGCCGATTGTTGGAAAGTCTAATTGTACTGTTTACAGTAAAAGCCCTAAACCTCATTTTTATCAGTTATTTGCAGAATTTTGTTCGACAAATTGGTAGAGCAGGACGAAAATAGCTGATTGTAGCTCTGGGAGTCCAGGTAAGTGCTTTTTACGCTAAACCGGTTGAGCCGCAGCGCATGGTCATTTTGCGCCGTGATGGCATTGCTGTGCCTGCTCCAGAGTTTCAGCTATGCTCAGAGTGCTTCTCCTGATACGACGCTACCGATTGATGCGGCAGGCGGATATTTACAGAGCCAGGGTGCGCAGCCAAGATTTGAAGGCGCCAGTAAACTTTCCAGCGCTGCTCGCGAAGCAATGCGAGAAGGGCGCGTATACAGCGTCCCGCACTTCTCCGGCTCATTCGCTTTGCAGGGCGTGAATTATCCCTACACCATGGTTGGCAACAAACCGCAATCCGGCGGAACCACTACCGTGCCGGTACAGCTTGTTCCCATCTCCATGTTCTTTGAGGAATTTGCGGACGAGAGCGGAGCGCCCATTGTGCTTGATCCCGCGCCGGTCATTGGGCGTGTGCAGGCGTCGCCAAATTTCCGCAGCGCACAATACGCCACCGGTCTTACGCAATTTGGGGATGCGGTGCAGCGGGCGGAATTTCATAGCTCCGCGGCCCAGGAATGGCATACGTTGCTGGGCAGCCCCGAAGTACTAAAGCCGCTCCGGATTGTTGTGCCGCGCGGCATGGCCAAGGTCTATCGCAACTCCAGCACCGGCGTGGTCTATGCCATCGTGGATACGGACTTTTTTCTCTCGCAGCTGAATACCATTATTCAACTAGAGCGTATGGAGCCAGACGCGCTGGCTATTGCGCTGACCTCCAATGTGTTTCTTGCTCCACAGAGCGATATCAAGAAATGTTGTGTGCTCGGCTTCCATACGTCGTTTGATTTGGGTGAAGTGGCGCAGCTCAAATTTGTGCAGACATTTATCTGGGCCAGCTGGGTGGACCAGGGAATTATGGGAACCAGCCTGGCGGACGTTACACCAATGAGTCATGAGGTCTCCGAATGGATGAACAATCCTTTTGGAAGTAATACTGTTCCGGCCTGGCAGGTTCCAAACAGCAATGCATGCCAGAGCAATCTTGAGACTGGCGATCCTCTGGCCACCATGCCGAACGCCGGCTACCCGGTGTCAATCGATGGATTTACCTACCATCCGCAAAGCCAGGTGCTGCTGCAGTGGTTCCAGCGCGGAGCGGCTTCTGACGCGATTGAAGGAGCCTTCAGCTTCCCGGACCAGACTCTGGTAACCGGGCCTTCGCAAGCCTGCGCAGCACGATAAGCCCTGGCTGCCCCAGAATTTTCACCAAAGCTAAAAATAGCTGCTGTCCCAAAACAGGACTATTTTGTCCCTAATGTGTATGCAGTTTTTTGCTCAATAATATTTCTTTACATTCGGCGAATTTCCTCACGGTACTTGGGATAGAATTCTCGCGCTTGATCTTGGCTGATTCTTCGCAAATTCAGGGAGCCCCATTCCTGGAAGTCGGCTCAGTCAGGCGACCCTCTAGAAATAAAAAGGAGAAGTATCATGCATAAATTCGTGCGTCTCTGTGGCGTGACGATCCTCGTGGGCTCCCTCAGTATGCTCTCCGCTTATGGTCAGCATTCCGGAAAAGGCAGTTCCAAAGATAAAGACGGCAATAACGAAGAAACCACTGTCAATAGTTCGGGACAGCAGGTTGCGGTTGACGCTAACAGCGGCAAACTTCGCCAGCCGACGCCTGAAGAAGTACAGAAGCTTACGGAATCAATGACCATGAATGATTCAATCGAAGGATTGACTCCCAGAACGATTGCGAATGGAGGCACAGCAGTCGATTTGCAGGGCCGTTTTCAGAGTGTGGCTGTGGCCAAGAAGAACCCCGATGGCAGCATTGCTCAGGCATGCGTCCAGAGCAAGAAAGAAGCGGAAGACTTTTTGAACAGCAAGCCTGCGGCAAAGAAAGACGCTGCTCCGGTCTCCCAGCAGAGCGCTCCCGCTGCGCCCGTCAGCAAGAAGAGCAACACGCCTGAATTGGAGGTGAAATAGTGAAAAAATCCACCGCCACTCTATTCATGCTGCTTTTTGCCCTTGTGGTACTTGCTCCAGCCAACATGGCTTTTGCAGGCGCCAAGATTACCATTGTCAATAACAACGCTCCCGGCGTGGGATTCAATGATCCTTCTCCGCGTGCGCCCATTGGCGGAAATACGGGAACAACCCTTGGCCAGCAGAGACTGAATGCATTTGAGTTTGCCGCCAATACCTGGGGCGCAACCATTGACAGCCCGGTAGAAATCACGATCCTTGCTGCCTTCACTCCCTTGACTTGCACTGCCACCAGCGCCGTGCTGGGATCGGCAGGAACGACTGAAATCTTTAGCGATTTCGGCAGCGTCGGCTTTTTCCCCGGCTCACAGTTCCCGGCCACCTGGTATCACTTTGCCCTGGCAAACAAACTTGCCGGAGCAGATCTTGATCCTGCGACGCCGCAGATTTCAGCCAACTTCAACAGCTCCATTGGTGTATTGCCAACCTGCCTTGTCGGCTCGGACTGGTATTACGGCTTTGACACCAATCACGGCCCGGTCAATATTGATCTGGTAACCGTTTTGCTCCATGAATTCGCTCATGGTCTTGGCTTCTCGCAGTTTGCCAGCGTTACCAGCGGCGCGGAAATCCAAGGCCAGACTGATATTTTTGGACGCCAGATCATAGATAACACCACAGGCAAAACCTGGGACATAATGACGAACGCGGAACGCCGCGCTTCAGCCATTAACCCACGCAACGTATCCTTCACAGGCAATACGGTAACCAACGCCGTGCCTGTGGTTCTTGCCAAGGGATTTCCACTGTTGAAAGTTACTTCGCCGGCAGCCATTGCGCGCGATCTTCAGGTGGGATTGGCTACATTTGGTCCACTCTTAACTTCTCCTGGAGTCAGCGGAAGCCTGGTTCTTGCCACAGATGCAGCCGATGCCGCTGGTCCTACAACAACGGATGGTTGCTCAACCATTACCAATGCCGCGGCAGTTTCGGGGAAAATTGCTCTGGTTGATCGTGGAACCTGCGGATTCACTGTAAAAGCGGTGAATGCCCAGGCTGCTGGCGCAATTGCTATCGTGATCGCCGATAATGTTGCCGGATCTCCTCCGGCAGGGTTGGGCGGCGCCGATCCAACCGTTACGATTCCAGCGGTGCGCATTTCCCTGGCCGATGGAAATCTGCTCAAAGCACAGCTTGCTGCGGGAGTAAATGTAACGCTCGGCAACGATCTGACCAGATTTGCCGGAGCGGATGGACGGGCACGTGCTCTTCTCTTTACGCCTAATCCGGTCCAGCAAGGTTCGACTATTTCTCACTGGGACACTATTGAGACACCGAACCAACTGATGGAGCCGGCAATCAATGTGGATCTGACGCACAGCGTGAAGCCTCCTGAGGACCTCACCCTGCCGCTACTGAGAGACATTGGCTGGTTTGCCGACGAAGACAACGATGGTGTTACCGACGATGCAGATCAGTGCCACGGCACGGATCTAACGGCAGCAACAGTGGTGATTGGTGGACGCGATTCCGGCGTGCCGAATCCGCTCTTCAGCACCGGTTGCACAATTACTGATCTGGTAAACAAGTGCTCAGCAGCAAACCCGAAAGACTCTGACTTCCGCAATTGCGTGAATGGAGTAACCAAGGACCTGCGCGCTTCAGGCATCATCAATGAACAGCAGAGAGACGCAATCCGTAAGGCCGCTAATGCTAACTCCGGTCCCGGCGGAAACTCTGGGCCAAACTAAACTAACCATAGCTCCATGCGGTTTTTTCCAGGCGGCGTCCTCACAAAGGACGCCGTTTGTTTCTGGTGAAAATACGATTGAAACCGGGCAGGTGGTTATGCTGCGTTTTCGGCCGAGAAACTTTGCGACGTGAATCTGGCGATGAACACGGGCCTGGGTGCTTATTGCGCTGAGTTTTACCCAACGTATGATTACATGCCGGTGTGGAAGGCCTCAAAGCAGGAGTCCCAGGTAAAAAGAGCGCGGTCCAGGGTGGCACTTCATGTTAGCCGCCACCCGCGGGGAGGACCTGCGCTTTTCGAGCTATTGGGGCAACTCCCTTGGAGGAACGGGAGCTACAGTTATCCATAGAACGCTGACATTGATAGACTTTGCACGAAAATTTAAAAATCTTTGCCGCTTTTGTCGATTCGGGATTGCTGGCGCGACTTATAGACAGAATCGAATCAAAAAAGGAGACTTTCCATGCAATATCTGTTGTTGATTTACGGAGCAGAGAAGCTGTGGGACGCGTATACAGAGCCAAAGAAGCAGGCTATTTACAAAGGCTATGGCGAACTAATTCAGGACATGAAGAAGAACGGCAGTTACATTGGTGGCCACCAATTGCAGCCAATTGCCGTAGCAACGACCGTCCGTGTGCGCAACGGAAAAAAGTCAGTCACAGACGGTCCTTTTGCTGAAACCAAAGAACAGCTGGGCGGCTACTTTCTGGTGGAAGCTAAGGATCTGGATGAAGCGCTGGCCATTGCGGAAAGAATACCCTCAGCCGCTGATGGCTCGATTGAAGTGAGGCCGGTAGTGACCATGGGGTAGTGACTATGGGGCAGTGACAATGACAATGGCCAACTTATAGCTTCTGCATGTGGGCGGCTTGACGGCGCTTTCTTGCCAGCAGGCCGCCTCACGTGGGGCACATGATTGTGACAATTCTGTTTTACAATCGCGTTCAACACGAGGGGGGATTCGTATTGAACGCATTGACTGCTTTCGGATTGTTTGCTGTCTCAGCGATGCTGATTTTCTACGCGCTTGAAAAGCGCAGCCCATGGTTCATACTGGCGTTCGCCGTGGCCTGTATCCTTGCATCACTTTACGGTTTTCTCCAGGGCGCGTGGCCCTTTGGCATCGTGGAAGCCGTATGGTCTGTGGTGGCGTTCCGTCGTTGGTGGCTCGCACGAATCCCAGCCTGACGCTTCTGCAGATCATTCAGCTGCTTAACATCCAATCTGAAACTACTTCAGATATTTTTCCGGCAGAGGATGGGCCGCGTCTTCCTGCTCCCAATAGATGGTCACAACCCACCAGCGAGTGCCATCATTCAGCAGTTGAAAGCTGTTGATGCCGCGAGCAAAAGGCTTATCTCCTTTGGCGTGATGTGATTCATAGGTGCTGAACACATGCGCAATATTGTCCCAGTGCTCAATCTTGTTGGAAACAGAGTTTTCAAAGAAGCCTTCTTTGCTGAAAAAGGCCTGTCCACGAACGGAGTATTCATCGGGTGTGAGAGCGTGGGCAGTGACCACGCCTTTTTCATCGCGATGCGTAGGAATCAGGCGTGCGCCAGGACAGAAGAGGCTGCGGAAGCGGTCCCAATCACGTGGGCCTGCTGGACCTGAAATCACGTCATAAGTGGCGGCGAGTATGTGCTCCACTGTGTCTACGTCACCCGGTTTTGCCGTGTTTACCGGAGCAGCTGCGGTGGCAGCAGGCGGCGCTGCGGCTGGCGTTGGTTGTGGCGCGGCGTTCTGGGCATTCGCACTCAGGCAGAAGAAACCAAGGCAAACCGTGAAAATACTGATGAGTTTTCTCATGGCGATAATCTAACGCCCTTTTGCCTGAAGCTGCAAATCAGGTGCAACTCGTCCCACCCGGGGATTTCTTGTGTTTGGTGAGTTGCGGTTAGTTATGGCGCCAGGTGAAGATCGTGCGTGCTGCGGCGAATCAGCTCTTTCTGCTGGTCCGTGGCATGAAGGAATTTAAAGCCATATTGAAAGCCCTTGCGATATCTGACTTCGGCTTTGAGCTTGAGTGGTTCCGTATTGTGGTGCAGATGCAGCTCAAGTTCCACAATTTCGCCAATCGCAATTTCACCCGGAATGGTGGCGCCGAGGCCGCCTTCGGCGATGTCCTTAGTCCGTCCGTGCTGCGTTTCTTTTGCTCTCACGATCACGCGCAAATCTAAAAGAAATCGTGAATGCGCGCGCGGCAGAGTCCAGGGATGCTGTTTGTGCTCAACGGACATGGCTTGCACAAGTTATCACAATGAGCCGTCCAGCGGGATTTACTTGGAAGCTACTCATCCTTCTAGCTTCCGTAGGGCCCACTCAGCATGCTCGGTAATGACAGAATCGCCTTCGTCTGCCATCTTCTGTAAATCTGAGGCGAATCCTTTGTTTCCGCTATTGCCCATGGCGATAGCAACATTCCGCTTGAGCCCTGCGTATTTGGTGCGTTTTACCGGGGATCCGCGAAATACTTGGCGGTAAGATTCTTCATCCAACTCGGCAAGCCAGTGCAGGTCAGGATGGTAAAGCTGGTCCTGCGGTTGAAACTCCGGCAGGGAAGTGGGCGGCGCGTTTCCTGCTTTGTTGTTCCATGGGCAGACGTCCTGGCAGATATCGCAGCCAAAAATGTGATGGCCCATGGCCGGACGAAGCTCTTCCGGCACGGTGCCGCGCTTTTCAATCGTAAGATATGCAATGCAGAGGCGGGCATCCAGCTTGCCTGGAGCCACGATGGCATTGGTGGGACATGCGTCAATACAGCGCGTACAGCTTCCGCAGCGGTCGGGAGCAGCGGTGTCAGCAGGCAGATCAAGCGAGGTGAGAATCACGCCGAGAAAAAGCCATGAGCCCATCTTGGGATGGATGATGCAGGTATTCTTGCCAATCCAGCCAATGCCTGCGTGCCGGGCATAAACGCGCTCAAGAATCGGGCCGGTATCCACATAACTGCGGGTCTCAACGCTCATGCCGTATTCACCGGCAAGCTGCTTGATAGCGGCTTCAACCTGCTTCAGGCGAGGCAGCAGCGCATCGTGATAATCTTTGCTGCCCCAGGCGTAGCGCGAGATCCAGCCGCGTGCGGGATCATCGGCTTTAACTGAATATGGCTTGTCCGCACTGTAATTCAGAGCGCAAACCACCATGGATCGAACCCAGGGTGCAGCGTTGGTGGCCGCTGACCTCCGCAGATCACCGGTCTCCGTGCGCGATTCCAGATACTTCATCTCGCCAGCACGGCCTGCATCCACCCATTCCACAAAAGCACTTAGCTCAGGCAAATCTTCTTTGCGGACAGGCGCAATGCCTGCCAGATCAAAGCCAACCTCGGCTGCGGCCAGCTTTGCTGCCTGAGCAATCTCTTGTGTGAATGCCATCTCAGCTCATTATCTCGCGCCAGCTCGGAAACCGATAAGCGGGTCTAAGTGAAAAGTAAGGTTCCAACCAAAAAATCCGCCAATAGGGCGTGACATGCCTAAGTGATTTTCAGGGACTAAGGCCCAATTTTACCTCTCATCAAAATAATAGGCCTAAGGGGAAATCGGTTGCAGCTTATTTCCGGGAATCGTCATCCTAGACAGAACGGAGCTGCTGTTTGGGTGGAAGTGTGCCAGATGGCGGGCCGAAGGAGTTAAGCACCTCATGCTTTGTACCTTCTGCGGTACTGAAAACCGCTTGGAGCATAAATTTTGCGGCATGTGTGGCGTGCGTTTGGAGCGGCGACAGGCGGAGCGGCGTGTTAGCCCAGGCGGCCTCAGCATGAAATGCGCGGCATGCAACCACGTGAATGATCCGGGATTGAAATTCTGTGGCATGTGTGGAACCCGGGTTGAACGCCGCGTGCAAGAGAGACGCGCTACCGCTGGCGAGCCGCGAGCTGCGGCAATCGCCAATGCTCAACTACCAACCCCGGACTCTGGCGGGGTGGTGGTGTCTGCACAGATGGTTGAACTGCCGGAACGCAGAGCCGAGGTTCCCATCTCTCGTCCACGCAGAGATGAGCCAGCGATTTTTCGCAATGAGCGCATTGAACCGGTAAAGGAGTCCAGGCTTCCCGCAAAAGAATCGAATATCGCATTGGCAAGAGACTCTAACATCAGCGGGCCGTCTTTTCTTGGGCTGAACAATCAGCAATCGGGTAATGACGTTGAGTATCTGCTGGAAGACGAACCTTCTGGTGGAGGACTGCGTAAGCTGATTCTGCTGGTAATTATTGCCGCCATTGTCGGGCTGGTCTTTATGCAATGGCGATCCAGTCTTAGGGCCAACCCCAAGGCGACTCCGGTTAAAACCGATCCGGCTACGCCCACCACTGTGCCGCAAGGTGAAAATAAACCTCCAGCTCCAGCGGCAACAAGCCAGCCTGCCGAAGATGCTGCCAAAGAAGATGCTGCCAAAAACGCTGGCAACAACTCTGATCCTGACGCTGTGGCAGCCAGTGAAACCAAAGATAAACCAACTGGGCCAGCAAGTGACAGTGCCAACTCGTCTGTTCCAGCGGCAGGCGCAGCGGAAATTTCTGCAGACAAGAAACCAGCAGCCGGCACTGTTGCGCAACCGGGCGCAGAGAGCAAACCGGAAGAGGTTAAACTGGCGGACTACAAGCCGAGTCCAGCTCTGGTGCGTGCGCAACAATACCTGCGCGGTCGCGGAGTGCAGCAGAACTGCGAGCAAGGTTTGCTGTATCTGCATGCAGCCACAGACAAAAGTGATCCTGGAGCGGCCATCCAAATGGCGGCACTATATTCCAGCGGCGTTTGCGTTAAGCAGGACCGTGTGATGGCTTACAGATGGTTTAATTCAGCGCATGAACTGCAACCGGGAAACATGTGGATACAGAAAAATATGGACCAGATATGGGCCCAGATGACTTCACAAGAACGCCGCCTTGCGGGCTATTAAGCGAGCGGGCGCTCTAGATTCCCAGCTTCTTTACTTCTTCGTTGTAATATTTGCGGTAGAGGATGTCCCATTCCTGGGTGCCTTCGGTGATGGTGCGGCGCTGGCTTTCAATCTTCTGCTTCGCGGCCAGATCGATTCTCTCTTCGGCGGCCAGCAGTTCTTCCAGAATGCGGCGCGCTTCCATACGGATAGCGTTTGGGTCTTCAATAAATTCAACGTCATCCAGCGCGGTCAACGCATCTGCAACGCTGTGGGCCAGCCGGTTCACCTTGTCGCGGGAAAGTCTCATAGTACCGCCTTATACTTGCGTACCAGTTCGCCTTTTACCTTCTTGAACATTTCCTGGTAGCTGGCGCCTGCACGGCTCATTTCATCCTGATATTGCTCCAGGATGAGGCGGACTTCATCGTTGATGCGATCTTCAAGTTGAAGCTCTTCCAGCAGGGCGTTATTCAGCGCCGCTGAAACTTCTGAGACGTTTTTGGCCTCAATGAATTCGCCAGCGATCAATTTTTGGGTCACTTGGCGGGCTAAATACCCGACATATTCCTTAGAAAAGAGCATGCTTTTTTAGACGGTATGTGGTTGAAAAGAATAGTGTAGCATATCGCACGTTATAGCACGATACGCAGAAGCCAGGAGCAAAGCGCCAGCGGACAATTTCTGAATTACCTCAAGGTGGTCGACTTTATCCGCAGCAACCATGAACCGACTGTACGCTCTCCGGCATCAGTAACACTGACATCCTAATAAGGAAAATATATTGGTCCCGCTTTCCATTCTCGATCTCGCATTTGTTACGCAAGGATCTGTTCCTGCGGACGCGCTCCACAATTCGCTCGATCTCGCGCAGCACGCTGAACGACTGGGTTATCACCGTTTCTGGCTGGCTGAGCACCACAATATGGTCGGCATCGCCAGTGCAGCCACTTCAGTTGTGATCGGCTACGTTGCCGGCGGAACAAAAAACATTCGCGTGGGTGCTGGCGGAATCATGTTGCCAAATCACTCTCCTATCGTGATAGCTGAACAATTTGGCACCCTTGAATCACTCTATCCCGGACGCATAGATCTTGGTCTTGGTCGCGCTCCCGGCACTGACCAACGCACACTGCGCGCGCTTCGCCGCGATCCCATGGCTTCTGACAGTTTTCCGCAGGACGTTCGTGAACTGCAGGCATTTCTAGGTCCGCTTCAGCCAGGACAAACCGTGCAAGCCGTTCCCGGCACTGGATTAAATGTTCCCATTTGGGTTCTAGGTTCAAGTCTCTTTGGCGCGCAGCTTGCCGCAGAGTATGGGCTGCCTTATGCCTTTGCTTCCCACTTTGCTCCCGATGCCCTGATGCAGGCGCTCCACCTCTACCGCACAACATTTAAGCCCTCCGCACAGCTTGCGCGACCGTATGCCATGGTCGGCGTAAACGTAATTGCCGCCAATACCGATGCCGAAGCGCGACATCTCTTCACCTCCGCACAGCAGGCTTTTACCAATGCGTTCCGAGGCACGCGTCGCCAGCTCCAGCCGCCCATCGACGATATTGAATCGTATTGGTCGCCAATGGAAAAATTGCAGGTATCCAGTATGCTGGCCTGTTCCTTCGTCGGATCTGCACAGACCGTGCAGCGCGGACTTGAGGGTTTCGTTGAACAAACCGGTGTAGACGAACTAATGGTTGCTTCCGCCATCTACGATCACACAGCCCGGCTGCGATCTTACGAAATACTGGCTGGAATTTTTCATCAGGTTGCGGCCCCGGTTGCTGGTTGATAGATGCTGGTGGAAAATTGATTCCTTCTGCTTTTGTCGAGGATAGCGCAGCCAGTTGAGCGCCAATCAAACTTGCGATGGATACAAATGCTTGCAATATTTCCATTCCTGAATTGGCTGATCATCGATATACACAGTAGGCTTCGGAAGGAAATTCTCGAAGCAATCGCTAATACCCAGTTCAGCTGCTGTGGCTTTGCAATATTCCGCGCCTCCGGAACTCCATAAATACAAGATGGCTCCATCTTCCTTAAGCTTGCGCACATAAGAAATCACGGCAGGCATTGGAATGCGCTTTGTTCCGGCGGAACGAACCAGGGTGTCGTCAACATCAATAAAGACTATTTGCTTCACAAGATAGCTCCTAAACCAGATCAAAACCACTGTAACGCATTCCCATTGACCTTCATTCTGAATCAAGGTACGTTACCCAGCATGAACCGATTACTTTTTGTCTTTGTCACATTTGTGCTAATGGCTTTTGCCGCGGCGCAGGCCCCAACTCCTGCTACCTCTAAACATCAATTCATTGAAGCCAAATTGAAGGACAAAGAGCTGCTCCGGATGGCCACCGGGAAAGAATTCGCCATTCCCCAGTTGCGCGTCTATGACAAGGATGGCCAGCAGGTGGCCGACTTCAGCAACTATGACGAAGATACTTTCAAGGAAGATATAGATAAGGTATTTCGCTCGCCCAAGCCCGGTTCCGGCAAGGGAACGCTAAAGGCCGAACTCGAAATCATTACGGATATTAAGAATAAGAAACTCAAAGACATTGCACCTGCCGATTTTACTCTTGTGGAATATTGGTCGGACTGGTGTGAGCCCTGCAAAGAACTGGCCGCGCTTTTACAGGAATCGCTGGATGCGCACAAAGATTTGTCTATCAATATCCTGCATGTAGAGGCTGATCCGACGAAAATACCGGGGGTGAAAGTAGAGCGGCAATAATTCCAAGCTCTCGCCAGATAGAAAGGAGAAGATCCCTTTCCTCTCTGCCGTGGGCTGAACAACGGCAAAGGTGAGCGCAAAAACTATCTTGGCATCAGCCACGTCAAAATGGCTCCGGTCCAGCCAAGTCCAGCAAGAAATGCAAACAGCCACGCTCTTGGAGAACTCCACCTGTAAATTGCGAGAAAAGCAAAGACGCTACTAGCGCCGTACTGCACAACGGGCGATCCCCACACAGATTGCATAAAATTTGCTATCTCAAAAGGATGGGGCACCGATTTGAGGGGAGATCGCAGCGCCGACGAACCCGGATGTGGCAGAAGCCGCATCAAAAGACATAATGCGCACCCAGCCAACGCAGCGATGATCTGCCTTTGCTTCATAACTCTCTTGACAGCAGGCGAGAGCTCATTGTTTGGAAGTTCTTCGTTAGCGACCTCGGGCATGCCGTTATCTTATCAGCGCGTAAATAAACCTATGGTCAAACGTGGGCGTTATCCTCACCGCCCATGGTCCAGCGCATTGGCAAATTCCAGGCTTCTCTCCAACTCATAGCCCAACTGTTGCAGCCGGTAAAAGAAGGAATACAGGCGTAACAGCTCCTCTGTTCCGTAAGACCTCGTTACGCCGCTTTGGCGCAACGTATCAAACTCTGCCGCCAGTACAGTCAGCGCATCGGTCAACCCGGTTGAAGAAATGTGCGAGTCATCGCGTACGTCAGCTTCAATGGCCATGAAAGCCTGGCGCATTGACTGGATGGCGCTGCCCACATGGGATTCCAATGCCCGATGCAGTGAATCCTGATCCATTGTGCGCACCGAATAGTTGATTCCGGAAATATGGTCGCGAATACGATCTGAAGATTCCGTCAGCAAAGCCAGAACCGGATCGCGTCGCCCCGGCTCGTTCCTGAGATCGGCGACCAGGTCATGATTGCGCCGGGAATTGATATAGCTCTGCTCTCTAAGCTGGTCCACCGGAGCGTTTGGATGGCCCTCATCCAGAGAACTCACAACGGCGGCAAAGAATTGCTGCAAACCACGGTATGTCCCTGCCAATGAATTTCTCAGATCAAGCCCGGCACGCGACGGCCACAGAAAACTAACCAGCAGCGCCACCACAATCCCCAGAGCCACGTCAATGAATCGGCTGAAACCGGCTTGCCACGCCGATCCTTCTCCCACCAGCATCACAATCGCTGCCGTAACGCCAGCCAGCCGCTGGCTTTGCTGCAATGGCTGGATCGAGCAAATCGCCATTGTCAATACGATTGAGATAAGGATGCCCCACACATTCAGGCCGGTCATGCGAAAAACCAGTGCGCCTGCCAATGCTCCAATCGCTGTTCCCAGCAGGCGGTTGGCTCCAGCGGAAATCGAGCGCCCAAGGTTTGACTGCATCACAATCACCGCTGAGATCACTGCCCAATATCCATGACTCAGATGGAAACTGCGGTAGATGAAATAGGAAAGCGCCGCCGCCGTTCCTGTCCGCAGCGGCTGCTTCAGCGCGCGACCCACCTCAAGCAAACTGCTGCTCAATTTTTTGCTATTCGTTTGCGTGGCGGAATTGGTCATCAGGCATCAGCGCTGCGGCTGGTTGCTATTCTAATGCCGGATCGAGTGGCGGTTGAGTAAACAATGGAAAGCCCTTTTCTCTCTGCGGAGGCTTTTCGAGCAACAAAATCTTAATGCCATCAAAACTTGAACTGCGATCCTGCAACCATCTTTGCCGCCCGCAGTCCTACTATTACGCCCAAAGCCAGAATTGCCAGAACCAGTGCCGCAATCGCAGAGAACTTGTAATCCCGGTCTCTCAGAAAAACCAGAAACATAATAAACACGCGAAAAACCGGAAGCAGTATAAACAGGGCCACGCCCGCCGTAACAATCTTCATCCCTGAGAAGGGAAGAGCATGAGCGCTGATCAATGACAGTGCAAGGCCCGCGCCGATGATTGCTGACGCAGCCCAACTGCCGTACTGCAAGACATTCGCCAGCAGCGATTCAAGATAAGGATGGCTGGAATTCGATGGATGCATCATGCCGCTTTCCAATGAATGCCGAATGCCTGCAAAAGCATTTGTATTCCCAGCAGCACCAGGACCACTACAAAGAACAGTCGGAGCCTGGCATTGGAAGTCCGCATCAGAATGTGTGCGCCTATCACCGCGCCCAACACTGATCCCAGCGCAACAGGTCCGGCAACGGAAGGAATAATCGTGCCGCGCATAAAATACGCGCCTGCGCTGGCGGCCGCCGTAACGCCAATCATGAAATTAGATGTGGCCGAAGAAACTTTGATAGGCAAGCGCAACGCTGTGTCCATCGCGGGAATCTTCAGGACGCCGCTGCCTATGCCAAGAAGAGCCGAAATCAGCCCGGCTCCATACATCAGGATCATGCCCATGGGCACGCGTTGCACCTGATACGGAATTTCCTGCTTCAGTTTCACATCAGGATAGCTGGAGTGCAGCCGCAGTGTTGTCCCCCATCCATCCGGAACAACACCGGTGGCAAC
Organism: Candidatus Angelobacter sp.; assembly: GCA_036496365.1. GTDB lineage: Bacteria > Acidobacteriota > Terriglobia > Terriglobales > Acidobacteriaceae > Angelobacter. Next base: position 9,333 of record DASXLK010000185.1, on the reverse strand, counting down.
AATGGGGTCGCCGCGTTTCGCTAGCATCTGCTGGGCCGATAAAAACAAAATCGCGGCAAACAGAAAAAACAAATAGACCACGGGAATAATCCCGGAGAGCAGCACGCCCGTAAGCGCACCCAGTGTTGTGGCTACCTCCAGCACAATGGCCAGCCGGATATTTGTTAAACGGCCTTTGAGATAGGGCGCAACTCCGCCGCAGGAGCAGGCAATCACAGAAATAAGACTCGCTCCAATGGCCGTGTGTATCTCAACATGTCCAAACAGGATGAGAATTGGCACAATAAAAATGCCGCTGGCCATGCCCAGCATTCCGCCCAGAGCGCTTGCGCCCATCGAGACAAAAAACAGCCACAGCGTAAACCCGCTATTCATTGCGGACCGCCTCCGTGCGCGGCTTTGGTTTAGGACGGCGAGCCAGCCGGGTCACAAACGAAATATGGTCGCCACGGTAGTGCAGCTTTTCGTAATCGATAGGTTGATGCCCCTCACAAAATGACGTTCGCTCAATCAGAAAGACCGGACTGCCGGCACTAACACCCAGCGAGCGCGCAACCTCTGGAGCGGCCAAAGCAGCCTCCATGTGGTACTCAGCTTCCACCAGCGGAATTGAATATTTTTCCTCCAGCAAAGAGAAAATAGGCTCCGCCTCCAGGTCATTTTCAATCACCTTTTCCCCAATCTCTCTGGGCAGATAGGTTTCATCGAATGAGAGCGGCGTGTGGTCCGCCAGCCGGACGCGCTGAATCCTTACCACCAGACTGCCGGCCGGAATTCCCAGATGCTCCGCCACGGATTCACTGGCCGCGACCGTTCTCTTATCAATCAGACGAGCTGAAGCATGGCGGCCCAGCGCCTGCATGTCCTCCACAAATCCGCTTAGCTCGGTCAACTCTTGCTTTATTTTGGGCTGCGCGACGTATGTGCCTTTGCCGCGGCGAATCTCAACCAGCCCGCGCCTGACCAGATTTTGAATGGTCTGGCGAATCGTGGTCCGGCTCACCGCAAAACGGTGAATCAAATCTTCTTCCCTGGGAATGCGGCCTCCTGCCGGATACATGCCATCCGCTATGTTCGCGGCAAGAATCGCTTCCACCTGAGCATATAAAGGAGCGGAATTGCTAGAGCTTACAGCCATGGATACATAATGACATCATGATGTCGTTATGTCAATGCGGACTTTTCACGCCTTGATGGAGCGCTTCCTGCCTTGTTCACTATCTATTTCGCTTCCCAATGTCTCTTAGAATGGATTGACCGGAATGAACGACAAACTTAGCCAAAACACATGGCCTGAATTAATCGAGAAAATCCGTGCTCGCACCCCCGCGCGTGTACTGGCAAACCAGACTGGAGCAGCGTATCGGACGGATACACAGTTGGAGCTTCGCCAGGCGCATGCCGCCGCGCGCGATGCTGTTCGAACTGAACTTGATCTGCAAAGAGACCTTGGCGAAGACTTTATACGCCAATGGAAGATCTTTCCTGTTTCCACCATGGCCAACTCTAAAGATGAATATTTACAACGCCCTGATCTGGGCCGCCGATTGAATGACGAAGCGCGGAACCAGTTGGCTGCACGGTGTCTGCTGGAACCGGATTTACAAATTGTCATCGGTGACGGGCTCTCCGTGACCGCGGTCTCTTCCCAAGTCCCGTCGCTGCTTCCTTTGCTTGCGGAAAAGGCGCAAACTCATGGATGGAAAATCGGCCAGCCCTTTGCCGTGCATTATTGCCGCGTGGGAATCATGAATGATGTGGGTGAGTCGCTGAAGCCAAAAGTTGTGGTTCTGCTGATCGGCGAGCGCCCTGGGCTGGCGACTGCGGAGAGCCTGTCCGCTTACATGGCATATCAGCCACGCCCAGGACACAGTGACGCCAATCGCAACCTGATTTCAAATATTCACTCTCGCGGCGTGAAGACGGAAGCAGCCGTTGCGCGCATCATCGCCCTGGCGGACCAGATGTTGCGACGGCACACCAGTGGTGTGGAATTAAAAGAAGAGCTGCCGCCCGCGCCATGGCTGAAATAACTGGGACACTATAAGTGTTTAAATGTCAGATTTCTATCAGGCTAAAATCATTTTTCAACGCGTTGTTGTTGCGATCTTAAAAATCCAACTCGCAATTTCCCAAATTACCAATTTACTCAATTACCAAATTTGCCTTACTTCATTGCCTTTTCCAGTCCTGCGGCAAGCTGCTTCCGTGCGGCTGATTCAATCGCCGCCGGCTCTCCTGCTTTATATAGGCCCATCTCATGGAGCCAAGCCGCAAACTCCGGTGCCGGTTTCAAATTGAACAGACGACGCACCGCCAACGCATCATGAAAGCTGGTGGATTGATAGTTCAGCATCACGTCATCAGAGCAGGGAACTCCCATAAAATAATTGCAGCCCGCCGCCGTGAGCAGCATGAGAAGATTGTCGGCGGAGTTCTGGTCCGCCGCGGCGTGGTTCGTATAGCAGACGTCGCAACCCATGGGCAGGCCCAGCAGCTTGCCCATGAAGTGATCTTCCAGTCCTGCACGGATGATCTGGCGCTCGTCATAAAGATATTCCGGGCCGATGAATCCAACCACGCTGTTCACCAGAAACGGCTCAAACACCCGTGCCACGCCGTATGCCCGCGCCTCCAGCGTGAGCTGGTCGGCGCCGTGATGTGCTTCGGCTGAGAGAGCGCTGCCTTGCCCGGTTTCAAAATACATCACGTTGGGAATTGCAGCAGCAGACTGCAGTTTTTTGCCGTTTTGATCTTTTGCTTGACTAGTGTTATCTGTGTTCATCAGGGGTAAGTTTTTTTGTTTTTTGTGGTGCTCCAGTGCTAGCTCTCGCCCTTCTCTCAGCATCTCCAGCGTCACGCCAAAGCTTTCATTCGCCTTCTGCGTTCCCGCGATGGATTGAAACAGCAGATCCACCGGCGCGCCTCGTTCCATGGCTTTAAGCTGCGTGGAAATATGCGCCAGGCAACATGCCTGCGTAGGGATGTTGTAAGCCTGAATCAACCGATCCAACGCATGCAGAATCGCGCTTACAGGTTCCACCGCATCGGTTGCAGGATTCACGCCAATTACGGCATCACCGCATCCATAAAGCAAGCCATCAAATGCCGAGAGCAAAATTCCTGCAATATCGTCTGCCGGATGATTGGGCTGTAACCGGATGCCCAGCACGCCGCGCTGGCCCATGGTGTTGCGGCAGCGAGTAACCACGCGGATTTTGTTCGCTGCCAGCACCAGATCTTTATTGCTCATTAGCTTGGCCGCAGCCGCCGCGATCTCCGGCGTGATGGCCCAATGCAGATTCTTGAGCGTCGTTTCAGTCGTTTCGTCGCTCAGAATAAACTCGCGGAACTCACCAACCGTCATGCTGCTGATAGATGAGAAGTTTTCCTGGTCATGTGTTTCCAGAATCAGCCGGCTGACATCATCTTTATCCGGATCAATAAGTGGGTTTTCGACGATCTGCCTTAACGGCAAATCCGCTAGCGCAAACTTGGCTGCTACTCGCTCCTGCTCTGATTCCGCCGCCAGACCGGCAAGCTGGTCGCCTGATTTTTCTTCATTGGCCTTGGCGAACAGCTCACGTAGCTCGCGGAATTGGAAACGATGAGACATATTCGTCATTCATTATCTGCTTGAAACATTATCTGTTTGAAACAAATGAATCTTTAGAAAAAAGCAGAGCACAACATTATGCAGCCTCAGAAGCGACCTTAGAAACAAACCTCAATGTTTGTAACCAATCGCCTGCCGCCAACTCTATACCAATAAGAGTTTGTGTAAGACACATGTGAGTTCACCAATTTGGGGTGGAATTGCTAAATCCAAGCCGGATACTCATGCGTACTTAAAGTAAAGCAATATAACAAAGGAGATAAGAATGAACGTAAAGAAACAATTCATCGCTGGCATCGTGGCGGGGCTGTTCACTTTTGGCTGTTCGGCATTTGCTCAGGGCGGAGCGCCTTCTGATCCGCAGATTGTGGGCATTGTGACCACGGCAAACCAGATTGATATCGATGCCGCCAAGCTGGCGTTGAAGAAAACCAAGAACGAACAGGTAAAGCAGTTCGCGCAGCAGATGGTGGATGATCACTCCAGCTTGCAGAAATCAGTCAATGATCTGGGCGCAAAACTCGGCGTGAAACCAGAGCCCAGCGATACCAGCAAGGCACTGAAATCCGGCGCAGCAGCCGAGACAAAGAAGTTGCAAGGCCTGAAGGGTAGCGCATTTGATACCGAATACATAAACCATGAAGTGGCCTATCACCAGCAGGTGATTGATGCCGCCAGTAAGGTGCTGATTCCTAACGCTAAAAATGCAGAATTGAAGTCGGCGTTGCAGAGTGCGGCTCCCTTGTTCCAGGGCCACCTTGAGCATGCGCAGAAATTGCAGTCATCTCTGGGCGGAAAATAGATACTAAGCCGTGATTCAGCCTGAAAAATGATTCAGTCTGAAAATGATTCAACCCTTGAAAATGGTTCATCCTGAAAAGTGGCGCGTGCGACGGAGAGCTGCAGTCCTGCTAATGCTAAGTGCATGGGGCTTCTCTTTCGCACGCTCACTTGCCCAGGCTCCGGGGCCGGCCTCAACGCCACCGCAGCCTTCTGACTCTTCTTCTAAAGGCTCGTCGCCAAATATTCAGATCGTAATGAAGGCAATCGCCTTTAATCCGCTGGAACAAACGGTTCATCCTGGCGATACGGTGGAATGGAAAAATGAAGACATTGTCGCTCACACAGTCACTGCGGATGATGGAAGCTTTGATTCAGGATTAATCCAGCCCGGCCACTCGTGGAAGATGACAGTCAAGTCGGCTGCAACCATCGCCTACCACTGCAGCCCTCACCCTAATATGAAGGCAAAGCTGATTGAAGCAGGCACAACAGCGCAAGCACAAAACAGCGGCCACACATCATGGTCACTACCGGGCTTTAATCCGCCACGGTCTCCGCATGAGCTGCATCCCATACTGGTCAACTTTACTGCGGCCTTGCTGCCACTTGCTCTTTTGAGTGATCTGCTGGGGTTCTGGCTTTGCCGGCCATCACTGCACAATGCCGCATTCTGGATGGTCTTGTATGAAGCTATCATCACTCCTCTTACTGGCCTGGCAGGATGGTGGTGGAAGTTCCAAACCGCATCAACTTTGCCGCCCAATTTAATTGCTGTTCATCAATGGCTAGGAACATCGCTGGTTGTTTTGGTGGTAATTCTTGCCGGGTGGCGCTGGCGTATCCACAAAAAGAATGCAACACCGACCGTTCCATATCTGCTATTTGCCGCAGTGGTAATGCTGGCTCTGGTCTACCAGGGAAGTCTTGGCGGATTGATGGTTTTTGGACGCTAAGACACTCGGAGCGAATTGTGGCGATTATAAGAGCTGTAAGTGATTGATTTATTGGGGTGGGTAGAGGGGGTCGAACCCTCGACATCCAGAGCCACAGTCTGGCGTTCTGCCACTGAACTATACCCACCGCATGGCTAGGAATTCATTTTACACGATTTGCGGCAAAACCCCGTGAGAATACCGAAGCGTCGCAGGAAAGACTCAAACGCCGTTTGTAACTTAATTCATGGAGCACGCGCCGGGTCCCCTAGGATCGCCGCATGTGCCGCAAGCGCTGACTGGCGTACTGGAGTCCTGCAACTTTTCTCCTCGCACAGCAAAGCTTGAAAGCTTTTGGTTCAGCCGTTTGCTTTCGCACTTGGGGCAAGCGGCCTTTTGGCTCCCTAAAACAATGGCTTCAAAGTTGTGGCGGCATTGCTGGCAGATATATTCAAAAATCGGCATATTTGGGTCGCTCGGTTAAAATTGATCTTATCCCTATTATAAGGTTGTAAGCATTTCTGTTAAAGCATGGTTGACCCCGTTTTCGAGCCTTTTATTCCACGTCCTTACTTGCGCAATCGCCACGCCATGACTCTGGCAGGGAATTTTTTGCGTCGCGACAGTAATCTGCCGGAAGCAGAAGAATGCCTGTTTCGCGTAGACGCGGAGGCGCAGGTTTTATGCCACTGCCACTGGCAAGCGGATGCCGCGAGCCATCCTACCGTGATTATTGTGCATGGCCTTGAGGGCTCCAGCATTTCACGATATGTAATTGGAAACGCCAACAAAGCCTGGGCTGCGGGAATGAACGTTGTCCGCATGAACATGCGAACCTGCGGCGGCACGGAGAGTCTGACCCCGACGCTCTACCACTCTGGGCTCTCCAGCGATGTGGGCGCTGTTTTGCGCGGAGTAATTGAGCAGAAACACGTGCAGCGCGTTGGATTGATCGGATATTCCATGGGCGGCAATCTGGTCTTGAAGCTGGCTGGCGAAATGGGGGACAGCGTGCCTGCGGAACTGAAAGTGGTGGCTGCGGTTTCTCCGGCGGCTGATCTGGCTGCTTCAGCCGATGCCATGCACATAGGCGGCAATCGGATTTACGAATGGAAGTTTCTGCTCAGCCTGATGCGCACGTTCGAGCGGAAACGAAAGCTGTTTCCTGACATATATAAGAAGGTCGAACATTTCCCAGCCAGCATTCGCGAATTTGACAACGTAATCACGGCCCGATACTGCGGGTTTGAAGGTGCCCAGGATTATTACACACGCGCTTCGGCAGCCCGCGTGATTGACAAGATCACACTACCGACGCTGGTGATCCATGCCGCTGACGATCCTTTTATCAGGCTGCTGCCGGAAACACGCGCCAAAATTTTGGGGAATCCACATATTCAGTACCTGGAAACCGCCCATGGTGGACACTGCGCGTTTCTTGCGCAACCCAACGGTGATGACGGCCGCTGGGCGGAGCGGCAGATCATGTATTTTTTTCGTCACCATGGAATGAGTTGATGCACGCCGACTTTGCGGTCGAGCTCGGTCCTGACGATCCTGTGCTTGAATTGCCCTGGGCTTCCGACGATCCATCAATCCGCTATTACGATCTGAAAAGCTCGCCTGAACTTGTGCGGCAAATTCCTGAAGCCATAGCGTATCCGGAGTTGGGTGCATTTCTCACGCGGATCAATGCTTCAGGCTCCCCGTTTGAAACCGCCAAATGTGATGTGTGGCAGAGCCGGGAAATTTCAGTTGAAGAAGAAATCTTTGGGGCCGACCAAAAATTTGCTTCTTATATCGATCTTGTTTTCACGGATGAGGCCATGCGCGGTTCATTTGAAAAGCATGAAGAGTTTGCGAAGGAACTCTGCCTGCTGCTCAGCCACGCGCCTGATACGCTGGCCACCATTGAATTGATCATTCGCCGATGCTATTTTCGTCGACGCTGTGCCTCAGATGCCAATGCAGACCCTAGTCCGAGTACATTGATCAGTGGTTTTTACTTTACTGTTTACGTGACTGGCTTTGGCAATAAAGAGTATGAACCACTCCGCCAATGGGAGATTGCAACTGTCCTTTGCCAGCATGCCCTGATGCAGATAAGCCGTAGTTAATTTCGTTGCCGATTGACGCTGCAAGAAAGGCTGGGAAAACAGTCTGCCATGCGAGGTTGCTGGTAGAACGTTGATCTCAGGGATCGGTAAACGACTAGTTTTGGGGCTCGAGAGATTCGCTGCCCATCGAGAATTTCTAGCTAGACTAGCTACTGGACAAAGGCTGCCATTAGGGACAGGCGCAGAGCTGATAGGGTTCGGCGGAAATCGTGGCAGCGGTAAGATCAGACCATTGCTCCCAAGCACGGTCATCTGATCCATGCTGGTAGAAATTTTCATGACGCTTAAGTCGCATACTCATGCTGACTGTCGAGCGCTCTCCCATTTAATGGTGACTTTTTCAATGAGACGCGCAACCCTTCAGCACTACGCTTCGCAAATATCATACGGATTTCCCCAACAGAGCTGGACGGTTCAGTCCATCAAGAAAGGAAAATAAGATACTAGTACGATGAACAAGTGCATTGAATCATAAGTGCAATGAGATTCACTAAATTAAGTTCTGCAGATGGAAAGTGAAAGCGATGCGGACGGAAACTCGCAGGATTGGCTCCTTTCCTTACCAAGACCTGGGCCTGTGGATTGGTTAGGCACTGTACTAAAAACGCCTCCCAAAAAACAGCACGAACCGTAAAATAGCATTTGAACCTGCAAATGCCAGAATTCAGGTAATATTTGTACCGAAATTTAAGCGAGATAAATGACTGATGAAACGGCAAGCTTTTCATTTTTATTACCAATGAGGGGCAAACTTGTCGCCGCGCTGTTAGAATCACAAGCAAAAGAGAGCCCGTAGCTCAGGTGGATAGAGCATCTGCCTTCTAAGCAGAGGGTCGCAGGTTCAAGTCCTGCCGGGCTCGCCATGTTTATCTTTCTTACTGGAACAAGCGTCAGGACTGCATAACAAGCCGATTTTGTTGTGCTTTTCCTTTGTGCCCTCTCAGCCAGACCTTCCATTTCAAGCGTTTCTGCGGTCATTATTTCTCCCTCAAAAGTTCTCAAGTTCCAAACTGGTTCGAGCCACGTGCAACTCCTCTCGTTCTCTTGTCTCGACGTCCAATCTCTGCCTAGCTCACGCATCAGCCTCCCCGTCACCTTTGCGCGATCACCATCATCCGGTTTCAAAATACACGCCAGCATCCTGTCCAAGCCTTTGCCCCGTGTGCGACGCCCCGTCCACCCGCTCATGCCTCGATTGCGATCAAAGTTTCTGCGCCACCCACCTATACTCCTGCGCTGATTGCGCCACTGAATATTGCAGCCACTGTTTGGATGTCCATCGCTCTGACGGCCACTGGAGCGATTCAGACACCGCCGCCGAACTCGCTCATGCGCGCCAAATCCACAGCACCCCACTCTACGACCACGGCTGCGCTCGCTTCACTTACCATTCCACACTTCTCCGTCAGCGCGATTTTCGCCCCGAATTCATCCACCGCCCTCAACTTCATCATCGTCCCGCTCCCGCCCGACGGTTCTCATGGACTGTCTTTCTCACCGCGCTCAGGTCATTCCTGATTTTCCCACGGCATGCCGCCGTTTCTTCAGGAGCCTGCGCATGAACAAGCCTGGCAATCCTCATTTGGTTACCACAGTGAAATGCGCCGCTCCCGGATGCACCAATGTCCGTCGTGAAGCCAATCATTGGTTTGTCACCTCCATTGAGCAGCAGCGGTTCATCTGCCGCCCATTTCTTTCCGCAACCCCCTTGCGCCTCGCGGACGAACCCGCCTGCGGCCAGGCCTGCGCTCAAAAACTTTTTGAAAGATATCTGGCCCGCTAGGCCAAACACCGGCAAGTGTTACCACGCTCAATCAGAAAGGCAGAAACAAATATGCCCATCCATCAATCAGTTCTCTCATCCCCCGATCACACGCCCGCTCGC
>DASXLK010000184.1:0-24155 GCA_036496365.1 Candidatus Angelobacter sp. | reverse complement strand
TAGCGCTTTGCCCAGAAAGTTTCCTGCGGAGCCATGGTGACCTGGCCCTTTTCGCTCAGCGCGGCGAATAAGGTATCCACTTCCTCAGTGCTTTCACAATCCAGGCAGACGGAAAAATTGTTGCCCTGCTGAAAAGGCATGTCCGGCAAATTATCTGAGGCCATCAGAACGGTCTTGCCTTTGGTGAGCCTGGCGTGCGCCAGCCTGTCTCCTGCGTCTTCGTGTTTGCCGCCCGGCATTTCAGAGAACGGCATAGTCTGCAGATCAGCGCCCAGACACTGCTGGTAAAACTTCATGGCCTGCCCGCAGTTTCCATTAAAGATCAAGTATGCGTTGAGTTCCTTCATTATTTACTCCGTTGTAAGTTCTCAATTTTTATCTGCTACAACGCTTATTTCTTTGCGCACAAAGTTAGACGCTTGATATCGCTTTATGTCCCAAATCTCTCCGCTGCGCGGGCCTTGGCTTTGGCAGCTTCTTCTTCACGATTCTTCGGCGGCGCTGTGGTTTCCAGCGAGCGGAGAAGCCGATTCGAGATGGCGGCTATTTCATCAATCGCGGCCTGGAATGCTTCTTCATTTGCCTTGGACGGTTTGTTAAAGCCGGTAATTTTCCGCACAAACTGGAGCGAAGCGGCTTGGACCTCTTCACGCGTAACCGGCGGATCAAAGTTGAACAGGGTTTTAATATTTCTGCACATCCCTTGAGTACCTCACTACCTATTTTCTTTCGCGGCGCGGAAGAACGCAAGAACTTGCCGCTGTCTACAGAATGGGTTTTTGGGCCAGCGGCAGGGTTCTAAATCGACTTTTCGCGCTTACGTAGTCACAGGATGAAACTTCTTCGCCGCTCGAATGCCAGCCACAATGAACAGCACCAGCAATATGCCCTGCGCAATCCCAAAAGGCGGTTCACTTCCTGTGGGCGCCAACTTATGGAGTGCAGGCACCTTCTGAAATGATTGCGCTATCAGCACAAAGCAATTGAAATAAAGTGCAATCACGGCAGTAATCACATAGGTGGCGCGCCATTTCCCTGCCATGTGAAACGTGTAGCGCGCAGGAATGCAAATCGCCAGAACGATAAGCGACAAAATTCCGAGAATAATTCCCGGCGTAACATGCACAAAGGGAAAGAAGAAGCCAGTGACGCTGGTCAATACGGTGGCAATCAGAAAAACCGTGGTCATACCATCAAGCCGTTTACGGCCAAACATCCCAAATAAAACGATCAGGCCGGAACCGATACCCACCAGGCTGATGATTACATGAATCATGGTGTATGTCGCGAGTGACATGCTAAAGACCACGGATATACCTCCTTCGATAAGCCTGAAATACTACGATGCGGGGGATGAAATTGCTATCCAATTTAGCCCAAGCGCAGATGGCCTTTTGCAGCAGCTCTAAGTTCCGCGTTAATCTTATCCGGTAATGTTGCCTTTCAAATTGGTCTATACCGACGACTACTATCTTCCCATCGGCGCACATGTTTTTCCCGCGGAGAAATACCGGCTGATCCACAAGCGGCTGCTGGAGAGCGGGCTGGCCGGGCCTGGGGACTTCATCACACCGCAGCCAGCACACGATGAAGACATTCTGCTGGTGCATACGCGCGAGTATGTGCAGAAGCTCAAAATGGGTACGCTCTCCGCGCTGGAAGAGCAGCAGATGGAGGTGCCTTACTCGCCGGAGCTGGTGAAGGCCTTCTGGCTGGCGGCTGGAGGCTCCATTCTGGCCGCGGACCTGGCGTTGCGCGAGCGTGTCGCCTGCAACATTGGCGGCGGCTTTCATCACGCTTTTCCCGACCATGGAGAGGGTTTCTGCGTGATTCATGATGTAGCCGTCGCAATTAAACGCATGCACCAGGAAGGCAAAATCACCCGCGCCATGACGGTGGATTGTGACGTGCACAATGGCAACGGGACAGCGGCAATTTTTCCGCCCAAGATTAAGCTCAGCCATCCGCTGCCCAGCGCCAGTGCAAGCCAGCGCGATATTCAAGCCAGACATGAAGAGCACTTTCATCACCCGGCCGGCGAACTTGATGTGTTCACCATCTCATTGCACCAGGCGCATAACTATCCCGCTTACAAACCGCCATCTTCCATTGATGTGAATTTGCCAGATGGAACGAACGATGACGAATATCTTGGCTGGCTTGACCAGTCGTTGAGTTCAGCCTTTCGCCATTTTGAGCCGGAATTGCTCTGCTATATCGCCGGGGCAGACCCATATAAAGAAGATCAGTTGGGCGGATTGTCACTCACCATCGAAGGCCTGAAGAAGCGCGATGAGTTGGTATTAAAAGTAGCGAAGACGAGAAACATCCCGGTAATGATTACTTATGCCGGCGGTTATGCCCGCAGAGTGGAAGACACGGTTACAATCCATTGCAATACAGTCATGGCAGCCAAGGAGATCTTTGCATGAAGTTGCAATTAGTGCGCCACGCTACTCTACTTCTCGATTACGCTGGCATGAAAATATTAGTTGATCCCATGCTCAGTGATGCTGGAACGATGGCGGCAATCCAGAATTCTCCACATCCGCGTCCCAATCCGCTGGTGCCGTTGCCTTTCCCTGTTGAACGGGTGCTGGATGGCGTGCAGTTGGTTCTGGTTACGCATACGCATCGCGACCACTGGGATGATACGGCGATCCAGCTTGTGCCCAAAGATTTACCGCTGTTGTGCCAGCCGGAAGATCTGCAGAAGATTGAGGCCGTACATTTTGTGAATGCATCGCCGGTACATGACACTAAATATTGGAGTCACATCTGTATCAGGCGCACGCCGGCGCAACATGGAACCGGAGAAATGGCGCGCGCCATGGCGCCCTCCAGCGGGTACCTGCTCAGCAGTGAAGGTGAACCGAATCTCTATATCACCGGCGATACGATCTGGTATGACCAGGTAGCAGAGACAATCAAGGAGCACAATCCGCATGTGATTGTGGTAAATGCCGGAGCCGCCCAATTCTTGCACGGCGATCCCATCACCATGACCGCCGGAGATGTGATCCGCGTATGCCGCTCAACACCGCATGCGCAGGTAATTGCCGTCCACATGGAGGCCATCAATCATTGCTTGCTTACGCGGGCGGAGCTGGCGCAACAAGCCCACTCTGCCGGTGCACGCCTGGTGATTCCCGGCGATGGAGTCCAGGTGGCTTTGCAAGGTGGATAGACCTTGCTCGTCGAAAACAGTTTTACCCCCTATATTCCGAATCTTTGCCTGTATGCACTGGGAGAAGTGCCCGTATGTCGTTCAAAGAGCTGGCGAAAAAAGGCGACATCCTGATAGCCGACAGCGTCGCTAATTTCCTGCATGGTGCGATGGTCGCTCTCCAGCAGCCGCTTGGCCGCGGCGATCCTCAGCTTCTGCAGATAAATTAATGGGCTATCTCCGGTCGCGTGCTTAAAGCGACGAATGAAATTGCGCAGACTCATGCCTACGCGTCGGGCTGGCGCTTCAAGCGAAAACGTTCGATGAAAATTCTGGTGCAGCCACTCCTGGGCGCTTGAGATGGTTTCATCTGAATGCACGGTCTTGAGCGGGACCACTGCAAATCCCGCCTGCCATGCACGCGGTGTCTCAATAAGCAGCGCCTTGGCGCTTTGCATGGCAACGTCATGACCGCAGAAGTGTTCCACCAGATGCAGTGAAAGATCAAGTGAAGCGTTAACCCCTCCGCCACAATAGAGACCGCGGTCTTCAGTAACCATAAGTTCCGGCATCCACTTCACTTTGGGATATTTCTGGCGGAACTGCTCGGCCAGACCCCAGTGCGTGGTGCCGCGTTTGCCATCAAGCAGCCCTGTGGCTGCTACCAACCCTACGCCGGAGCACACGCTGGCAACTGCCGCGCCACGTTTATGCCAGCGCTTTAGCCATGGCACCACCGGCGCATTGCGTTCAGCTACGTCATCCAGACTAATTCCGGTAGACGGAATGAAGATCAAATCCGTTTTGTGAATGTCTTTGAGGGCCGCAACTGGCTGGATTCGAATTGATCCATCGCAATCCACTGCCCGGCCATCGATGGATGCAGTTGTTACACGAAAACGTGGGGCCGACTGCTGTCCGGTTAAAACATTCCAAAGCGCGCCGGCATGGCGGAATACCTCCATGGGGCCGATGGCTGTGGAGGGGAACATCTGGTCGAGAAACAGAATGGTCACATCTGTCATGGATAGCTCCTGGGCGTTGAATCCTTGCAGCAGCAATTATGGCTGAATCACCTATCTATAATGGCAAATCTGCCATCTTGCCGCAACCCCTCTTCAGCGTCTATGGTTAAAGACAGAAAGCTAAATTGAACAAGTCAGACGGAGGATGTGGATGAAGAAGTACATTATTGAGCGCGATATCCCAAAAGTGGGGAGTTTGGAACGCGAGCAGTTGCGGGAAGCTGCAACTAAATCAAATGCAGCGCTGAAGCAGCTGGGACCGGATATCCAGTGGGTGGAATCTTTCGTTGCCGCGGACAAAACTTTCTGCGTCTATTTGGCCAAGGATGAAGCGATCATCCACAAGCATGCGGAGATCAGCGGTTTTCCTGCCACAAAAATCACGGAAGTCAGCAAAATGATTGATCCCACAACGGCTGCGCCTCGGTAAAGGGTTTGGGCCGTTTCTCGCCGCCGTCAGGTCGTGGCTGTTAGCTCATGAATGATGGCGGCGCAGACTTGTCCTCCGCTGACCTGGTCAAAGCGGGCAAACATGGGTGATGTATTCAACTCCAAAAAGACCAGTTGGCCCGTCTCTGGGTCCGTCTTGAAATCGGCAGCGCCAAAATCCATGCCCAGCCGCAACATCAATTTGCGCAGCATGGCTAGCTCCGTGGGAACTTCCGGCAGCAGAATCAATTCAGCATCCTGGTTCACGCGGTAATCCAGGGAGCCACTTCGGACTTCAAACGCAAAAGCAGATTCCCCGATCACATAGATGCGTATCTCAGGCGCAATCAAGCGCTTTTGCACGATAGCAGGCACTGCCGCCAGTCCATTGCGGAGATTGGTTTTGACCAATGCTTCCGGAAGCGAATAACAATAGTCGCCGCCAAGGACCGGCTTGGCGATCATCTTCCCCAGCTGATTGTCTTCCTGATTTACGTTTTCCCGGCGCTCGCCTTCCGGCTGGCTATGGTTCACTCCGTTGCCGGCTAATTTGCTTACCTCATTGGTGACCCATGTCTGCGGTATGCGCAGCCCGGCTTCGCGGGCCAGCACAAGCGCAGCTGGCTTGTTCATGGCGGCCGAAGAAATATGTCGGTTGAATAAACGAATGCGCGGTTCAGACAAAAACCATCCCATTAACGTCTGATACCAGGCATAGGCGCGCGCCGAAACTTCCGGGCGGGGATCTTGCATTCCGCCGAACACATCATGGCGAATGAATGCGCCAGTAGCTTTAAGATGCTTGCCAGATATGTGCGGAGCGCCTTGTTCCAGTGTCCAGCAAAACGCCGGACTCTCATCGGCAGGCAGTCGCAGATCCAGCAATTCCACGTTTGTGCGCAGAGCGGTATCCGACAGAGCGGTGATGTTGGGATCCAGAAAACCGCCGGCCAATAAGAGTGCCATTCTTAATCAGGTTAAAGGAGCCTAGTAAGCCCCAAACGGGCCGCCCAGTGTGCTTAGGTCGCTAATTGCGGGGGCAGGGCCCTCTCCGGTGGTTCCAGTTGAACTCTCTTCCCCAACGGCCTCTGTGGTCGCTTCTTCTCCAATACGAAGAGTCGTTCCACCTTCCGCTAAGGGTATGGTAATGGCTTGCAGCTTGTCCTGTTGCATATCTCACCTCTTGCTAATCGATCTTGAAAACTCGGGTTAGTATATTCACAGAAATTCAGGCCGCAACAAGGTTTTCGGCCCGGCACACGCGATTGTGGACATGTCCGCGTACCATTATGGGAAAGATGTGGTGAAGTGCCGGAAAAAATCGAGGGCCACTGCCGCTAGCGTGCTTTTCTCTTGAGCACAGCTTTTACCGCCTTCACAATAAACGGCGCAGTCAGTCCGTACTTTTCCATCAGTTGTTCCGGTGTGGCGGATTCGGCATAGGTGTTTTGGATGCCAACAAACTCCATGGGGACAGGAAACGACTTCCCGACTGCCCGCGCGATCTGCGACCCCAATCCGCCGTCAAGCAAGTGCTCTTCCGCGGTCACAATTGCGCCGCACTCCTGCGCGGCTTTGGCAACCGCGGCTTCGTCGATTGGCTTGATGGTGTGCATATCAATCACGCGCGCGTTAATGCCTTCTCCGGCCAGTTGCGCCTGCGCTTCCAGCGAATAACTCACCTCAAGACCGCAAGCGATAATCGCCACGTCACGTCCGTCGCCGTGCTGCTTGGCTTTGCCGATTTCAAACTTATCATCCGGGCTATAGATGATTGCTGTTTTAGGGCGGCCCGTGCGCATGTAAGCCGGACCAACATGCTCTGCCATCCGATGCACCAATGCGCGCGCACAGAATTCGTCAGAGGGGCTGAGTACTACGAAGCCAGGCAGCGCGCACATGAGCGCATAATCTTCTACTGACTGCTGGCTGGGACCGTCTTCACCAATCGAGATGCCGCCATGTGAGCCAACATACTTGGCGTTTGCGTTGGGATAAGCCGCGCCCACGCGAAGCTGATCAAACCCTTTATCGCAAATAAAGACCGCGAACGATGAAGCAAACGGCAGCTTACCGGCCAGAGCCAATCCGGCGGCAATGGACACCATGTTGGCCTCAGCAATGCCAACCGTAAAAAAACGCTCCGGAAAAACTTTTTGGAAGCTGGCACTGAAAGTCGATTTGGCCAGATCAGCATCCAGCACAATCACGTTCGGATTGGCCTTGCCCAACTCAACCAGAGCCTGCCCGTATGCTTCACGCGTAGCGACGCCCATCTTGGGTGCATATTTCTTATTCGTAGTGGGGATTGTGGTTGAGCTCAAAGGGTTCTCCTTGTTCTGGTTGCAAAAGCCTGACTATTCTTTCTTTTCGCGTTCATTCGCGGCTGAATTTCTAATCCGCGTTCATCCGCAAAAATCAGCGGTAAGCATTCTTAAAGCTTCTTCGCCGCAGCTTCCAGCTCAGCCACCGCCGCAGCCACCTGCTCCGGATTTGGCGCAACGCCATGCCACGCCGCAGTGTTCTCCATGAACGAAACGCCTTTACCTTTTACGGTGCTGGCCACAATGCAGGTCGGCTTGCCGTCTTTCGCGTTGCGGGCTGTCTCCAGCGCAGGGATCACCTGGTTGAAATCGTGGCCGTCGATGGCCAGCGTGCGCCAGCCAAAAGCTTCAAATTTTTCCACCAGCGGCGCTACGTCAAGAATGTCTTTCACAAAACCGTCAAGCTGTATGTGGTTATAGTCAATGATCAGCGTAAGGCCTTGCACCTTGTGGTAAGGAGCGAACATAGCCGCTTCCCAATTTTGGCCTTCCTGCACTTCGCCATCGCCAATCAGCACAAAGGTGTGCCAATCTTTGTTATCGATCTTGGCCGCCAGCGCCATGCCGCAGCCAATGGAAAGTCCCTGCCCCAGAGATCCCGTGTTGGCTTCAATGGCCGGAAAAAAACGCATATCCGGATGCCCTTGCAAAGGCGATCCCATCTTGCGCAGCGTGCCCAGCACAGAGCGGTCAATATAACCAGCCTCAGCCATCACCGCATAAAGAGCCGGGCAGCCGTGCCCTTTGGAGAGAACAAAACGGTCACGCTCCGGCCAGCGCGGATCTTTGGGATTGTGGCGCATCACACGGAAATAGAGCGCCGTCAGCAACTCCACTTCAGAGAGTGACCCGCCGGGATGTCCGCTGCCCGCCGTGCCGATCATCTTGATAATTTCTATGCGCAGGCGATTGGCCAGGCGCTTGAGTTCCGCAATGGATTCGATTCTAGGGGCTGTAGTCACGTCGGCAGTTGTACTCATCGGGGGATTCGCTCTCCGGCTGCGATTTTGCGCACGGCAAGGGGCCAGCTTCAGTTTAAATGCCGCATAGAGCAGGGTCAACGCGCAGGCAGGTTTTATGCAGCCAGCAGCAGTTCCGTATCTGCACAATTTGCAGTGCAATAGTAAAAGGCCGCAGATTCTGTCCCAGTCAGCGCTGATGAAAACAAGAGCCAGGGTTGGCTTAGTGTTCAGCACTGCTCAAGCAAAAATCTACGGCCCGGGTCGCAAGAACGGCGCGCAGGGAAGGAAAGCTTTGTCTGCACGCCGCTCTCGGAGCGAACGTCAAAAAATCAGAACGAACGTTAATCAGAGCGGGCGTTAAACCATAGCGAGCGTTAAAAATTGCTGGTGACAACCTTCTAAAACAGATTGAAGTTCACGATGATATTCATCTGTACCGCAACTGGCCGCCCGTCTTTTTTTGCCGGATCAAAGCGCCAGGTGCGCACTGTTTCCAGTGCCTTCTCATCCAGCCCCATGCCCAGTGAGCGGACAACCGTAAGGTTTCGCGGCAGGCCGTCCACGCCAATTGTTGCCAGCAAGATCACCTCACCCTGATGCTTGGTTTTGCGCGCCTCTTCAGAGAACTCCGGCTCAGGCGAATAAATTGCCCGTGGCATGCTTACGCCATTGCCAATACTGTAGAAACCTCCGCAACAACCGCCTTCAGAACCTGGGCCGCGCCCGGGACCATCGCCTTGGCCAGCGCCGCCTCCAAACCGTCCGCCAAGGCCGCTGCTAATGCCGGGGCCGTTGGAGAAATTGGCCAGCGCAGAGAGCGGATCGCCTATCTGTTTGGTCCTGGATAAATCCAGATCAGGAGCAATCACTGAAGCTTCTGCTGCAAGCTTGGGAGATGAATTATTACGCAGCACGATAGGCGGAGTAAGCTGCTCACGCGCAGCACGCGGCGCCATGCCTTTGCTGGCCGGAATTTTTTCCGCTGCTCCACCGCCGCCCCCGCCATGGCTTGGATGGGAGCCAATTGGCACGCGATACGGCTCAAGCCGTGTTGTAAGACTCGTTCTAGGATCGATTTTGGGTGCGAAGCTCTTCACCATCCAGAATCCCGTGCTCATCAACAGCACCATAAAGCCATGCAGTGCAGCGGACAACGCAAAGTTCATCCGCCGCACAGGATATCCATCCCATCTTTTGCCGAATAATGTTTTTTCGAACAAGCCCGGCAATATCTGCGTGGCGACTACCGGTTGTGCCGGATGGCCTTGCTCCGCGGGCGCGGAAACGGCGCGTCCCGCAGCTTCCCATTCAAGCTCCAGTCGCAGCCGCGTTTTAAAGTTGGCCCGAGGCAGGTAGCGCAGCTCAGCGGCCAGCGCTGCCAGTTCTCCAATACTCCCGTCAAGCTGCGTGAGTGGCGCGTCTGGCGCGGCCAACATCTGCTCAATGGCCTGGTCGAGTTCATCGTACATAGAAACATTACTCATGGGATTGCCTCACTTGTCCCCGCAGGGTTTCCAGCGCACGAAATTGCAATTGCTTGATTGCCCCCTCAGATCGTCCTAGCTCTTGCGCAATCTCACGTATGCTTTTCTGGTCCACAAATCGCCGCAGAACCACTATTCGTTGATCAGCGGGCAGACGATCTACTAACTGGAACAACATGGCATGGCGTTCAACTTCCACTGTATTGCCTGAACCCGGCACTTCCTGCTCGTTAAAGTTATCTTCAGCCTGGACTTCAATGCCGCGAGAAGCACGCTGCCAACGATCAGCCAGAGCATTCGCCGCAATGCGCAGTAGCCACGCGGCAAAGGGCACGCCTCGCCATTGAAAGCGGCCAAGGTTTTTCAGCGCCTGATGAAAGACCTCAGCGGTAACATCCTGAGCTTCATCGCGGTCATTCACCCGCCGTGCCACAAATGCGTACACGCGATGGAAGTTATTTTCATAAAGCTCGGCAAACCGACTGGGATCATGCTGGGCCGCTTCAATCAGCAGCCGTTCATTGTTCAGGCTGGCGTCATTCAGGCTGGTTAAGTTGGCAAAATTGGCTACAGCGTTCACTTGTCCCCCTGGGACCACGTGCTTTCTATAGAACTAAACCGCCAGCCGAGAGGAAAGGTTACGGCCTGATTTTTCATAAACTATGGGCTTTCAGAACCTCTGGATCACAGGGATAGAACGCAGAAAGGAAAGGGATTATGCGGGGGAACCTAAAGGGCCAAAAGCCGAAGAATTAGAAAATTAAGATTAAAGGTTTGAGCTAAAAGCTACGCCCCGGGGGCCAGCTCTTCATCATCGAACCCAAACTCTTCTTGTTCCGGTTCATGGCACATCCAGACCGGAGCGAATGACAGCCGGTGCAACGGCGTTGGCCCATGCTCATTGAGTGCCGCCAGATGCTTGGGCGAGCGATAGCCCTTGTTTGACGCGAGATCGTATTGCGGAAAGACGGGGTCCCAGCGGCGGATCATTTCGTCGCGATGCACTTTGGCAATAATGGAAGCAGCGGCAATCGAAGCCGAAAGCGCGTCGCCATGAATAATATTGGTCTGCGGACATCCCCAGTTCACGCGCACGGCGTCCACCAGCAGATGGTCCGGCGCTGGCGCAAGCTGCGCGATAGCTTCACGCATGGCCAGCAATGACGCCCAGTAAATATTGAGCTGGTCAATGCGCGCCACGTCCACGGTGGCAACGGCGTAAGCGATGGAATGTTGTTTGATTCGCTCGGCCAGTTTTTCCCGCGTCTCCTGGTCGATCAGCTTCGAGTCACGCAATCCCTTGATGCGATAACCGGGCTCAAGAATTACCGCCGCGGCCACAACCGGGCCAAACAGGCAGCCTCGGCCAACCTCATCCACACCGGCCACCAGCTTTGCACCGGAGGCCCATGCCTGCTTTTCAAACTTCTGCGTGCATTTCAGCTTCTTGAGCAAGCGCATTTTCATGGTGCCGGCGGAAAACGGCACACCCGTAGCGGGATTGATGGGGATTACGCGCTTCTTGCTTTTCTTTCGGGCGTGTTTGGGCGCGGCAGGCATCGGTTAAAACTTTGTTCGATCTGCTCTCAGAATATCGCAACTGGAACAGAACTGTATGCAAATGAATAAGGACGCAGACAATGCTACGTCCATTATGCCGAAGAGAATGAAGAGAATTGTAGCTAGAGAAAAAGCTGCGGAATTTCCTCCGCAGCTCTTGAGAAACATACTACCGCCGAATTAGGCTTCAGTCTTCTCGGCTTTTGCCGCAGCTTTGGCAGCTTCTGCGCGATGGTCAACTTCACGCAGGCGGGCAGCCTTGCCTTTTAATCCACGCAGATAGAACAATTTCGCGCGGCGCACCTGGTTGGAGCGCGTAACTTCCACTTTATCCAAAACTTTGGAGTTGAAGGGGAAAATACGCTCCACACCCTGTCCAAAGCTGATCTTGCGGACAGTAAAGCTGCCCTGTGGGCCGCTGCGCATGGAGATTACGGTGCCTTCAAAAGCCTGCACGCGTTCTTTTTCGCCTTCTTTGATCCTGACCTGTACGCGGACGCTATCGCCCGGCTTTACCGCAGGAATATCTTTGCGCTGCAGCTTGGCAGCGAGTCTTTCCATGATGGGATGCTGTGACATGACTTCTTCCTTTTCAATTCAAGTGACGCTTGTTGCGTCCAAAATTTCAAACCTTTAGCCGCGAATTGCGCGAATTAACACGAATCTTTCAGTTCTTCCCGATTCGCGTCTTTCGCGTTTATTCGTGGCCAATCTTTTTGCCGATCTCGGCCAAAAACTTTTTGTCTTCCTTGCTCAGCGGCTGCCGCTCCAGCAGGTCCGGACGATGCTGCCAAGTCTTTTCCAATGCCTTACTGCGACGCCACTTTCTGATCTGCTCATGGTTGCCACCCACTAAAACTTCCGGCACTGCCATGCCGCGAAACTCCGCGGGCCGTGTGTAATGCGGATAATCCAGTAATCCGCCGGAACCGCACGTGCTATCGGGGCTGTCCACGCCAAGCTTTCTTGTGCCGCCAGGCACAGCGTTCGAAGCCGCGCTAAAACTTTCCTGCCTGGCTGAGGCTTCATTCCCCAGCGCTCCTGGAACCAGCCGCGTAATGGCATCGATAATCACCGCAGCGCCCAGCTCTCCACCACTCAACACATAATCGCCGATGGAAATCTCGCGGTCCGCCAAACCTTGCGACACTCGCTCATCTACGCCTTCATACCGGCCGCAGATCAAAACAATCCGCTCAAGTTGCGCCATCTCTTCCGCAACGCTCTGCGTAAACATCCGGCCTTGCGGCGATAGCAGCACCACAGTCTCTTTAACTTCGCCGGCAATCCGCTGTTCGCGCGACGCCAATCCCAAAGACTCAACGCACTCAAACAATGGTTCCGGCTTCAGCACCATGCCTTCGCCGCCGCCAAATGGACGGTCATCCACCGTCTTGTGCCGGTCCGTGGTAAAGGCCCGCAGATCATGAATCAAAATTTCAATGAACGAAGCATTGTGCGCCCTGCGAACAATGCCGTAATCCAGCGGTCCGCGAAAAAAGTCCGGAAAAATAGTTACAATTTCGAACTTCATTTCTTAAACTTCATGGGCCGGCCCAATCAAGACTTCTCGTGTTGCCTCTGTTTTTCTTCCTGGTTCAGCGGCGCATCCAACTCCAGCATGCCTTCCGGCAGCTTCATCTCCAGGCGCTTTTGTTCCATGGAAATCTTCTCAATGTAAGCTCCGGCAAAAGGGACAAGATATTCCTTGTCGCCTTGAATCACCAGCAGCGGCGCTTCCCCACTGCCAAACTGCACATCTTTGATCCGGCCAATCTCGCGTCCGGAATCAGTCACCGTGCAGCCCACCAGATCACTTACATAAAACTCGTCACTACCAAGCTCGGCGCGTTCACTGCGCGGAATCTGTATCTCGCTTCCAATCAGCGCTTCTGCATCGCTGATGGAATCCACGCCGGCAAACTTCAGCACTACCATGCCTTTGTGGAACCAGTGTTCTTCCAGTTCGAGTTCGCGCCGCACTTGCTCCGCGGCCAGGGCTTGCTTTGCCCGGCCACTGTTCTCGCCGCAGGCAAAAACTTTCTTACGCGAAGCAAACAGCTCAGGGAAATCGGTGAGCAACGCCGCTGCTACTTCACCGTGGCGTCCCTGCGTTTTAGCCACCCGGGCAATCGCGACGAACTCAGCATCCTCAGGCATCAGTTTTCCGTCTTCAGCGCTGCCCACAAAAGACCTGAAGGGCGCAAAGATCAGGAAACTTACTCTGCCGGCGGCCCATCCTCTTCTGCTTCTTCGTCGTCTTCGTCTTCAATGATTTCCAGTATGTAGCGTTGCTGGAACTTCATGCTGGCCGCGCCAAGTATGGTGCGGATGGATTTAGCGGTGCGCCCCTGCCGTCCAATCACTTTACCCAGATCGGTCTGGGCAACCCGCAGTTCCAGGATCGTGGCGCCATTATCCTCAACCGGGGTCACCTGAACTTGTTCTGGAGCGTCCACAAGAGCCTGGGCAATTTGCTCCACGAGCATACGCATATCGCCGCCCGTTTCCGTCATAAAGGGGAGTCCTTCACCTTGCTGGCTTTAGAGCCTGAGTTTAACTTGCTGTCCCGGAAAGAACTTTTGACTCCTGCTGCTTTAATCTAAGCCGCTGGCGCTGCCGTGGCCTGTGACTTGGTGAGCAGACGGCCCACTGTGTCAGAAAGCTGTGCGCCCTTGGAAACCCAGTAATCAATACGGTCGCGCTTCAAGTTGATTGTGGTGGGGTTGGTGCGGGGATTATAAAGTCCCACTACTTCCACGGAGCGACCGTTGCGTGCGCGCTCTTTATCAATAACCACCACCCGATAATAAGGCTGCTTGCGCGCACCAATGCGCGCTAATCGTATCATTAGCACAGTTGCACTGAATCCTTTCCTGATTGACGCCCGGTAATACAGGGCAAGTTGTTATTATCGCGTAAGTTGCGGGGATTGGCAAGACAGCAAACCTCTGAATCTGCCAAATCTAAAGTTTGTCCAGCTCTTCCATTATCTTGGCCAAAGCGTGTCTCACATCATCGGGTGATCGCACCTGGAAAGTCCGCATCTTCAACGGTTTCAATAGCTTCTCCACGTTGCCCACGTTCCCATTGAATCTCCCGCGTTCAAAGCCGTCAGGGTTTCTATCGCGGTTTCTGTCCCGGTCAAAGCCTCGATTACTGTATCTCATCTGGTCGTGAGGCTTGGGCTGCTCATGCTCAAAGAAATCAAATTGCAGATAGTAGATGAGGCAATCCTCTTCATTGCCGGTTTCCACCGCCGGCAAAGAGGGAAAAGCATACAGATCCATGGGATTGCCCAGCAGTACAAACACATGCAGCGGCTTCTGGCCGGACTTACCAGCCGCCGGCAAATTTTTCAGCCGCCGCACAATCTCATCACGCAGAAAGACCGGGCTTTGCTGGCGGTTCTTTAAATCATTCACGCTCACCACGCCGGGGCCATTGTCCGGCATGATCGCCTTGCGCAGGCTCGGCCAGTCCAGATCTTTGCCGTCATTCTGCTCGAATGGGATATGCCTCTGCACCAGGTCCAGCACCTCTTCACTATGTGAGCCATTGGTCACGTTGATCTGGCTAAGGATCTTGAATACCGGCACCGCGGCAGAGATATAGCGGTTAAAATTGCCATAGTTTCCGCGAAAGATGTCCGCCGAAGGCGTCAGGTCCATCATCACGTCGAGCTGAACTGGCCTTTGGGTCGCCAGCGGCAGATGCAACTTGCCTTCAACATCAGAATGGAAAATGTACTCCGGCCCGTCGCGCTTGTCAGACCAGAATTCAAAAGCATCCAACCCTTTCCACATCCCCGGCAATGGATCATTTTTATAGGCGTCCACGTGAAACAGGCGGTGCATGAAATTATGCTCGCCAGACTTCTTGTCCCAGAGCGCCACGGACACCTCATATTCCCCCGGCACCGCAAACGCCTGCCATGAGAACTCCACGTCACTGCGCTTCATCTCCGGCTTCAGGTTATCCAGCTCCAGCAATCCAAAATTGCGTGAAGAAACGCCTTCGCCATTGCTAACCTGCACTAGAAGAATGATGTGCTCATCCTGACTACGCTTCAACAACTCCGGCCCCGGCACCTGGACCTGAATCGTGGCAATCAATCTCTGATGAATGGAGAGTTTGTCTGCCGTCATGCGGACCTGCCATGGCACCTGCTCTTTAGCGCCTTCGGCTTTCCACTTTTCAAAAGGTGCGTCAGCAAAGACCGAGTCGGTGGTGATTTCCTGGGCGTGCGCCGGCAAAGCCAGCCCCCAGCCAGGAATAAGCAGAGCGAACAGGAAAGCACATAGGTATGAAATGGGCCGGATGGGCATAACCAACAATGTTGGAGCTCTTAACAGCATAGTGGCAGCGGCTGCCGCTGACAACCCTGCATTTATCGTGCAGGGGTAACAAATTTGCCGTAAATACTGTCTAACGGCGACAATGGTCGCCATGCGTTCTCATTCTCATTCCAAACCCTACAGATACGCACTTCTCTGCTCCGTCGTTTGCCTGTTTTTATTTTCGGCCCAAAATCTTCTCTCAGATACGCGGCCTCTGCCGGAAGACCTTGGCGCAGTGCACCTTGCTCAGTTGCTGACCAAGCTCAATACCACGGCGCGCATTATGCAAGTGGTGGCCCATCCCGATGACGAAGACGGCGGCTTGCTCACGCTGGAAGCACGCGGCAAAGGCGCAAACGTATTGCTTTTTACGGTTACACGCGGTGAAGGCGGCCAGAATAAGTTTGGCACTGAAAGCTCAGACGAGCTGGGTATTCTGCGTACGCTGGAACTTCTGGAAGCCGACAAGTATTACGGCGTGGAGCAGCGCTTCAGCCACGTGACCGATTTTGGCTTCTCCAAGACCGCCGAAGAGACCTTCAACAAATGGCACGGTCACGATATTGCGCTGGGTGACGTGGTGCGAGCCATCCGCATTTTCAGGCCAGACATTCTGATTGCCCGCTTCAGCGGCACGCCGCGCGATGGCCATGGCCATCACCAGGCTTCAGCGATTCTTACCGTGGAAGCCTTCCGCGCTGCTGGTGATCCCAACAAGTTCCCCGAGCAGATCAAAGAAGGCCTTCTGCCGTGGCAAGCTAAGAAGCTTTATGTTGGCAATCCGCCGGGAATGTTTCAGCGCAACGTGGCCGAAGCAGATTATTCCATCAAACTAAACATCGGCGAGTACAGTCCAATTCTTGGCATGTCATACACGCAGTTTGCGCTGGAAGGATTGTCCCACCAGACATCACAGGGGACCGGCGGCATTCGCGTGCCTCCGGGGCCGCGTTATACGTATTATCAGTTGCGTGATTCCGTGTTGCCAAAATCCGGTGACACGCACGAAGCCAACCTGACGGACGGCATTGATACTTCTCTTATTGGACTGGCGGCGAGGTTCGGCGGCGAGGAATCAAAGGTTCCGTTTTTGCGGCCTGCGCTGGAGTCATTGCAGAAGCACGTGGATAACGCTGCAAAAGTCTTTTCGGTTCAGGATCCCTCAGCGTGTGCGCCGGAATTGCTGGCTGGGCTGAGCGAAACCACGCAGTTGCTTAAGCAAGTAGCGGACGCGCCGATTACGCCCGTCACCAAAGCAGAAATCACTACCGCGCTGGAAGCCAAAAACCAGCAGCTCAGAGACGCCGCGAACGAAGCCATGGGAATTTATTTTGATCTTTCAGTCGACCAGGCAGGCGGCCCCGGTGCGCCTTCCTATTTCCCGCGCATGGAGCAGACCGTCAGCCTCGCTATTCCGGGGCAGACTTTTACCATGACCGCGCGACTCTACAATCGTGGCAAGCAGCCGGTCAAAGCCGGTGACATAACGCTTGCGCTTGATCCGGGCTGGAAAAGCTCGGTTCTCAAGAGCGACACGCGTGAACTCGCCAGCGGCGAAATGGCTTCAGTCCAGTTTCAAGTTACGGTTCCTGAAACTGCGCCGTATACGCGGCCATACTGGAACCGGACTAATCCTGAAATAGAACCCATATATAAGGTGAGCGATTCCAGGCTGCTTACCAATCCGTGGCCACCATACCCAGTACATGCGCGCGCCAGCTTTACGGCTGGCAGCAGTTCGGGCGAGGCAGACGCCGTAGCCAAAATCAAATTTGTCGATCCCACGCTGGGCCAGTCAGAGCGGCCGCTTGCGGTCGGCCCGCCGATCTCTGTTCTTCTGAACTCGCCGGTCGTTGTCGCGCCGGTTGGCGGCAAGGGCAAATCGCAGATTGAAGTGAATGTCCGGAGCAATGTGCAATCTCCAGTGAAGGCCACGTTGCGTCTGGAAACACCGCAGGGCTGGAAGGTTGAGCCAGATTCCATTCCTGTTGAACTCGATCATGACGGCGACCTGAACAATTACACCTTCCAGATCACGCCGCTGAATTTGCATGAAGGCGCATACACTGTGACGGCACGGGCTGAGTACAACGGTAAGCAATATGCGGAAGGATTCAAGGTCATCA
The DNA here is from genome assembly GCA_036496365.1 of Candidatus Angelobacter sp. Lineage (GTDB taxonomy): Bacteria > Acidobacteriota > Terriglobia > Terriglobales > Acidobacteriaceae > Angelobacter. Next base: position 6,739 of record DASXLK010000184.1, on the reverse strand, counting down.
CGCGGCCTGATCTCGACTCTTACTACGCCTACCGTCCCGCAACCGAAAACGTGCAGGCCGTGGACGTAAAGCTGCCACCGCAGTTAAAAGTCGGCTACATCATGGGCACGGGTGATGAAATTCCTTCTGTGCTTGAAAGTGTTGGACTGAACACCAGCATCATCACGCCGCAGGAACTTGCTTCCGGCGATCTCAGCCGTTACGGAACCATTATTGTTGGCATACGCGCCTATGACACTCGGACGGACGTGCGCGAGCATAATCGCCGCCTGCTGGACTACGTAAATCGTGGCGGAACGCTCATCGTCCAGTACAACCAGAGCATTGGCCTCTTCAACGACGGCCACTACACGCCTTATCCCGCAACCGCGGCCAATGTGCGCGTCTCCGTGGAAGAGCAGCCGGTGGAAATTCTTGCTCCGGAAGAGCGCGTCTTCAACTGGCCAAACAAGATCACGCAAAAAGATTTTGACGGATGGGTGCAGGAGCGCGGTCTTTATTTCATGTCGCAATGGGACACGCAATTCAAGCCGCTGCTGGCCTGTAATGATCCCGGTGAGCCCTCGCAAAAAGGCGGCTTGCTACTGGCCCACTACGGCAAAGGCATTTATATCTATTCGGCCTATGGATTCTCACGGCAACTTCCGGCCGGAGTCCCAGGAGCCATCCGTTTGTTTGTGAACCTGGTCAGCGCGGGACATGAGAATAAATGATGACGAAGCAAAAGACATTCTGGCATGCATTGGCGACCTTGGTAATTCCCCCCATTCTTATATGGGGAACGTTGCTCTATGTAATCGGAATGCGTGCGAATGATTGGATTTTCTATGCGGGCTTTATTCTGGGCACCATAGTTTTTCTGACGCCACTTGTCTATTGCAACTACAAAAATCGTACCTCTTCCCAAAAACCTACGCGCGACGATTACCTCCAACGCGCACTTGTCACAAGCTGTTTCGCTGTTGCCTATTCAATTTTAGCTTTCTTACATCCAGGGTATCCCGGGAAAGCGTACCGGAATTGGATCATGCCGATAGCCTGGTTTGTAATTGCGGCCATCCATCTGTGGCGCGCCTCCAAAGCCGAAAAGACCAGGTATATCCCGAATGAGCGGTAATCCTTCGGCGCCCGGTCTGGCCCGCGACGTAGGTCTGCGCGAAGCCACGGCACTCAATATTATTGACATGATCGGCGTGGGACCGTTTATCACGATTCCGCTGATCATTCATGCCATGCACGGCCCACAAGCCATGCTGGGCTGGGTGCTGGGCGCGCTTCTGGCCATGTGCGATGGCCTGGTCTGGGCGGAGCTTGGTGCATCCATGCCGCTGGCCGGTGGATCCTATCAATACTTAAAAGAGAGTTTTGGGGCAAAGCGCCTGGGCCGGCTGATGTCATTTCTGTTTGCCTGGCAGTTGATATTCAGCGCGCCGCTCTCCATTGCCTCCGGATGCCTGGGCATTGCACGCTATGCGGAATATATCTTTCCTGCCTTGAGCCATGTATACACCGATCATACTGTGTCTCTTGGGCTGGGCTTTCTCGGCGCGCTTGAATTTCGGCTTTTTATCACCAACGGAACCTTCGTGGCCATGGGCAGCTGCCTGCTTGCGCTGCTCTTGCTTTATCGCCGCATCTCGGTCATTGGCAACCTGGCGCGTTATCTTTCCGTGGGAGTGTTGGGAGCAATTTTGCTCGTAATCGTCGCTGGCCTGAGCCACTTTGACCGGGCACGAGCATTCACATTTCCTGCGGGTGCATTCAATCTTTCTGGCGGCTTCATCATGGGTCTGGGCGCGGCTATGCTGGTGGCCACCTATGATTATTGGGGCTATTACAACGTCTGCTTTCTGGGCGCGGAAATTAAAAAACCTGAACGCAACATCCCGCGCGCTATCCTGCTTTCCATTGTCATTGTGGGCGCACTTTATCTGGTCATGAATATCAGCATTCTGGGCGTTCTGCCCTGGCAGGAACTGGACCAGGTGGGTGCGAATGAGTCCCGCTATTACATTGCAGCCACTCTGCTGCAACGGACGTTTGGCACTTGGTGGGGAATGTTTGGCGCGTGCCTCATTATGTGGACGGCTTTCGCTTCCGTCTTTTCCCTGATGCTGGGTTACTCGCGCGTGCCTTACGCTGCGGCACAGGACGGAAACTTCTTTCGCGCCTATGCCAAGCTGCATCCCAAAAATCACTTCCCTCACCGCTCGCTGCTGACGCTGGGAATTGTGACCACGTTTTTCTGCATGCTGCGCTTGCAGGATCTGATTGCAGCTTTGGTGGTTATCCGCATTATGGTGCAATTCCTGATGCAGGTATTCGGGCTCCTTCTTTTGCGGGCGCGGCGGCCTGATTTCCCCCGGCCATTTCGCATGTATCTCTATCCTGTTCCGGCCGTGCTGGCAGCGCTGGGATTCGTTTACATTCTTTATGCCCGACCCACGCTCAAGGAAATCCGCTTTGGTGCAGTGATCGCCTTGATCGGCTTGATCATCTTTATGTTGCGCGCGTGGCGGCGCAAAGAGTGGCCATTTTCCGGCAGCCCCGCTCACGATCCAGTGAATGAAGCAGTCCAATGAGTTTGCCATGTTCGCAGCCCCTTACACGCCGGCGTCATCGGGCATAAGGCAGCAGCGCATGCGGGCAGGTGCTGCGGGCTCCATGATATCGTGTACAACAATCGACGAATCCATTACCGAAAGACACTTTAGGAGAGAACGAATGAAACTTCTGAGAACATTCTGCCTGCTAGCGCTGGCGTGCTTCACCCTTGGCGCTTTTGCTCAACCCGCACCCAAACCAGCGGCCACGCCTGCAGCGGCCCCTCCCTTGAGCACCGGAATTGAGATGCAGATTGGCGCAGTCGAGCGTGAATTTGTGGGCGCTGCAGAAGCCATGCCTGAAGACAAGTTTAATTTTGCCCCCAGCAGCCTGAATCTTCCCGGCGGCGACTTTAAAGGTGTGCGCACGTTTGCCGCACAAATCAAACACGTGGCCGCGGTGAATTACATGCTATGGAGCGCTGTACTGGATGAAAAACCTCCAGTTAATATCACCGACGAAAACGGCCCGGCTTCCATGACGAGCAAGGCGGACGTTATTAAATTCCTGAAAGATTCATTCGCCTATGGACATCGCGCGGCCAAGTCAGTGACGGCAGAGAACATCAATACATTGGTTCCCAGCCCATTTGGTTCCGGGAAGGTGCCAAAGCTTTTTTGTGCAACATTTGCCGTGGCCCATGACTTTGATCACTACGGCCAGGTCGTGGAATATCTGCGCATGAACGGAATTATTCCGCCGGCCAGCCGGCGGCAGTAACTAAAAATAATTACCCCCGAAAACACACAGAGGAGCATGGAAGCTTAATTGCTTGCGTGCTCCTTTTTCAATTTGCGCCCGGCATATTGCGTAAAGACACTCGCCAAATATCACCACACTGCAATACTTATTTAGTGATTATGATATTGGTTATCGCCGTCACCCACTTGAGAAAAGGAGATTCCATGAAACATTTACGAGCCATCTGCCTGCTGGTGATGCTCAGCATGTCCATTGCAACTATCAGTCAAGGACAAGGCGCAGCCCCCGCCGCAAAGCCGGCAGCTCCCGCGCCGCAAGCACAAGCAGCACCGCAACCAGCGCCCACTTTTGCCAGTATGGTTGAGCGCCAGGTTGCCAACAGCGAAAAGCAGATTGTCCAGGCCGCGGAAGCCATGCCTGAGGAGAAATACAACTTCAGCCCGGAATCTCTGAACATCCCCGGCAGTGACTATAAAGGCGTTCGCACCTTTGCCCTGGAAGTCCGGCATATTGCCACCGCCAATTATGCTTTCTGGTCTGCGCTCACCGGCGACCCAATGCCCGCGGGAATCAAAGGTCCCAACGGCCCTGAAGAATTAAAGACCAAGGCTGAGATCGTGAAGTTCCTGAAGGACTCATACGCGCTGGGCCACAAGGCTGCCGCCACTTTAACGAATGACAATGCTCTGGAGATTGTTACATTCGCCATGGGCAAAGGCCCCCGGCTGTTGCTGGCAACAAACCCGGTTGCTCACGCCAACGATCACTATGGACAAATGGTTGAGTACCTGCGCATGAATGGAATTGTTCCACCCGCCAGCCGGAACAACTAAAAGCTCACAAACATATCCTCGGATTTTACTTTTCAAATGCCGGATCATCAGATCCGGCATTCTCATTTATTCCATCAGCGAAATAGCATTTCTTTCACAGGGGTTTTTCGGCTACGGCACTTATCTTCTGCAACATTAACTTTCTTACATCTCGCCCACTAGCCGTTCCAATTTGGAACCAGGTTTGGATTTCATAAGATTTTCACCTCATGTTGCACCACTCACAACCACAGCGCTGTTATCGTACGGTGAGCCGTTTATCGAGCGCAGTTATGGTGGCGGCCAATTGTCTGTTGGGAGAAAGGGTCTAAGGCATGAATAAACAAGCAATCCGCAAGATAGTAGCTTTGGTAGTGATTGTTTTAGGTAGTGCTAACCTCTTTGGGTGGTCCGCTGAAGGGCATGAAACAGTAGCCGATATCGCACAGCAGTTGCTGACAGCATCCGGCCAGTTCGCGCCGGTGCAAGCCATTCTTGGCTCTCTTACTCTGGCGCAAATTTCCGTCTGCCCAGACGAACTACGCGCATTCCAAACTAGCGGCACCGCCATGGACGCCGCCTGCACTTCAGTTTTCACAACGCCCAACCCGCCAACCGGCACCAGCGGCTGGCACTTTATTGATATACCTGTTTCGCTCACCAGCCCCACTCACGCGGACGTGGTTACTGCTTGCGGCTCGGCCTGCGTGGTGACTGAGATCACAGCCTGGGAAAATATTCTGGCGGACACAACGCAAACCAAGGCAGAGCGCCTGCAGGCCCTTTCCTTCATTGTTCACTTTATTGGCGATATCCATCAGCCATTGCACTCAGCTACACGTGGCACAGATGCCGGCGGCAACGCTGAGAATGTGAAAATCGATGGCGGCACCACCAGCCTGCATCACGCATGGGATGCCAACCTGGTGAGCGACATCAATTCTGATCCTGCGGCGCTGGCCAGCGCTTTGAGCGCGGAAATTGCATCCGCACAGGGAGAAGCGCAGACTACGCCGGAAGCATGGGCCATACAATCATGGGGATTTGCCAAGAATATCGCTTATGCTGGAATTCCAACCAGCACCACGACAACAACCACGCTCTCTGCTACTTATATTGCGAATGCCGAACCAGTCGTACGGCAGCAGCTTGCGCGCGGCGGAGTTCGCCTGGCTCAGGCCCTGGCAGCAGCACTCTCACCAAGCGGCAATCCAACACCTACGCCTACTCCAACACCAAATCCATCGCCCACGCCGACGCCAACACCTGTTCCCACACCAACACCCGGTGGCACGCAGTTGCTCGGCAATCCTGGATTTGAAGCCGGCAAGGCGAATCCTTCTCCCTGGGTGCTGACTTCAACGCACAGCCCGCTTTCCATCATCAACAGCTCGGCCACTGAGCCACCACACGGTGGAACTTTTGACGCATGGATGCTCGGCTGGGGCACCACTACAACTGACACGGTGCTGCAGACAGTAGCCATTCCTTCCACCGCAACTTCTGCAACACTGACTTTCTGGCTGCATGTGGATACGGCCGAGACAAGCACTACGGGCCAGTTTGATACGCTCAAAGTGGAGGTAAGAAACACCAGCGGCACTGTGCTGCAAACGCTGGATACCTTCTCCAACCTGAACAAGGCAACGGGCTACGCGCAGCATAGTTACAACCTGAATGCTTATATAGGCAAGACAGTCCAGATATTCTTCACAGCCTCAGAGGACTTTGAGCTGAAAACATCGTTTGTATTGGATGATGTGGCTTTAACAACGCACTGACCAAGTTGAAATTGGAGCGATTGAGTGACGGGTGGCGGGCTGCGGCCCGCTACCGTTTTTTGTGGCTATTTTTTCATAACATAGTCCAGCTTAAATCCCTCAATATTCCCCGCTACGTCAATATCAACACCTTCACTCAAGAAGCTGAGAGCGTTGTCTTCGTTCTGTGTCATGGCAAAGATTGTGTATCGGCCTGGCGACACGTTTTCAATCATAAAAACGCCATGCGGTTCCAGTTCTGCTGGAGCCACGGTGTGAAATCGATCCTGCACTGCGCTGAGCAGCATTATTTTGATGGGTTCGGGCTCGGATGAATTTTCAGGTGCACCACGAAGATAACCCTGCACGCTGTATAAAGGCCGGGACAACAGAGCAAAATCTGCGTGCGCGGTTTTGCCCTGGCCTTGAACTTCTATTTCTTTCGCCTGTGAGCGCTCAGGCACACCCGGATAATAGCTCGCATAGCGGGAGCTTGATTCATCTTCATCATCGTCTTCGGTAGCTCCAATCAGATACTTTCCCGGCCTTAAAGAACTCACGCAATAGCTTCCATCCGGATGCACAGAGGCTGTCTCAAAGCAAAATTGTGCAACGTCTTCCTGGCCCACACGCCAAAAAACTACTTTCGCCGATGACAGATTGACCTCTGGCGGTGCACTAATCTTTCCGCAAAGTTGAGGAACAGGCGGAGCAAATTTAGAAATATTTGTTTTAGGATCAGCCAAGTCGCCGGGAGTGGGGGCTTCGCCGCGTAAAAATCGTAAGGCCGTACCTGAATCTTCCAGGAGGTTTGTTCCGCTACAAATGCTGGTAGAGAGCTTTCCGCTTTCTTCTTTCGAG
>DASXLK010000183.1:0-28932 GCA_036496365.1 Candidatus Angelobacter sp. | reverse complement strand
GGCTGTGCTCTTCCAGACTTCAGGATTTGCCTGCACGCTGCTGATGATCTCCTTTACGAAGCCTTCAAACAGATCAGGTTTGGAAGATGCCGGGTGGCCGTCCACCAGTCCGTCTGGCTTGGCAATGGAGAATGCCGGCAGGGTGTTGTTGGCAATGTCCGTCCGGAGATCGGCGGCATCCTGAACGTGGGCCGTGCGGGTTGCGGTGCTGGCCATCACGTCACTGGCGTACTGGAATGGATTGCAGATGGCGCAATAAGCATTTGGCGCTCCAACCACGGAGCGATCAAAGTGGCCGCCATAATATTTAAAGGAGAGGTTGGCCGCGGTTAGCACGTCGCCGATGTGGCGAACCTGTGTAGGAGGAACCACAGTGCCGGTGGCCAGCGTGCCATTGGTGTTGAAGCCAGGATTTACATTGTTGAGTGCGTAGAAGTGTCCGGCTTCACAGTTGGGTGCAATCGGTTTGGGCAATGACTCAAGGAAGTTGGTAATGGGAGCAACACCCGGCTGTCCCAGATCAGCGCAGTTGCTGAAGTTGCCAGTGCCGCCATTGTCATTGTCAAAGAAGTTGTTGGTTCCAGGCTGCGGATTGGGGTTTTCAATAAATGACGCAGGAGGAACAGTGGCTGTTCCTTTGCCATCGCTGAACCAGAGCAAATCGCCATATCCCAACATGATGTGATTTACCATCGTGCCGCCCATGACTGACTGGTGCATGTTGTCGCTCATGGTGTAGCGGTCAGCCAGACGAGTGAAGTAAGGAACGTCGCCGCGCTGCACGTTGAAAAAGCCCATGGCGTTGGAACCTTCACCAGTGGTGAGCTGTGTGAAGTTCGGCGGCTGCGGCTTTGAGCCGTTGCCAGTGCCGATGGTGGTTTCTACCCAGGGAAAGAGGTCATGCAGGCAACCCGTGGGATTGTTGGCCGTGATGTTGCGTGCATCGCAATCATACTGCTGCCACATCTGATAGAAACGGTGAACTGGATCGCCGGTGTAATCGTCATAGTTGACTGATGGCGTGATCTGGTAAGGGCCAGCAGGCAGATTGTTCACGTTGGTCAAACGCGTATCGATGGATTTGCTGGGCAGGCCGGTGGCGCCGGTCAGCAGGAACTGAATAAAGGTCGGGAAAATGTCAGTCTCGGCAAGCTGAGCTGTGGCCAGTGTGGCAAACGGTGGAGGCAGGGTATCGCTGCCTTTGGTTGGCGCGCCGTCAGTCATCATCGGCGGCAGGGGATTAAAGACTTGCTTGCCTGTCGGGTTGATGGAGTACTGCGCTGTGTTGACTGCGCTTACCTGTGAGGCCAGAGCAAAATTCGGTCCCGGACGGCCTTTGTCGTCAATGATGCCTTTGGAAAGAAGATTGGCTATGGTCTGCCCGTGCTTGGGTTTGTAGGTGGCAAAGACGTGGTCAAAGCTGCGGTTTTCGCCAATGATAACGATCACGTGCTTAATGGGCGTGACGGTTGAATTATCTGGGTTGGTCTTGCGTCCGCCGTCTTCGGCCAGCGCGGAAACTGATGTTCCGACACATAATTGCAACATCATGAGCATTGCCAGACCCTGCTTCAGCCGAACCAGGAAGGCACTCAAAGGGGGAAACTTCAAACTCATGCAGCATCTCCAGGTAGAGTGTCGCGCAACCTTTCAGCGCGCGCCTTATGGTTCTAAATTGGCTCTGTTAAATCGCCGTTAAGCACTTGTTAAATATGTGGCAAGAGAACCAGCGTTTTCTAAGCTGGATGTGGAAATCGGCTGCAAAATGGCTGCAAAATGCGGGTTCAGCAAAAAAGCGGGAAAATGGGCTTTTGCCGCCAATCAAGTCTGCATTTTCCGCCAGTCTGTTGTATCCTCTTAAGAGCACCAACTTAACTCTGCACGGAGGGATTGCTTGGCAGAAGTCCGATTACAGGAAGGCGAGCCGCTGGAAAACGCGCTGCGCCGGTTTAAACGCAAGGTTCAGACAGAAGACATCATCAAGGAAGTAAAGCGGCATTCGTATTATCTGAAGCCGGGTGAGAAGCGTCGCGTAAAGCAGGCCCTGGCGCGCAAGCGGGCCAAGAAAAAGATTCGCAAAGACCGCGACTCCCGCCCTGACCGCGACTAAATCGCCGCGTTGTTCGCCCATTGATAGTGATTAGACCGAACGGGCAATCAGCGGATTTCCATCTATGACGCAGGGGATTCTTCTTTAGCAACCCACTCTTTCGGGCCAGTTATCCCGTGAAGAGTGGGGCGTAGCATTTTGGGTTTGCGCCTGCGCTGTCCGCCCCTGCCGCCTTAGTCTTTTCCCTCTTGAACGCGATATGATGTTTCTTAATCCTGCATGGAACAAGACCTGACAATTCTGAAAGATGACATGATCGCCTTCATTGAGGGCCATGGCCTGCGCCGCTTTAGCGCATACGTGAGCGAGGAAGTGGCCAACGTCCCCTGGTCCACGGATGAAGACCATCCGGACGGCTGGAAGGATTTTGTGGAGCTGGCCAAGGCCTCCAACGTGAATTTTGTCACCATGAATCACGTCGCTCTGGATAAAGAGGACGTGGACCTGCTGATTAACCGTCTGCAGGAAATTGAATACATGGATGAAGATGACATGGAGGAAGCCGCATGGCTGCGCAGCTTTATCGGCAAGGTCGGCTATCTCCAGCTGGGATTCCCCTGCCAGGGCGTAATGTTTCTCTATGAAGCCTCCACGCCATGGTATGAAACCTTTCAACGACTGGAAAGCGCGGCCGACGATTATGACGGAATCCTGATTGACGATACCGATCAGGACAATGAATAAGCGCTGGCGATTCGCTGCGCCAGATCCCGCACTGGTTGAATCTCTTCGCACTGAAGCCAAAGTCTCTCCTATTCTTGCCCGGCTGCTGGCCCTGCGTGGCGTTATTCCGGAAGATGTTGAAAAGTTCTTATCGCCTTCAATTCAACAACTTCACTCGCCTTACTTAATGCGTGGGATGACGGCTGCCGTGGAGCGCTTGAGTGCCGCCATCGCCAATAAAGAAGGCATTCTCATTTATGGCGACTATGACGTTGACGGCACGACCGCCGTGGTTATTTTAAAGACTGCCATTGAGCTTTGCGGCGGCGCGGCTGATTTCCACGTGCCACACCGGATCAAAGAAGGCTACGGAATTAAGGACGATGTCATCGAGCGGGCAGCAGAGTCCGGCATAAAAGTTGTCATTAGCGTGGATACGGGGATTCGCGCTTTTCAGGCGGCAGAAACGGCAAAGCGCGTCGGCATAGATTTAATCGTTACCGACCATCACCTGCCTGAGGCGCATGAAGGTGTTCCCAAGGCCTGGGCTGTGCTCAATCCAAACCAGCAGGGCTGCGATTATCCCTGCAAAGAGTTGTGCGGCGCAGGCGTGGCTTTCAAAGTGGCGCAGGCGCTATTTGCCAAGTTCAAAGACGCAGCCGACCAAGCCCGGTTGATTCCGTCATTTCTGAAAATGGTGGCCATCGCCACGATTGCGGATGCCGTACCGCTGGTGGGTGAGAACCGGACAATTGCCCGGCTGGGGCTGGAAGGCCTGCGGCGTCCAGTGAATGGCGGACTTAAAGCTTTAATGGAGGTTTCCAGCCTAACTGGCGAACGCGCTTTGGCTGCCGGTGATGTTGGCTTTCGTCTGGGGCCGCGCATTAATGCCGCTGGACGCATGGATATTGCGCGTGACGTGATTGAACTTTTTACCTGCAAAGAGCAGGCACGTTGTAAAGAGATCGCGGAAAAACTGAACCAGCTTAACCTGGAACGTCAAGCCGAAGAGGCGCGCATTGTTGCGGAGATTGACTCTCAGCTTGCCGCCGAGCCTGACCTGACAGGGAAGTTCTGCATGGTTTTTGATGGTGATGGCTGGCACCGTGGCGTGGTGGGGATTGTCGCTTCGCGGGTGGTGGAAAAAACCGGACGCCCCGCTCTGGTGATCGCTAAAGATGGCGAGGAAGCGCATGGATCAGGCCGGTCAATCTCTGCTTTCCATCTGCTGGATGGGCTTGAATCCTGCCATGATCTTTTTACCCGCTTCGGCGGACACGCGCATGCCGTGGGTTTTGCCTTGCCCAGCGGCAGCGTTCCTGTGTTAAAGCAAAGGTTGAATGATTACGCGCAGGCGCGCCTGACTGCGGACGATTTTCTGCCCGAACTCTGTATTGACGCCGAAATCCCTTTGGGCTCCGTGACCCCGGAGTTGTTCCGCAGCCTGGAGCGGCTGGAGCCGTTTGGACATGGCAATCGCGAGCCGGTATTTTCCAGTCAGGGCGTGAGCCTGTTGCAGCCGCCGAAAATTATCAAAGAGAAACACATCAAGCTGCGCGTAAACCAGCGCCGTCCGGATGCCAAAGCCAGCTTTAACTATGACGCCATGGGCTGGCGCATGGCTGAGCGCCTGCAAGCCGAGCCGCTCCAATCCGGCGACACCCTGGATGTGGCTTACAAAATTGGCTACAACTTCCATCCTGATTTCGGCGGACTAGAGCTTACGCTGGAAGACTTCAGGAAATCATCGGCGGCCAAGACTGCTACCTCTGCTGCCCAGGACCCCGGTATCCGGCAGGCGTAATGCGGCGGTAAAGGATTACTTCACCGGCTGATAAAGGGTAGCGGGCGCAAACACTTCTTCCGCCAGCCACAGAATGTAATTGTGCGTGCGGCCTTTGACCTGGGAAAAATCGTCGGTATTGATCTGCACGGCAATGGCGGTGTGCTGGTCAGGGAAGTATTCCATCTCGGATAAATATCCGGGGAACCAGCCGCCGTGGCCGTAGGTGGTGCCGAATTGCGTGTGGCGAATCTGCACACCCAGGCCGTATTCGTCGCCCTTGCCGGTTTTTGCCGGAACGCCAGACTCCATTACCGGCAGCATGCTTTTATCGAATGCACGGCCTTCATAAAGCAACTTGGCCCAGCGGGCAAGATCCGTGGAGGTTGAGAGGAATCCTCCGCCCGTCCACTCAGCCTGCGGATTGATCACAAATTTGCCATTGATAATGGTTGCGCCAGAAAAGCCAAAAGGACTGTTGGGCATGGAATAACCCTCAACTAGTCCCGGCAATGTACGGCTGGTAGAAGGAATAGTGTCATTCAGTTTCAGCGGTCCGAGAATCTGCTGGCGTACCTGATCGTAAAGCGGCTGATGCGTGATCTTTTCCACAATGTATCCGGCCAGGATGAAATTGGTATCGGCATAGCTCCAGCCTTCACCCGCAGGAAATTTGGCGGGCTTATCAAAGGTGAAGCTCAGCAATTCCAGCGGCGTCCAGTTTTTGTCAGGATCTTTGCGGAGCGCGGCGGTGAACTCCGGCGATTCAGCATGCTCCGGAATACCGCTGGTGTGGTTTAGAAGCTGGCGGAAGACGATGGTGTCTGCGTTGGGGAAGCGCTTGAACCATGGTTCGTCGGCGATCCAGCGGCTGATTTTGGCGTCGAGATCGAGCTTTTTTTCAAAGACTAGGCGCATCATTACGGCGGCAAAATAGGTCTTGCCAATACTGCCGGCCAAAATACGGTCTGTGGGCTTCATGGGCGTGCGGGTTTCAAGGTTCGAAAAGCCAGTGCTGATGGAGATAATTTTTCCATTGGGCAGGACAACAGCGGCCGTTGCGCCAGGGAAGCCGTTCTTCTCATGAAGCGAGTCCAGCCTGCGTTGCAGGCGGGCTTTGAGTTCAGTAAGTCCAGCGAGTTCAGCGGTTGTGGCATTACTGCTGGATTGCGCGTTGGCCGGTGGCGCAGCAAATACGCTTGAGGAAAGAGCCAGAACCAGAAGCAGGCAGACGGTTTTATTGTTGAAGTTGGACATGATAGATCCTGCATTTAGACGAACTGGAAGCGCAGTTGTCACGGCAAATACAGTAAACTCATTCCAGTTATGGCTCAATCTTCAGGATGGCATCGGTCCGCCGAATACTGGAAGACTCTTCCACCGGGAAGAGACTTGATTTTTCTGGCGGGAATTTTCTGTCTCTTTTTTTCCTTTGGCGTTGTGCTCAGCTTTGTGGACCATGCCTGGGTGTATGTTTCCTGGACCATACTGCTGGCCTTCACGGTTGGATTCTTTTCCATGTTGTGGGCCTATGCCGGATTCCGCCGCATCATCTGGTTAATGGTGATTTTGGCCCCATTGCAACTGGCGACCAACCTTGCACTTGGCAGATGGATGGACCGGTCAGTGAAATCTTTAGGGCAAATGGATTTCAGCCGCGCTGCCGTGGAACACCGATTAATGATTGAAGGTCTTGCGGGCATGATGGCGATTGTGGCTGGATATTCGCTGGTGGTGGCCTTCATCCGCAAAGAAGGCCTGCGGATTTTTACCACGATTGCCGAGGTAAAACTTGCGGGCGAAGTACACAAAGCGCTGGTGCCCACGGTGGCATGCCGCATGGGCGAGTTTGAGTTTTATGGCGCGTCCGTTCCCAGCGGGCAAATTGGCGGCGACCTGGTGGATGTAACCGAGCACGGCTCAGAATGGACAGCTTATGTGGCGGACGTCTCTGGCCATGGCGTGCCGGCGGGCATGATTATGGCCATGGTGAAGAGTGCGGCGCGCATGGGCTCTGTGGGGAATGAGAATCTTCCCGCACTGCTGCTGGACCTGAACCGAGTGCTGCTATCGCTTTCCGCACCCCATGTTTTTGTGACCTTTGCTTGCATCAGCGGATCGAACGGAGGCACTCTTCAGTTTGCCCTGGCCGGACACTTGCCGGTGCTGCACTATCGCAAGCGCCTGAAGACAGTGGAAGAGCGGTCAGTGGCGAATCTGCCGATTGGCATTTTGAGCGACGCAAAGTTTGATTCCGCCAGCATTGACTGCGAAGAAGGCGACCTGCTGGCCGTGCTGACAGACGGGTTGACGGAAGCGGCTGATCGCAAGGGAGAAGAGCTTGGATTGGAGCCGCTGAAGGCAATTCTACTGAAATCGGCTGGCGATCCGCTGGAGCAAATTGTAAACGACTTGCGCGGACGCTCTCTGGCGCAAGGCAAACAAGAAGACGACCAGACGGTGCTGCTGGTGCGTCGCGGAGCGGCTTGAGGTTAAAGCTGGGCCGCCGCTGATTACTGATGCGATAAATTTTTTGTCGGGCTTGTTTTAATAAGCCATGATTTTTGATTCAGCTGTTGATTTTTGATTTTGAGGAGACCGCATGCGCGCCGTGCTGTGCAAAGAATGGGCAGGACCGGAAAAGCTGGTGGTGGAAGAGATAGCTTCTGCGCCTCTCAAAGAGGGCACTGTGCGCATTGCCGTGCATGCCGTGGGTATTAACTTTGCCGATCTGCTGCTGATTTCCGGCCAATATCAGGAGAAGCCTCCGTTTCCATTCACGCCGGGCATGGAAGTTGCCGGCACCGTGATGGAAGTGGGCGCAGGCGTGAGCACGCTGAGAGTGGGCGATCGCGTGATGGCGCTTACGGGCACTGGCGCTTACGCGGACGAAGTGGTGGTTGATGTGAATCGCGTTTATGAAATTCCCGATGCAATGGATTATGTGACAGCCGCGGGATTTCCCGTGACTTACGGAACGTCCTACGGAGCATTTGAGTGGCGCGCGCATTTGAAAGCGGAAGAGTGGCTGCTGGTGTTTGGCGCTTCAGGCGGTGTGGGGTTGACGGCCATTGAAATTGGCAAAGCCATCGGCGCCAGGGTGATTGCCTGCGCCAACGGGCCGCAGAAGCTGGCGATTGCGCAGGAACACGGCGCGGACCATCTGATTGACTATTCAAAAGAGGACATTCGCGAGCGGGTGAAGGCCATTACCGGCGGACGTGGGGCGGATGTGGTTTATGACCCTGTGGGTGGTGACGCATTTGACGCCAGCCTGCGCTGCATCGCGTGGGGTGGGAGACTGATTGTGATCGGCTTTGCCTCAGGACGCATTCCGCAAGCGCCGGCCAACATTCTGCTGGTGAAGAACATTGATGTCATCGGCTTTTATTGGGGATCGTACCAGGCGCGCAAGCCGCAACTACTGCGTGATTCTTATACCAGGCTTTTTCAGTGGTACAAGGAAGGCAAACTCAAGCCGCATACCAGCGCGCAAATGGACTTGAAAGACGTGACTGCGGCCATGCAGTTGCTGCGCCAGCGCAAGTCTACGGGTAAAGTGGTGCTGACGACAGGACGATAGAGGTCCATCAACAATGAAAAATCTCAGCAAAAGATAAACGGCCAGCAGCGTGAGCTGCTGGCCGTTTATCTTTAAATTTCTGCTTCAAGGTCAGCGCCGGTTAGCGATGACGATCATCAGCAGATTCTGTTATCGGTGGTCTGTTATCTGTGGTCCCCATGCGAACTGCCGCCATGGTTTGAGCCGCCGTGATACGAGCCGCCACCGCTGTTGTGTGATCCGCCCGAGTAGCCGTGGCTTCCGCTGCCGTTATAGCTGCGTCCGCCCCCGTTATAGCTGTGGCCACCGCCGTTATAGCTATGGTTGGAGCCTACATAACTACGCCCGCCACCGTTATAGGCATGATTTTCATAGCCACGGCCTTCATTGCCGCGGAAGCTGTTGCCACGGAAATTTTCGCCGCCACGGAAAGTCTCACCACCGCGGAACCCACGATTGTCCCTGAACGCGCGGTTATCTCGAAAGGCGCGTTCGTCGCGGAAACCTCTGAATTCGCCGCCACGGAAGCGTTCCCCACGGAAACCTTCACGCACGCCAAAGCCGCGATTAAAATAGAACGGCCGGTAGAATCCCGCATGGCTGAAATAAAAGTTATTCCAGGGGCCCACGCCGATAAATACGCCGTCTACAAAGTAGTTCGGTCCGTAATAGCCGTAAGGAGCGCAGTCAAACGGATACGTGGGATAAAACCCGTATTCGCAAACCGGAGGCGCGTTGTAAATGCCGTATGTCGGCCCAATCTGTACCCCGAAAGAAACCTGGCCCTGCGAGCGTGTCGCCGGCAGCGCCACAAGAGCCATGAGAAGAACCATGTATTTGATATATCGCATTGTTGAATCTCCCTCCACAGTGCCGGTGCGTTTATCGCCTAGTGTTTCTGTTTGACCGGCTTGGTTACTAGTGCAAACGCCAATGGCAGCAAATAGTTGCGTTTCAGGCAGTCCCCGTACAAGTCTTTGCCGGAGTTAACGTATCTTTACAATTAGATGCGTGGCAGGGAGAAAGCGATGGTGGGGCTAAGGTTGTTTTGCCGGATGCTTGTTGAAATCGGCGTCAATTTTTTCAGGCACTGACAAACAAAATCTTTGCGGTGTGATTTTTCTCTTCGCGCAATCTGCGCAGAAAACATTCACCACAAAAGGTCGCCATCACAAAAGTTTCCGAAATGGGAAGCTTTGGGAAGTCTCAGAGAAAACTTATTGCATTTTTCGTGCGAACCATAACTCCCAAAAACAATAATGATTTTTGTGCGCATCGTTTCTTTCTCTCACATTTCATTCCGGCCTTATACAGGCAAAGGAAACAGCAATCGCCGCTTTGCTCCAGGTCGGAGCCCGGAACGTAATATCCAAATGGCTTGCCGGTAAAAAGATCCAGCACCAGGCGGTGAATGACCTTTTTCCAGCTTTTGTTGGGACTGTATTTGGGTTAAGATGTCGCAGCAAGAGCACGTATGGAAAGACCGTGAAAGAATTAAAGAAAGCTTTTTTGCCCATTTTGACTGTAGTTGGATTCTGCCTCCTGTTTCCCGACGTTCTCGCGCAATCTTCTGCTCCTGCTGAACCGGATTAGCGACGCCCAATTTGATGGATTGAACGTGAAATCTTCTACCTGATCATTCATGCGCTATTTAGCCATGCGTTATTTAGCCGCGATACTGGAGATTTGGTTGTGGTGTTTTTAATATGCAGCATTCTGATGGTTTTGCTCGCCGCCCTGCTGATTCGACGCAGGTTGTGGAAGCAATATCCATTTTTCTGCGCCTACATATTTTTTTCAATCGCAGATACCATCGTTTTGTCGGCACTTGGGAGCCACTACCCAGGCTATTTCATGGTTTATTGGTCAGACCAGGTCATTTATTCGGCGCTGGGAATGCTGGCCCTTTACGACGTATTTCGCCATGTTTTTCGGCCCTTCTGCGAGCACTGCAAATGGTTCTGGACCATATTTCCGGCAACCATCCTGACCGTGCTGACGGCGTCAATTTTTTGGACGATTCAACGCCCTCCGACCCAGGCGCACGGGATGGCCGGAGTGGTGTTATCGTTCGCGGTGATTGATTGCTCTATCGAGCTGGGGCTTTTCTGCATGTTCTCCGTGCTCATGATCGTCCTGGGCATACGCTGGCGGAGTTATGCCTGCGGCATCATTGAGGGGTTTGCCGCGTCGGCGTTGGGAAGCCTGCTGGGGTTTGGCGTCCGCTATGTGCTGGGAGTTGACTACGTTCCACTGAACAGAGTTGCGCCGCCTCTGGGATTTCTTGTTGCTCTCATATTCTGGCTCAATGCATTGCTGCGTCCGCCGGACTACGGCGTGGACCATCTTGCAGGGAAGAGCGCTGCTGCGCCGGAAGAAGCTCCCGTTCTGGCAGGGATGCGAAGCGGCGCTTTAGCTAGTCCTTCCTGGAAGCACGATTCTTGAATCGCGACGGCTTCGCCTTTGCTACGCAAAGGATGGAGCCCCCTCGGTGGAGTGCGGATAGAAATTGGAGAGGGATGGGCATCCACCCATGCCAAGACTCGTGAAAGGATTGGTGATTTCATCCGATCAACTGGGGATCAATCTTGTGGCGCATTAACTGGACACGCATATCTCCATCATCTCTAGCAAGACGATCAATTGTTTCATTGTGGTATAGAGCAATCCAAAGAATCTTTTGTCGAACCGCTTCAGGTTTTGTATTCCATTGTCCAATCTCACGCAAAAGAAATGCCTTGTGGTGTATAAGGATTTGCGTGTTCCATAAATTCGTACCCGTCAAGTCGTCCCCTAATCGCACCTGGAAATTCAGATAGTCAACAAAATAATGGCCATCTTCTCCTCGGCCGCGAATATCCTTCCACCATTGGTCCGAGCACTCTTCCATCAAGCGGACAAGCTCCGAATCAATAATGATTCGCGGAACGATAGCTGTTTTCTCCAGTTCGTATGAGCGGACAAGACCAGGACCGAACAAATAGTCTTGATGAATAACCATCTTCTGACACGAGACGCCGCCCCTGACAAGGACATTATGGAACTGAATAAACTCCCATTGGATGCGCGCCAGAGTTTTTAGTTCAAAACGCAAATGGAGAGGCAAACCTACTTCAGCTCTCTTGAAGCTCGTCCTCACGATGAGGTCTGAGAATATCCTGGTATCGACCAGCGGCTCAATTCCCTGATTCGTTAGTACCCCTGTGTTTAGTTCAGCTTTTATCCTGGCTGCCCGGAGAAGTCCGGTGATTTCTTCAACCTTCAAAGGGTCAGCATCTGATGCGTCGATCAAGGCTTTGAAACCGAGTAAATCCACGTAACTGACAACCGCGTCTCGATATGGCAAATGGGGCATCCTCGCCAAGGCAAATTTCATGGACCTGCGCCAAATTATATGCGTTCAGCCGTCCGGGACTGAGGCGCGCTTTCTTGTGAGAACTCCCTGATACGGCATGATAGGGGACACTGCACCGGGACCCTTTGACTTTACCCTCACGCCTGATGGCTGTTGGTGTCGCTCAGGTGACAGTCGGAGAGGGGGCTGAGAAATGACAGATTTCAACGGTTTGAGCGCGCGCGATTCACGAGTTGGCGGGAGAGAAACGGGGACGCAATCTTTGTTGCTGGTGGACGAGAAAAAGCCGTGCATGGATGCATTTTTCTCTTGACTCAAAACCCGACTTTCGCTTATAGTTCGTAGTGGAAAGACCGAGAGCGGCGTCGGCGGGGAGCTTTTGGCTTGGCTGAGGAGTTGGGCCAGCGAAGCGCAAAAGCATTATGGAAAGCCCCGAAAAGGCCTGCATCCTAGAAAGCAGTCAGCTATCAGCAGTCGGCATTCAGTTTTTGTTTTTAGCTGCTTTCGCCCTTCACAGCCCTGTGAAGGTTTGGAAGCTGGAAGTGTGTCTGGCGGGCCTTCGGCCGCTAACTATTAGCCGTTAGCAATTAGCAAAAACAACCGCAAAACCAGAAGAGCAGTAATGAGTACTTAGTAGTTAGCCAAAACAACCCCAAAAATCAGAAAACCCACGCCACCTCTCGGTGGCTTTTTTATTGCCCAAAATAACTTTAGCAAAGGGAGATGGAGCCATGACGAAGCAGCAGATTATTGACGCGGTACTGGAATGTGCGGAGAAGTTAGGACATACGCCAAGCCATGCTGAGCTGATGAAGCTTGCAAGCGTGAGTCGGAAGACGGTCCGGCGGCATTTTTCTAATTATGGGGCGTTGCTGGCGGAATGCAATTTGGCTGGAACGGGCAGCGGATACAAAGCGCCAATGGAGGATGTATTCCGTGACTGGGCAAGGCTGGTACGCACGCTGAAGAAGGTCCCCACGATTGCTGAGTATGAACTGGAGAGCCAGTACAGTTTGCGCCCGCTGTTGACGCGATTTGGGAAATGGAAACAGGTGCCGTATGGCCTAAAACTATATGCGGAAGATCAGGGCTGGGCGGAGGAATGGAAAGATGTGCTGACGATTGTGGAAGTAAGAGAAGAACAAGACAAGGCACCTGGAGGGGTGAAGCAAGTGCGGGGGCCAGACAATGCAAGAAGGGCCAGAAGGTTTGCAGCGAGGCAGGCGAACAGCGGTTTGAAAAGGGCCATGGAGCAAGTGGGCGGGGCAGGGCCAGATGATGTAAATGGTCCGAAGCTACAGCGCGCGATTTATGGGCCGCCGATGAGGCCGTGTCCGCTGGTGTGCGGGCCGGTGAATGAACAAGGCGTGGTTTTTCTTTTTGGCGCGATGGCGGAGAAGCTGGGCTTTGTGGTGTTGCGAATCCAGACGGAGTTTCCGGATTGCGAAGCGTTGATGCAGGTGGAAGAAGACAGATGGGAACGGGTGAGGATTGAATTTGAATACGAGAGCAGGAATTTTCTGAAGCACATGCATGAGGCGAGCGGGTGCGACATGATTGTGTGCTGGCGGCATAATTGGCCGGAGTGTCCGGTGGATGTGGTGGAGCTGAGGGGGCAGATCGGGTGATCGAAAAGCAAACCTGGAATTCACGCGGAGGCGCGGAGAAAGACAAAAAGTTTTTACCGCGGATTTTCGCGGATGTGCGCGGATAAGAAAAAGCTAACCACAAAGGACACAAAGGAACACTAAGGAAAGGGCTAAAACCAAGAGTCAAAAAAATCAAGAGCCAAAAGCCAAGAGCTAAAGGCCAATGGTTAATTGCCAATTGCTAACTCGTCCTTCTGCGGTGAAAGTCTCTCCTTGTTACAATGAATATTCTCTTCATTGCAGATTGAGGTCCACAAAAACACATGCATCGTTGGTCACAGCTATTTATTCCCACGCTACGCGAAGCCCCGGCGGACGCCGAGGTGGCGAGCCACAAATTTCTTGTCAGGTCAGGATATGTCCGGCAGTTGGGCGCGGGCATTTACTCATATCTCTTTATGGGGCAGCGGTCAATACAGAAGATTGTTAACGTGATCCGCGAAGAGATGAACAAAATTGGGCAGGAGTTCTTGCTGCCGGCGATCCATCCGCGCGAGTTGTGGGAGCAGAGCGGGCGCTGGCAGGTGATGGGCGAAAACATGTTTCGCCTGAAAGACCGCAAAGGCGCCGAGCTGTGCCTGGGCATGACGCATGAAGAGGTAATGACCGATATCGCGCGCAAAGAGCTGCGCAGCTACAAACAACTGCCACAGATCTGGTACCAGATACAGAACAAGTTCAGAGACGAGCCGCGGCCGAAATCTGGATTGATACGCGTGCGGCAGTTCACGATGAAAGACTCATATTCGTTCGACATCGACCAGGCGGGGCTGGATGTGAGCTACCAGAAGCACTATGAAACTTATCGTCGAATCTTTGACAGGTGCGGGTTGAAGTATGCGGTGGTGGAGGCGCATTCGGGGTCGATGGGCGGATCAATGTCCCATGAGTTTATGAGCATGACGGATGCGGGCGAAGACATTGTGGTGAGCTGCGAGAAATGCGGGTATGCAGCGAACCAGGAGAAGGCAAGCTCGAAACTGGGGCGGGTGGAAGACCTGCCGGGTAATGGCGAGCCGGAGCTGGTCCACACGCCGGGCATGAAGACGATTGAAGAGGTGGCGAAGTTTCTGGGCGTGTCCCCGACGCAGAAGATCAAGACGCTGGCGCTGATGCAGATTGAGCCGGACAAGAAGAATCCGGGGCAGGTGCGGACGCGTCCGGTGATTGTGTTGCTGCGCGGCGACCACACACTGAATGAAGCTAAGCTGACGGCGGCGCTTGAGGGCAAAGAGTTTCGTCCGATGCATGAAGAAGAGATCCAGCGGACATTTATGTCGCCTGCTGGATACTTGGGACCGGTGAAAGTGCCGGCGCTGGCCCATGGGTCGCAGATTGGAAGCGTGACGCAGGCGATTATCCTGGAAGCGCTGCCGCTGATGCTGGCAGATACGGCGCTACGTGGACGAAAGAATCTGGTGGCGGGCGCGAACAAAGAGAATTACCACTTGAAGAATGTAACGCCGCTGAAGGATTTTCATCCCACGGAATGGGTGGACCTGCGGAATGTGTCGCGCGGGGAGGGATGTCCGAATTGTGGCGAAGCGCTGGTGGTCGGCAGAGCGATGGAAATTGGGCACATCTTTAAGCTGGGCTACAAATATACGAAGTCGATGGGCGCGAGTGTGCTGGATAAAGATGGTAAAGAAGTGATGCCGATTATGGGGTGCTATGGCATCGGCGTGGAGAGAATTTTGACCGCGGCGATTGAACAGAACAACGATGCCGACGGCTTCTGGCTATCCGCACAGATTGCGCCGTTTGATGTGGTGGTGACCCCAACGAATGTGAAGGACGCGACGTTGATGGGCGCATCCGAGGAGATTGGGCAAAAGCTTGAAAATGCTGGCTTTAGCGTGCTGATGGATGATCGTGATGAGCGCGCAGGCGTGAAATTTAAAGACGCGGATTTAGTAGGAATTCCGTACAGAATCAACGTTGGCAAGAAGGTTACGGAAGGCCGTGTCGAGGTGGTTTCTCGCTCGACACGCCAATCCCAGGATGCTAACATCCCCGGCATTGACACCATTTTTACTCAGTTGGTGCAGTCCTGAAGGAGACTGGCAACCCATTTTATGGGCAAAATAAAAGCATTGATCGGAATCGTATTCGTTGTTGGCTGCTTCTATGTCGCATGGAACATGGTTCCTCCATATTTCAATAATTACCAATTTCAAGACGCACTGGATGACATCGCGCGTAAAAACAGTTATACGACGCTGAGTGAGGACGACGTCAGAAAGATGGTCGTCACCAAGGCTGATACAGAAGATATTAAGCTGAAGGAAGATCAGGTTTCGGTCACACGTACCCGTGACGGGCTTGGAATCAGCGTGAAGTACCGTATCCACGTGGATATGATTGTGCACCCCGTGGATATTGACTTTACCGCCAACTCAATCAATAAACGGATATAATGGAGAAGAACTTACCTTCTCAGCACCAGCGCAGGTAACGCTCTGGCCCGCCCATGCGTCTGAGAGAAATAGACAGGCGTACTCCGCCTACTTGGGACAATGGCCATAAAAATAAAAATACCTCGCGTCAAAGGCATTCGTGGCAGCCTGCAGAATCCATTTTTTCGTGCCGGGCTAGCTGCGTTTCTTATTCTTTCACTTGTTCTCTTCGGCGTATTCTCTTTCTATTACATCAAGTATCAGAAGATCGTCGAAAAGCGCTTTTACGGTCCCATTTTCACCAATTCGGCAAAGATTTATGCTCAGCCGCGCAGCATCCGTATTGGCCAGAAGGCTGATCCTCGTGAGATCGCCAACTATCTGCGCCATGCCGGATACACCGAAGTCGGCGAGCAGGGCAAGTCCAAGTTTGGCGTTTACAAAGTCATGAAGGACGCCGTTGAGGTCAAGCCTGGCGAAGAGTCTTATTACAACGCTGAAGGCGCGGTGGTCCGCATCAAAGATGGTCGCGTCGATAAAATTGCCTCTCTTGGTGACGGTGGCGATAACCTCACCGCGTATGAAATTGAGCCTCAGCTTGTCACTGGATTGTTTGACAGCCAGGCGCGTTCCAAGCGCCGTCTCGTCAAGTATGACGACATTCCCAAAATCATGGTCGATGCCGTCACTTCCATTGAAGACCGCCGATTCTTTCACCACAGCGGCGTAAATTATTATCGGCTCTTGCAAGCCGGGTGGATCGACTTGCGCCAGGGTGGCAATCGCCAGGGTGGATCCACCATTACCATGCAGGTAGCGCGTGGCTTTTTTCTGTCGCCAGAAAAAAAGCTGAAGCGCAAGCTTACTGAAATTCTTATTTCCATCGAACTTGAGCAGCGTTTCTCCAAGAAACAAATCTTTGAGCTTTACGCCAATCAGGTTGATATGGGTCAGCGCGGATCGTTCACCATTACCGGTTTTGGTGAAGCTGCGCAGGCATATTTCAGCAAAGACCTGAAAGATATCACGCTGCCAGAAGCGGCTATGCTCGCGGGCCTTGTCCAGCGGCCCAGCTATCTTTCTCCGTATCGCCATCCAGAGCGCGCCCAGGATCGCCGCAACCTGGTTCTTGAAGCCATGGTGGAAACAGGCTCCATCACGCGGGCCCAGGCGGACTCCGCTAAAGCTACGCCGCTCAAACTGGCTCCGCAAAACGTGGAGGCCAGTGACGCACCTTACTTTGTCGATCTGATTCGCGAACAGCTTATCAGCAAATATGGTGACGAAGATCTGAACTCTGACGGCTATCGTATTTACACCACGCTCGATCCGTCATTACAACAGGCAGCAGCCCAGGCTGTCGATCTCGGACTGAAAGAAGTGGACACGCAGGTAAACCGGCTACGCACCAAGAAAGTAAAAGTTGGTAAGAATAAGTTTGAGACGAAGGTTATGCCAGGGCCAATCCCGCAGGTCGCGCTCGTTGCGCTTGATCCCCATACCGGAGAAGTTCTCGCTCTGGTTGGTGGACGCAACTATGGCTTCAGCCAGTTAAATCACGCTGTCGCCAAGCGACCCACCGGCTCCATCTTCAAACCATTTGTCTTTGCTGCCGCCATCAATAACGCCGTAACCAATGAGCAGCCGATCTTTACTCCTGCCAGCCTGGTGGACGATTCACCCACGGCCTTTATCAATGGTGACGACGTTTACACGCCGCGCAATTACAAAGAGGAATATCACGGACAAGTAACGGCACAGTTCGCTCTGGCTCATTCGCTCAACAATGCCACGGTAAAAGTTGCGGAGATGGTCGGCTATGACAAGGTAGCAAATCTTGCCAAGACTGCCGGAATTGCTTCTGTCCGTGCCACGCCTGCCATGGCCTTGGGATCGTATGACGCCACGCCCATGGAGATGGCCTCCGCCTACACGGTTTTTACCAACAACGGCCAGCGCATTACGCCGATCATGGTCCGCTCCGTTCGCGATGCCAATGGCGACGTTGTCGACAACTATCAGCCGCAAAAAAGTCAGGTCCTTGATCCTCGCGTCTCCTATGTAATTACGGATATGCTTCAGGGCGTCATCAATAACGGCACAGCAGCCGGGCCTGCTGGCGTCCGCGCGCGTAAATTTATGGCTCCAGCGGCCGGAAAAACCGGCAGCTCGCATGATGGCTGGTTTGCCGGCTACACTTCAAACCTGCTTTGCATCGTTTGGGTTGGATATGACGACTATAGTGATATTCATCTCAGCGGTTCAGCCATTGCCCTGCCCATCTGGACTGAGTTCATGAAGCGCGCAGTCGACCTGCCGAACTATTCAGATACAAAACCGTTCACTCCGCCCCAGGGGGTAGTCGAATTGACCCTGGATCGCGCAACCAACGAAATTGCCACTCCTGCGTGCCCAGACGATTACACGACGGCCTTTATTGATGGCACGCAACCCACGCAAACCTGTGAGCAACCCCACGGCAATGTTTTTCAAAGAATTTTTGGCATTGAACCTAAAACGACTCCTACCCCTCCCGCGTCTAACATTGGTGTAGGGAATGGCAGTAGTGTGCCTGGTCCGGGGCAGTCGCCGCCAGCCACGCAAAATTCCGCCCAGAGCCAGGACCAGGAGAAAGACAAGAAGAAAAAAGGCTTCTGGGGCAAGATTTTTGGTGGTTCCAAAGACGACAATAAGGACGATAATAAAGAAACCAAGCCTGCGGTCAATCCCAGTCCCCATTAAGGGCAGGCCGCAATAGGGAGGCCTCTCATGGTTTGCTTACGTTTGGGTCACTTAAGTTTTGGTTGCTTAAGTTCGCGCCGTATAAGGCTAGGCAGTTTCAGTCATCTGCTCCTGATAACTGGATTACTATCGGGTTTGCTTGCATTACCTGCATACGCTCAGGAGCCGACCTCTGCCGATTCTACTTCACAAGTGCGCGTTCCTCCACCTCCGGAAGATGCCACTGTGCCTGAACTGGAATTACAGGGTGATCAGCTTCGCGCACAAAAAGCTTATCTTGATTCCATTGACTACTACCGCGCTGCATTAAAGAAGACTGACACTCCCGTGCTGCACAACAAAATCGGCATGTGTCTTTTGCAACTCCGGCGCGATGTTGAAGCCAAGCGTGAATTTCTCCACGCCATCAAAGGCAACAAGGATTACTCTGAGGCCTATAACAACCTGGGCGCACTCTATTACAACTCCAGAAGATACGGCGCGGCGGTAAAGGAATATAAAAAGGCCATCAAGCTCAATGGAGAGAATGCCAGCTTCCATAGCAATTTAGGCGGGGCATATTTCTCTGAAAAAGACTTTGATCACGCCGCCAAGGAATACCAGCGGGCCGTCGACCTCGATCCTGATATTTTTCAGCGCCAGTCGTCCTCGTCCGCCATTTCCATTCGGCTGATCGGCTCCAATGATCTGGGGCATTTTCATTATGTGATGGCGCAAATGTACGGCCAGCACGGTGACGAGGAGCATTGCCGTTTTTATCTGAGCAAAGCCAATGAAGAAGGTTATCCCACCAGGAGCGCGCTCCGTGACAATGAATTTGCCAGCCTGCGCAAAGACCCGGATTTTGTGGTTTTCCTGCGCTCGCTCAAGCAGCCGCCCGTAAACCCGAATTGAACTTGTGTCTCTTAGGTTTGAGTGAAAGAAATAGCGTAGTCTAAGCGGGTTTGGCAACATAACTGGTTTTTTAAAAAGACATTGCTTTCTGGCGGTGCCTTTTTTATCGTCGAATTTTCATGGCAAAAGCTCATTGTTAACATCCGATCTGCGCAAATTTTGTTTGGTCTCGGCAACCTTTTCCAAGCTGCTGCTTCTAACCTAAGTAGCTGCAGTAACCGGCAGCCAAAAAATTGATCCACCGGTTCGACGCGTAAGCGTCTTGGCAGGGAAACCGGTGGATCATTTATTTTTATCTTGCGGAAACTGCCTCTCTAGATCAACTCCCAACTCACCCAGTTTTTTTCTTGCCAATACATTATTGGGATTTGCCTGCAGTGACAGTGTGTAGTACTTGATCTCATGTGGAACGTCATTGCGTTGCGCATAGAACCGTGCCAGCGCATCGAGCTGGTTCCACGGCGCAGGATAGCTTTTGGGATCATGCAATAAGACAGCGGCGGCTTCTTCTAAACGATCTTGTGCCATAAGCCCTGCAACAACCAGCGATATCGTAAACGCGGGAGCTTTTCTGCTGTAACCGTACCTCTTGGCTCCTTCGCTGAAATACCGCCGCACTGCCTCGAGTCCTCCCTCATCGTAAAGCTTAAGCGGGTTGGCTAAATGCCAGCCATCGAAAATGGTATCGAGGCCAGAGTAAATGCTTTGATGGACAATCGATATATGCGTCTCTTCTGGCATTTGTTTGAAGGTCCAACGAAATCCCGGGATGGGTTTTTCATCAAACGTTGCGCATAGCCGCTGAACAGCCGCCATTGCAACTCCGCTCTCCCCAGTATTTGTTATATAAAAATCTGAGTTTAGTTCTTTCCACTTCTCCAGAGTGCTTTGTGCTTTCGCCAATACTGCCTGGTTATTCCAGGATAAGGGTGGATCAATAACGATATAAGCGTTGAAAAGCGCAGGGTTAGAGGCCAAAGAGTAAACGGCAAACAACCTCCCAGGGAATGACCAATGAGAATTTTGTATGGACGGGTTCGATAGTGCTGATCAACGTAGGGTATTAGCTCATTGCTGACAAATTGCAAAAACATATTCGCTCCGCCGTTCTTCGGATGAAACCGAATCTCAGTTTCTACTTCAGTGGAAGGAGTAAGGTCGTGCGTGCGATCGGTATTTGCCACTCCGACCACAAGCAGTGGAGGAATACGTTCACTCGCAGCCAAAAATTGGACAATTCCTGTCACCTGTACAAAATTATCTTCATCGCCATCCAGAAGATATAGGACAGGATAGCGTTCAGGCTCCTCGTCGTAGCCGGCTGGTTTTGCAATAAAGAGAAATCTTGTTTCGCTAAGAACCCTCGAATGGATCTGAATCTTTTTTCCAATGACAACCGGTTCTCCATCTGCTTGAGCATGGGAAGGAATAGCCGAGGAAATGAGTATTAGCGCGCAAAAGATTCTGGTAAGACAGTGCAGATTCTTGTGCATAGACATAATTGTTCCTCATGGCGTTGCTTACTGCTCTCTGATCGATGTCCTCGCATGAATATATGCGTCAATCACGCGTTCCAGCGTGCCCTGCGCTTCAAGAATATATTCCACCGCATCGCGCGCGGCGCCATGTCCGCCAACAGACGCTGTTTCATGGTGCGCAATCGCCTTCACCTGCGGACGAGCATTTGCCACTGCAATCGCCAATCCGCACCGGCGCATGATCGGCAGATCAATCACGTCATCGCCCACATAAGCAATTTGCTCTTCGTGAAAGCCGCTCTCCGCCAGAATCTTGTCCAGACTGTCTGATTTGTTCTGTGCGCCCTGATGCAGAAAATCAATCTTCAAATCTCGCGCCCGCAAAGCCACCGTCTCTGAAATGCGTTTGGTGACCATCCCGGTTTTGATTCCACCCAGACGCGCCAGGGAAATCGCCGTGCCGTCATGCGCATTGAAGCCTTTGGCTTCAATCATGTTCTGGCTGATAATGCCGAACCCCGGCGACTCGGCATGCTTCTGCACATGCGAGTCAGTGCTGCGGGGCGCGTTAGCCGGTGCAGGGAAGAGCCATATGGAGCCGTCTGTCAGCACTCCGTCAACATCAAACAAAATCACTTTGATTTTTTTAGCGCGATCGATAGCTTCAGTCATTAGTATTTGATAATTCGTATTTAGCAATTTCAGCATTCAATAAATTGGTATGCAATCTCAGGGCCTTGTAATCCCCATTTTTTCCCAATTTTCGGGCAACCAAGTTTCCTTTAGCCCACTCCGCAAACCTCAAAACACAAAGCTAATTACTAATTGCTAATTACTAAATGCTGTTTTTAAACCATTTGCGTTCCCCACAAATCATGTAAATGGATAACCCCTTCCACCGTGCCGTCCGCCGTCGTAACGACAAGGGAAGTGATTTTCTTCTGCTCCATGATGTTCAATGCCGTCATGGCAAATTCATCCGGACGAATCGTCTTCGGATTTGCCACCACGCAATCGCCGGCCGTCAGGCTAAGCACGTCTTTGCGCTTTTCCAGAAGCCGCCGCAGGTCACCGTCGCTGATCACGCCCAGCAATTTGTTGTCTTCCACCACTGTAGTAATGCCCAGGCCCTTGCGTGACATCTCGTAAATAACGTCCGCCATCGTCGTCGTCCGCAGGACTCGTGGCACCGCATCGCCGCTATGCATCAACTGTGAAACCCGCGCCAGTTTCTTGCCCAGTTTGCCTCCCGGATGCAGATGCGCAAAGTCTTCTTCTTTAAAGCCCCGCTTCTCTGAGAGTGCTACTGCCAGCGCATCGCCCAAAGCCAGCATTGCAGTAGTTGAAGCCGTGGGAGCCAGCCCCAGAGAACACGCCTCTTGATCAATAGAACAATCCAGCGCAAAATCCGCCGCTTGGGCCAGCGTGGAGCGCTTTTGTGAATCCGCGGGATAAAGTTTGTCGCCGGTAATCGTAATCAGCTTGCAGCCTATACGGCGAATCGTTACTAGCAACTGCAGGATTTCTTCTGTCTCGCCGCTCGAAGAAAGCGCCAGCACCACGTCACCGCGCACCAGCATCCCCAGATCGCCATGCACCGCCTCTGCCGGATGCAGATAGAGCGCCGGTGTTCCCGTGGAACTAAGCGTGGCTGCGATCTTGCGTGCGATAATCCCGCTCTTGCCCATACCAGTAACAACCACGCGTCCGGCGCACGAATCCAGGCACTCCACCGCGCGTTCAAAATCCCGCGCCATGGGTCCGTCAATCCGGTTGGCCAGCTCGCGCAACGCTTCCGCTTCAATGCGGACTACTTTTGATCCTGTTGATTTCACTCGAGAATAATAGTAGCAGAGACTTTCTGTAATCCCGACCCTGAGCCCAGCGAAGGGGAGGGAACCCTATAGTCACTAAAATGATTCGAGAAAAGTGTGGGACAGTTTCGATAGGTTTCTACGATATTGCTTAAATTTATTTGCTTATAGGGATCCCTCGCCCGGCGCTCGGGATTACAGAAAAGAAAATATTGCAAATTGTTAATTGCCTAATTGCTAAACATCAAATACCCGATACGGGCACGGCGGCTCCTGCGCCATAAGAATCGACAATGCCACATTATGCACGGGAACCCCGCCAATAGTCTTTCCATCGGGCTTGCCGTGATGCGCGTGCCCGTGGAATGCGATCATCGCCTGATGGCGGTCGATCACTTCCGCCAGGCGCGAACTCCCCAGAAACGGAAAAATCTCCAGCCGCTCGCCTTCCACGGTTTCGCAGATTGGCGCGTAGTGGGTCACAATCACAATTTTCGGCGTACGCAGCATAGTGAGTGCGCGCTCCAGTTTGAGCGTCTCATCCAGACCAGCTTGCACAAAAGCCTTGATCTCTTTTTCCCCAAATGCCGTGAGCATGCCCCGGCCAAAGCCGCCAGGAAACCCCTTGGCCCCGGCAAAACCTATACCGTCGCGTTCATAGCTGCTGCCATCCAGTACCTTAATGCCCTCAGCGGTCATCATTTTTATGAGTTCGTCTTCCTGGCCGCTTTCGTAATCGTGGTTGCCCAGCACCGATACAATGGGAATGCGCAAACGAACCAGGGCGTTCAGCAGGGAATGCATCTCTTCCGGCTTACCGTAATTGGTAAGGTCGCCGGCAATCACCAGCACGTCAGCTTCATCTTTTACATGGGAGAGCGGCTCGCGAATGCGATCATAGCCCTGAGGCGTAAAGTGCAGGTCGGATGTGGCGGCAATTCTCATGCGTGGTTGATCAAAGCCCAATCACTTTTCTTAAGCTGCTTCCTCGGTGTCCCGGCTGATGAGTTCTGCTTTTTCGCGGCATTCTTCCAGAATGTTGCGTTTGCCCCATTCAGCCACGTCAATCGCGAACATCTTGTCGTCAATCAGGCTGCCCCGGAAATCCGCCCCTTTGTTCGGGTGCGCCAGTTCAACGTTGAACCGTTGCAAGAGCTCCACCCAGATGTCAGCCGGCACATATTCTGAATTTGCCGGATACACATAGTGGTAAAGCACCAGGCTCCAGAACAGCATCTCCCAGTGGTCGCCAATCAGGCTCATCAGGCGCTGCCAGTCAAACTTGCCGCGCGTTCCATAGATCACATGGCAGATATCAGCCCCGTCAAAGCGTTCGCGCCGTGTTACAAAAATCTTGGAAGCAATCAGTTCCTCCGGCGCCAGTACCCTTACTGACATGCCAAAGACCTCAGCCCTGCTGGCATGCCTGATCCATGAATAATCCACGCGCAGCACTGCATTGCTCATGCCGGTAATCAGGTCCACAAAATATCCGTCGCGCTTCGCCTTAGCCAGCCACACGGAGTCCAGGACTTCGGTTTCAAACCCGTCTTTCTCCAGCAGACGGAGCGCATGGCCCACTTCCTGTGCCGGTAAAAAAAGATCCAGGTCTTTCGTATCGCGCCAGATTCCTGTGTGCTCATGCAACGCAAACGCGCCTGAAATAACAAAGGGCACATGGTTCTCTTCCAGCAACTGGATGACCTCGCGAAACAGTGATTCCTGCTGCTGGCAAAAAGCCGGAGGTTCTGACGAACTCACCGGCAGCGCTTTTTCCTGTCCGTCCGACATCCCGAATTAGATGGCGATTCTCTCTGCCACGTTGGTCTACACTGAAAAAGACCTACATGGAAAAAGATCTACACTGAAATGCGGGGCAGCAGCTCTGCTTAGCAGTAATGTGAGTTGCTATGCCGCGCATCAAATTAGGCTGGCGAGCGAACCCTTGCGAGCGGCGTAGCGTTGCTCGCTCCGCATATTCATATTAAGGAGACGGGGTATGGCCAAAAAAGAATCTTTGCTTGAGGTGGAAGGCCGCGAGATCAAACTCTCAAACCTTGAGAAAGTCCTTTACCCCAAAGCCGGCTTCACCAAAGGTCAATTGATCGACTATTACACGCGCATCTCTCCTGTGCTTTTGCCTCATCTGGCCGAGCGCGCGCTCACGCTCAAGCGTTATCCCAACGGCGTGGATGGCATGTTTTTCTATGAGAAAAACTGCCCCAAGTATCGTCCGCCATGGATGAAAACCGTTAAGGTCTGGAGCGAAGGCAACAATCGCTTTATGGATTATTGCGTCGCCGCCGATCTACCCACGCTGGTCTGGTTGGCCAATCTCGCCGATATTGAACTCCATACCTCGCTGGCGCGCGCGGCTGATGTAAAACGTCCAACGGTGATTGCCTTTGATCTTGATCCCGGCGTTCCCGCCAATATGGTGCAGTGCTGCCAGGTCGGCCTCTGGATTCGCGACATCTTTGAGCAGCTTGGCTTGCAGTCCTTTGCCAAAACTTCTGGCTCTAAAGGACTGCAACTGTATATTCCGCTGAATACCGCCGTAACGTTTGAGCAGACCAAGTCTTTTGCCCACGCGATTGCGCGCCTTTTCGAAGAGCGCCATCCCGATCAAGTGGTTTCCGATATGAAGAAGACTTTGCGCGTAAATAAAGTCTTTGTCGATTGGAGCCAGAACGACGATCATAAGACCACGGTCAACGTGTATTCACTGCGTGCCAAAGATCAGCCCACCGTTTCCACTCCGGTCACGTGGAAAGAAGTGGAGCAATGTCTGGCAAAAAACAATCCGGATTTGCTCGTGTTCACGTCTGACCAGGTATTAAAACGTGCAGAAAACCTCGGAGACCTTTTTGCCCCCGTATTAACAATGAAACAGAAACTTCCGGTCCTCGAATCTCTTGGACAAGCTGCCCCCGATCCAGCGCCCGCAATCCGCGCTTCAAGCGACCCAAATTCGGCGGTTCCAATGAAGAAAGTTCCTAGAAAGAAAAAGAGCATCCGTTCCGCAAAGCCAAAACCGAAGCAAAAAGCAGTCGCCAAATCCCGCAAGCGCATAGCAAAATCCCGTTGACCACCGCCCCATTGTATTGGTGCATGATGGCTGAGAAAGGCCCGCGGAATCGCCTGTAATATGCATTTTTGCTGCTATTGGGGCGGCCCTCTCGGCCGTCTAATTACTTAAGGACAATCCAGTTTCGGTCCGGCAAAGCCCATCGCCCCTGACCATGTTCGTGCAGAAACATACTGCATTTCAGAGTTCTTCAGCATCAAAATAGGCTGCAAAGGGTGAGCATGGCAGACAAAGGTTTCCAGATCGATTCCCGGTTGCGCAGTCTCACCGCAGAACTTCGCGGGCTTGAGCGCGACTTAAAAACTGGCACAATCTCGGATGTCTCGTCATTGCAGGATTTTCGTCATGCCGTTGACGAAGTTCGCATGACGGCGTGGACGGCCGGCGAACTGCACAACGCCCAACCAGGACGTAAAGAGCTGCTCGCCTCATTCCTGGCCGCTGAAAGGATTCGCCGTTATGCCCAAATGCTGCGTGATCTCTCGGTTGATCTTGAGCACCAGTCAGTCAACTGGGAATCCGGCGGTGTGCAAACTTTGTTTGATTCGGTCAGTGGGCTGCAATCCAGGCTTGAGCGTCTCATTCGTGAGCACCGTGCCAACTTCCGCAATTTAAAAGACGAACAGCGTTAAGGCCGGAACTATACGCCCACCGGCGCCGTTATCGGCTTGCTTTTCGAGCTTTGCGCCAGTCGATTCAGTGCTGCCACAACCCCGCCGGATTTATGCGGCACCTCGGCTAATTGCATCCCCATTTCAACTCCGCTCAATGTGCCGGCTAGCATCAGATCGTTAAAGTGCCCCAGGTGCCCGATGCGAAAAACTTTGCCGGCCAGTTTCGCCAGCCCTGTCCCTAATGACATGTCGAATGCCTCAAGGATGACTTCACGAAGCCTATCGGCATCATGGCCTTTTGGCATAAGTACAGCGGTAAGCGAACTGGAATATTCTTTCCGCTCTTCGCACCACACTTCCAGCCCCCACGCTTCAACCGCAGCGCGCGTAGCCGCAGCATGGCGGTCATGGCGATGAAACACATTGTCCAGCCCTTCTTCATGCAGCATTGCAATGGCTTCTTTCAGCCCCCATAAGAGGTTTGTGGCCGGCGTGTAAGGAAAAAATCCTGCGCGATTTGGCTTCAGCATCTCCGGCCAGTCCCAGTAGTAGCGCGGCATCTTGGCCGCTTTATTCGCCGCCAGCGCTTTGTCTGAAACAGCGTTAAAGCTCAGTCCCGGCGGAAGCATCAGCCCCTTTTGGGAGCCGCCCACTGTCACATCCACGCCCCATTCGTCATGCCGGTAATCCATCGATCCCAGTGACGAAATTGTATCCACCATCAGCAGCGCCGGATGCTTTGCGCGATCCATGGCCTGACGAATTTCATTCACGCGGCTCACCACGCCGGTGGAAGTCTCGTTATGGACCACCATCACGGCCTGGATCGCATGCTGTTTATCCTGGTTCAGCCGCTCTTCTGCTTCTACCGCTTTGGCGCCATGCCGCCAGTTGCCCGGAATATAATCCACCACCAGACCATGCCGCAAAGCAATGTCGCGCCATAAGCTTGAGAAATGGCCAGTCTCAAACACCAGCACGCGATCACCCGGCGAGAGAGTGTTCACAATCGCCGCTTCCCATGCGCCTGAGCCAGATGCCGGATAAATCACCACAGGGTTCCTGGTTTTAAAGATTGACTTCACGCTTTCCAGCACTTCGGCGCCAAGCTGGGCAAATTCCGGTCCGCGATGGTCGATCACCGGCCTGTCCATTGCGCGCAGAACACGGTCAGGAACATTGGTTGGTCCGGGGATCTGAAGAAAGTGGCGGCCGCTATGAATCATGGATGCTCCAAAACCTAAGTGTAGAACAATCGTGGCTGGGGAAGGAACAACTCACAATGAAAAATTGTGATCAGCGTTATCATAGCCCCTCAACTATTCTCTGCAATTCTTTCGCAATCGTCTCTGGATCAGCGGTCGGTTCAAATTTTATAGGATCACCAATCTTTACCTGCACAGCATGCGGTGGCGCGTAATGCTTCTTCGCGATCTTGAATTTGACCAGCCCGTCAATACGCATGGGAATAATCGGCAAGTTCAACTGTGTCGCCAGCAATCCAATGCCGCTGCGGAAGGGCGACATCTCTCCTGTCTCCGTTCTGCGGCCCTCCGGAAAAATCACCACGCTGTATCCCCGGTCAGCCAGTTCACCGGCAAAGCGAAAGCTCTCACGATATTTGGCTCGCTGCGGAAGAGAGAAAACATTGAAAAACGCTGCAATTAGTCCATACTGCAATTGCTCCCACCAGCGCTTCAGAAAAAACCAATTCTTAGGCGGATAGCGCATGCTTCTTAGCTGTTCGCCCTGCATCGCCACGCCCAATCGGTTGCGCAGATGCATGGGCAGTGCCGCCATCAGAAATCCAATATCAATCTGCGCAATATGATTGGAGATGATCAGGGCCGGCCCGGAAAAATCTTTCAGCCGCTCGCGGCCAATCACTTTGGGGCGCGCCATTATTAGTATGTAAGGCAGCGTGATGGCGTGATAAACCAGCACACGAATCCCGCGAACCAGCCAGTTCTGCGGCCAGCGTGAATAAGGATAATCAGCCTTTTTCGCTTCAGGCGTCGATTTTTTCAGCAGATTTTCAAGATCAGCCACCGTATTTACCCTGGCAAATTCGCGATCTCCCAGATCTACCTGATAACGGTTTTCAATGGCCGCCATCAACTCAACGCGGTCGAGCGAACTCATGTTCAGGTCATTTTCCAAATGCGTTCCCGGCTTCAGTTGGATGGACCTGCCTGCAATGCTGCTTACAAGCTCTTCCAAAGCTCCGCTGCGCGTGGCATTGTCCGGAGCCGCGTTATCGGCTGGGCCGCCATTAAACTTGGCGTCAGCCGCGCGCCGAATCAACTCAAGCTTAGGTTTTTGCGTTGATGTCCGGGGGAAGTCGTCATCCGGCCACACAAACCATCGCCTGATTTTCTGGAATTCTGCCAGCGTCTGGTTGGCATTTGCTACGGCAGTATTGCCCGGATCCCCATTATTCATCAACAGCACGGCGCACGCCTCTGCATTACCGCCTTTCGCCAGCCCGAATACCACGCAGTCGCGCACCTGCGGCTGTTTGCGCAGCGCTTGCTCCAGATCTTCTGGATAAACCTTGAGCCCCGCAGGCGTCACAATTACATTTTTGCTGCGGCCTTTAAAGTAAAGATTACCCTCTTCATCCATTGCGCCAAGATCACCAGTGCGGAACCAGCCTTCTTCGCCCGTCACCGGCTTAAGCTCTTTGCCTTGCCAGTATTGCTGCGCTACGTTCGCTCCGCGCACCAGGATCTCGCCCGTCTCTGCGTCAAGCTTCATCTCGCGCCCCGGCAGAACTTTGCCAAT
>DASXLK010000182.1:0-87174 GCA_036496365.1 Candidatus Angelobacter sp. | reverse complement strand
TTTTAAGCCGGAGTGACTCATGAAATATTCGCTCATCATCCTGCTGCTGGCGGCCAGCATTGCATCTGCACAGGACGCAAGCCCTGTTCCATCGAAAACTCCTCCTGAGCCTTGCACAATATCCGGACAGGTCGTTAAAAGATCCAACGGCGAGCCACTCAAATCGGCGCGTCTGCTCTTAAGCGAGAATGCAGAACGTGAGGGGCACCGCTACACCGCCTTCACTGACGTAAATGGCCGATTCGTGCTGAAGAATATCGCGCCTGGGCGTTACGATTTTGAGGCTCGTCGCAGCGGTTACGTAGAACAGGACTACCGTCCGGAGGGAGCCCACTCTGGCACGGTCCTTGAGCTGACCCCCGGACAAAAGCTAGAAAAGGTATTATTCCGGCTTACTGCTGCGGCAGCCGTAGTCGGAAAAATCACTGATGAGGATGGCGATCCTGTTCCTGCCGTTGTGGTGCAGGCACTAGCTGAAGAATTGAATGGCGGACAGACTGTACTCGATCCAATTGCACATGCTCTGACCGATGATCTGGGGCAGTACCGGCTCTTCGGCATTCCGCCCGGTGAATATTATTTCAACACCGTCGATTCCGGCATGCCTGACCTCTCTTCCGTGGACCTTGTTGAAGGCCTTAGGCAGTTCACTGGCGATGCAGCCAGTAAGTACCCGTCCATTTACTATCCCGGTGTATTTCGGCGCGCACAAGCGCAAAAAATTACGTTGCGTCCAGGTGAAGAAATTCATGTGGATTTTACGCTGCGGCCGGCCAAGCCGCTAACCGTGGCAGGCGTTGTACGCGGCCCTTCTGGAAGCCTTGCTTCCGGAGTCGAGGTTTATCTTCTTGATCGTAATGAAGAAGAGACGATAGATCAGTTTTCTTTTAGACAGAACAGAGCCCATACCGATGCCAAAGGGCGCTTTCAAATTGAAAATGTTCTCCCGGCAGATTACATAATCTCAGCAACACAACAGGAAAATGAAAAAATATGGATTGCACGTCAGCCGCTTAACCTGTCCTCGGAAAATATTGGAGACCTTCTGCTTGTCCTGAAGGCCCCGGCATTGATCACCGGCAAAGTTATCGCACAAGGGACACCTAATTTTGCTTTTCAAAATATTGGAGTAATGGCTTATCCTGCCGCGGAGAGTTCCGCTTTGGCCGGCACTGGTTTTGTGCAGAAAGACGGCACATTCAAATGCGAAGTCCTCGAATCCAATTATCGATTGACTGTTCAGGGCATGCCTGATGGCTGATATCTAAACTCCGCGCGCATGGATGGAGTAGATGTGCTCCAGCATGGATTGAAAATAGAGGGCGCCGCTTCTCATAAACTTGAAGTCCAGATCAGCCACACCGCAGCGCACCTTGAAGGCACGGTGATGCTCGATGACAAACCTGCCATTGGAGTCCGGGTCAAGCTCTCGCCGGTGCAGGAAAACCCAAATCGTGAAGACCTGTTCAAAACCGTCATCGCAGACCAGAACGGGCACTTTATTATTACCAGCATCGTCCCAGGCACTTACAAGGTGCAGGCTAATTTTTCTGAGGATGAAACAAAGGAAGATCCAGAGCTCAGCCGCAAAATAGCAGAGACAACGGTTCATCTGGAGGAAAAAGAGGCCAAAACGATCAACCTGGAAATGAAAGAAGAAAACTGAACTGCTGGGTTGAGACAATGTCTTTATCAGAATCTTGTAAAACGCAAAAGTTTGGATCAGTAAAATAATCCAGCAGCGTAACAGCGGAATAATTGGCAAAGCACGTCAATTTGCCCAATTACCAAATTGCCTGTTTACCAAATCTCCTAGGCTCTTTTCCGATGTTCTTTCAAAATGCACAGATCCATCACCACAAAGATCCCCGCCTTGCGCGCCTTCTCTGCTGCTTCTTCATCAATCACGCCTTCTTGCAGCCAGATTGCCGGCACCTTGAGCCGGATGGCCTCGTCCACTATCTCAGGCACAAATTCTGACCGGCGAAAAACGTCCACGATATCAATCTTTCCCTGGACGTCGGTCAGCGTAGGCACCGCTTTCTCCCCCAGCGCGCCTTTGATTGCAGGATTCACCGGGATAATGTGGTAGCCGTGGCCCTGCATGTAAGCCGATACGCCATAGCTCGGACGCAGCGGGCTGTCAGACAGGCCGACAACCGCAATGGTCTTAGCTTTTTTCAGCAGTTCACCAATCTCGTCATTGGTCGTTTTCACAAGCATCTCCAAAAGTCTTACCGTACTCTATTCATTTATATCGATGCCATCAGCCGTAAATAAGCTCACTCTTTTTTCGCTCCGCCGCGTGATGCCTTTTCCAGATAGAGCTTAGCGGCCACTTTACGGATTGTTTCCGGCACATTTTTGTTATGACGCAATGATTTCAGATCATGCACCATCAGGGATTTGACCAGCGTAAGCGAAATATCCAGAGGGCATTTGGGATTGTTCGCCAAATTGCGTACAACCGGATAGAGCTTTAAAAAACGCCGCTGGCGCGCGATCTCGCGAAAGACGCTCTCCTGCAGGTTCTTTGATCCTGCATATCCTTCCACTTCAGCATCTGTCACCTTGGGCGAGTTCAAAACGGCATTCTGCACCAGGCGCGCCGTGTCCCGGATCAGGATGGACCGTTCTTCCCTGCCGCCGATAAAGCCCAGCTTGATCCGCTCGCCGACACTCAACCTGCCGATTTTTTGCAAAATCGTGACCCGCTTTTGCTCGCCAGGCTCAAGTTCGCCCATCACGGCTGCAGCAGTCTCTGTCTTAGGTGC
This sequence comes from Candidatus Angelobacter sp., assembly GCA_036496365.1. Taxonomy (GTDB): domain Bacteria; phylum Acidobacteriota; class Terriglobia; order Terriglobales; family Acidobacteriaceae; genus Angelobacter. The sequence goes on along the minus strand of DASXLK010000182.1, from coordinate 84,400 downwards.
CTCGTCTTTCGTCGAGTCCTGGGGCTTTACCTCTGCCGCTGGTGTGGCCGCACTCTCTGCGCTTCCAGCATCCGGCTCTGAACTGGCTGCTACAGGAACTGGCTCTTCTTCCTTGGTCATTTCAAACGGCTTGTCTGCTATCGCTGCGATCTCCGCGGCATGCTCCTGCTGAAATACCTGCAGCGCCGCTTCCGCTTCCGGACTGACTTCAAACTCGTGCAGCGCATTTTCGTTTTGCGGCGTCGCCTGGCTGGCGGCACTGTCACCCTTGCCTTGCAGCTCTTGCGCCTCTATCGGCGTCAAATAATCGTTACCCAGCAGCGCTTCCATCACGCCCGGATTCCCCCGTGCCCGCGCACTGGCCAGCAGCATGGTCACAATCTCTCGCGATCCCGTGCCGGCAAGTTCCATTAACAGATTTTCCGGGATTGCGGGGTTCTCAATCAGAGTGGGCATCAGGCTGGGACGGCGGTTCTCCGCCTCCCAGTAATAGATCAACACGTCCGGCACAGCCGTCTCTTTACTGAGCACCTCCTTTGCAGAGACTGCGTCCCATTGCGCCAGTGTCATGCGCGCATCCTGGCCAAACAGAGGATTTTGCGTAAGGAAAACCAGTACCTCCAGCATCTCATCGGCGGGAAGCGGCAAAGAGCCTTTGGATGCGGAGCGCATCACGTTTACAGGCACAGCATTCTTCTTTATCAGTTCAAGAATAGGCGCCATGGTATTTTTCTTGATCCCGAGTGGAGCGAGGGAACCCTATCGTTAAAAAACCGCCTTGTTCCAACGCACGCCCACCTAAAAACTATGTTTAACCTTTCATGTCTCGTGGAAATAGCGATCCCTCGCCATGGCTCAGGATTCAAAACCTGTTAACTCTGGTCGCGCCGGGCCACCAGATAGGCCCGGATAAACGGGTTCAAGTCGCCATCCAGCACGCGGTCCACGTCTCCTACCTCCATTTTTGTGCGATGGTCTTTGATCAAACGGTACGGATGGAGAACATACGAGCGTATCTGAGAGCCAAAATCAATGTCCAGCTTGGAGTCTTCCAGCTTTTTGCTGATGGCGCGCTTTTTCTCCAGCTCAAATTCATAGAGCTTGGACCGCAGCATCTTCATGGCGCGCTCTTTGTTTTTGTGCTGTGAACGCTCGTTCTGGCAGGCCACCACAAGATTGGTGGGAATATGCGTAATGCGCACGGCAGAATCCGTGGTATTCACGTGCTGTCCGCCCTTGCCTCCGGAGCGATACGTATCAATACGAATGTCTTCCGGCTTGATGTCCACCTGAATCGAGTCGTCGATTTCCGGCGAGACGAATACGCTGGCAAATGAAGTGTGCCGGCGCTTGGCCTGGTCAAATGGCGAAATGCGCACCAGCCGGTGCACGCCAATCTCACTCAGCAGCAGCCCATAGGCATAATCGCCGGTCACGGTAAATGTCGCTGATTTTATTCCAGCCTCTTCCGCGGGCTGGTATTCATTCACTTCCGTGCTAAAACCCTGCCGCTCCGCCCAGCGCAGATAAAGACGCAACAGCATCTCTGCCCAGTCCTGAGATTCAGTCCCGCCCGCGCCTGGGTGGATGGTAACAATGGCATTGCGCATGTCATTGTCCCCGGAGAGCAGCGTTTGCGTCTCCAATTTGTCCGCAACTGCGCGAAGGTTGTCAATTTCCTTGCGCAGCTCTTCCACCACAGCTTCGCCTTCGCGTGCCAGATCAAAATAAGCCTGAATGTCTTCCACGCGGCGGCCCAGGTCGGTATCCATTGCCAGTGATTCTTCCAGGCGACGGCGCTGCCTCATCAAATGCTGCGACTTCTCCTGGTCAGACCATATGTTGGGATCGCCGACCTTCTTTTCGATTTCAGCTAGTTGCTGGCGGAGTGAAGGGGCGTCAAAGATAGCTCCGCAGATCGCGAACTTTATCGCGTACGGCAGTGTATTCGCGTTCTAATTCTTCAACCATAGTTTTGCTTATGCGGGGCGGGCTTCAATCATGGTGGGCGCAGCATAACGCCAGCGCACCAGGGCCGCCAGCAATGAGATTACCACACAAATCCAGGCAAAAACGTCGCCATAGCGGGTATAGAGCGTGATCTCAGTCTGCGGCGAGTAAGGCACAACCAGCGCCGTGCGTACATTGCGCGGAGCCTGCTTCACCACGCGTCCAAACGGATCAATGGAAGCCGTGGTGCCGTTATTGGTGGAGAGCAAAATCCAGCGATGGTTTTCCACCGCCCGCATTCTGGCCATTTGCAAATGCTGTGCCGGCGCGCCGGTTTCACCGTACCAGAGATCGTCAGAAATATTGATGAGCACCTGTGCGCCGTTTGCAGTGAACTCGCGCACCTCATCCGGGAAGATGGATTCATAGCAGATAAAGACGCTTGCACGCGTTCCGTTGAAATCGAACACCTTGCGCTGAGTGCCGCGGGCAAAATCACCAACCTCACGCGTGAGCTTGCTGGCAAAGAAAAGCAGGTTCTGGTAAGGAACGTATTCGCCGTATGGAACCAGATGGATCTTGTCATAGCGGCCCACCATGTTGCCGTGCGGATCCATCACCAGCGCTGAGTTAAGCAGCTGCTGCTTGCCGTCAGTGGGCGTAGTCTCACCCAGGCTGCCAATCACCAGATAGGAGTTAGTATCCTGGGCCATGGCCACCAGCCACTGCTGCAATCTTGGATCGGCAATAAAAAACGGCGCGGGCGATTCCGGCCAGATAATCAGCCCTGGATTGTCCGCGGCACGGCGTGGCTTGGAAGCATCCACGCTGATGCGCGCCAGCGAACTGATGGTTTCGTCAAAATAGCGCGGGGTCCATTGCGGCTGGTCCAGCAGAGGCACGTTTTCCTGCACCAGCACGGCTTGTTGCGTAGCAGGAAACGACGGCAGTTTGGCAAAGACGCCTATCTGCAAAGCCACTGCCGCAGCCGCCGCGGAGATCAAAAGGTTTTTTCGGCGTTGCCCGTAGAGCAGCATCGCAGCTACAAACGCGCAATTCACCAGCATGATGGCAAATGAGAGTCCATAGACCCCGGTGGTCTGGGCGATGCGGGCAAACGGAATATTATCGATTTGCGAGCCGCCCAGCGGAATCCACGGAACGCCAATGATATGGTCCCGCATGAGTTCAATCGCCACCCAGAAAAACGGAGCGAGCAGGAGCGGACGGCGGTTGCCTGCGGACGACCTGCGCGCCATCAGCACCACCAGCATTCCGAAAATGCCGTGATGCACACCCATGATCAAGCCGTATCCCAGGGTAATGAGCACAGCCACGGGCGCTGGAAGCCCGCCATACGTGTTCATCACGGGATAAACCCAGTAGCACGTCCCCAGATACCAGATGATGCCGCAAAACCAGCCAATTAGAAATCCCTGCCACAGCGTAAACGGACGCAAAGACCGGCCTTCAGAATCGAACATCTCGCCTTCACCGCCGCGACCGCGCAGCAGCGCATAGAGCAACGGAACTATGGCCACCCAGGCAAGAAAATAGAGATTAGGCTTGGGAAAGACGAGGATTTGCAAGACGCCGGAGAGCAGCGCCAGCAACCATGCTCTGGAGGGAATGTTGCGCACTGGAGTCAGATTTTAACAAAACTCAAATCCTACCCCCGCGCTATCCCTTTGATTCCTCTCCGCCACAGGACTACAATAGCAGTCGTGAACTTCCTGGTGCATCATATTCTGCCGCTTTTCGAATACACTTTTCTTGCCGGGTTGATTGGGGCCGTGCCGGTGATTATTGTCACGGCCATCAAAACAACCCAGAGCATGTTCGAACACGAATAAAGGCAAACAAACGGGAAGAGGAAAATTGAGGAATTTGTGCGGCCCTGCCAACAGGCGTTTCTTGGCGTCCAGGTTGGTTAGAGGCCGTTATTACTTTTAAAATGTCAGAAGGCTCAGGAGCTCTCTCCCCACTTTCGAACCGGGTCCGCATCGTCGTGGCAACCTCGGTTATGCTCACATTCATCTCGTATTGGCGGGCTGCCGCCATTGTGCTGAATGATCTGGGCTCGTCCGCTTTTTATGCGGGCGGCATCGCCGAGCAGGCCGTAGGCAAATCCGCGCCCTGGTTCATTCTTGGCGTCATGCTTTTTGCCTTTGCCGTGCGCTCCGTTTACGTGGAGAGCTGCTCCATGTTCACGCGCGGCGGCGTATACCGCGTGGTGAAAGAAGCTCTTGGTGGGGCATTCGCCAAGTTCAGCGTCTCCGCGCTGATGTTCGACTATATCCTCACTGGGCCAATCTCCGGCGTTTCCGCGGGACAATACATCTCCGGCCTGATCAACGAATTCTTTGCCACCGCCGACGCTCATGGCTGGATTCCAAAAGCCATGCACGTAATGTTTCATGGCACACCGCATGTGGATGTAAATCACACCGCCGCGGCCTTTGCCGTGCTTGTGACCTTGTATTACTGGTGGCAAAACATTAAGGGGATTGAGGAATCCAGCGACAAAGCTCTCCGTGTAATGCAGATCACCACCGTTATGGTGGTGATTCTTTTGGTCTGGGCCATTTACACGGTGGTGCATACCGGCGCGTCTTTGCCGCCGCTGCCGATTCCAGCCAATCTTAAATTCGCTCCAGAAGCGCTAGGCTTCCTTAAGAACACTGATCTGGGAAAAACCTTTGGCCTGTTCGGAATCCTCATAGCGTTCGGCCACTCCGTTTTGGCCATGAGCGGTGAAGAGTCTCTGGCACAGGTGAATCGTGAAATCGCCAGCCCCAAGCTGCGTAACCTGAAACGCGCCGCGCTCATCATCGCAATTTTCAGCTTCGTCTTCACCGGACTGGGTTCCATGTTGGCCGTTATGATCATCCCTGACGAAGTTCGGGTTTCGGTCTATCGTGACAACCTGATTAGCGGCATGGCCATGTATATGGTGGGACCGCATGTTTTACGGCTCGTCTTCAGGGTATTTGTTGTAGTTGTAGGCTTCCTGATTCTTTCCGGCGCCATCAATACTTCCATCATCGGCTCCAACGGAGTGCTGAACCGCATCTCTGAAGATGGCGTGCTCACGGACTGGTTCCGCCGTCCGCACAAAAGATTTGGCACAAGTTATCGAATCGTCAATCTGATTGTTATTTTGCAACTGTTTACCATCGTCATCAGCGGCGGTGACGTTATCCTGCTGGGCGATGCATACGCCTTCGGCGTGATCTGGAGCTTCACCCTCAATAGCGTCGCCATGCTTGTCCTGCGTTTCAAGTACAAGGGAGAGCGCGGCTGGCGTGTGCCGCCAAACATAAAAATCGGCAAGATCGAGCTGCCGATCGGTCTGGCGTCAGTCTTTTTGGTTCTGTTTTCCGTGGCCGTGGTGAATCTGTTCACCAAGCAGAATGCCACCATCTGGGGACTGGCTTTCTCGATGGTTTTTTATGCCATCTTCACCGTCTCAGAAAAAATAAACAAGCGCAAATTTGCCCACGTTGAACAGCAGATGAAAGAGCACTTCCATCTACTGCACCAGGAAACCATTGGACGGGAAGGCGTGCAGGTGCGTCCTGGAAGCGTGCTGGTTACGGTGCGGGATTACAACACCCTGAATCATCTGCGCTGGACGCTCGAAACCACGGACACACATGAGACCGATATCGTTGTAATGGAGGCCCGGCTTACCGGATACGGCAGCGCCTATACTGACCTGGCCATGGAGCAGATCTTCAGCGACTTTGAGCAGACACTCTTCACCAAAGCCGTCTCCATTGCTGAGAGTTATGGCAAAACGATTTCACTGCTGGTTGTGCCCGCGCGCGATGTCTGGTCTGCCATTGTCCAGACTGCGAACGCTCTGGAGTGTTCCGCAGTCGTTTCCGGGGTTTCAAGCCGGATTACCGGTGAAGAGCAGGCCTTCCGCCTGGGCCAGGCCTGGGAGGCCATGCCTGAGCCGAAGCGCCAATTCGTCTTCCAGGTTGTGCGCACAGATTCCACGGTAGAAACCTACCGCATTGGTCCACACACGCCCACCATGAAAACGGAGGACGTACACCTGGTCCACAGAATCTGGCTAGACATTAAGAAAATCGAGGGGACGGAAGACATCCACCACTCTGATATTGTTTCGCTGGCGCTGACCCGCCTCTCCCGCGATTACAACCTGGACAAAGACGACGTGCTCAAGAACTTGAAGAAAGGCGTACGCGGAATCGCTCCCAAGGCGGCAAACTTTGTACGCGAGCCCGATACGGAAGACACGCAAAAGCGCATTGAGAGTCCGCGCCGTGAACAGCCTATGCCGCCCATGACGGGGCCAAAATAAATGACTGGGCCAAAATAAACTGGCGGGATCAAAACAAATAATCGGCCAAAGCAATGACCAGACCAAAATGGCTGTTACTGTTTTCCTGATTGAGTTTTTAGATTCCCGTGGGCAGCGTCTCTGTCAGGCTAAGCGGTTGGCTTTTTCCAGCCAGCAGCTTCTCCCGCACAAAGGCGGCAATCTCTTCTGTGACATACGGCGGCGGCTGGATTTTAAAGATTGGCTTCCCTGCCAGCTCTTCCATTGATACAGCCTTCCACTTCGCTCGGCCATCGGACTGATGCAGAATCACCGCGTCAGCGCGATCCAGAAATTCTCGCGCGGACTCCTTGAAATCTTCCGTATCAGCGTCCAGCACAGTCAGGTAAAGAGCGGGCTTCAGGAAGCGAATTACGCTGTTCGATTCCATGATTACGTTTTCTGCGCCGGCGATTTTGCGCTGAAGATCCGGCATGACATCGCCCAGGCGACCTTGCCGCGTACGCACCCAGAGTGAACGCTTTGCGCCAGCTACCAGAAAACGCGAGGTATCACTCTCGCCGCTGAGGTCTTTCTCGTCGCTCAGGGCGCGGAAATGGTCGTCGCCGGTATCGCAATCGCAGGGCTTGCCGTCAGCGGAACAAATGCCGTGGCCAAATTGCGTGATCTTCAGGGCAGTCCAGTTGAACTCCCGCAGGGCGGCAATCAGACCGGCAACCACGCTGGTCTTGCCCACGCTCCGCGAATGCCCGCCAATCACCACAATAGCCATAAGACTATTTTCGCAGGTTTAGGGCCGGTTATAAAGCTGAAATCCGGCACTCCAACCTACACTGCCACTACAATGAGGGGCGTGACCTTCTGGAGCGGGCATAGGCCCGTCCGTTACTTGATTGCGACTGTTGCCGTGGCGCTGCCTATCGCAGTGCTTGAGCGGCTCCGTCCGGAGCTCAGCCAGACCAGTATTGCCCTGATTCTTGTTCTCCCGGTAGTGCTTGCAGCCGTCACGCAGGGCCGCGGCCCGGCGCTTTACGCTTCTGTGCTCGTAGGCCTCTCCTTCAATTTTTTCTTTATCGGACCGTTTTATTCCTTTCGCATTAACCGGCCGGAAGATGTGGTGGCGTTTGTTGTTTTTGTTTCCACCGCAATTCTTGTAGGCCAGCTTTCATCGCGGCTGGAAAAGCGCGTGCTGCTCACCGAAAAACAACAGAAAGAACTGGTACATGTGCGCGGAGAATTTGAGCGCGCTGCCGCACAGGCCGCACAGGCCGACGCCCTGCGCAAAAGCGAACAGCTCAAAACCGCGCTGCTGGACGCAGTCACGCACGACTTGCGCACTCCGCTTACGGCAATCAAGGCCGCCATCAGCACACTTCGCGCCGAGCCCGTTACGCCGGAAGTGCAGCATGAGCTTTTTGAGGTGATTGAGCAGGAATCCGACCGGCTGAATCATTTCATCCAAGGCATGATGGACCTGGCCAAACTTGAGGCCGGTGAAATCGCGCTGGCCAGTAGAGATGTGGCGGCGGATGAAATTGTGGAGGACGCGGTTCTCCGCGCTGAGCCACTGCTCGCCGGACACGATTTGGAGATCACCATTGCCGAAGGTCTTCCAACCCTGCGGGTTGATCCCCGGCTGATCTCACAGGTAATTTTCACACTGCTGGAGAATGCCGCCAAATATTCAGGCGCAGCCGCAAGAATCACAGTCTCCGTGCAGCAGGACAAAAACAATATTTGCTTTGCCATAAGCGATGAAGGCACTGGCATCAATCCGGAGCTACGCTCGCAAGTATTTGAAAAGTTTTTCCGTATCGGCCCAAAATCCGGGCTCGGCATGGGGCTGGCCATTGCGCGCGGCATTGTGCAGGCCCACGGCGGAAAGATATGGATTGAAGACGGCCCGAATGGAAAAGGAACCAGCGTACAATTTCAGATTCCAATGGATATCGCTTCACCGAATACGCAGTTGCAGGATGACCAGCAATAATGGTCAAAATTTTAAGAATGCAGATCTCAGCATGGACGGCCTTACGAATGGATGACCCCAAAAAAATTCTCGTGGTGGACGATGAGGCCCCCATCACCCGCGTTCTGTTGCGTGGCCTTGAGTCCGCGGGATATCAGGTGCGCGTCGCCAGTGACGGACGCTCCGGGCTGGAAGCTTTCCGTACATGGCTGCCTGATCTGGTCATCACGGATCTCAACATGCCCGGCTTCACCGGCCTGGAGTTGTGTGCGCGCATTCGCCAGCTTTCAGAGGTCCCTTTGCTCGTGCTCTCCGTGAAGGAAGATGAGCCCACCAAGGTAAAAGCGTTTGATCTTGGCGCAGACGATTACGTTTCCAAGCCTTTTGGAATGGCGGAACTTATCGCGCGCGTCCGCGCGTTGTTGCGCCGCTCCGCCGTGCCGTCACAGTCTGACGCAGCATACGAGGCAGGCAATTTCAAAATTGACCCGCAGCAGCGTCTGGTAGAAGTCAGCGGCAAGCCGGTACATTTAACGCCCAAAGAGTATGACCTCATCCAGTATTTTCTGGCCCATCGAGGAAAGGTAATGACCCACCGCTCCATCCTTACGGCCATCTGGGGCAGCAACAGCACAGAACAACCGGAATATCTGCGTGTCTTCATCGCCAACCTGCGCAAGAAACTGGAGCTCAACCCAAGCACCCCGAAATACATCAAGACCGAGCCATGGATCGGCTACAGGTTTGATCCGGAATAGCTGGTTCCCTTTTACTGAAGTGAAAAATAAACCCGCGTTTTATGTTGAATGCAGACCCGCGTTCTTCCCGGCTTCGCTGCACTGCTCCCCCTCGATTTTTACCGGTATTTTCAAGCGCAATGCCCAGATAACTTTTGTCCCTCAAGCATGGTTTCTTATGGAACTCTTTACGAAATCTTAATGCGCTTTGGCCGTAGTTTGGATTAGTAGCAGGAAGAATCCGAATTATGATGCACTTCTTAGTACTCTTTCTTGAAACGTTTTTCTTTGCGGGCCTTGCGGGCTCCATGGTGGTTGCGATCTGGGCTTTTATTGGCGATTGTTTTGAATTCTTTGAAAGTGACAGGCCCGAAGGCAGCCAGGCCATTGGTGACTGACGAAAAGCGCGGACGTCATCTCCCAAAAAGCGCATAGCTACCGCTGTGCGCTTTTTTTGCGTTGATACAAAGAAGGCTCACCCGGCGGCCGCGTCTTCCACCTCCGATGCACCCATAACCACTGCTCGGGATATCGCGTCGCATAACTCTCAATCACTTTCGTAAAGAGCGCGGTATTGGCGATTGCGTCGGCGTCATCATCGCCTGTCTTCACCAGTTGCAGCGCAGGATCAAACCTGATCTTGTACTTCCCCAGCTCTTTGTCCCAGATAGTAAAAGCCGGCAGGACCGCTGCACCAGTATGCAGCGCCACGCGCGCCACGCCCGTAGCTGTACAGGCCGGTACGCCAAAGAAATCTACGAACGCGCCTTGCGGCGGCGTCATATTCGTGTCCATAAGAATACCCACCACCTCGCCGCGCTTCATGGAGGTCAGCAAGCCACGGGCAAAATCCTGCTTGCCGAATGTGCGATTGCCATGCAGTGTGCGGTAGCGGTCCACAAATGCGTCCACATAAGGATTGTCGAGCGGCCGGACCACAATATTCATTGGATTGCCGTTCAGTGAATGGACGAAAGAGCCAATTTCCCATCCTCCAAAATGCGCGGTGAGAAATAGCACTCCTTTGCCGCGGGCGCGCGCCTCGGCAAAATTCTGGAAGCCATCATAGATCGCGATCTGGGAAGCGGTTTCCTTTTTGTAGCGGGGAAACAGTGCAAACTCCGCCAACTGCCGCCCCAGCCCCTTGAACAGTTCCCGCAGGATACGCAACTTTTCTTTCCGGCCCTTCGCGGGAAATGCCATATCTAGGTTGCGCAGGCCAACCTGCCGCAAACGGCTGTGAGCCCCATACATGAAGAGGCCAATGCCCTCGCAGAAAAACCTGGCCAGTGGGCGCGGCAGCACACCAATGCCAGTGGCCAGCAGCCAGAGCGGAAAATATTCCAGTTTGTGCCGGAGTGTGGACAACATGGGACGGTATCATTGCAGAGAAAATATTTCAAACAGGCAGTAACCATTCCAGCGGTTACAGCCTCCAAATAACGTGGATTTGCGCTTCCAACCCAGGCCAGAATTCGTCCGGGAAACGACTCCACCAGTTAAGATAGTTTGGAACCCTGCGAAGGAGAAATAATGAAGCTTCCACAAATATTGGCCGCTCTTGTCATTGTTGCGATTTGCGGCTGTAAAGCGAGCACTCCCAGCCAGACAGAAACCAAAATGGTCAATGAAGTAAAACATGCGGTGACCATCGGCGGCAAAGACGTGCAAAATCCCATTGCTTATACGGCTGACGTAGCCAAAGAGGGTGCAGAACATTTCGGCCATCATTGCCAGATCTGCCACGGACTGGACGGCCAGAATACCGGCGTTCCTTTCGCCACCAAAATGGACCCGCCAGTGGCTGACCTCTCCACTAAAGACGTTCAGGATTACACTGACGGCCAATTGAAATGGATCATCGAAAATGGCATCCAGCCTTCCGGCATGCCGGGCTGGAAAGGCATCCTCACTGACGAGGAGATGTGGAACATGGTTCATTACATCCGCCATCTGCCGGCAAAAGGCAGCCTCGGCGCTCCGGGAATCTTTAAGGAAGAAGCAGAAGAACATGAGCATGCGGAGCACCAGCATCACGATGCAACGCCGCACAAGCATTGAGAACATTCTGCAGTCAAAAAGAAAACGGGAGCCTGATGCTCCCGTTTTTCTTTTGCGCTCAAAATTTCAGCAAGCAGTACTTAAATAAACCGGCTAGCGCCGTGAAGGAGCAGATGATCCGCTCGGTGTTGGCGTTGCCGCTGGAGGGGGTTCGGTAAATGGTGTAGGCTCTGCTGCTGGCGGTGGTGCTGTAATTGGCGTTGGAGATGGCGGCGGATTTACCGGAGTAGACGATGCAGGAGTTGGACGCGGCGGAAGCGGGGGAGCCGTATCAGTTCCTGCCGCTTTACTTATGGCTGCGATAAATCCCTCAGCGGATTGCGGCATCCGTACTGCTCCAGTCAGAATGCTTTTAAAATCCACCATGCGGCCATACAGTTCGCCTGTGGCGTCTTCATCCTGTTTAATCACGGCCCCGTTGAAACTAATTCCGGCAAATAATCCGCGCGCGCGCGAATAAGTGAGAACTTCCGCGTTTAACTTCCAATCCGTGGAACCTTCCGCATGCCGGCCCACAGGTCCCGCCGCGACTGAAGCATCTGCGCCAAGCTTAAATTTATTAGTCAACAGCGCCTGCATGCCACGGTCATTCATCACGACCATGATCACATCCACAGACTGGCCCCCGATCTGGAAACCGATACTGCCGCCTGTTGTGGTCAGCGGCGCCGGAGCGCTCCAACCTGTTGCCAGACGGCACGTTGCCATGCCCCGGCCATGCGCACCGCCCACGACAAAACCGCCTTTGAGAAGCGACGGAACCACCGCGATGCACTTTGCCGAACCCATAATTTCTGTGGGAATGCCGCTATCCGGCGTGGCCATGATTTCCTCAAGGACCCTTGCTGCATTTTGGAGCCGGCTGGCAGCGGCTTCCGAAGCAAAAGCCATGTTTGTGAGCCCAAGCGCAAAGAGCACAACGCGAAGCACTATTTTCATAAGTTCCTCAAAATGATTTTATTGCTGAAATCAGTGTAGAAGGAAAATGCGGGAAAATAAATAAAGGGTTGGATACGGTGACCCTCGTGACCGTGTCCAACCCCGTCTCCCAGGTTCTGTGGTAGGTGAATAGAGTATGCGTCGCAAGCCTTTTTGCGGCAAGTAACCGGGGTTCCTTTTGCCTGTGCCGGTTAGGACATGTACTTAAGGTGACATCTGGTTCGTTAACATTCTTCTCCGCAAAACAAAAGCCCGACAGCATAACCATCGGGCCTTCAATTTCTGCAAACAAGATTTCTGTGCGCAAATTATTTCGACGAAGTAACCAGTGAATGAGTAATCGCGTGTACGGAAAGCGCAATGCGGTTCTGCACTCCCACTTTGCGCATGAGTTTAGCCACATGGGCTTTCACTGTGCGCTCTTCAATGCCCAGCACTGAACCGATCTCCTTATTGGAGCGGCCCACCACCAGAAGCTCAAGCACTTCTTTTTCGCGATCAGTAAAGGTGACTCTGCCTGCGGGAAAGATGCGTCCCGGAGAAGAGGTTACGCGTTCGATGAAAATCGAAAGCACGCGTCGCGGAGCCCAGACTGAACCAGCATGCACAATTCGCATGGCCTGAATAAACTCCGCTGGTGAAGCGGCCTCATCCACATAGCCTTTTGCGCCTGCCGCCAATGCTTTCAAAATGGTTTCATCATCGGCGCCGCTGCCGGTAACGATGATGCGCAAATCAGGACGCGCGGCTTTCAGTCCGGCCATGACGTCAAACAGGTTTTGCCCTGCCCGCGTACCCAGCAGAACCAGGTCAATGTCCTTGCGTGGTCCCAACTCTGCAAGGCTGCAAGAGACCAGTTCCAGATCTGTTTCTGTATCGAACAGCGATTTCAGTCCAATGAACCGTAGCGGATCGCTCTCTACCACAGCTATGCGAATCGTTCGTTTCGATGCGCCTGCTTTCATCAATACTCCTTGTAAGACCGTGGCGTGATAGTGTGCATTGTAAGTAAAAAATGGAGCGCGCGATCTGAAAGTATCATGAACCTCAGCCCAAGCCCATTCATTAGCAGGGTACATGTACTGATGTTGAAGCGCAAGGTTCGTAGGATGCAGGGGGTTACTTGCTGGCTTCCAGTCGCGAATTGTCCGGCCCAAGAATTGAACCATCCGCGTGGCCCAGGGCAAATCCGCGGCGGTAACCTTCGCAATAACTTTTGTCGGTTGGCTGGTCACTCTGTTTTGCAGAATGGAGACTTGCAGGATGAAAATTCGAGCAGCTCACAAAATGGAAGTCTACTTGGGCCGCCGAAGGCTGCACGGAACCGCCATGCTCAAATCCATCGTTATACCCAGAGAAAAAGCCCAGATCAAAGTTGGCGAACGTCCCGTCGCCGGGCGTATGCGGCTCTTCGAGCGAAGCCGATAGTGACCGTAGCGAATCGACTGCCCGGAACGCATATCCGGAATAGCCATCGTAATAGCCCGCCCGCAAGCCTGCCTGGAAGCCTTTTTCAAAGACAGCGCGCGACCCAAATTGCGAGGAGTATCCAAGCTTCATCCCGCGAATGTTTTTGAGCTTGGCGCGCGGCTGGGTCCCAACGCTGATATCGGTATTGCCAATGTGATAGCCCTCTTCATAGCCGTGCCTGTATCCGTGGGCAAAGGCGGAGTGTGAGAGCACCACTGCCGAGCCAGGCTCATGCATGTGGAGATCTTCAGCGCCAGCTGAAATGACGACTGCGGCAGCAAAACAAAGCGTGACAAAAAGGTGCGGCATGGCGGCTGGCCACCTCCGGATTCGTACTGTGAGATGACCCTACGTAATACAGGGATGTCACGCTTTAGTCTCTGCCTAAGGTCTATTTACCTACCCTCTTAGGTGCTTCGATGAATGGCTGCAAATGCCATGTAGCTGGATACTTATCTCACCTTAACCCCAATCATGAAGAGCGAGCTGAACTCTCCGGCTACGGCAGATTAAAACCTGGGGGAAACGGAGCCGAGGGAGGGAAGGCGACTCAGACTGATTTGCGATTTTCCCGGGCGGAGAAACAGCCGCCTGGGGTTCTCGTATTTCTCCCCCCTTGAGGCTAAGTGCTTCCGGAAAAATGACATGCGTAACCTGCTGCGCTACATGCCGCTGGTTTGTCTTCTTGCACCATTACTGGCGCTCGGCGCGCAACCTCGCAATCCTTACGATCTTGAGTTACAAAACCTCCGTTCACAGTGGGAAGCCTCTACACGGCTGGAAAAGCTGGCCCTGCTGGACCACATAAGCCGCTTGCGCGATTACGCGGATGATCGCAGCCAGGTAACCGTTGCGTTGGAAGGCATCCGGCAATCTGCGGCAGAAAATGATCTGGTAAGAAACGAGGCTGCAGCCTATCTGGACGATCTCCGCGCCTTCAAAATGCCTTTACAGCCTCGCACACAGCACTGGTATGCAGCTGCTGAAACCAGCAGACGGGTGCTGCTGGAAGCCCAGGAGAATGCCGAAAAGAATTCCAGTTACGCGACTCTGGCTGAACTGGAGCATTTATCTGGCAAACCCGAAGCGGTGGATCACATGTTGCAGGCAGCCCGACTGAAACCGACTGCCGCACATTGGCTGCGTGCGGCTGAATTCTGTGACGATCCTCTGCGCAAGTTCGCTGCCCTGCGCAACGGCCTCGCATTGGAACCTGCCAATCCCGGCTTGAATGTGGAACTGGCAACTTATTATGTAGGGCGACAACAGCTGGAAAAAGCACGGGACGTTTTGGCAATGGCTGTAGCTTCCGCGCCGGATGACTTTGTGGTTCGCGAACGCCGCATCAGCATCTTTTTGAATCTGGGCATCCGCTCTGCTGTATTGCCTGAGTTACGCCACCTGGAAAAGCAATGGCCTGCTCCGCTTTGGCTGCAAGCCCGCCTGGCGTTGGATTACGAACAGATGGGCCTTCTGGATGACGCCGCGAGATTGTCCGCAGCAGTCGTCACGGAAAAAAGTGACGATCGCGAACAGCTTGAGCTGCTGGCCCGCTTCCACGAACGCCGCCACATGAAATATGACTTGCAGGCTGACTACATTGCTTTGTCACGTCTGGATCCGAATCAGTCCGATACATGGTCCCATTTGGCGCAAGTGCAGCTGGATTGCGGGGACGCAGAAGGCGCAAAAAAATCACTGCTTCGCATGATCGCGCTGGACGAAGAAAATATTGACGCGCATCGCCGCCTGGCCCAGGTCTATGAAAGCCTGCATCTTGATCGCGAAGCCCAGCAAGAGCAGCTAAAAGCTTCCAGCGCCAAGCACCCGGACATCCTGAGCGCGGACGCACAATATCTGGCTGACCCAGCGCTTCTGGCAAAAGCTGCTTTCAGCGGCACGCCTGCTCAAACTGACACTGCATTGGCTGATATTCGCGTACAAGAGCTTCTATCGGGCGGCCTGGACCGTGTTCATATTCAGCAGCTTTATTTTGTCTGCTCTGAAGCCGCGCTTGATACGCATCGCGTTAGTTCAATTCGCTATTCGCCATCCACACAGGAGCTGCGCGTGATTCATGCACGCGCATGGAAACCCAACGGCGCTGTACTGGACGCGCAGGAACTCGGTGATCACGAATTTGCCGATAATCTGGTTTCCATGTATTACGACATGCGTCTGCACCAGCTTCGCTTTGCCGGGCTGGAAAAAGGCGACGTGGTGGAGTTGGAATATTCGCTCACCCCCAAGCGCCGCATAGCGCCATACAACGGATATTTTGGCGAGCTCGTCCTGTTTGCCGGCCGCGGCCCCGCAGAGTTAAAGCGCTACGTTTTAATCGCACCGGCCGCGCAGAAAGTTTTTGTCCACGCCGAGAAGATTGCTCCGGCCAATGTCACCGCCAAGGACGGGTCGCAGGTGTTCGTGTGGGAAGCGCATTCTATTCCCGCATTGCCACGTGAGCCGCACAGCCCGGGCATCACGGAAATTTCTCCTTACGTGCATGTTTCCACTCTGGGTGACTGGAAGCAGCTTGGCTCCTGGTATGCCGATCTTGTCCGCTCACAATTTACGCTGGATACGTCACTGGAAAACGAACTTGCGCGAGTCACCAAGGGCCTCCACGGCGATCGCGAGAAAATCGCCGCTATCCAGGAATTTGTCTTGCGCAGCACACATTATGTCGCGCTGGAATTTGGTGTCTATAGCTACAAACCGTATCCGGTAACGCAGATTTATGCCCGCCGCTTTGGCGACTGCAAAGACAAAGCCAGCTTAATGATCGCATTGCTGCGGGCAGCGGGAATTGACGCTGAAATCGCCCTGCTGCGCACGCGCTCACTCGGGGATGTGGTGCCGGAACCGGCTTCCATCGCGCTCTTTAATCACGCCATTGTGTATGTGCCGAAATACGAACTCTGGCTTGATGGCACTGCCGAGTACGCCGGACGTGAGCTTCCTTTAGAAGACCAGGGCGCACTGACGCTTACTGTAAATTTAAGCGGCGAAGCGCAAATCCGGCACGTACCCATGAGCCGCGCCGCAGACAACTTTACCCGGCACGTGATCCGCGGTGAACTTTCCGCACGCGGAGTAATTCAGTTCAGCGGCTCAACCACAACGCGCGGTGAAGATGCACCCGGTTTGCGTCACGATCTTGCTGTGCGCGAACAACAATTGGATATGTTCCGCCGCGAACTGGCTGAAGTCTTTCCTACCGTGCAGGTCAACAGCGTGGCCGTTCATGGTGCAGAAGAACTCTCGAGCGACGTGAGCGTGGATTTTCAGGGAGCACTGAACTCTTTGCAACGCAAGAATGTAGTCTCGCTCAGCTCTTCCTGGATGCCGCGGTCATACGTGGCGGCGCTTGCGGGATCAAGCACGCGGACGCAGGACCTGGTCCTGCCATCGCCATGGACCACCGAAGAGGAAATTCATATCGCGCTGCCTGAGGGAACACAGGTCCGGTCACTGCCTCATGACCAGAACATCAGCAGCAATTTTGGGTCAGTGAGGCTGCACTATAAAAAATCCGGCGGCGAGATCATTGTGCAGAGCCATGTGCAATTTGAGAAGGCGCGTATCAGCGCTCAGGATTATCCATTATTCCGCCAGTTCTGCGCCCAGACGGAGCGCAGCTTCCGCAGTGAAATCACGTTGAGTCTGCCGCAATGAGATTGACTACACGCGCTCTTTCCCTGCTGCTTCTTTGCTTAAGCGCTAGTGCGGGATTTTCACAGACAGTTCCTTCTGCACCGCCGGATCAAACAACCAGTTCCCTGCTCCAGAAATTTTTATCTGACTTTGATCTTTCCGCTGCCAGTGAAAACGCTGAGTCCAAGCTCCACCGCGCACCCAATGACGTTTCAGCTCTTTTCATACGCATGGAAGCCGCTGAATTGCAGGAGCGTCCTGAGGTAGTTATGAACTCCGCATTGCGGCTCTGCAATCTAAACGCTGCTCCGGAGCTTCATGAATTGGCCTCAAACCGCGTGCTCCAGCATGCGGCAAACACATTGGCTTTCAACTCCGTATTACGGAGGGTAAAAGCAGCGGCTGCCATCAGCAACGACTGCACATTTAACCTGAGGTTGGCGTTGGTAGCCGCAGCCACTGATGGCGGGAACCTTGATCTCGATCTAGCCACACGTTCCTCCGGTTTGATCACACATTGGCAACTGGTAGGTCCATTTGGGCGCTACAACAATGTCGATTTCGAGCGCCAGTGGCCTCCTGAGGAAGATAAGTTTTTGCGGGCGCAATATCCGATTGAACCGGCGCCGGCAACACAGAAGGCCGCCCCAAAGACGAATTCCGCTCCGCATTTCGATCCGGCACACGCTGTTGCGCCAGAACGTTTCTGGTTCCGCGATGGCATGATCTCTCTACCTGAATATTTTTCTTCATCTGGCATTTTTTATGCCTCCGGCGAGGTGGAAGTCACAAGCCGGGCCCGCACACAGATTGATGTCTTGAGTTCGGGAGCGTATGAAATTTTTGTTGACGGAGCGTCCGCGCTTTTACACGATTCACGCTATGTAGCAGGCGCAGGACGGGACTCCAACGCCTTGCAATTGCCGCTGGGACACCACCGCATCCTGGTAAAGTTTACCGCGGATGCTGTGCCACTGAGCGTCGCCATCCATCCCCAATTTCAGCGTGTACCACTCACGGACTCTCTCCTCCCCCAGCCTTTAAAACAATATGCGCAAGCAATGATTGCCTATTTCCACGGCGATTTCACGGAAATGGAGCGCTTGCTGAGCACTAGCAGCGCTCACGATACAGGATGCTCCCAATATCTGCGCGCTCTGCTTTATTCAGCGGCAGAAGACCATTCACCCCGTTCAGACGCCGCATGGAAAGCACTGGGCGCTCGACAGCCATCCGCCCTGCTGGCCCGCCTGAAATCAGCGGAAAACGCAATGGAGCGCGGCCAAAATGATGCCGCTCGTCCTGAGATAATGAGCATTCTGGCCGAGCGTCCGCAATCAGAGATGGCTCTGCAACTGGCTTTCAATCTTTCCCGCAATCATCAGGCTGAGGCTCCGGCCCTGCTCAGCCGCATGCTGGAACTGCATCCTTCCTGCGTGCGGCTGGCAGAAGCAGTCAAGTTTTACAACTCAACCGCGGAGCAAGACAAAGCCCGCCGCATGGAACAGCAATTAGCCTCATGCGCTCCTGAGTCTTTACAGTATGCACGGCTCTTATCTGAATCGGGACGGCACAGCGCTGCCGCTGCTTACTTGCAGCAACTGGCAACAAAAAACCCATACCATCGCGCGGCACGCCGGTTTTTGGTGGAACAACTTGCGTTGGATAATCAGCTCAGCGCAGCCAGACTCCAGGCCACGCAACTGAGTGACTTGGCTCCCAACGCGCAAAGCTATCTCCGCCTAGCCGCGGACCCCGTTGCTGCACAAGATAGCAAAAGCCAGCGGGCTGAGGGTTTCACGCAAGGCGAAGAGTTTTATGTTCCTTACCGGCGTGATGGCGTGGATATCGTGCGCAAAGCGGCGCAGAGGAATTTCTCCGGCGGTCCGGCTGTCGTCCTGCTGTCAGACAAAGCAATTTTTGTTCAGCACGATGCTCAGCGCGACATTCGGCGCGACGGCCCCATCTCCGTTTATGTGCATCGCATTACGCGCCCTTTAAACAAAGAAGGCATCAGCCGGTATGGCGAAGTCACATTGCCACGCGGCGCCGACCTGCTGGAGTTGAGGACGATCAAGGCCTCAGGAGAGATCATTGAGCCGGAGTTGGCGCAGCAAAAACCAACCATCTCCATGCCGGCGCTGGAGCCGGGAGATGCAATCGAAGAAGAGTATGTAATGCACTATGCGGAACCGGGCCAGATGCCGGAAAGCGCCGGTGTCCAAACCTTTGGCTCTTTTACCGCTCCAATCCTCTATTCACGCTTGGTGCTGCTCAGCCCGCCGGATGCAAGGATCCATCTCCGCGAGCAGGCGTCGCCTCCCCAGCCGCTGGTGGGTGAAAACAACGGCATGGTCATCCGCATATGGGAGCGCAATAACATTGCTCAAACAATTGCAGAATCCTACCTGCCCGCGATCAATCTGCTGCCCACCGTCACGGTTGCCGCAGCGGAAAAGTCACGCGACCAACTGCGGGATGAGTTGATTGAGGCAACGCGCAGCGGTCTCCACGTAAATGAGGCCGTGGCTGAACTTCATTTGCCGCAAAATATGGGCGAAGCCGACCTGGCAAAACATTTCTACCGTTTTGTGACAGGTAAGATCGATTCCACAGGGCCGGATTGGGCCAACAACCCCGCTGAGGATACCTTCGCCAACGGGCAAGGCAGCCGCACCATGGCGCTGCTGGCTCTTGCGCGTAGTACTGGGCTCAAAGCTGGCTTGGTGCTGGCCCACAGGGTTGATCAGCGCTGCGGCAAAGAACACGATTCTTCCTGCTATACAGAGCCGCTGGTGCGCTTTTGGCCAGCCAATGGCGATCCCGTGGACGTTGACGCTGAATCGGATGATCTTCCCTTCGGCGCCATACCACCCTTCCTTGATACCCACGATGCTCTTTTAGTTCCCTTGCTGGCGGAAGAAGAGAAGAGGCAGGAAATCGTAAATCTGCCTGGCAAGCTGGCCAACGAGAAAAGTTTGGCCGAAGGCGATCTCTCATTTCACGATGGCGATTTAGTGGCTGACATTCAGGTGCAATTGA
This sequence comes from Candidatus Angelobacter sp., assembly GCA_036496365.1. Classification (GTDB taxonomy): domain Bacteria; phylum Acidobacteriota; class Terriglobia; order Terriglobales; family Acidobacteriaceae; genus Angelobacter. The sequence continues at coordinate 64,266 of DASXLK010000182.1, read as the reverse complement.
GCCCGGCGCGGGCGCAGGAAATTCGCAGCATTTTGCGCAACGCAGGCGAGCATGAACGGCAGGCTTTTTTTGAGCAACTGGCCATGCGTATATTCCCTGGCGCCACTTCAGTTACCGGTTCAGCCATGCATGAAAACGATCCGGAACAATCACTGAAGCTTTCCTTCCATTGCATCGCTCCACAATTTATCAACCGGCAGAATGGCACGGTAGAGATCGATCAGCTTGCCCCGGCGCTTGGTCTGGCAGCGCTTTATGCAAAAACGTCTCAACGCAAGTTTCCACTCTCTATTGATTCACTGTTTTTTGAAAGCACAGTTTTCCATTTGCATCTGCCTGTAGGAATAGAAATCCGGTCGCTGCCTGCTGATTTTGTGGGCAGAAGCGAGTTCGGAGAATACACGCTGCACTTTGCCCGATTGCCCGGAGAGGTGGATATTCATCGCGCTTTTAGAATCCCGGTGCAGATAGTTGCGCCGGAGAAATATTCTGCCTTCGTAAGTTTCGCTGGGCAGATTGATGAAGCAGAGCGCCAGCGCATCTCTCTGGATGTAATGAAAGATACCGCTGGCGGCCAGCCGGGCCGCCTAAAACAATAAGAGGCCGGGGATTTTAATCCCGGCCCTTTACAAAAACTCAAGTCATTTCAAACGTAAACTCATCGCAGCAATGCGCCCAAGAGTCTTGCCAAAACTAATAGCGTGTGCCGCCAGCCACAGGCATGTTGCGATAGCCGCTTTTTTCCTGGCCAATACGCTCCAGAAATGTCGATGCAATATCTACAAACTTGCTGCCTTTCTCAATGTACTCAGGCATACGATGCCATATTTCTTCAAATTTTTCGGGGTGCTCGGCGGCAAATGTAGCCACGCCGATTCCGGCCACGGCCAGGCCCGCCGGTCTTTTCCCGGTAAGGAACAATATTGCTCCGGCTGCAAACGATCCGTACATCAGCGTTTTCTTCCAATCCATCCCACCCTCCTGAATTGTGTGCCGCGCCTGAAACTCTAACTTATTTTCATCGCTCATGGGAAGCCATCAACCTTTTCCGCACCCGGAATGGTTAGAGCCCATTGAACAACTTTCCGTTGCCCTTGATTTCCAATAGCAATTTGCGACGCAAACCCCATAGATCTATCTAAATCAAAGATTTTTGGAAAAGAGACAAGGCATGCAAATGGACAAAGGGTGAATAAAGCGGTACAGATTGCACGATTCCATTTGAGCAAAAAGAAAGTGGGCGCCGGTATAGGGGCGACGCCCACGTGGGGGTACTGCGTATTTAGTTATTAGGATAGACGCAAATACTCCTAAAAAGTTTCGTGATTCCAGCAAATTAACATAAATAAACACAACGGAAGTCAATACCAAACAAAGCTTTACACAATATTAAAAAACCCCTCGTTTTCGCGAGGGGCTGGAGAGTAAAGGAGAGAGGAGATACAAAACCGACGAGCTACTTAACGCGACGAGCTACTCGAGCTATTGCATGCGTGAAATCAGTTCCCGCATCTGCAACCGGGCCTGATGCAATCCGATCTGCGATTCCTGCATATCAAGTCCAAGAAGGCGGGAAATCTTTTCATGTCCGTAACCTTCTACGTCATGAAGAAGGAAAATAAGTTTTTCAGTGGCCGGCAACTGAACAATCGCGCGCTCCAGGTGGACGCGCTTTACATTGCCGTAAACACTCTTGGTTTCCGCGGAAACGCTGTTGTTCAGCGTGAGCGTGCCAATTGCCATGAGTTCGCGAACTTCAGCCAGGAACGCCAGATCAATCTGTTCCGTTCTCGGGGCGTCTGAGGCGGCAAACGCGCGCAGGAAAGCATTCCCTGCGAGTTGTTCAGCTGTCAGTTCGTTGTCCGTCATCCAAAAGGCCAGGGAATAAATTCTGTGGCAGTGCTCACTGTAGATCTCATCGTATTTTGCTGTGTGGCTCTGAACTGCTGGAATGAGAAGTCCCAGATTGCTGATTACACTTAAGCTGCTAGACATTTAACCTACCTCTTTTTTTTACGGCCCTGCTGAGGGTCCCTTTTTTAAATAACGGGTCAATCGTTCGGCGCACTTGATAAGAGCAATCCTGATGCCCAAAGAACGCTGGCCACCATCAAGTTTTGCAAGGTAAATTAAGTTGTTGATTCTTAATGCTAAAAATGCCAATTTCAGAGAGAAAATCCAGAAATCCACAGATCCCTGGGGTTAAGGTGCACTTGCGACTCAGATAGAACAATGGGTATCCAAGTACCACTTGTTGTCACCTCAATACTCTTGCGGGATTCATAGTGGAAGGTAAATCTTACAGATGAGTTGCCAACGGGCGAGAAAATTACCGAACCATCAGGACTTCTCGAATATTGTCACGTCCGAGGAAAAACTTGCGGGAAGCGAAATCCTTGAACAGGTTCTCAATGTGACGATTATTGAAGATCCGCTGCAGGCGAAATCCCTGGATCGGCTCTAATTCCAGAGTATCTTTTTTCACGATGTGGTGACGTGAATAGAGTGATTCCACCCCTGCATCCTTGGTGTGAAAGAAAGCGAGCAGATGGCCCTTTGGCTTTAAGATGGCTTGCAAGCGCTCTATCAAGGGCTTTACCAGGATTTCTGGAAGATAATCCGCTACATCCCAGAATAAAATCGCGTCAAAATGGCCAGCCGGATAATCGAGGTTTTCTTTGAGAAACCTGTCAGGATCAATCTGTTGCGAACCATCTTCTTGCTTCGCTACATAAACCGGGTCCTGCGATTCGCTCAAAATATCTTCGTTATAGAGGCGTACGCCAAGTTCAGTGAGCAGGCGAATATTTGTGGGTGAGGTGGGGCCAAGATCGAGGACAAACTTCTTTTGTTCCTCACTGCCGCTCAGGCTGCTCATGAAGTCGCCCAGGCCAATGCAGTGGCGAGTGGTCCGTGGCGCAGCTTTGGCGCCCTCTTCCGCCTTGGGCTGAGAGCGATCTGCCCCACGGAACCATCGCATTAAGTTGTTACCGGAGGAGCTCACGCTCCCTTAACTGTACCTTATTTGCCATCCAAAAAGGAACCCTGCGAACCAGCACTGGCGCTGTAACTGGCAACCCCAGAGCTGGAGCCGGAATTGCTTCCGGGAGTCATGCCTGCGCTTGTGCTAGCTGGAGTAGATACCTGCGGCTTGCGGGATTCTGTTTTGAAGTCTTTTTCTTTGATATCAATGGCGCCTTTAAAGAAGGCCCCATCTTCAATCACAATGCGCTGGGTGCTCACGTCTCCAACCAGAGTGCAGGATTTACGCAATTCCACACGGCCGGCAGCTGTTATGTTGCCTTCCACCTTGCCATGCACTACCAGATCGCGCGCCGTAATGGCGGCCTTGATTTTTCCGTTCGGGCCAATAATCAGGCTATGGTCCCGCAGATCGATCGTACCTTCTACTTCTCCATCCAGATAGAGATCTTCACTGCCGGTAAGTTCGCCTCGGATTTGTACGGATTTGCCGATATGCCCCACATCTGCTTTGTACGGATCGCTGGACTTCGGCGCTTCTTTATGTGGTGCTGGCGGGGTATTGGGTGTGGCGACGACAGCAGCAGGCTGGGGTGCGGGCTGCGCAGGCTGGCTCGGATTCATGTTCATAGGTTTATTGTCCTCAGGACGTGCTTTCCACATTTCGGCACCTTTTTCTTTGTTCTTTTGTTGCTCACTTCAGAGAAATAAAACTGAGAACACCTGTCGTGGATCGTTCAGGAGTTTCGCGGTTAAGTTTACTGCTGCATTTGCAAATGCAGTAGTTACCGTAGGTGTGCGACGAAAAGGCAATCCGCTGCTCATTGACGGTATCTCATTACCCAACTTTTCTGTATTGATACAAGAGTAAACATTAACTCTTTCATCACCCCCAGTACGCGAAATATAAACCACTTCCTTTCATAGATTTAGCAGGGCACGCAAACCCACATGGGAGATCAGCAGTTTGGCTCTCTGTTTGCTTTTAAGTAAAGCGTCGACCAGACGGAATGTCGCGGCAGCCGGACGGAACTGATAACCAGGGGAACAGCAGTTTTGATTCGGAGGTCGCGGCAATCGAGCTAATGGGACTGCCTTTCCGCAGAGGTCGATTCAGAAAGAGGCGGCTGACAAAGCCGCCTCTTTTCATGCATACAGCTTTTGAATAGCAACCTGTCAGAAAGTCCTGCCCATTGTAAAATGCAACTAGCTGCTGGATTCCCAGCGTCTAATTAAGCAGCTCCCGCTGAATCCGTTATGAGTTATTTCAGGCCTATGTGGCGCACGGCAATTTATGTATGCACGGCAGGCATGGCGCTTGCCCTGGCCCAAAGCCCCGCTAAATCCGCGACGGAGAACCTGCCTCCACTTCCACAAGACGCTACCCTATACGCCAGAGAAGCTTTTCAGCATCAGTTGGAAGCGAACAACTCAGATCACACGCACTGGCGTTATCACATTCATCGCGAAGATGAAAAAGGAACGCAGGACCGCGATGTTATCGAGACAAAAGAAGGAGAGCTTGCACGCACGTTGTTCATCAATGGCCAGCCACTGACCGCGGAGCAGCGCGCCGATGATGAAGCTCGAATGAAAAAACTTATAGAAGATGCAGGAGAGCGCGCAAAGCGTGAAAAACGCCTGAAAGACGATCAGGACAAAGGGGACAAGATGCTGCAGGCAATCCCTGAAGCCTTTATCTTTAAATATGATGGTGAGGAAAACGGCCAGGTCCGCCTCACCTTCTCTCCCAATCCGCACTATGATGCCCCGAGCAGAGAAACCCAGGTCTTCCGCTCCATGAATGGAACGTTGTGGATTGATCGTGCCGGAGGCCGCCTCTCACGAATGAACGGTGTTTTATTTGAAGACGTCACATTTGGATGGGGGCTTTTGGGACGTCTTAATAAAGGCGGCACCTTTTCAGTTGTACAAAGCCGGGTGGGTGACAACCATTGGGAAATTGTAGGGCTTGACGTGAAAATGACCGGACATGCGGTGATTTTTAAAAGCATCAACGTAAAGCAGATGCAGCGCCTCACGGATTTCCGCCGCGTCAGCGACGATCTGACAATATCTCAGGCTTACCAGTTACTGGAGAAGGGCGAGAACTCTGTCTCAGCGGAGAATCATTCGGGCAATCCGGTTAAATGAAGAGTAGTCGACTCTTTGTCCTCGAAAACTGCTCTGGAAAATTCAAAACTCTTAAAATCCAGAGCACATTCCTTGTCTCTGCTTGCAACACCTAGTCCTACCGAAGTAAGCACCTAAAACGCTGAGCTTAAGCAGTGACACACAATCAGCGCTGCAAATTTCAGCAGCTCCGCATTCCTTGTGTTCATGGGAAAACCGCTGCGCCAACTTCATACTCTAAGTTTTTAGCGCTGCTTCCACTTAGTCTCGCGGCCGGAACTAAAATTGAGGCCGAAAAATCCAGGAGGATGTAAATGAAAAAGACCTTTTTGATCACAGCAATTCTGATGCTTTCGGCAGTTTGGGCCGTAGCACAAACATCGCCCAGCATGCCTCAATCGTCAACACCGGGAGCCAGTTCCCCGTCGTCAACCATGCCGCCTCAATCCACCGCACCTGACAGCTCCACCACCACACAGAGCACAACAACTTCATCGCAAACCTCGACTGACAGCTCCACCGCGATTGAAGGCTGTTTGAGCGGGTCTGCGGGCAGCTATACGCTGACCGATCAATCTGGTAAAGCCTGGACGCTTGCGGGCAACACCTCTTCACTGACTGAGCATGTTGGCCATCAGGTACGCATCATGGGCAGCAGCAGCGATTCCAGCGCGGCCAGCTCTCCGAGCGGCAGCAGCGCATCAGCTGGCGGCTCCTCTTCCGGAGCGGGCTCAACCTTTACCGTAAAGAAAGTAAAGATGATTTCCAGCAACTGCTCAACCAGCAAGTAAGAACAGTGGCACGTTCTCTAAACCCCATAGCACCATGCTATGGGGTCTTCTCTTTTGTTCAGGGATTTTATCTCTTAAGGATTTACGTGCAAACGTCCATCGCGGAGGACGGTGCATTTTCTGTCGCGCCAGATAATTGTGTCGCCAATGAAACCGCTGATCCATATCAAAAAGCCGAGCACATCCTGGAGAGGTAACAGCCACCACTGTTTTTGTGTTACGGGATCGCGCAGAACATAGCGTGCAGTGGCCACAGCAGCCAGACCACGCAACGCCAAAGTCAGCAATACCACCGGCCACGCAGGATGATAAACGGCCCAAAGCAAAAGTGCCCAGGCCAGCGGATAAGTGAATATTTGTCCCCAATAGCCAGCAGGGCGAGAGCGGCGCGTGCTGCGCGCCCAGCGCAGACGATGTCCAAGGTTGCGCATCATGCCCTGGCTGCCAATGCGATGTTCAATCACATACGAAGAGAAAAGTACGCCGTGCCCCAGCTCTGCAGCACGCTGGCCAATCACAAAATCTTCCGCCAGGAATTCCTGCAGGTAGCTGAATCCGCCCATCTCTTCCAGCACGTTGCGACGCACAGCCACGGTGCAACCAAGGGCAAATCGCATTCCCTCAAGCATGCGAGCCACTAAAACTCCGCCCAGCAGCTCAGTATTCATGCCAACCGCTTCCAGCCGCGACCATATGCTCTTGCCGGGCACGGCAAGATATGGGCAACTGATCAATCCGATGTGCTCATTCTGAAATTCACGAGCCAGGCGCGAAAGGAGATCGGGAGTAACGCGTATATCGCTGTCACCCATCACCAGCACATCGTAGCGGGCCTCGCGCACCATACGGTTCAGGCTAAAGGATTTGGCATTTGGAATGGGAGACTCACCGGTAATGATCAGCCGCGCGGCAACTTTGCCGCTGAATTCATGAATCACTTTTTCCGCCACCGGCACGGCCGGATCATCCGCCTTATGGACGCCCAGCAACACTTCAAATTCAGGGTAGTCCTGCATGAAAAAGCTGCGGAGGTTTTCCTCCAGGCCATCGTCATGCCCGCAGAGCGGCTTAAGAATGCTGACGGCGGGTTGGCTACCGGGCATGGGCAGGCACGCGGAAAGAAATCGCCGCGTAGCTACAACAATGAGCGCGCAATAGACGAGCGAACCGGTGAGCAAAAGTGCCAATGCCGTGGAAAGGATCACCATAACGCGGGTTTGTTCTCCATTTTTGGAGCCATCCGCTATCGCGCCGGAGGGGCCGTTTAGTAATTTCCGTTACTAATTATTGCCGTACTAATTTGCTTGTCGTTCCCAATTTGTCGTTCCCAATTTACAGTTACCAATTCGCAGTTGCTAATTCGCAGTTGCTAAATTAAAGCCCGTTAGTAAAAAGAAACTTACCGCCGCTTTCAGCCACCTGGTAAAAACGGTCCGGACCAACCAGCGCACTCAAACGAGCAACCCCGCTGTGGTCAACCACCAGATAACACCGCATTTTACCCCAGTCTTCCACAAATTCAGCATCCTGAATAAAAACGTGAGGTGCTCCAGGGGCGTAAGAACCATACTCCAGATTATTAATACGGCCATTCAGCAGCAAAGCACTCTTATTGGAATAGAAAATTACCGATGAAAATGGGTAGTAAGCGCCATCCACAATGAGTTGGCCATCTGGGGCATGAAGCAGCGCCTCCGCCAATGGCCGGGACGAAAGATAGGGATCAAAGACTACCAGCGCCATACGGCTGGCATGCAGAAATAAGACCATCATTACAGCTAGCGCCAGAAATGCCCGCCGGCCCTTGAGCCATGCGCTTACAACGCCCACCAGAAATGCCACGCCAGCCAGCACAAGCGGAGCACGAAGATAGGCAAACGATTGTAAAGTGAGATCGCCCATATGTCCCAGAGAAAGAGTGTAAGACTCAGGATGCTGCTGCAAGGCGCGGGAAATATCTCCAATGGCCGGTACGTTGCGCACGGCAAACAGAATCGCCCCAATTGCCACTGCGGCAAAGGCTGAGATTACCGCTACAATTTTGGTTCCTGCAGTCATCAGTTTTGCCCCGCGCGCATTTTCAGAATCCATGGCAGAGCCCAATAACAGCGCCAGCGCCGGATACATGGGCATGGAATAGTATTCCTGCGTGGTGGAGAGAGTAAAAAAGAGCAGCAGGAATCCCGCCCAGCAGAGTGCGAGCAGACGCGTGCGTCCCGCGCGGTCAACCGGCTTGTAACCCAATCGCGCAGTGGCCGGCAGGTAAGCGCTCCAGGGAAAAAGCCAGAGTAGATTCAATAACCAGAATGCCAGTCGAGGCACAGTGTTGTAGTCGCGCGGATAGCGCAGATTCAAAAACCGCAACACGTGCTCATTCATGAAATAAAACCAGAAAAAGCCGTGGTACTGTCCAGGACCGCTATGCATGGTGAAGTTGAAATACGGAGGCATGCGCAAAGTTGCCAGAACATGCCACGGCGCAGCGACCAGAAGAAAGATAAAGAACACGCTAACGGGCCGCAGCCGCCGCCATGTTACACGCACAAGCAATTGCCGCGTCAGCAGCAAATAGACAAATACTGCTCCAACGGGAACCACGAGAGCGAGCAAACCTTTCAGCAGAACACCAATTCCCAGAGAAACGCCTAGCACCGCAGCCCATCGACGCGGGTGAAGCTCTTCTCCATCCTCATTCATAAGACGCTGAAAGGCCATGAAGCTAAGGCAAACGGTGAGCGTGAGCATAACGTCAGGAATAAGAATGCGCGTAAAAAGAAAAAGCCCCACGCACGTGGCCAGCACCAGCCCAGCATAAAAACCAGCACGGCGGCCAAAGGCCCAGGCTCCATAGCGGGCCACGGCAAGGCACAGCAACACGGAGGCCAGCGCAGTGGGAATACGCGCTACCCAGTCATGCACGCCAAACAGCAGATAGCAAATGGCGATGAGCCAATAAGGAAGCGGGGCTTTCTCAATATAAGGCACTCCATCTAGATGAGGAATGATCCAATCACCGGAGCTGACCATGTTGCGCGCCATCTGGCCGTGCACTGCATCCACATCATCCATCAAGCCGGGTGGAGAGATGATGCAGCCAAAGAAAACAATCACTGCAACAATTAATAATGCTATTTCATAATGCGAATGCGGACGCAGCAGCGGTGCTGGCGGGGGGACATCGGCAATTGTATGGTCCAAATGTTCCGTGAGTTCGTTCACTGAATAGATAAGCCCAACACCTGTATCATACCTTGTTCAGCGCTCATGGCAGTGTGGGCCGCAGGCCACGAATTGTAAAAAAACGTAAGCTCAATGGACGCGCGAGAACCTGGGAGAAATCAGCAGCGAAAAGTACAGGCTTGCACCAATACCAGCAGAAAACTAATTGACCAGATTTGGCACGTCAGTCACCGCATGAATTTCTTCATGCATGCTGATCAATGATTCAATGGCGATTTGGAGTTCTTTGCGCGAAAGCGGCTTGGTGACGTAACCATCCATGCCTGCGGCCAGGCAGCGCTCACGATCACCGTTGAGGGCGTGGGCCGTGAGAGCGATGATGGGAACATGCTCTCCGGTGGCCCTTTCCTTGATGCGAATCGCAGTGGCCGCTTCCAGTCCGTCCATTTCCGGCATCTGGACGTCCATCAGAATCAGATCAAAAGAGCCATCGCTAAAAGCGTCCACGGCCTGCATTCCGTTTTCCACAAGGGTCACGGCATGGCCCCATTTTTTCAGAAGACGCGTGGCCAGGGCCTGGTTCACTTTGTTGTCTTCCGCCAGCAGGATTTGCAGAGGACGAATCTCCTGCGGTAACCGGCTCGGCTGCCCTGCCTGGTGAGCCTCTCCGCTTCCGTGCAGAATCTGACAGATCGATTGCAAAAGCTCAGCCTGGCGTATGGGTTTCACAAGATACGCCGAGATACCCAGCTCCCGGCAGCGCGAAGCATCACCGAGATGCCCGGCAGAAGTGAGCATCATAATGGTACTGCCAATTAATTCCCCATTTTTCCTGATCTGGTCGGCGAGCGTGAAACCATCGATCTCGGGCATCTGTCCATCCAGGAGTATGAGGGGAAACTGGCGGCCGGCATTTTTCGCCACTTCCAGCGCCTGCAGCGCTGCTTTGCCTCCTTCGACAGACGTTGGCTTCATGCCCCATCTCATCAACATGCCGTGCAAAACACGCCGGTTCGTATAGTTGTCATCCACAATCAAAGCAGGCATACCTCGAAGGTGTTCGGCATTCAGCAGTTTTACCTGATTCGCCAACACAGGGTCCATTGCCAGTAACGTGGTGAAATGAAATGTGCTTCCGTTGCCTGGTTGACTCTCCACCCAAACCCGGCCATTCATTATTTCCAATAGACGCACGCAAATCGCGAGTCCGAGTCCGCTTCCGCCATATTTCCGGGCCATGGAGCCATCGGCCTGCGAGAAAGCCTCAAAGATCGTGCTGAGTTTTTCCTGAGCTATGCCAACTCCCGTATCCCGTACCATGAAGTGCAGCCGGACACTGCTTGCAGTCTCTTCTTCCTTGGCCACTGAGATGGAGACCTCACCACGCTCGGTGAACTTCACGGCATTACCAACCAGATTCACCAGAATCTGACGCAGACGCCCAGGGTCGCCAATCACCACTTCAGGCACGTCAGGAGAAACATCCCAGATCAACTCCAGTCCTTTCTGGTGCGCACGGAACCCGAGTGCTTTCACGGTCTGGCCGAGGCTCTCGCGCAGGTCGAAAGGAATTGCTTCCAGCTCCATCTTGCCGGCTTCAATCTTGGAGAAATCCAGAATGTCATTGATCACGGTAAGCAGCGAGTCAGCCGATAGCTTGACCAGCGCCAGATTTTCACGCTGCTCGGGGGAAAGCTCCGTATCCAGCACCAGTTCGGTCATGCCGAGAATGCCGTTCATCGGCGTGCGAATTTCATGGCTCATGGTGGCCAGAAAGGTGCTCTTGGCTTCATTCGCGGCCTCTGCCGCTTCTTTGGCCGTACGCAGTTCAGTTGCGTGCAATTCCTTCTCGCGCACATCCTGCTCCATCTGGCGTACCAGACGGAAAATGTAAAATACCGCGCCCGTAATCATGGCCAGAAGCAGGCAGCCCAGAAGCAATTCAAGCTTCTGCTGCTCTTTGGCCATCTTTTGCTGCACGCTCAGTTCATTCAGCTGTATGGTGCTGATTCTGGAACGCTGGTCAGATAATGCCTGGTTGAGCAGATCATACTTGCGGTCCATGGTGGCCATGCGCTTGCCGGCCATATCAGGTTGGCCAGCATTAAAGTAAGAAAAGATCAGCTCGGCTTCCTTGACCATGGCTGCATTGGCAGCTTCAATCTTATCGACCTCAGTAGTGAGTTCCGCCGAATGCGTGCGGGTTTGCAGCATGACTGTACGAATCTGCTCCAACTGCCGCTCGAAACGCTCCACGGCGTTCTTCATGCGCGCAGACTCGAATGGAACATCGTGATTATCAAAAACATCGTTGCCGGGCGCGTCGACGGCGCTGGCGAGACGGCCAAGCTCAGTGTATTGCTGAAGTTGTTCCGCCCACAAACGGTTCTGGTCCACCGATTCATTGAACCGGGTGACCAGATGATGGTTCATGTAGAGGCCGAAACCAACCGTGAATATGTCAAACACGGCGAGCAGCAGATAGATCAAGTGCCAGCGTGGACGCGACGATTTCATATTCACTGCACCTCTTGCTCTGCTTTGCGAAGTGAAGCGCACTATAACGGGGACGCTGTTTGCGCTCATTTTACGGCTCAATATAAAGTTCGACCACGCCACGGCAAACTGTAGTACAAAAGCAAAATTTTGTTCGTCCCTTGGCACTCTTTAATTTAACTAAAGCAATCTCATAATCGTGCGCCCTTACATGCCTTCGGCGGTCATTCGCTCATACGCCGGCCACTGCCAGACCCCAAGCTGGAGCATCAATGCTGCTAAGAAATGTAAAGGTTGTTCCAGAGAGTGTTTTCAGTCGTAAGATGTTGTTATATCCGCTGGTTTGTTCGGTTTGAGCATCTGAACGACGCGATTTGCGGACTTGTGAATCATTAGTTGACTGGCGCAACATTTCCAATCCAACGGTGTTTCACTGCTCAGGAGCAATACTCAAGAAACTCGAGCGCACTGGCCGGCGCGAACGATACCGATGGAGCAAGTGTCATGAGTCTTCTGAAACGGAGAGTTGCGGCAACGTTAGCAGTTGTCGGCGTGGCTTCACTGGTAACACTCCTTCAAGTTGAGGCCAGCCACGAAACCGATGATCAAATTGGGACTGAAGCGGTATGGAATGCTGCCGGAGAGGACCTGAACGAGATCGGTAAAGTTTGCAACACGCAGCAGAAAGATTACGCCGGATGTTTTGTCGAACAAATGGGCGGCTATGCTTCGTCAGAGGCCGTGGCTTTCACCCAGTTGCTGGCGGCGCAAAAACCCTCACGGGTTGGATATCTTGATGGAATGCGTGAAGCTGGGCTGGTAGATCTGGGGTATGTCGTTTATCCCGGCGCGCAATCAAAGCAGGGATGGGTATTGATGAACGGCGTGCCTGCACTCATCAATGTGGATGATCTTGCCATGCTCCCGCAATCCGAGATGGCAAAAGACGCTCAGTTCGCGGGTCTGCACAAAAGCCATCCGCAAATGCAATTGACCGTGACCGACAACCAGCGCGGCGCCGACGCCACACCGCAAATCGAACCACGCGCCGATGGCGGAGAACGGTTCGTCATCCCTTATTTTCTTCAGGAACCTTGTAACTCTTGTGCGCCGCTTGCTAAAGCCAGCTTTGGTTTTGATTTTGACGCTGCCGGCCAATTCAAGGGAGTAAAGTTCATCAAGGTAACAGCGGAACAACCGTAAACAATTTTCGTTGCAGGAATACGGAGCAGCAGTGGCGAGTTTGCGCATGGCCCCATCTAAACGCCGAATAAATTAGGTTGCAGCTTCTGGTAATTATTTTCCTGCGCCCACAGATTTAAAGAGACCGTGGCAAGTTCATCCACCATGGGAACGGCATTGCCGTTCTTGGTGAGGTCTATGGATTTAATGTAAGTGCGGCAGGTATCGCAGGCATCTACGCGAACGTAATCGAATTCCTGGGCCAAAAAGATCGGCAGCTTATCTTTATTTTCTTCCGCACAATTGGGGCACAGCACGCGACGGAAGAGCCATTCCGTGGCACAGAGCGAACACAGCAGAAATCGCCTGGCTCCATCGCCTTCCTGCCGCAACACGGCCACCTGCGGCTTTGATCCACAAAAAGGGCAGAGTGGGGGCGAAGACTCAGTGGTGGAATTGGTGCGCTCCGCCAGATATTCCGCGAAAGGCTGGAGCAGAGCGTTGGCAAAGAATCCGTATTCGGCTGGGACCTGGTGGCTATCTACTTCATGTTGCCAGAAAGCCGTCAGCAGATCTAGGCGGTCTTGCTCTGTGGCCTGCTCCAGATCGGCTGTTGCCTCTTTGAGTGAGGGAGAGCCAACTTCTTTCACCAGCGCAATGAGCGCGGGAAAATGAGCGCCAAGCATGGCAACGTCATGGTCGCTGGCGGAAGCAACGGATTGATAAACGCTTTTTTGAAAGCGGGCAAGGCTCCCATAAAAACCAAGCAGCTCAGAAACAGCTGATTGCGTTTTAGAAAGCTCGTTCGCCCGCGCTATGCGACGGTCCCAGGAAAATCCAGACATCCCACCTCTAAATGTTGTAAACCGCTAGCTCTTGCGACCAGTAATTTTCTCGTACCAGAGGCGATGATGCGTCTTTGCCCATGCGGTGGAGACAGTCCCTTGCACCATGGCTTTCACGCTGCCGGGGGTCATCCAGACGCTCATGTAGACATGGATAATATAAGCCGCGATAGTAATTAGTGCAGTCACGGAATGCAAAAATACCGTGATGGGAAGAATCCAGTGCAGTTCCCGGGGAATGGCTTCAGGAAACCACATGACTATGCCGGTAATAAGCAGCAAGAATGTGCTGTAAAACATGACCCACCAGAACTGTTTTTGCCCGGCGTTGAAGCGGCCCTGCGGCGGCATTTTCTCATCTTCATTCTTGACGTAATGCTCTATATTTTTATTCCATTGCTTATCTTCGGGAATCGCTTTCATGTCCCGCTTCCACTTGTTGTTCATCCACAGGATGGTGACAAAATACACCAGCCCGACCCAGGGATGACAATAACGAATCGCGCCAGGACCGCCAAGAACATAGGCGAGCCAATAACAAAGCGGAGTAAAGATAGCCAGACCGGTCAAGAGCAAATAGGTATAGGCGAAGGCATTGATCCAGTGATAAGCCCGCTCAATGAAGGTGTAGCGTACAAGCTGCTCTTCGCGTACAACCGCCGTGGTGGGACGTGCAATGGTTCCTCCGCTCATTGCTTCACCTCCTCGGCTTTATCCACCTCTTTAGGGCCGAATCGTATGTAGTGCATGAAGACGCCGAACACGCCGGCAATCATGCCAATGCCGCCCAGCCACTTAAGCGGGCCTTTCCACATTTTTACGAAGAATGGCACTGCGGGATCGACGGGCAATGAATAATCCGCTGCCTTGTCTTTATCGTGCAGCACATAAATTACATGCGTGCCTTTTACGCCATCAGGATCATAGATTCCGGCATTCTTGTGCGATGAGTGGGTTTTAAGCTGGTCCACGCGTTTGTTCGCAATATCCAGCATGTCTTCTTTGCTGCCAAAGTGCAGGCAGCCCGTGGGACAAGACTTGATGCAGGCCGGCTCAAGACCCGCTCCAACACGGTCAGAGCACAAGGTGCACTTGTAAACCTTTTTGGTTTCCTGATTGAATCTAGGGATGTTGAACGGGCAGCCGCTGACACAGTATTGGCAGCCAATGCAGTTTGCCTGGTTGAAGTCGACGATGCCGTTTGTATATTGCACAATCGCGCCATCGGCGGGGCAGGCGATGAGGCAGCCTGGTTCTTCACAGTGCATGCATTGGTCTTTACGCATCAGCCACTGCATGCCACCGTCATTATTTTCAACTTCCTTGAATTTGATCAGATTCCAGAAATTCCATGCTGTTTCCGGCATAGTCTGATAAGTGTTGTCGAACATGGTTTCGCGGAACTCATAACCATTCCACTCAAGGCAGGCAACTTCACAGGCTTTACAGCCAATGCAAGTGGTAACGTCCACTAGCTTGCAGACGTCATAGTCGTGCGAGGCGCCGCTATGCGTGGAACCATCCGTCAGCTTGTATTCTCCGCCGCCGGGTGTGCCGCCGCGGTGTCCGGAGATCGCTTTGATTTCTAGTGGTCCATTGCTCATGGCGTATCTCCTTTTAGACTTTCTCGATCTTCACCAGAAATCCCTTGAACTCTGGCGTGTATGCGTTCGGGTCAATCACTGTGGGTGAAAGCTGGTTTACCAGTGTGCGTTCGTTTTCCGGACGCTTGTCATTGATCCCGCGATATCCCCAATGAATCGGTATGCCGATCTGGTAGGTCTTTTCGCTCTTGCCTGCAAGCTGCATGCCCTTGATACGGCCCGTGACCATGGCTTTGGCGTAATACGAACTGCGAATGCTGCTGATCTTGAGTTTGTCTCCACCCTTGATGCTCAGCTTGTCAGCCAGCTCTTTTGGAATTTCCACAAAAGGCTCAGGAACAAGCTGCATGTTCATGGGATTGTTCTTGGTCCAGTAGTGGTAATGCTCAGTCAGGCGATACGTGGTGCAGATAATATTGAAGCCCTGCTCCGGCGTGCCGTATTTATCTTTTTCCGTAGTGTACTTCTTGACCACCGGGTTATTCGATTGATTCGGATGTAACGGGTTAGCCAGCGGACTTTCAATGGGCTCGTAATGCTCAGGGAAAGGTCCATCCGCCATGCCGGACAACGGCACAAATAAACGGCCGAGCCCTTCAGGATTCATGATGAAGGGTCCCATGTGGTCTTTTGGTTTTGAGTCTGCCTTAAAATCCGGGACGTCATTGCCTGTCCATTTACCGGTAGCTTCATTCCACCAGACCTGCTTGCGGCTTGGGTCCCAGGGATTGCCTGCAACGTCACAGGAAGCCCGGTTGTACATGACGCGACGATTCATGGGCCATGACCACGCCCAGTTGGGATGGATCCCTAACCCTGAAGGATCGGCAGGATCGCGCCGTTGCAACAGCGCCCCAGCCTCTGTCCATGAACCACAATAGAGCCAGTTTCCAGATGTTGTGGTGCCATCGTCTTTCAACCAGGCAAAGCCAGGAAGCTGCTGGCCAGCCTTGATGTCTGTCGGCGTCTGCGTCGGATCATGCAAATCGGCAAGCGCCTTGCCGTTGATCTCTTTGGCCACTTCCGCCAGTGAAGGGTTGTTGGGATTTGTATAACCCCAGGAAGCATTCAGGATTGCATCCGGGAATTTGCCGCCTTCTTCTTTGTAAAGCTCACGAACGCCAAGGAAAATGCGGGCAATAATTTCCTGGTCGAGCTTAGCGTCGCCCGGCGGATCGATGGCGGCCCATTTCCATTGCAGCCAGCGAGCAGAGTTTACAAAGGTGCCGTCTTTTTCCGCAAAACCCGCGCAGGGTAGACGGTAAACTTCAGTCTTGATCTGCTTCTTTTCATCATCAGAAATTCCCGGCGACTCCCAGAAGCTGCTGGTTTCATCGGGATAGATTTCACCCACTACCAACCAGTCGGCCTTCTTCAGAGCCTCAATGTTCTTGGTTGAGTTAGGGCCAATGGCAACACCGTTCATACCAAAACTCATTACACCTTGGATTTTGCCCTTAAACATGTTGTCCCATTGCTCGACCCAGGAAAATTTGCGGTCAATTTTTGGGAGATAGTGGAAGGCCCAGTCATTTTCTTTTTTCGCCGCATCGCCATACATGGCTTTCATGAATGAGACGGCGAATTTGGATGTGTTTGACCAGTAGTTGTAGGAATCCCATTCTTTTGGCTTGGAAGCCGTGGGAGTGATGCGCTTTACGTAAGTGGCCCAATCCGTATCGGCTGGCGTAGGCACTTTAAGATAGCCGGGTAGAATATCAAAAATACCAGCTAAATCTGTTGCGCCCTGAATATTGGAGTGACCGCGCAGGGCGTTTACGCCACCGCCGGCGCGGCCCACATTGCCCAGCAGCAATTGCGCCATTGCGGCAGTGCGGATGATCTGGCTGCCAAAACTGTGCTGCGTCCACCCAACGGCATAAATAATGGTCCCAACTTTTTTTGTTTCGCCATTCTCCCGGATGGAGGTGAACAGCTTCCAGGCTGCCTCGCACTGGTCTGCGGGTATTCCGGTGATGCTGGAAACCATCTCCTTCGTATAACGGGAGTAGTGTTTCTTCATCAACTGGAAGATGCAACGCGGATGTTCCAGCGAGAGATCATAAGAAGTGTCCGGAGGCAATGATGGAGCACCCTGTCCGCCTTTTGCGCCTGCAGGTCCGCCACCACCGTGGCCTTGTGCATTTCCGGGAGCGCCACCTGAAGCCTGTGCGGTGGAACCAGTATTCGCTTTTGCTGCTGTGTCTGTTGTTGCCGGACCATCGCCTGCAGCGATGGCCGCTGCTGCGGTGCCAGTCTGATTGCCGCCTTCTTCGTAATTCCATGAAGAGACGTCATACTTCAAACCACCGGCGTCAAAGCCGGAAAACACTCCGTCTTCCGCCAGCTTGAAACCTTTCTTCACGATCAGCGGCGCATTCGTGAAGTTGATGACATATTCCTTGTTGTAACGATTGTTCTGAATGGCGTAATTGATCAAGCCGCCGAGGAAAGCAATATCCGACCCTGCGCGAATCTGACAGAACATATCGGCCTGCGAGGCCGTGCGCTGAAAGCGGGGATCAATGACAATCAGCTTGGCATTGCGCTGCCGCCGGGCTTCCACCACCCACTTAAAACCACAGGGATGCGCTTCCGCTGGGTTACCGCCCATGATCAACATCATGTCAGTATTTTTAATATCGACCCAGCCATTGGTCATGGCACCGCGTCCGAACGTTGGTCCCAAACTTGAGACCGTGGGGCCGTGTCAAACACGCGCCTGGTTTTCGATGTAGCAGACCCCCAGGCTGCGCATTGCTTTTACCACCAGATAATTAAACTCGTTCGTATCCGTACAGCCGCCGTTGAACGCGATATTTTCACAGCGATTCACGGTCTTGCCGTTGGCGTCTGTTTCAACAAAGCCTTCATCGCGCGTCTTCTTTATATGGCGCGTGATTTCCGTATAAGCCTGGTCCCAGGAAATGTCTTCCCACTGCGTTGAGTTAGGGCGGCGAACCTGCGGCTTGAGCAGACGGCGTTCATTCAGGATGTCCTGATAGAGCGATGCGCCTTTAGGGCAAAGCGTGCCGCGATTGATGGGATGGTCAGGATCGCCCTCCACATGCACCACCTGTGCGGTCACGTTCTTGGCTTTATCGCCCAGGGTATGAATGATAATTCCGCAACTCACCGAGCAATACGGGCATGTGGAGCGCGTCTCAGTGGTCCGGGCAATTTTAAGCTCTTTGGCTTGTGCCAGAACGGGGCGGGCGTCAAAACCTAAAAGAAGTGCAGCAGCAGTTCCGGTTCCGACTTTGAAAAACTCACGTCTCGATAAGCCCATAGAGGTGGCCTCCTGCCAGGCAAATCATCGTGCGACTTTTATGTTCCTGAGCAACAGACTGAGCTCAATTGCTCAACCAATGTTTGATGCTAAAACCGTATACGTGAAATGTCTATAGCCTTTATTTTTCATAGACTCGGACGTCATTCAAAATCGTATATTTTTGCGAGCCAATACTATTGGGCACTCCCTTTCTTTCACGGTTCCTGTTATGCTGAGCGGTTTCACGCGAGCTTGAGGATGACCTTATGTTGAGCATGCAAGGAAAAAACGCGGTGATTTTTGGAGTGGCCAATAAGCGCAGCATTGCCTGGGCGATTGCCCAGCGCCTGAGCGATGCCGGAGCAAAGCTCGCCATTACCTATCAGAATGAACGCATGAAAGCCGAGGCGCACGACTTGATCCAGTCGCTTCCCGGGGCAGAGGCTTTTCAGTGCGATGTCTCCAACGATGCAGAGATCGACGCATTCTATGCACAGCTCAAGCAGAAGTTCGGCCACCTGGACGCCGTGGTGCATTCTGTGGCCTATGCGCCGGCGGAAGAATTAAAGGGCGACTTCCTGAATACCTCGCGCGAAGGCTTTCGCATTGCCCACGACATCAGCGTATATTCTTTAATCGCCGTTACCCGCGCCGCCGCTCCGTTGATGGCCAACGGCGGCAGCGTGATTACTCTGAGTTATTTTGGCGCGGAAAAAGTTGTCCCCGGCTACAACGTGATGGGCGTCGCCAAGGCCGCGCTGGAAGCTACTGTGCGCTATCTGGCCAATAGCATTGGGACGAAAAAGATTCGCGTGAATGCCATTTCGGCAGGCCCAATTAAAACGCTCGCCGCGCGGGGCGTGGGCGACTTCACCACCATGATGAAGAACCACGCCGAACATGCTCCTCTCAAGCGCAATGTGGAGCCGAAAGAGGTGGGCGATACCGCTTTGTTCCTGGCTTCAGATCTTGGCAGCGGCATTACCGGCGAGACCATTTACGTGGACTGCGGCTACAACATCATGGGATTTTAAAACCTCGTGTCACGCGGCAGGATTTTCACTATATATATTTTGATTGACCTGGCAATCGTGGTCGGAGTCGTGTGGTGTGCTTTCCAGCATGTGCCGGCTGCCAAATACCTACTCGGCGCCGGATTACTATTCGCGCTGAATGGTGCGTGGCTGGTGGTAATGACGGTAATGAAAACGCCACCACGTTAGTATTTTCTGAAATCCCGAGCGCAGCGAGGGATCTCTACTACGACAAAAATCTATTGGCCACGAATTTCGCGAACAAACACGAATCGGGAATCATTTTCATTCCTTTTGCGCTTGTATTCCGCAGTTTCTGGTGGCAATAGTGATCCCTCGCTGCGCTCAAGCGTTGAAAGCGTTATCCGATCTGAACAGTACGCTCGTCTCCGCCCTTATGCTCAATCGCAATCTCCACTTCACGCTCTTTAGCGAACCTTTCAAACTTTTCTCCCCACTCAATGAGCAGAATACTTTGCGCAGTCATTAGATCGTCAAGCGCTAACGTATCCAGCTCGCGCTGGGTGTCGATGCGGTAAAGATCAATGTGATAGAGACTGACCTCAGGGCCGCGGTATTCGTGGATCAAAGTAAACGTGGGGCTGGTGACATCATCTGCCCTGGCGGCCTGAAACCCTTCCGCAATGCCTTTGACCAGCGTGGTCTTCCCTGCACCGAGATCGCCGCGCAGAAGCACAATACTGCCGGGCTTCAATTCTGCGGCAATCTGGCGGCCGAGTTTGGTGGTTTCATCAGCGGAATGGGTGTGAAAAGTTTTCATCGTTGAAGATAAATAAATTTGCCAGCGGCCTCTTCTTCGCAGATAGCAAAAGCTTCGCCCAGGCACCGAATTATATCGGTGGCAATCATGGATCGCTGGCCGTACGTGGAGGCTGCAATATCACCTGCAAGGCCGTGAAGATAAACGGCTCGCGCCACATTAAGCGGCCCCATCAGCACAACCATCTGCATGATTTTTTCATAACGCTGGGTTTGAATTTGCGAAAGCAACAAAGGATCGTTGTTTTCCCGATATTTTTCGCGCAGCTTTTTTATTTCCACAGCGGCAGGATCCTGCAGCGCAACTTTGCGAAAAATCCCTTGTAAACCAGGATTAGGTATCTCTTTGTCTAGATCGAGCATGAACATGCCGGGAATGTGTTCGCGCTGAGCCAGCAAGCCAGCAATAATGCCAGACAGCACATCGCCTGATCCGCCCTTTGCCATTCCTGGATTTCCGGTGGTATTGATCCAGACATAGCCGTCAGGACTGGCAGTAACGGTGCGATGACCTTTAAGAACCACGGTGCAAAGCGATTGTGTGGCGGCACGCAAAGCCATTCTGATCCGGCTATGTTGAACTTCGCTGGTTCCTATATCCAGAAGGCGCCCCATTTCGCCAGGATGAGGAGTGAGCACACGCAGAGGCGTCCATTTTTCTTCAACTTCTTCAGGTTGGAGATCTTGAAGACGTCCAGCAAATGCATTCAGACCGTCAGCATCAATGACCATTTGAGCCTGACAGATCCCGGTAAAATCGCGAATAAACTCCTGTGTTTCCTGATTGGTAGACATGCCCGGCCCAATCACAACAACAGCTTTTCCGTGCAACAACTCTTCCCTGTTCTTTAATGCAAGGAGAGAGACTGTGCCTTCCGCAGTTTCATCGAGTGGCACAGTCATCAGTTCAGGTGCGTGTGCCGCGATAGTTGCCTGAACAGATTTAGGACAGGCGATAGTGACAAGACCTGCGCCTGTGCGTAATGCCGCTAGACCCGCCATGGCCGCGGCTCCGGCTTTGCCAACCGAACCACCAATCACCAGCACGTGACCAAATTCACCTTTGTTGGCATCGGCCTTGCGCTTGAAACCCAGAGCGTTAAAGTCTTGAACAGTGAATGCATCCTGATTGAGTTCTGCATTCTCCACCACAAGATTTGCCGGCGATCCGATCAGCGCGATCGCAATGGGACCTTCCGTAAGTTCGGCATAAACCAAAGCAGATTTAGGTGCAGTAAACGATGTGATTCCATCCGCATGAACAAATAAACTCTTGGCCTGCGATGCGGAATTCAGATCAGCATCTATGCCTGAAGGCAAATCAATCGCCACAACTGAACTTTGACTATCATTGATCAAGCCCAAGGCTTTTTCGGCAAGGCCTTTCAGCGGCGGCTTGAACCCAGTTCCAAGAATTGCATCAACGATCAAATCCGCTTTGAGCGCCTGCTCAACTTCGGGCTTGCTGAAGTCGTTTTCCTCGGCGATCCACAGCGCCGGAACCGGCAGTTTTTTGAACATCTCGGCGGCATCACCGCGCAAAGCAGCGGTGTTTTCTGCCAAAACAAGTACAGAAACTTTTTTGCCCGCTTCGTGCAGTTTGCGCGCGGCAACAAATCCATCGCCGCCATTGTTCCCCTTGCCGCAGACCACGCAGACGGTAGAAAACTCAAAATGTTTTTGCGCGAAGTCAGCAACAGCCGTCCCGGCATTCTCCATCAAGGTGAGCGATGGCACGCCATATTTCTCGGTGGTCGCGCGATCAATGGCGCGCATCTCTTCCGCGGTAACAATTTTCATACGCTGAAAAGATTGTAGATCATGCCTCGCAATGCGAGCGCGCTAATGAAGCATCGCTTTCATGTTGAAGCGATGCCCATTGGCTATTGATTCGCTTTCTGCACGCGACTATGGCTGCGGCCATAGCCAAAGTAAATGACCATGCCAATCACCAGCCATACGATCAACCGGACCCATGTTTCCCAGGGAAGATTCGCCATCAGATAGCCGGAAATAATAATCCCGAGAATAGGAACCAGCGGCACCAGGGGAGTCCGGAACGGGCGCACAAGATTAGGATTACTGCGGCGGACGATCCACACGCCCGCACAGACGATTACGAATGCCAGCAGAGTTCCAATATTCACCATGTCGCCCAGCAGGTTAATAGGCAGTGATGCTGCAAGGAATGCCACGCACGTTCCCACCATCAGAGTAGAGATCCATGGAGTGCGGAATTTGGGATGCACGGTGCTAAAAACTTTGGGTAAGAGGCCATCGCGCGACATGGAAAAGAAAACGCGCGATTGTCCCAGCAACATGACAACGATGGTACTGCTCAGGCCCATCAGCGCTCCGGCTTTCACCAGCAGGCTGCCCCAGCCAACACCAGTTTTATCGATGCCGACGGCAAGCGCATCGCGCACATTGAGGAATTTGTAATTGACCAGTCCGCAAAGAATTCCAACCACAAGAATATAAAGAATGGTGCAGATGACCAGCGAACCAAGAATGCCGATGGGCATATCGCGGGCAGGATTCTTGGCTTCCTGCGCTGCGGTGGAAACCGCGTCAAAGCCGATATAGGCAAAGAAAATCACGGCTGCGCCGCGGCTTACGCCAGACCATCCATATTTGCCGCTGACGCCAGTATTTGGCGGCATAAAGGGATGCCAGTTGGCCTTCATCAATTCGGGATGATGCAACAGATAATGTCCGCCCACGACGCAAAACACAATCAGCACACAAACTTTGATATAGACGATAGCTGTATTGAAGTTTGCCGACTCTTTAATCCCAATCACCAGAATCAGCGTGGCAATCATGATGGCGAGAAACCCAAAAAGATTGAATGCGCCAAACTGGTGCTGCAACTGCGATGGCATGATTTCGCCAGACTGAATTTTTGGCATCAGCAGGTTGAGCGGTTCCCAGTGGTTTTTATAAAAAACAAATTCGTCCCAGCGCGTGCCGGCAAGCGAGGCCGGAAGCTTAATGCCAAAATCGCCGAGCAGGCTGAGGAGATAACCGCTCCATCCTGAGGCCACGGTTGCAGCTCCGAAGGCATATTCAAGAACCAGGTCCCAGCCGATAATCCAGGCAAAAATTTCACCGAGCGAGGCATAACCATACGTATAAGCCGAACCGGCAACAGGAATGGCGGAAGCAAATTCCGCATAACAGAGTCCGGCAAAGACGCAGCCCGCGGCAGCCAGAATAAAAGAAAAGATGATGGCTGGCCCGGCATATTCCGCTGTAGCCGTTCCGGCAAGGACGAAAATTCCCGTGCCAATAATTGCGCCGATGCCCAGCGCAATCAAATTGTTCACGCCCAGTGCCCGATTCAGGCTGAGTTCGCCAGTCTCATGGGCTTCATCCAGAATGATCTTGAGCGGTTTGGTGGCAAGCAAATTGGCCATTCAGATTCCTTATTTTTAAAAATAGATGCGCGGAATAAAAAACTTAGGGCAAACCCGATTACCCGAGGTTCGCTGGCCATTTTAGAACAAAAACCCTCCGCCGTAGCGGAGGGTGGGATGAAGTGCATTAAGTTATTTTGATTGCAAAGGCGGTGCCGTCCCTGCCTGCACTTTGCTGTGCTTGGCGCCATAAGTAAAGTAAATAATCAGCCCGATAATCAGCCAGACGATCAAACGAATCCACGTCTTTAGCGGCAGATTCGCCATAAGGTACAAGGCGGTCAGCATTCCGAGAATAGGCACCATGGGAACCCATGGAGTCTTAAAAGGCCGAGGCAGGTCCGGACGGCGCACGCGCAATATCCAAACACCGGCGCAAACGATCACGAAAGCCAGCAACGTGCCGATACTCACCAAGGTGCTCAGATCGCTGATGGGAATTACAGCGCCAAAAATGGCGACGAAAAGTCCCATAATAATGTTGGATATCCAGGGTGTACGAAAGCGCGGGTGAATTGCGCTTGCCCACTTCCAGAGCAGTCCGTCTTTTGACATGGAATAGAAGACACGAGATTGCCCCAATAACATGACCAGCATCACGGTACCAAGGCCAAAAATCGCGCCAATTTTTACGATAAAGCTGCCCCAACTCACGCCCGTCGCATCGATACCGACCGCAACCGGATCTGGCACACTCAGTTTGGTGTAAGAAACCAGCGCCGTAAGAAGCCCGGAAACGACAATATAGAGAATGGTGCAGATAACAAGCGATCCCAGAATGCCAATCGGCATGTCTTTCTGCGGATTTTTCGCTTCCTGTGCCGCGGTTGAAACAGCGTCAAAGCCGATATAGGCAAAGAAGACGACTGCAGCTCCAGTCGCAATGCCCGAAATTCCGAAATGCCCCGATTCACCAGTGTTAGGCGGAATGAATGGATGCCAGTTGGCCTTTATTAGTTCTGGATGCTTAAACAGAAAAGCTGCCGCAATGACGATGAACAACATGACAATGCCTACTTTGACAATCACAATTGCCGTGTTGAGGTTTGCGGATTCTTTAATTCCAATCACCAGCACTAGCGTGACCAGCGCAATAATCAGAAAAGCCACAAGGTTGAAGAGAGCCGTGTGCACTTGAAGCGTAGAGACATCCACGCCAGCGGGAAGAGTGGCAACAGCAGTCCAGCGTCCGTGATATAAGGCAAACTTCTGTCCGTAAGTACCGATGAACTCTGGTGGAATAAGAACGCCGCGGTCCTGCATGAAACTTACGAAATAACCAGCCCACCCAGAAGCCACTGTGGCGGCGCCAAAAGCGTACTCCAGCACCAGGTCCCAGCCGATGATCCAGGCGAAAATTTCACCCAAGGTCGCATAGCCGTATGTATAAGCAGAGCCGGCGATGGGAATCAACGACGCAAACTCAGCATAGCAAAGCCCAGCAAACGCGCAAGCCACTCCGGCCAGAATGAAGGAAAGCATGATAGCCGGACCGGCATTATCGGCAGCCGCCTGTCCGGTCAGGACAAAAATTCCAGCCCCAATAATTGCACCGATTCCCAGAGAAATCAGGTTTAACGGTCCCAAAGCCCGCTTGAGCGTGTGCTCTCCCGTTTCCTCCGATTCAGTGCGAATCATGTCCAGCGTTTTTGTCGCCAACAAATTGGCCATGCAGAGTATCTCCTTTTTTTATGCTCAGGCTTGTTGAACTGCGCCACTCCGGCGCGACCACACCAAATACACAGGAATTCCCAGCAGCACAATGAACAGGCCCGGCCATGTGTATTGCGGTTGGTAGCGCAATAATACGATATCAATGAATAAAGCCATCACTATATAAATGGCCGGCAGTATCGGATAGCCCACGGCCTTATACGGCCGTTCGGCATCTGGGCGGGTATGCCGCAGCACAAACAGCCCGCCAATCGTCAGGATATAAAACACCAGCACGGCGAAAATCACATAATTCAACAGCTGTCCGTA
Source organism: Candidatus Angelobacter sp. (assembly GCA_036496365.1). Taxonomy (GTDB): domain Bacteria; phylum Acidobacteriota; class Terriglobia; order Terriglobales; family Acidobacteriaceae; genus Angelobacter. Next base: position 38,566 of record DASXLK010000182.1, on the reverse strand, counting down.
ACTGCCGGAAAGGCAGAGTACGCAAGTCCATATGCCTTGCACGATCAGCGCATTCTTCGGTGTTAGATACTTCGGATGGACCTTCCCCGTGGACTTGAAAAACAATCCATCTTTGGCCATGGCGTAATAGACGCGAGCGCCAGAGAGAATCAGTCCGTTGCAGCAGCCAAAGGTGGAAATGAGAATGGCGATTGCCATCAATCCCGCGCCGCTGCCGCCAAACATCTGCTCAAGAGCAGCTGTGCCTACGCGGTCAGAAGCAGCGAATTTAATTCCGCGAGCAACCACCGTGGCTCCGCTCATGGCACCATCCATGGGCAGCACGCTCAGATAAATAAAGTTACAAGCCAGATACAGCAGCGTTACCACGCCCGTTCCCAACGCCAGTGATAACGGCAAATTGCGTTTAGGATTCTGCACTTCACCGGCCGTAAAGGTTACATTGTTCCACGCGTCGGACGAAAACAGCGAGCCTACCTGCGCTACGGCAATAATCGTCAAAATGCCGACGAAAGGCCCAGCCGCAGTACCACTGGCAGAGTGCGGCATATCCAGCCGCCAGAAGTGGCCATAGTTTGCGGCAATGGCCTGGGCGTTGCGTCCAACAAAAATGCCGGCCAGCACCAGCCCCGCCAGCGCAGAAACCTTGGCGATGGTAAAAATATTCTGCACCATCGCACCCAGCTTGAGGCCAAAAATATTGAGCCCGGTCAGGAAGATAACTACCACAATCCCCGATAGGTTCTGAGTGTTGAGGCCCATATCCATGTTGCCCAGCTCAATGCCAAAGGGCCGCCAGATGCCAACATGAAACGGCCCTAAAATCCAGTTGGTGGCTGAGACACCTGGAAAAAACTGGCCCAGAAATTTGCCAAAGGCCACGCCCACAGCGGCAATAGTCCCGGTCTGGATCACCAGAAATAGCGTCCATCCATACAGAAAGCCCCAGAGCGGTCCCAGCGATTCACGCAGGTAAACATATTGGCCGCCGGCTTTGGGCATCATGGCGGCAAGTTCGCCATATGAGAGAGCGCCCACAACGGTGAGAAAGCCGGTAACCAGCCATGCGGCAATCAACAGCGCGGGCGAGTTGGTTTCACGGGCAATCTCAGCCGACACAATAAAGATGCCGGAGCCAATCATGGACCCCATGACCAGGGTGGTGGCGCTGGTCAGGCCCAGCCCTTTCACTAATTCAGGCGCGCCTGAACCGGCTGCCTTAGGCGTTTGGACTTCCGCTGAAGATGACATATTTGTTCTGTATGTTTTACCCCAAAACGCGCAGAAAATCCGCAACTGCTTTGCATGGGGACTCAAGAAGGTCAGAAATCACTGCCACTGAGTCCGCGCCTGCGTCTTTTACCTTAAGGCAGTTCTGGCGGGTAATGCCTCCAATCGCGACCAAAGGCTTGCTGGTGGCCTGCCGCGCCTGCTTAACCCCCTCAATTCCTACCACCGGGTCAGGATTGGCCTTGGATCCCGTGGCAAATACCGGCCCAATGGCAATGTAATCCACGGGGAGAGCGTCGGCTTCGCGGACCTGAGCCAGATTGTGGGTGGAAAAGCCAATGATTTGAGCTTTTTTACTTTTCATCTGGCTGAAAATGTGCCGCGCAGAAGTTGGAGAAAGATCGTCCTGCCCCAGATGGACGCCGTCAGCCTCTGCAGCAAGGCAAAGATCAAGTCGATCATTAATGATCAGTAAGGCCCTACCCAACGTTACCCGACGCAGCTCGCGCGCACAGCCCAGAAACCGTCGTGTGGCATTCCCCTCGCCCGGCTCCAGCAAAGTCTTATCCCGCAGCTGGATCAACGTCACGCCGGCCGCAATCAGCTCTTCCGCATAACGGACAATCGCCCAGACCGGATCGGCCTGCTTCGCAAAGCTCGAGAAGTCGATGATGGGATAAAGCGGCGATAGTGGCATCGAGAAATAGTTTACAGGGATGAAGCTTACCACTTGCTTTTCTTCGGGCCTCCGCAGTGGACGCGGTTTTTCTGATCCCAAATTATGGCAATCAATAGATAAAAACGGCAACATCTTCGCCTCTGACAAGAAAACTGCGCTTTCTGATGATGGTTCTCTGCTCGCTTATATAGATAGTCACCATAAAATCGAGACATGGAAGTTGTCGTCGCCTAAGGACCACCACGAACTGAAGCAGCCGCTGAAGCACCACAACTAGAAGTAGTCAGAATTTGTCTTGTTAGTCGGGAGCCCTTATTACTAATAGCTATTTTAGTTGACTAGATGGAGCAGACTCGCTACACTTCGGCCATCACCCCCAAAATTATGAATTGAGAGAAAAACATGGCACGTTTAATGCAAGTTGGATGCCTTAGCTTAAGTCTATTGGGGCCACTTTTCACCCACGCTGTTGCTCAAGATCAGCAAGCTCCGGCAGCCCAAACAGAGGCCGCACAGGATAAAACACCCACTACTGCACCAATGAATAATGCAACTGATACGGCGCCTGCCCGCCTCCACGTGTATCGCCAGCGCCGTTTTGCCGGCTCTGCTCTTTCTCCGTCAATCATCGTCGATGACAAGCAGGTTGTCAGGATTGGTAATGGACGCAGGGCCACAATCAAGCTTTCTCCCGGGGCCCACACCGTCCGGTCTGACGATAAATCTTCTGCAATTTCTGTCGATGCAAAATCAGGGCAGGAGTACTTTGTCCGTATCGATGAAGAAACTGGATTTTGGAAAGGCCATGGCAAGCTGACAATGCTTTTACCTGAGCAGGGGAATGCTGAATACAGGCTGCAAAAACCTGTTGAAGAGGACCGTAAGATGGCAAAAGAAATGATAGAGGCCGATGCAGAGACTACCGCTGATAAGGATGATGCAAAGCCTGCCAAAAAATAGGATACCTTTGAAGGTCTTTTTCTTTGAAAGCGCCTATGATCCACAGTGAGATCAGCACGAAGATTTTCCTTGAGACAAGGCGGAATCAAAACTCATTCGCCTTGTCCCTCATCTCAACTTCATCAAGAGTACAGATACCTTCCCCACCAGCATAACGAAATCCAATCAGAATTTTGCCTCGCTCATCGATTTCACACTGGATAATCTCAATGACAGTCCCGGCTCTTATTACATCACCCGGTGAAACGTGTGCGTCCTGCTTGATCTTCGCGGACAAAGGCAGCGGTTGGCCTAGATCGTATGGAATGCTCCTACTATCGCGGATATAAAAAATAGCCCTACCGGCTTTGCAATCGTCTTCGTCAGCGGCTCTCTGCATACGTCTTCAGCCTCTAAGCCTAGTTCGACCATGGCGGCGTGACGCCGGTCATGCGCGCATAAGCCACGAGCTGTCCCATGTGCTCATTGGCATGCACGATGATGCGGAGATACATGCCGTCCACGGTGGCCTCACGGTCAGAAATTTTGACCTTGCGCTGCAGATCTTTCGGAGTAACTGTGGCGTGGGCCGTCTTCACGGCTTCCAGCGATCGCTTAAGCCAGGCAATCACTTCTGCCTTGCTGGTAACGGATTTCTCGGCTTTCTGTATGTTGCTGATATCCATGTCCGTCGGCATTTTGGGGCCAGTGACGCTGAGCAGATAGAAGTTGGCGATGACCAGATGCATATACACTTCACTCGTTGACCGCACGCCCTCCGCCGGACGCCACGCGAATTTTTCCGCCGGCGTGGCTTCAGCCAGGGCAATCAGTTGTTGCGATACGTGCCTCCATTCGCCGTCATAACCTTCCCATATGCCATCCGGCGCTTTCTGCTGCGCGAACGCCGCAGTAGTGCTCAACAGGAAAAACAGGATCAATGTTTTCATGATTTGCTCCTAAATGCTTGCGACGCTTAATGATGCGATTTTCGCGTTGCTTTGGCCCCACTCTATAGACACGCTTCTGGATGATTTAGTTCCAAAGCTGCGCTCGCTGAAACAACCATGCAAGCGCGGACCGAAATCGCACGCAATTGTACATGGAAAGCCAAAGGCTGGCTTTGACAATGGTTACTATAAAACCCACTTGTACCTTTTGTAACCTTGGAGCGGCGTGGATAGGCGCGATAAGCTGATTCCACAATGGCAATGTGGAAATTATAATAACTTTACTTTCTGCTTTAGCTCTCAATTGCTAAAATTTAAAAAAATGATCATCCAATGAACTTAAAAACGATCTCATCTCCTCTGATCAGCAATTATTTTTAGTTCGCCGAGTAACTGAGTGCAATCTGCAAGAACCTTTTTGCCTTCCTCTGTTCTCAACTTAAAATCATCTATCCACCGATTGAGAACTTCATGCTCTTTTTGAGACTTATGCGTTTCCACAAATAGCTTAGCCTGAAATACAATTCCTTCAGCAACAGATTTTCTTTTCTCGATCCCCTTTTTTAAATCCTCAATTACTTTTTCTGCGCGCACGCGCCGTTCAGTTGCATACTGGGGAGCAATTTTATTAATCTCCTCGAATAGCTTCCTGGCCTTAGCATCGAGGATCTCCAGGTCATCGTTCTCAGATTTTAAATTAGCAAGAAGTCCGTCAAGCCATCTGGCTGTCTCTGATCCAAGCGTGTCACGAATAAACCTAACTCTTATGGCATCAGCAGTCAGATGATCTAAAAGAATGTCACGCTCAAGTGTGTCATAGGTAGCCTGAGTAGCTCCATTTAGGCCCCTTTGAAACAAAATACCAGCTATTGCAAGAATCATTAAAATTATAGTGGCACTGCTTAGCGGAGCTATCCAGTCAAGTTTGTGTAAATAAATTACTAGAATAATTGTCGAGTATATTGCAATTACTCCAAGAGTGAAAATATAGACAACCGCACCTATATTTGGGTCGATAGAGCTAACCGTAAAATTCGGCAAGAGGATTTTATATTTACGTGCCTGCTTTATCATTTTGGCTCTTTTCGATAATCCTAGAACTATATTCAAAAGCCACCAAAGACCGAGTCCCAAAATGGACCATCTGATAAATATGCTAGGAAATATTAACCATGATCCAACCCATAACTGAAATAGGCTATATATTAAAGATAAAAATAAAAATATCCACACCTGAATGTTGGCTACACGTCGCCTTACTTCAGGAATTACTCGATGTTCGACACCCCCTTTGCAATAAGCAACTAATAAGGCATATGCAAATAAAAAATAAATTAGTGCGTCTCCCAAAAGCACGATGCTCACTAGGGTCGACTGTCGTATGTCAGGAGTCGAAAGCAACTTAGGCACACGCGGGGTTGCCCAATAAATTACACCTCCCAGCAAAGCAAACAGAGCATAATCGGTTAACCCAGAATTGCGCGCAGATTGTAGGCGTCGATCATTAAGAGATTTTAGATAATCAAGCCAAAGTTTTCTTTCGCTTGAAGTTGAATCTTCGCTTAAATTTAATGGCTTTGGCGCGGTTAGATTTTCCACGGCCAGATGCTATTACCGCCGTCGTGTTTAGTCAACTTCTTATAAAGCTGTGAACAGGAATATCTTAACGCTGCTGTATGCAATGCCCTATTTATCCACCGCAGCCATCGCGCGCTCCGCATATCTCTCACCAGTTGCAACGCCTTTGGGGACAACTTGATCGATGCGCTTCAGGTCATCTGCGGTGAATTTAATATCAGCGGCAGCCAGGTTCTGCTCCAGATAGTTGCGGCGCTTGGTTCCGGGGATGGGCGCAATATCATCACCCTGCGCCAGAACCCAGGCCAAGGCCAACTGCGCTGCAGTGCATTTTTTCTCGCGCGCCAGCTCTTCAATCTTCGCCACCAGATCAATATTTTTCTGGAAGTTTTCACCCTGGAAGCGCGGCGCGTTGCGGCGGTAATCGTCCGGAGCAAGGTCTTCAAAGCGCTTGATCTGTCCGGTAAGAAAGCCGCGGCCCAGCGGACTATAAGGCACAAAGCCAATCCCGAGTTCGCGCACAGTAGCAAGAATTTCGTCTTCTGGTTCGCGCTCCCAGAGTGAATATTCCGTCTGCAGCGCGGAGATGGGATGAACTTTATGCGCGCGGCGAATGGTTTTGGGCGAAGCCTCTGAGAGTCCCAGATAACGGACCTTGCCGGCCTTGACTAGTTCGGCCATGGCACCCACGGTATCTTCAATGGGAACGGTTTTATCTACTCGATGCTGATAGTAAAGATCAATCACGTCCACGCCCAGGCGTTTCAGGCTGGCATCGCACGCCTGCTTCACGTATTCGGGCGTGCCCTTAACGCCAAGGAATTCTCCTTTCGGGCCGCGCACGTTGCCGAACTTGGTGGCCAGCACAACCTGGTCGCGCTTGCCCTTGAGGGCGCGGCCAACCAGTTCTTCATTGCTGCCCGAGCCATACATGTCAGCCGTATCAAGAAAATTGCAGCCCAGTTCCAGCGAGCGATGGATGGTCGCGATGGATTCCTGGTCATCGCGTCCGCTATAGAACTCTGACATGCCCATGCAGCCGAGTCCTATGGCGGAAACTTTCAGCCCTTGTGTACCCAATTTTCGTGTATCCAGTTTTCTTTGCGAAAGCATACCAATGAATTCCTATCGTAAGAGTTGAGAATATGAAGAAGTGGAAATGGTAAATGGAAATTGGACCGTTGAATACGGATGCAGACAAATGCCGCTGATCGGAAGATCAGAAGCATTTACAAACTAAGTATTATTGATGAACGGAAAAAATTGCGGGCCAATCAATAAACGAACAGTAGTAGCTTACGCCGCGCGGCAGCATTGCGGCGAAGAGCAACGATCAGTGCCCTGCGGCAGCGCCTGGACAGCAGAGATTTGAATGCAGAAAGGTTTCTTCACAGTTGCGCGGCCATGCACAAACTCAACCCATTTCAGGTCATGTTTGATGAAGTCATCAAAGGACGATGCTGCCACTTCAATTCCAGTGCCGTCTGCAAATGTGATTGTCATCTCCCGCCTCCCAGGGGAATTTATTTTGTTCATGTTGAGTAGATGCTGCGGAGCTGCTGCTGGTTTCAGAAACAGCGAGAAAAGATTCACGTTTTACAAAATTTATTATTTCTTAGGTAGTAAGCGCGGCTTCCTGCGCTTTTTGCTCATGGATGCGCGCCAACAGGCGCTCAACATATTTGGTGTCGATGTCGCCGCGGCGGAATTCAGCGTCAGCCAGAATCTGGCGATGCAAAGGAATCGTGGTGTGAATACCTTCCACGATGAACATTTCCAGCGCGCGCTGCATGCGCATGATGGCCTCTGCGCGGTCTTTGCCAAAGCTGATGAGCTTGGCGATGAGCGAATCGTAATAAGGCGGAATCACGCCTTCCGCATACGCTGCCGTATCGACGCGGACGCCAAGGCCGCCGGGAATATGGAACGTCTTGATCTTGCCGGCTGAAGGCGTAAATTTTTCCGGATGCTCCGCGTTAATGCGGCATTCAATGGCGTGCCCGCGCTGGCCAGTGCGGTCAAGCTTGGGAATAATTTCGCTCATCTTGGCGCCGGTCGCCAGCAGGATTTGCGACTTCACTAGATCGATGCTGGTCACCATCTCCGTGACCGGATGCTCCACCTGAATGCGCGTATTCATTTCAATGAAGTGCAGGCTGCCGTCTTCGTCCATCAAAAATTCAACCGTACCGGCATTGACATAGCCAATTTCAGAAAGCGACTGCTCCAGTTTCCTGCCAATATCGGTCCGCATCTGCTGCGAGACCCGCGTGGAGGGCGACTCTTCCAGCAATTTCTGGTGGCGGCGTTGAATGCTGCATTCGCGCTCGCCCAGGCTGATCACGTGTCCGTGCGAGTCTCCCAGCACCTGGAACTCAATGTGGCGTGGGCGCTCAATAAACTTTTCCATGTAGAGATTGCCATTGCCAAACGCCGCTGCCGCTTCAGACTGCGCGGCGTTGAACGAGCCTTCCAGTTCAGACTCATTGCGGATCACGCGCATGCCGCGTCCGCCGCCTCCGGCAGAAGCTTTTACAATCACGGGATAGACAATCTTCGTGGCCCACTCACGCGCTTCTTCCGCGCTGGCAATCACACCGTCCGAGCCCGGCAGAATCGGCACGTTGGCCACCTTCATCGCCTGACGCGCTTTTTCTTTTTCGCCCATCAGGCGGATCACCTCAGGCGGCGGTCCAATGAATTTGATATGCGAACTTTCGCAGACCTCGGCAAAGTTGGCGTTCTCGCTCAACAGTCCATAACCGGGATGGATGGCATCCACGTTGGTAATTTCCGCGGCGCTGATCACCGCCGGAATATTGAGATAGCTTTCTGACGAACGCGGCGGCCCAATGCAGATGGCTTCATCGGCAAAACGCACGTGCAGCGAATTGCGGTCTGCATCACTGTAAACAGCAACGGTCTTTACGCCCAGCTCTTTGCAGGCGCAGATCACGCGCAAGGCAATTTCACCACGGTTCGCTATCAGAATTTTTTTAAACATTTATTTTCTGGGCCGTATCGAAAAAAGCGGCTGGCCGTATTCCACTGGCTGTCCATTGTTGACCAGAATTTTCACGATTTCACCTGAAGCATCTGACTCAATCTCATTCATCAGCTTCATGGCTTCAATAATGCACAGCACCTGCCCGGTAGCAACCTGGTCGCCGGACTTCACAAAGGGCAAAGAACCCGGCGCGGGAGATTCATAGAACGTGCCGACAATCGGCGATTTCACAATATGCAACTCTTCTGCCGCGGCAGCGGGCGGTGCGGCAACTGGAGCTGCTGGAGGTGGAGCGGGCACGGGCGCGGCCTGCTGTACAGGTGCGGCGGCCATCGGTATTTGCGCCACGGTGTGTGTAACCACGGGAGCAGCCTGCTCGGCGCCGCGTTTAATGCGGACTTTTACATCTCCGCGCTCCAGTTCAAACTCGGAGATATCTTTTTCGATCAGGAACTCGATAAGCTCTTTCAGCTCTTTTTGATTCATGAATTATTCAGCTCTCCTCTGCCCCATCCTCTGCTATCGCCGCGCATGGATAGGCCCCCTGCGGAGTTACAGCGTAATCAGGTCCTTGGTGGTAGGCGTCAGGACTTCATGGCCCGTTTCCGTAATCAGGACCATATCTTCAATTCGCACTCCACCCTCTTCAGGAATGTAGATGCCTGGTTCAATCGTAACAACCATCCCCGGCACAAGTTTCTGGGTTTGGCTTTTGGCCAGCCGCGGTTGCTCATGGACCTCAATTCCCACTCCGTGGCCGGTGGAATGGGTAAAGAAAGAGTCGAACCCGGCTTTTTTCAACACTTCACGCCCTGCACGGTCCACTTCGCCGGTTTCCACGCCAGGACATAAAGCTCCTATCGAGGCGAGTTGGGCTTCCCGAACGGCGTCATACATCCGCCGATGCGCCCTGGAAACGGCCCCCACATGCACGGTACGGGTCATGTCCGAACAGTAACCAGCCAGTATAACACCGTAATCCAGGATTATAAACCCTTGATTAGGAATGGGTTGCGTGGATGCGCGGCCATGCGGCAAAGCTGAACGCAGTCCTGAGGCAATAATGGTATCGAAAGACATTTTTTCCGCGCCGGCCCGGCGCGCCTGCAACTCCAGCTCGCCTGCCACCTGCGTTTCTGCCACGCCCGGCTTGATCACTGAGAGCGCTGTCTGAAACAAACTGGCTGCCAGCAGCACCGAGGCGCGAATCTGGCCAATTTCTTCGGCATCTTTAATCAGCCGCAACTGCTCCACCATGCCCACAACCGGTTTCAGGCTGGTCTTTCCGCGCAACGCCTGCCCCAGTTGCTTGTGGGAGACGTACGAAAGCTGTTCCGCCTCAAATCCCAGGGTCTTGATGCGGGCTTTCAGTGCCCCGTCGTGCCCTTCCACAAAGGCTGATCGCTTGCCCACCACAACTTTGGCGCCCTGTACCTCAGCATTGGCCTGCTGCGTATAGCGGCCATCGGTGTAGAAGGTCATTTTGTGGCTGCGTTCGCTCACCTGCAAAAGCAGCACGCCGGCCGTTCCGGTAAATCCGCACAGGTAGAGAACGTTGGGAAGGTGTGTAATCAGCAGCCCATCCAGACCGCCGTTGCGGGCGGCCATAGCAAGTTTCTTTTGTCGAGCAAGATAGTTCATTTTGGGAATGGTTCTTTTCACTCGGTCAAACGCTGGCATCGCGGGACCGGCACATACATGCCCCGCTCACCAATTTTGATTTTGATGCGTATTTAAATAACGCGCGCCAAACATTCAATTAAGGCGAAGCCAGAATAGATAACTGGAAATAAAAAACCCCGGGGATCATATCGTCCCCGGGGTGTTGAATGCACAGCACTAAGTTTGAATGATCTTTGGAGTAATAAAGAAGAGCAGCTCCGCCGTTGAAGTGTTGACGTTGGTGTGCTTGAAAAGATTGCCCAGAAATGGAATGCTGCCCAGCAATGGCACCTGGGAAATAGCAACGCTGTTCGTCGTCTGAATAACGCCGCCAATCACCACCGTGCCGCCGTCCGTGACCAGCACCTGTGTGGTCGCCTGTTGCGTATTGAGTGTCGGGTTCAACTGCGAACCCGTTACACGGCTGAAGTCCGGCGTGGTATTTTCCACGTCAATGTTCAGGAAAATCGTGTTCTCAGCGGTGATCTGCGGAGTCACGGTCAAACGCAGGAAAGCGTCAAAGTAAGTCACCGTGGGCGGCCCACCCAACTGCGCCTGCGTTACCACCGGGATACGCGAACCTTGCTTGATCATCGCGGATATATTGTTCTGCGTGGTGATATGTGGACGCGAGAGAATCTTCACCAGGCCTCGGCTCTCCGCCATGGTCAGGATGAAGTCCAGCCGGAAGCCGGCGGTCGCATTGGAGAATTGAATACCGCTGCTTGGTCCCGTTGCACCCAGGTTAGAGAACAATGGAATGCTGTTTACGTCGCCAGTGCCAGTAATGAATTTTGGCACCACGCCGGTCGGCAAAATATTGTCGATGGGGCTGTTGGCCGTTGCTCCGCCAACGGCATTATTGCCGCTGCCAAAACCAGCACCCAGCTGCGTACCAATATCACGGGCGAAAGTCCTGGTGGATGCAACCACGCGGGCCTCAATCTCCACTTCAGGAGTTTTGCGGTCCAGCATGCGGATCAATTCTTCAACTTTGGGCAGCACGCTGGGTATGTCTTCCACAATCAGCGCATTGCTGCGATCATCGGCCACCACGTCACCACGGGTGGAGAGGAATTTCTTGATCACCGGCATCGCGTCTTTGGCGTGGCCATAGCTCATGTAACGGGTAATGGTTTGCTTGGGTACCGCCAGCGCCTGTGCGTCCTGCTGTGCGCGGCGCGATTCAGCTTCGGTCTTCATCGTATCCATGGTGGCAATGCGCAATACGTTGCCTTGCAGCGTGCAAGCCAGCCCGTTGTTGTCCAGCACAATGGCCAGGGCCTGGTCCCACGGTACGTCATCCAGAACGATTGTTACGGAACCTTTTACTGAAGGATCCAGCACCACGTTCAGGCCGCTGATTTCATGAATCAGGCGGAAGAAGTCTTTCAGGTCAAGGTCTTTAAAATTCATGCCAAACGGCTCGCCGGTATAGCGGCCGGTGGTGCAATTGCTCGCTGTATTCGTGGAAACGGGAACCGTTGTGCCGGCCGGCGTGCTCTGCTGTTGCTCCAGTGCCGCGTTAATGGCGGCGGGCTGCGCAGCCAGACTGGCATGGGTGGCAAATGGCGGCTGATTGATAGCAGGAAGTGAAGGAGCGTTCCCGTTAAAGTGGGAAGCGGCAACTTCAGCTCTTGACCGTGTGGCCTCTACAATTTTCTCTTGCGGCTTCACTGCAGCAGACACTGGCGCGGCAGTTAATGGGGCAGCGTTAGGCTGAGGCGTAGCGTCGGCAGCAACTACCGGCATTTTCATCTCCGGAAGCGCGGTTGGCCTGGCATTGGAATTTTCGCGCAGACTCAATACCAGTTTATTGCCTTCGGGCAGTAGCTGGAACTCGCGCATCTGCGCCATGTCCACAACCACGCGGGTCGTTCCTTCCTGAAACCGTCCCACGCGGACTGACTTAACGTCGCCGCTATTGACGGCAATTTCACGGGCGCGTCCCTGCAGCACTGAGTTCGGAATATCGACAACAACCCGGTTAGGGTTCGTCAGCTTCATGGTCGTGGCCGTCATGGGGCCGCTGCCGCTGATCTCGATATTCAACGCATCGTCGCCATGGGCCACAGAAATGTCGCGAATATGGCTGGCCGGTCCCAATTTCTCCATAACCGCCGTAAGATCACTCTTAACTGGCACGGCAGGGGAACCGGAGACACGCAGCTCTAATCCGCCTTCTACCTCATTCACATTGACCTTGGCTCCTCGAGCCAGCGTCAATTCCAGGCGCGCCACTTCCACGCCGCCTGCGGAGCGGTACCCGGCAACGCGATAGGATTTCACTCCCGGCGCGAAAACCTCGTGTACCTTCGCATCAGGATGCGCAATCGAAACTCCCGCCAGGTCAACCAGCATCAAGTTGTCGGTTGGACGATACTCGGTGTGAGTAAAAGTCCCGTTCGCCAGGATGGTGATTACCGCGGAACTATCCTGGCTCTTTACCAGAACGTCCCCCAGTTGCGAAACGGTAGCTGCGGCCATTGCGCTTGCACTGGCCAACAGAACGATTCCTAGCAGTTGCCTTATCCTCATCTTCTTTGTCTCCCCATCCCGGCGGTCAGCTGCTCCACCGGTCATGCACGGCGTTGCTGTGTGCGCCTATCTAACACATTCCAGCCGCCCAGAAAATTAGTCCGTCTCTTGAACAACAGCTGGCTATTTTCCCTGGGTTCGGCCCCGAGTTCTTGCCTTTATTTAAAATTGCTCTTGCTTCGTCTTACCGCTTGTTGCTGTTTTTACGATCTATAAATTTTCCTGCCGTTTTACGAAGCAGGAACCAGCTTCTTCACCACTTCGCGCGCGGTTTCGCGCCCTAGCGGGTCTTTTACATATTCGCGGAAAATAATGGAGTCACTGGTAATCTTCTCCACGCTTCCCTGGAATACCTGATCATTTTCTCTTAAAAAGTAAGTGCGCTTGGTGCTGTTGGCGACCACCGCCATCATCTTGCCTGACGTGTCTTTAATAGTGCCCTGCAGTACCAGTTCCGGAATCACCAAACAACGCTTGCCGTTAGTACAGTTCGGCCGCGGAGCATTCACACCTTTGTCTGACACGATCGGACTCACAAATGGATCTCTGCGTCCGTGCGGTCCAAAACTTTTGGCGGAAGGCTTCGGCTTTTCCGTTTGCTTCACTGCCGGACCTGTCTGAGTCACTTTCGGCGCCGGCGTTTTTCCCGGGGCCTTGGCTGTGGTTGCGGCGCCTTTCTTGGCCGGCTGTTTTGGCTTCACTGCAATTACAGACGGAGGCTTGGCCGCATCAGCCTTCTTGGTTTCTGCTTTTTTTGCCTCGGTCTTTTTCGTACCTGTAGTCTTCGCGGTTGCAGCCTTGGTACCCGTGGTTTTGGCCGCTACCACAGGCGTGGGCCCACCCTTGGCGGGAACAACTGGCTTCGTGCCTTTCGCCGGCGTGGTAGTGGTAGTTGCCACTTGAGGCTTGCCTGGCGCGGTACCGCTCTTCGCCGGCGTACCTGTCTTGGTCGCCGCGGGAGTATTCGCCGTGACTGAATTTGCCTTGGTGGCAGGCTGCGTGCCCGCTGCCTTTTTCGTTCCCGTCTGCGCGGTGCTGCCCGATTTGCTGGCGGCTGCCGGAGTCGGAGAAGGAGTCGGCGTGGACTTGGCGCTGGAATTCTGCGCCGTGGCCATTGTCGCCATGGCAATTGCGAGCGCAAGAATTTGTTTCCGGTTCATCTCAATTCCCTTTTGTGCACTCTTCATACAATTCACTTATTTCGCCGGGGCCGCTGGAGTTGCCGGCTGTCCCGGTTTGGCCGGCCCTGGGGCTGGCGGTTCCTCTGGCTCATGGCTAAAGAAAGTTGTTGCTACGCAGCTGGCCAGCACGGTTTCGCCGGGAGCGTAGGTATAAGCAGTTTTTACTTTGGCGGCGCTGCCGCTTTTCGTATTGCCCATCTGCATGTTGCTGACATTCACAATCCGCTCCAGCTCGGCCACACGCTGGAAAAAATTCAGGACCGAGTAATAAGGGCCGTCAATGTCAATGGCAAAAGGCACTTCGCTATAGAACTCTTTGTTGCTGACCGGCATGGCGGTATACCGCCGGATCTCAATTCCTGATGTGGCTGCGGTATCGTGCAGCAGCTTAATAAACTGATCAGCGTCTTTATCTTCCGGAACAATCTTCTTCTGGATTTCCAGCTGTTGCTGCAGGATCGCCATGTTCCGGTTTACTTCTGCCAGCTTCGGCTCAAAGGTCCTGAGCAACGCGTTCTCGTCTTTCTTTTCCTTGATCTTGGTCTCCAGTTGCTGGTTGGCCTGATACATGGGATTGAAATAGATGTAATAGTAGGCTGCGCCCACCATGGCCGCGGCCAGGAACAAAATTCCCGCCCGTGCTGCTAACGACATTTCACCAAATTTAGCCATATACAAACCGTCCCCGGCGGATACCCGCTGTGTTACGACTGCTTCTGGGCCTTCCCGACAACTCCGGGGGCCATTTCACAAACCAGTTCAAACTTGAATGCCTGGACTTCTTTCACGGCGTTGTCCTGCGAGGTCTCTTTGATCTCGACTGTCTTGAACGCCCCGGTCTTTCTCAGGTTGGCCATCAGATCAGCCACCGAGTTAGGACTCAATGCCATGCCGGTAAAATTCAAGGTCTTGCCGTCGTTGGTCATGGTTTCAAGCCAGACCGCGTCCGTGCTATTAATGGTGTCCGCTACAAGGTTCAGCAGGTTCACCGGCCCTGACTGCGCGGCTTTCAGTTCGTCAATCACCCTGACCCGGCGCTCATAAAGGTCGGCCTTCTTTTTGCTGGCCTCGTATTTCGCCTTCACATCTGCCAGGCGCTGGTTTTCCTGAACGGCCTGCTGCAGGCTTTTCTCCAGGCGAACTTGCTCACGCTGGACCCACATATGCGCCAGACCAATCAGCACCACAAGCGCGCCGACAAAAACCAGGCCCAGGACCACGGTGCTGGAACCCTCACCACCGCCACCACCGGCCGCAACAGTACTAACGCGTCTGCCGCCACGCGATGTCTTCTTCGGAACTCCAAGCAGGTTGATGCGAATCATAGGTCTTCAAAGCTCCTCAGGGCCAAGCCCACCGCAACCGCAAGCTGTCCCGGGTTCTGTTCAAGAATTTCGTTTTCCGTGGAATCAATCGGCGGAATAATGCGCTGAAATGGATTCAGCACCTCCACCGGCAATGAAAACTCCTGACGCAACGCCTCCACCAGTCCGGGAACTCTTGACGATCCGCCCGCCAGGTAAATGCGCTCAATATGTTCACCGGACGCCGTGGCCCGGAAAAAATCAAACGTCTTCTGGATTTCCAGCACGATAATTTCAGTCACCTGCTGCAAAATGGGCAGCTTGGCGTCTTCGCTCACAGTGCCGACTTTCCGCCCCAGCTTGAGCGACTCTGCGTCATCAAAGCTCAGGTCCAGCTCTTTCTGGAGCGAATCTGTATACTGGTTGCCGCCCACGCTCACATCGCGCGTAAACAGTGGCGTGGAGCCTTTCACGATGTTGATGTTCATTACGCTGGCGCCCAGGTTTAATAGGGCCACCGTGGAATCATGGCGCGGCTGGTAGTTGTATTCGTAGCAGTTCTGGATTGCGAACGCGTCAATATCCACCACCGCAGGCGTCTTGCCTGCCAGTGAGAGGACGTTGGTATAGTTCAGAATTTTGTCTTTCTTGACCGCCACCAGCAGCACATCCATCTGCGGACCGGGATCCTCAGGATTCAGAATGTCGAAATCCACATTTACGTCGGCAATATCAAAAGGAATGTGCTGGGCCGCTTCCGTGGTGATGCTCTCCGCCAGTTCGCCTTCGCTCATGGGCTGCACGCTAATCTTTTTCACAATCACCGAGTGGCCGCTGACTGAAGTCGCCACCGATTTCGTCTTGATCCCGTGCTCACCAAAGATTTTGCTGATTGCACTGGAAACGCTGCCCGAGTCAACGATCATGGAATCCACCACAATGTCACTCGCCAGCGGTTCCACGCCCAGATGGGTGACAACAATCTCGCCCTTGGAGCGCTTCAGTTCAATCGCCTTGATGCAACTGGAGCCTATGTCCAGACCCACAATCGATTTTCCTGACCCTAATCCAAACATGCCATCCGCCTTGTCTTAATGTCCTGTTGTTGCTCCGGTTTCCCGGTCTTACCGTGCTGAAGCCGTCTTCGCCGGTTTCGGCTTTTTCTTGGCCCCGCTCATGTTCATCGTGCTTTTCTGTTCCATCCACTGGTCCAGGATCGTTTTCTTAAACTTCCAACGGTTCCCGAGCTTGAAGGCAGGGATTTTTTCTTCAGTCACATATTTGTACAGCGTGTCCGGACTGACCCCCAGGTACTGCGAGGCCTGCCTGATGTTCATTACCTCACGCGAATCTGCCGCCATAAATGTGTAGCCTTTCCACAGTGAGTCAAAGGCCTCACTAAAGGTCTGTGGAGAAATCCTTTGTCTTCTCGGGGGGGAAAACTTCAGGTCGAAGCGAGTTATATCCGGCTTAACATGGGAAGGTCAATAGGTAACTTCCGGTTTCTACCCGTGTTTGGGGGGTATCTTTGGGACTAGTACCAGCCTTATGACCGTTAGGACATCAAAATCCTGCGACCCAAAGGTAGTTGCACCACAAGTTATTGTGGTATTGCTGCACACGGTTCGTGATTTTGCCCCAAATGTTACGAAGGACGTTGATATTCATCACTGCTAGAGCACCTAAAGTAACTTAATCCGCACGGTATTGTCCCTTAGACAAGCGCCTGCAGGTATTTCTGCGCACTGCTAGTCTGTCCTTAAGGCCTGCGTCGGCTCAATCCGGCACGCGCGCAACGCAGGAATGGCGCTGGCGACAATAACGGTCAGGAGAAGACTACACATCATTCCCACAAATACCGCGGGATCGAGCGGTCGCGTTCCATACAGAATTGATTTAATAAACAGCCCTGTGCCGATTCCGCCCGCCAGACCAATGGCCAGACCCACCAGAACGGGCCGCATGCCGTCAAGCAGAACCAGGCGTAACACCTCACCGCGCTGCGCTCCCAATGCCATCCGAATTCCGATTTCAGACACTCGCTGCGTGACCAGATAGGAAAGCACGCCATATAAGCCAACAGCCGCGAGCAAAAGTGAGACCGTAGCAAATGCTAACACCAATGACGCACTGAAGCTCTGGCTCGCCGTCGCCTTTCCGATAATCTGTTGCATGGTCAGCACGTCATAGACGGGTAGAGCCCGATCAAGCGTTGCGAACTGTTTTTGCACCGTCTGAGAAAGCAAAAGCGGATCGCTCGCAGCTCGAACCACAAGCGTCGCGTCGCCAGTGTGCTTTGGCACCCCTGCAAGGATGGGCAGATAGAGGGTGGCTTTCAGTGGCTGGCCCACGTCGTGAATCGTGTCTCCCACTACTCCAATGATTTCCTGAGGGTCGTTCTTCCCCGCCCACTGAATCTTTACGTGTTTGCCCAATGGATTTTCACTAGGGAAAAACTGGTCCGCAAATTTCTTGCTGATGATCACGTTATGCGTCCGCCCCATACTGTCCTGCTCGGTGAAAAATCGCCCCCGCAACAGTGGGATCTGAACTGCGCTGAAATAACCTGGATCAGATTTACGGACAAGCGTATCCAGTTCAAGGATCGGGCCGCTGGAAGGATGTTCAGGAATCGTGAATAAGGTATCGCCTTCACGGCCGGCTCCAGGTGCCGTGGAAACCAACCCGGCCGCATGGACTCCCGGCAAGCTACGCACTCGCTCAAGCAGCGATTCATGGAAGGCTGTGATCTTTTCTCCGGTATCGTACTGGCTTTCCGGCAGGCCATATTTCATGGTCAGGATATTTTCCGTGACGCAGCCCAGGTCTGACGTCCGCAAATTCAAAAAGCTCTTGAAGAGCAGTCCGGCAGATATCAGCAGGGTCACGGTAAGCGCGATTTCCGCGGCCAGAAGCGTCTTCCGCAATGTTGCCTTGGAGGCGCTTCCGCCAATCGAACGCGAGGAATCCTGTAACGACGCCAATAGATTCTTGCCGGTTGATGAAATCGCGGGTAGCAAACCAGCCAGCAAGGCTGCCAGAAACACAATCAGAATCGAAAAAGCCAGAACTGTTCCATCCATATGGATTGCATCCGTACGCGGCAGATCATGCCAATGCGTTGCCAGCCACTGCGTTGCCGAATACGAAACAGCCACACCCAGAATTCCGCCTGCCATGCAGATCAACAGGCTTTCGGTTAATTGCTCTCGGATCAGTTTGAGCCGGCTTCCGCCCAAAGCTCCACGAATCGCAACCTCCTTGCGCCTTGCCGAACCGCGAGCTACCAGAAGGTTGGAAACGTTAAGACAGGCAATCAGTAGCATGCACGCCACCGAACCCATTAAAACAATTAAAGGCGTCTTCACATCCTGTACTACGTCATCGATCATGGGCCGCGAAAGCACATCTTCCGCAACTGGCTTATCCAGGTATTGCATGTGCAGTTGATATTGCAGCGCGCTCACTTCCTTAACGGCAGATGCAACGCTCGCCTTATCTCTCGACCGCGCCACAACATAACTCTGGTGAGAGTCGTGAGCTTGCAAGAATTCCGGTTGAAATATTGACGAGTAGGGTACCCAAAGCTTCACGATCGAATTGGGATAGCTGAACCATTGCGGCAACACACCAACAATGGTGTATGGCTTCGAATCCAGGCGGAGTTGCTTTCCGACGATCGTCTTATCCCCGCTAAATCTGCTTTGGAAGAAAGTCCAGGACAAGATCACCACGTTATCGGCCCCAAGCCGGTCTTCATCCTCGGTAAACGTCCTTCCCAGAGCGGGTTGTACTCCCAGCACGGAAAAGAAATTCCACGAACCCCCAGCGCCCGCTACTACCTCTGGTAATTCGTCACGGTCGCCCGTTACATTGCAGCCCCACCAGGCCCAGGCTCCCATGTCTTCGAAGCCATGTGTCTGCGCGCGCCAGTCGTGAAAATCAGCAGGCGCAACCACGTTATAGGGGAAGTTCTTATCCCCCTGGCGAAAATGTTCATAAAGCATTACCAGTTTGTCTGAATCATGGAAAGGCAACGGCTTCAGCAAGACCGACCGAACCACCGTAAACAGTGACGTTGTGGCCCCTATGCCCAGGGCCATCACAAGAATGGCTGTAAGAGAAAAGCTAGGAGAACGCCCTAAAGTACGGACTCCATAACGCGCGTCGCGCCATAGCGCTTCCAGCCAGTTCCAGCTCCATGTGGATTGCGACTCTTCCCGCAGCAAAGTGGGATTTCCAAACATGCGCAGCGCGGCAAAACGCGCCTCTTCCGGCGTCATGCCACGGCCCATGTTTTCCGCAGTCTGCTGCTCAAGATGAAATTGCAGCTCATTGCTCAGGCGTTGTTTCTCGCTTCCGCGATGAAACAACATCAGCATGGCCATCTGAAATTTTTCCCGCCAGCGCATCTTTAGTACTCCCTGTTTCTAAACGCTATCAATCACCACATCAATGGCCGTTGACAGGCGTTTCCAGCTTTCTTTTTCTTTTTCCAGTTGAGCGCGGCCTGCGGCTGTAAGTGAATAAAACTTGGCCTCTCTGCCGGTTTCGCTTTCCATCCATTTCGCGCGGATCCACCCCTGCTGCTGCAGCCGGTGCAACGCCGGATACAAAGATCCCTGCTGCACCTGCAGGACCTCATTGGAAATCTGCTGGATACGCTTGGCGATCGCCCAGCCGTGTTTCGGCTCCAGCGAGAGTGTTTTCAATATCAAAAGGTCCAGCGTTCCCTGGACCAGATCGTTTGGTTTGCCCATACTATGATTATCTACAATATGATTGTAGACCGTCAAGGTATCACTGTTTTTTAAGACCGCTTGAGGCGGGGAAGGTGAGCAAACATCATTAAAAAAATAGCCGCGAATGTCGCGAATAATCCGAATCAAGGCCCTTAGAAATGATTCGTGTCTTTCGCGTGTATTCGCGGCTTGATTTCCCGAGGATTTGTTTTGGCTAATTGCTAGTTGCTAATTGCTGCTCCTCATGCCAGGTCGAACAAGAGCAGTTCGCTCCGGTCCGCGCTGCCGATGATCTGAAGCTTCTTTTCCTGTGATACTGCCGCTCCGTCGCCGGCTTTCAGCTCTTGGCCATTCACGTTCACTACCCCGCGCGCCACCTGAATCCACGCATAGCGTTTGTCGTCAAGTTCATGTTCAATGGAATCAGTTTTGGCCAGCTGCGCTGTATAGAGTTCGGCGTCCTGATACAGCTTTACCGCACTGCTGCCATTGCCGCCGCTGGGTGAAGCCACCAGTTTCAGTTTGCCCTGCTTCTCTTCCGCCGGAATCGCCTTCTGCTCATACATTGGCGTGATGCTCTCTTTTTCCGGCAGGATCCAAATCTGATAGAGATGGACCGGCTCCGTCTTTGAATGATTAAACTCGCTGTGGCGCACACCCGTTCCGGCGCTCATCTTCTGTACCTCTCCCGGACGGATCACAGACCCCGTACCCATGCTGTCCTTGTGCTCCAGCGATCCTTCCAGCACCACGGTGATAATTTCCATGTCGCGGTGCGGATGCGTCGGGAAGCCATAGCCCGGCTGCACCCAGTCTTCATTGATCACGCGCAGGCTGCGGAACCCCATGAATTTTGGATCGTAATAGTCGCTGAATGAAAATGTGTGGAACGTATTCAGCCAGCCGTGGTCCGCGTGGCCGCGCTCTTTGGCCTTTCTTATTTGGATCATAAACACCCCCAATTGCTTTGTTATTTCTTGTTCGTTGCTGCCGCGGGGCTGGCATAAGCCGTTACCAGCAGGCCACCAATAATCGCCAGGTTTTTGAGGAAATTGATCATCTGCTCTTGCTGTTGTGCCGCTGGCGAAGCCCAGAAGTTATGGAACACCAGCGTGACCGGCACCAGCCATAGGGCAATCACCAGTGCGGCATAGCGAGCCTGGAAGCCAGTCAGCACCAGCAGTCCACCGCCAATCTCAATCAAAAGCGTAATCACCAGCGCCACCGTGGCCAGGGGAATTCCCTTGCCCGCCATCATGCCCGCAACATCATGAAAATGCGGTATCTTGCCCAGTCCGCTCAGAATAAAAATTACGCTCAACAACACGCGCCCCAGCAGCAGTTGCCATTTCGAATTCATGTCAGTCTCCTCGGTAAAGTGGTTTTACTTCCGGGCCCCAATTTGCGTTCGGTTCAGTTAGATGCTTTGATATCAAAATAGTTTCAGGAGTGTAAGGCTGCCATTGGGGCGGGATTATTGCTGTTCGTGCTTACTGCCAAGATTGAAGATCGGCAAAAGGCTGCTGTAGTCGTCAGTCCATAGGCGCAAGCCCGGACGCGGCGCTATTTCCGCGCTGGCCGCAGAGACTTCCGGCAGCGCCAGAAACTTATCGTTGGCCGTAACCAGCACCCAGTCCGCGGCAAATGCACCTTCATCTGGAATGTCAGAGGTTGAGATCAATACAGCCTTCAATCCGGCGTGGTCTGCCTGCTCTTTTACCACAGGCGCAAGATCCAGATACTGATTTGAGATATGAAACGCCACGATTCCACCCGGAGCCAGATGGCGCTTATAAAGCTGAATGGCCTCCGCCGTAAGCAGGTGCACGGGGATCGCGTCACCGGAGAAGGCGTCCACGGCAATTACGTCATAATTTTCCGGCTGTTCCGCCTCCATGGAAAGGCGCGCATCACCATGTGCGATTTCAATTTTGGCCTGTGAGTCCCGCAAATAAGTGAACGTATGGTTGGCGATGACCTCTACCCGCGGATTGATCTCATAAAAATGAAACACGTCCCCTGGCAACCCATACGCTGCCAGCGTTCCCGCACCCAATCCAACCGCACCCACGCGCCTGTTTCTGCCCTTGCAGCATAGGTCCAGCGCCAGGCCAATACCGGTATTGTGTGTGTAGTAGGTGGTTGGATCATGGCGGAATTGGTCACTGCCAAAATATTGCGTGCCGTGCTGAATATTGCCATGGACCAGCGTGCGATACATGCCAGCTTCTTCAGTCGACTCTTCCGTGACCCGCAATGTGCCGTAAAAGTCGCGGACCTGCACGATCGTATTCTCGCTATAAACCTTGACCTGCAGCACCACTACAACAAGCAGCCCAATGGTAGCTGCTGGCCAGAACAGCCGCCAGGCCCAATGGTCTTTCCAAAGTAACGCAGCCGCAAGTGCAGCGGTATAAACCAGGCTCCACGCCAACTCATAGCTGCCGCGAAAGATCAGTGGGGCCAGCACGCCCACAAACATTGAGCCCAGCGCGCCGCCTGCGGCGATGACTAAATAATATTGGGTGGCGTAACGCGGGCCAGGCCGGCGGCGGTGCAATTCTCCGTGGCAGAACAGGCAGCCAATGAACAAAGCCGCGCAAATGGAAGGCACGGCAGTCCGGATGGGCGTGGCCTCGTCCGGATTGGAAATAAGATATCCCACGCCGCCCAGGGCAAACGGCAACAGGCCAATCACCAGCCAGCGGACATACAACTTCCCGCCATTAAAGGCGATAACAAATGTCAAAAGATAGATGGTGAGCGGAATGATCCATAAGAGTGGAATAGCCGCGATGTTCTGGCTCAGGTGGCTGGTGGCAGCTGAGAGCAGCAACGCTCCGCACGCAGCCGCCAGCAGCCACAGCATGCGCTCATTCGATGTGGGTGGCAAGTCCGTATTACCGATGATTGCTGCCGGCGCCTCAGTGATCTGGCCCGCGATTGTGGGGACATTCTTTGCGCTCAAGCTGATTGCGCCGCAAGCCAGCACAAACGCCAAGAAGCCAATGGACCATGCCGCCGTCTGCACGTGCAGGCTGAAATACGGTTCTACCAATGTCGGATAAGCCAACAGCGCCAGCAACGATCCAAAGTTTGAAAGCGCAAACAACCGGTAGGGCGGAGCAAGAGTCTTTGGCGTTGAAGAATCTCCTCCGCTTACAGTCCCGCGCGCGTACCATGCCTGGAGCAGAGGATTGGTGGCAGAGAGAACGAGAAACGGGAGCCCCATAAGCACCGTCAAGAGCCAGAGCACGCTATAGACAGGATGCAAGGTGGAGGCCCGCAAGTGCGGATTAAGATTACACACAACCTGCGCCAGGCTTGCGAAAAGCAGAATGCTATAGACGATTGCCTGCGTACGTGGCCGCAAGCACGTGGCAATGCCATGCGCGCACATATAGCCTGCAAGAAGGACAGTCTGAAAAAAAACCAGGCAGGTCATCCATATGGAAGCAGAGCCGCCCAGCAGCGGCAGCAGTCGCTTACCCGCCATGGGCTCAACCAGAAAAAGAAGACTACTGCTTAGAAAAATGGCGATGGCATATAGAACGGCACGTGGGCGCATGAGCGGATAAAGATAGCAGAGAAAATTGGCAAATGAGTAAATTTGTAATTGTGTAAATTAAGCTCCCGTCTACAGTCGCACCTTTTTTAAATTTACCCAATTACCAAATTCCCTCACTCTCCCTTGCCCAGTTTGCGGCACAAATCCCCTAGTTGCGCCTGCTCGTCGGCCTTAAGCCGGCTCATCACTTCCGTGATCCGGCGGGCGTGTTCAGGAAAAATCTTGGCCATCAGCTTCGCGCCTGCGGGCGTGATGCAGGCCAGAACAAAGCGTTTGTCCTTGCCTTGCTGCTCTCTCTTGACCAGCCCGCGCTTTTGCAGGTTGGCGATCACCAGCGTTAGGTTTCCACTGCTGGTAAGAATGCGCCGCGCCAGGTCACCCAGGCATTGCGGACCTACGTGAAACAGGGCCTCAAGCACCGCAAACTGGCCAAGCGTGAGTCCTTCCTCTTCCAGTCCGACACGCGCATGGGCGAATGCCGTACCAGCGGCGCGTTCCAGCTTCACGTAGGCGCTTAAAGCGCGTTCCTGTGCGGGTGTTCCTTTGAATTTCTTGGGCATCTGTTTGAATTTGAATAGCAACTCGGAATTTACCGCAAAGAACACTACGGAGGCAAAGGGCGCCCGAGCGCGAAAGAAGCCGGATTAAACCCGCTTCCTTTTGCGTCCCTTGCGCCCTTGCAGTGAACCGATTACTGAATATCGAACTGTTCCGGATGCAACAGTGGATCAGACTTTACCAGCACCGTATGCTTGATCAGCTCTTCCATTTCCTGGAGCCAGCGCCCATTGTTGCCTTTCAGCGCCTTGCATACTTCAGGATGGACGCGAATCATCACATCGTGCTCAAAGTGCCGTGCCATCTTGCGCAGTTCCACGTAAATCTCATTGCAAACCGTAGTCACGGACTTGATCATGCCTGTAGCCTGGCAAACAGTGCAGGGCTGCCCCAGCGTGCGCTCCAGTGACTGCTTTACACGCTTGCGTGTGATCGCTACCAGTCCAAAATCATTAAACTGCAAAACCTTGGAAGGTGCTCGGTCGGCCTTGAGCGCTTCCTCCAGGGCCTGCATTACCTTGGCGCGATTGCGGCGCTCGTCCATGTCAATAAAGTCGATCACGATAATGCCGCCCAGATCGCGCAGGCGAATCTGCCGCACGATTTCCTTGATAGCGTCAATATTGGTTTTGACGATCGTATCTTCCAGACGCGCCGTCTTGCCCACATATTTACCGGTGTTGATATCGATTGCCACCAGCGCTTCCGTCTGGTTGATGACGATATAACCGCCGCTGCGCAGCCAGACTTTCGACTTTAGCGCCTTGTTGATTTCGTCAGTGATGTTGAATTGCTCAAACAGCGGCGTGTCTTTGCTGTACAGCTTCACGCGCCGTACCAGCGAAGGCTGGAAGCGGCTTACAAAACGCAGTATGCGTTCGTATTCCTGTTCGGTGTCGGCCCAGATAGCGGAGAAGCTTCCACTCACTTGGTCGCGCAGAATACGCTCCACCAGATTCAAGTCATGATAGATAAGCGCAGGCGCCTTCGACGTTTCCGCACGTCCGCGAATTTCATTCCACAAATTGATCAGGAAGCGAATATCGTTGCGCAGGTCCTGCTCTTCCGCCCCAGCGGCTGCCGTGCGGACGATGAATCCGCCCTGGGCATCGCCGCGCTCGCTCAAAGCAATCCGCTTTAACCGATGCCGCTCTTCCTCTGAGGCAATCTTGCGTGAAACTCCGGTGTGATGCACGGTGGGCATGTAAACCAGATAACGTCCCGGCAGCGCAATGTGGCTGGTAATGCGCGCGCCTTTTTTCGCGATTGGCTCTTTGGCAATCTGGACCAGAATTTCCTGGCCTTCTTTCAAAAGGTCACTGATGGCCGGCATCTGGCGCGCCTGTTGCCGCGGACGCCCGCGCATGCGCCGTCCTTGCGGTCCACCACGGCGACCCCCACGACGGTCCTGCGGCCTGCTGCGGTCTGTGCGCTGATGCGAGCCTGCGGCCGCCGGCGCACGCTGCTCCCCAGAACCTTCCGTATCTTCCGATTCTTCCAAACCTTCTTCTTCGCCTTCTAAATCCTCTTCCGCACCGAACGACTCTTCGCCATCTTCCATTTCGTCCGGCTCAAGCCCTTCGGCTTCGTATTTTCCAGTAGCGTTCTCATTTACGCGCGCATCGCGTACTGCTTCCATCAGCTCGCTGCCCATGGGAAGCATCTGCTCGCCGGACTGTCCCAACACCTCTTCTTCAAGTTCTTCGAACTCGCCCATGTCCGCATCTTCCTGAAAGCCGGGCATGTCGCTCTCTTCTTCTTCAATCTCTTCTTCTTCCATCACGCCGCGAGATTCAATGCCGCGGTGTTCGGAAGCCGCCGGGGTCCACGTCTGTTGCGCGGGGGCCTCAAGCGCTGAATCCAGGTGCGTGGCAGCTTCTGCCTTGTCTTCTTCAGTTTCCTCTGCCTCGATTTCCTCTTCTTCCACCTCTTCGACCTGAGTGGCAGCAGAGTTAAAGGCGCTGATTTTATGACGGCTTTCAAATTGCGGCTCTGCCGCATCCAAAGCCGGACGCTCTTCATGCGCGCTGTTGTGCTCCAGCGTCGTGGCGACTTCAGGGCCTTCGATTTCTACTACCGGCGCTGGTTCTCTCCGATGGAAAACCCTGGGCGCTTCCACGCGTGCTTCAGTCTTTTCTTCTTCAAAATGAGGCGGAATTGGCCCAGCGGATTCTGCATCCTGTAAAAAGCCCTGCTGTGTTTCTTCCACAGCCGATTCTGCAATGGAAGGCTCGGAATCAGCCACTTCAGTCGCGGGAGTCTCATAACGCGCGGGCTGTGCCTTCTTCTCGTGCTTATTGTCGTATTTAGCCAGCGACTCGCCGGGAAGAACCATGGAACCGGCAGAAAATGCCGAAGGGTCGAACGAATATTCCGTCGAAGGCTTTGGGCGCGGCGCAGAGTCTGCCTTTACAGGAGTCTGAGTGGAGGCGGCTGCCGATTGCGTTCCTTGCGGCTGATACTTGGAAATGGATTCACCGGGCAGAAGTATCGGTTCATGCCGTTGCTGTTCTCCGCTGTGCTCTGACCTGTTTTCATAGCGAGATTCGCGTCGATTGTCATAACGCGATTCGTGCCGGCTATCGTGACGTTCCGGCCTGCGCTCATGGCGTTCTTCTGTCCGGCTTTCACGGCTTTCGTATCGTGGTTCAGGCCGGTCTTCTGTTTCCTGCTCACTTACTGCTGGCTCGCTGGTTCTGGACTCAAAACCTTCTTCTGCTGCCGCCTCAACGGGCTTTTCACGGTCTGCGCGATCATTGGTTGATTGCGCTGCCTGCTCGTTCGGGCCACGGTCAGAGCGGTCGCGACCACCTCTTCCACGACGGCGGCGTCCGCGCCACTTGCGCGCGCCTTCCCGCTCTGGTTCTTGCTGTGCTCCATTCTCAGCGAACGCGCCTTCTACTGTCTGCTCTTCTGCGTCGTCGCTCTCGTCGTCCACGCGTATCGGCGGCATCACTTCCTGCGCCTCGATAGGCCCCTGATGTCCCTCAGAGCTGCGGACTTCTATGATCGGCGAGTTGCGGGAGCTGGCCACCGCCTCGCCAATGGCGTCGGCGTCTTCATCTTCCTCCAGCAGAAAATCGGAAACGTAAAGGAATGCGTCGCGCTCCAGCCCGATGTTTACAAAAGCGGACTGCATGCCGGGAAGGACGCGTGTAACACGCCCTTTGTAGATGGAGCCAGCCAGCGTGTATTCGTTTTCCCGCTCGAAATAAATTTCTGAAAGTTGGTCTTCTTCCACCACAGCCACCTTGGTTTCGTGGGGCGTGGAAGAGACAAATAGTTCTTTTGCCATGGATCTTCTCCGGTTTCTACCGGCAGGAAAATGAGGCGGGAGGGTTCAGAAAAAAGGTCAGGAGGCCTACGTATGTAAAGCTTGTAACGCTGGCCGGCTGGCGCTTAGTGCTCGGAAATTCAATCTGATCTTATGCAGGAAATACAATTCGGCTGCGGCGAGTAGCTCTCTCCGGCCAACCTCTGCAATCTGCCTATGACTTGTTTGAAAAATCTGTGCACCTTTGCACTCCGGGTTTGTGGCACACACTGCGTATTCCCTAGCAGGCGCTGTAACTGCGCCTGGGTAGGTTTTCCGCGGGGCCGTTCCCTGCCCGGCAATGCTTTCTGATACTCTCCGGCTTCCCTTCAATCCGCCGGCGCCCTTTCTTTTTACGTCAGGGCGTTAACGTTCAATCTTGAAATAAACCTGTTGCCTATCGCGCCTCTTGGCGCGGTTTCGATTCCTTTATCAATTTACGAAGCGGCGCATCCGAATATTCATCACAATACCCAGCGCCAGAAACATAAACAACACTGAGGAACCACCGTAGCTCATCAGCGGTAAAGGAATGCCGGTGACGGGCATATACCCAACCACCATTCCCGCGTTTACCAGGATGTGGAAGAGCAAAACCGCTACCACACCCATCACCAGAAAGCCGCCCGCGCTATCAGGCGCGGTCTGCGCATTATGGATCAAACGCATTAATACTAAGAAGTATAGCAGCAGTAAGGCCACCGCGCCCACAAAGCCATGTTCTTCTGACCAGGCGGCAAAGATAAAGTCAGTATGCGGCTCAGGAAGAAAAGATCCCTGTGTTTGTGTGCCTTTTCTTATGCCTTTGCCCCAGATGCCGCCCGAACCCACGGCAATCTTGGATTGCTCAAGTTGATACCCCGTCTTCTGTGAATCCGCCTCAGGGTGGAGAAAGCTGGTAAGCCGGTCTTTCTGGTACTGCTTGATCAGGTGCATCCGGGGGCCGTAAACCCAGAGCGTCGGCATGAGTACACCGGCAATCAGCAGAATCGCGGCCGCGTGGCGGAACTGGATCCCGCCGAGAAACAATCCCATCAGAGCTACTGGAAGATAGGTGAGCGCTGTGCCAAGATCAGGCTGTTTCAACACCAGCAGCATGGGTATGCCGGCAATCAGGCCTGCTTTCACAATGTCTGCGAGCGATGCATCCTCGCGTTCGCCGTGTCCGCTGAAGTGCTTGGCCAGCATCAGGATCAAAACCAGCTTCACCCATTCTGATGGCTGGAAGTGTTGTCCGCCGGGAAGCTGAATCCACCGGCGCGCACCCAGATATTTTTTGCCGAAAATTGCAACTGCCAGTAGAGACACAATGGAGGCGATATAGAACCAGTTGGCATTCTCCAGAAGTATCTGGTAGTTAATGAGGCTTACGGCCAACATCACGCCCATGCCGGCCAGTATCCAGTAAACCTGGCGAATATGAGCGCCGGCAAACTTGGTCCCGTAGGTGGTGCTGTAAATCTCCAGCACGCCCAGCGCGCAGATCAACAGAATAAAACCGAGTAACACCCAGTCAAAATCACGGAAAGAAATAAGCCGCCGCATTAGTTTGATCCCGCCAATCCAATTGGCACTGGCCGTGCGGCTTTCGGCAACCTGGTTCGCTTCATTGGAAGCATCAACGTGCCCCCCTGAATACGGTTGTCCTCGGCAACTTCTTCCGTGCCGGGATTTTCAGCTTTGGGAGACTCAGACTCATGGTGATCAACTGTGTCCGGTTGGTTCCAGACACCGGCAATCGGGACCGATCCCGGATCTGCTTTGTCACTGAACAGCATGGGATTGCTGCGGAGACGCCGCTGCTTTTCTACATAAGCACGAACGATTTGCGCTGCCAAACGCGCGGCTAGTTTGCCGTGCTCGCCGCCTTCAAACAATACAGCCACCACAATCTCTGGATTTCTCCGCGGTGTAACGCCCACAAACCAGCTATTGTCGGCAAATTGTTTTGCGGCTCCGCCCTTACTCTTTCGGAACGCATTGCTTACAACCTGGGCGCTGCCGGTCTTGCCCGCAAAGTCCACACCCAGGATATGCGCACTGGGCGCTGTTCCGCCTTCGGGTTCGCTTGGCGATGCGGCGTTCACCACGCCAGCCATGGCATTGGTAATCGTGATCCAGTTCTGCGGATCAATCGGCACATGGACCACATCCGGCATGGACGAAGCCACAGCCACCGTTTTGTATTGCTCAGGCATCTGCTCCGGATCTACCACATGCGGGCGATAGAAAGTTCCGCCCATCGTGATTCCGCCAATCGTGCGCGCAAGTTGGATTGGGCTTACGGCGACAGCGCCTTGTCCAATTCCCACGGAGATTACCTCGCCCGCGTACCATTTCTGGCGGAAGGTCTTCATCTTCCATTCTTCTGAAGGCATTATCCCGCTGACTTCATTCGGAAGGTCGATGCCGGTCTTCTTGCCCAATCCCATCGCGGTTGCCCACTTGGCAATCTTCTCAATGCCCAGGCGTTCCGCCAGCGTGTAAAAGAAAACGTCGCAGGATTGATAAATGCCTTTACTGATGTCTACCGGTCCGTGAACGCGATGCTCGCCCTTTACCCAGCAGTTGAAGTAGCGGCCAAAAAAGACGCCGCCACCGCCGCAATTCACACGCAGGGTCTGCGCAATGCCTTCCTGCAATCCTGCCACGGACATCACAATCTTGAACACTGAGCCCGGCGCAAGCTGGGCCTGGATCGCTTTGTTGAAGAGCGGATGCGCGGGATCTTCCACCAGACTGGCCCACTCTTTGGCTGAGATGCGCACAGCAAAATCATTCGGATCGAAAGTTGGCCGGCTCACCATGGCCAATATCTCGCCGTTGCGCGGGTCCATGGCGACTACCGCGCCGTTCTTTCCTTCCATCGCTTGCTCAGCCGCTTTTTGAATATCAAGATCTACCGTAAGCTTCAGTTTCTGCCCGGGCACCGCAGGAATGTTCGCATTCGGCGGGCGTCCCACTTCTTTGCCCTTGCTGTTGACCAGCACGCGCCGAGAGCCGTCTTTGCCCATCAGCAGATCGTTGTATTGCAACTCCACGCCGGACTGTCCTACGATATCGCCGCGTTCATACAATTCGAATTTCGGCGAGTTGAGCATGTCTTCGCTCACTTCACCCACATAACCAATCAAGTGCGCCATGAATCCATCTCGCGGATAAAGGCGGCGATGGATCATCAGCGTTTCCAGTTCAGGAAAGTCGTCTCGATGAGATTCAATAAACGCCAGCTCGTCAGGCGTAATGTCATCCTTGATGATGATTGGTTCGAACGATGGCTTGTGCGCAAGCTGATAACGCCGTATTTTCTCCAGCACGTCTTCAACTGGAATATGCAATCCATCGGCAATCTTTGACGCGTCGGCATTCAGGTCGCGCATCTGGTCGCGCAGCAGCAGCGCGGAAAATGACGGATAGTTATCGACAATCAGCTGTCCATCGCGATCATAAATTTTGCCGCGCGGCGCAAGGATTGGGACCTGGCGGATGCGGTTCTGTTCAGAGCGCGTTACATACTCGTCAGTTTTGCGGACCTGCAAGGTCCACAATCCGTAAGCGAGCACGATGAACACTGCCAGAATAACGTACTGGACGACTGAGAATTTTGTTTGCGGAATTTTTTCGTCGCGACCGGGCATACATGTTACGACCCTTGCTTGCGCAATAGATCAGGATCCATATTCCTTTTTGTTTTGGGGTCCCTATTTAGAGTACCGCAATTTCGGCGTAAGTGCTGTAAGACAAAAGCCTGAACCTGGTTACGGAAGGATTATGTGAGCGGTTAAAAAAGAAAACTACCCTTCCCTGCCTCCGGGAAGCCTATTTACTTTGGGAAGGAACGGAACTACCAGCCTGATCGCCCGGCGCTTTCTCCAGCAGAAAGCCAAGAACAATGAGGTTACCGTCGGGTGTGACCTGTTTTTCGACTTTCTTGTAGCCGGCTAACTGAACCGCGATTGTGCGCGGCTTGTCCTTCCGAAGGATGATAAAAGGCGCTGAAGGTCTGCCAACTTTCACTCCATCCACAAAGATATCGGCCCCATCCGGGAAAATATGGATAATGCACTTTGAAGCATGGCCAGCCTTTATGGCTTCATTTAATTCCGCTGGAGTTCCTTCCTGAAACTGTGGCGGTGGAGGCACCCGGTATCCGTTGGGATGTGGCTTGGAGAAATCACAACGGTCCGCCTTCAAAATCCCCTTTTCGCAAAGCTCGCGGCGGGCCTCAAGCTCACCGGGGGTCTCCATCATTACTGCTTCATGTCGAGCTTGTTCTGCTTTCATGGCCTCTTCAAAGCTCATTCCTTGTGCCATAAATTTACGGATACCATCTCCGGGATTGTAACTGGAGTCTGGATCAGAAGTGTGGCATGAGAGAGTGCCAGTACCTCCTGTGCAGGTAGTTGTATAAAACTTGTCGCCAATAAGATAAGTGGAAGAACATTGGCTGCCATTGCATGAGAGGTCTTGCCCAAAAGCGGCAGAAACGGCCAATAAGATTATTGGGATTAGAATGACCCTTCTCATGGGCTCCTTCTTTTCAGCAGCGACGAATTTTACATTTAAAAAACTAAGTCTACCGAGCAGTTCTGGCTCGCTGCTGGCATTCCTAATTTCGTAGCTTTAACTTATCCAGCAAAGCAAACAGCACCACGGCTGCCAGTCCGTTAACCAGGGCGGAAAGCAGGGTGTGTCCCCACAGCCATGCTTCACTTCCGCCAACCAGCTGAAGACTGATGGCCATGTAAACAAAGCGATGAATCAGGACAAAAGCAAAAGTCATAAGGAAGCGCGACCCTGGATTTTCCACGTCCACCTTCACGCCCAAGGACGATCCCAGATAGCCGACAATAGTCTTGGCGATTCCAAATAAGCCGATCGGGTGCCCTGTCCACGCGTCTTGCAGCGTGCCGATAAGCGCGCCGGTGATCATGCCAGGAACGGGACGCCGTCGCGCAACGGCGAAAAAGATGGTAACCAGCAGGGGCAAATCCAGGACCGTGAGGAACCGTATATTCAGGAAGACCTGAAGGAAGATGGCCAGCACCGGAATGCCAATAGAAACCGGCCAGCTAAACCGATGTACCTCAATCTCTTCGCGAGAGGTTAGTGAAACGCTGCCATTCATAGCTGCGGCTTCTCCGGGGTCGGCGTTGCAGCCGGCGGCTCTGCTGCGGGTTGGGCAGATGCTTTGGGCTCAGAGTTTTTTGGTTCCGTAGCTCCCGGAGTTGTTGCGTCCGGGACTTTGGGCTTCTTGGCTGCGGGTTTCGGCTTTACCGGTGTTGGCGAGGCCGAAGCAGCACCAACGCCGGCCGGAACAGCAGATTGACGAGAACTTGCCGGGTTGTTATCTGCCCCTGTTTTCCTGGCGGCCGCAGGAGTAACCGGTGCCGCGCCAGTCACTGTTGTCGCTGGCTTTGTGGGAGCATTCACGCTTCCAGGTTTTTGGTTCGTTCCAGTGGACTGATTCACTTTCGCTGGAGTTGGTAACGGTTTGGGAGTGGCGCTCGCCGTGCCGGCTGGCACTGAACCGGTTGTGCCGCCCGGAGTTTTGGGTGCACTCGGATCTTGCTTGGGAATGCTGGGCAGTCTCTGCGCCAGAATGTCCGCTGCGCGCATGGGCAACGGCCCGTTCGCTACAGATGGAGTCTCTTCCGCAACTTTGGTTACAACCATCACTTCTTCCAACCGTCGTAAATCTGCGGATGGTTTGATCTTGATAGCAAGAAAAGGATCATTGTCATGGTCCGGAGTGAAGCTGATCACCGTGCCCACGGAAAATCCTTTGGGATAAATCCGGTCTCCGCCGCTGGTAATTACGTGGTCGCCAACTTCAATTTGCTCGTCGGACATGATGTCATTAATTTGCAGCTCGCCCAGACTGGTGCCTTTTACAATGCCCTGCAAACGAGAGTGTTCCAGGATCACGCCCGCGCCACTGTCATGGTCATTGATAAGCAGCACCTGAGAGCTCAACGGAAAAACATCTTTGATTTTGCCGACGATCCCATCCGGCGTAATCACCGCCATGTCCGGCTTGATGCCGTCATGCGCCCCTTTATCGATCACTATCATGCGCGATTGCTCCGTGCCGCTGGTGGCAATCACCTGGGCCGCGACGGTCTTGGAAATATATTTTTCTTTGAACTCCAGTAAGACCTGCAAACGCCGGGCCTGGTCGGCATCCTGCTTGAGCTGGACTTGCTCCATCTGCAAACGGACAACTTCGTCCCTCAGCTCGTGGTTCTGCTGGCGGACGCCGCGAAGATCGGCGTAATTGTGCCAGCCGTTACGGAAGAAATGGCCGGTGGAGACAAACATCTTTTCCACGGGAGTAAAGGCAGTCACGGTCCAGACGCGGATCAGCCGCGTTCCGCTGCCAGCGGTTCCGGCTCTCGCGTTTTCCGGACGCTTCACCTGTGTGGCCAGAGAGACCACTTGAATGAAAAGAACCGCCATCAACACCAGCGGATTCTTGTAACGTACAAAGAAATTTTCCATGACCTGCGCTAAAGGAGGGCCAGAAGAGGATGGACTTACCAGGTCCATCCCGGGTTAAAAGACTAACGTCAAAAAAGGCTAACTAAGCAAAGGCCTTGCTCAAGCAGGCCTTTGCTCAATCAAACTTTTACTCAATCGAAATCTTTCTCAAGAGTTTGAAGTCGCTCAGCATTTTGCCGGTGCCCAGCACCACGCTGGCCAGCGGATCGTCGGCAATGGAAACCGGCAAGCCGGTTTCTTCGCGAATTCTCTTGTCCAGGTTTTTCAACAGTGCGCCGCCACCGGTAAGAACAATGCCGCGATCGCTGATGTCTGCGCTCAACTCCGGCGGTGTGCGCTCCAGGGCAACGCGAATCGCATTCATAATGGTGCTGATGCATTCGCTCAACGCCTCGCGAATTTCGCTGTCGTCAATGGTAATGGTTTTGGGCACGCCCTCAATCAGGTTGCGGCCTTTGATTTCCATGGTCAGAGGTTTGTCCAGAGGATACGCGGAGCCAATCTCAATCTTGATGGTTTCAGCAGTGCGCTCGCCGATGAGCAAATTGTATTTGCGCTTCAGGTAATTCATGATGGCTTCATCCATCTGATTGCCGGCCATGCGCACGGAGCGTGAATAAACGATGCCGCTGAGCGAGATCACGGCAATGTCAGTTGTGCCGCCGCCAATATCCACCACCATGTTGCCGCTGGGTTCGGTGATTGGCAGTCCCGCGCCGATCGCGGCGACCATGGCCTGCTCCACCAGATGGACTTCGCTGGCTTTGGCGCGATAGGCCGAATCCATGACCGCGCGTTTTTCCACCTGCGTGATTTCAGAAGGCACGCCGATCACGATGCGCGGATGCACCAGCATCTTCCGGTTGTGCGCCTTCTGGATGAAGTAGTTCAGCATCTTCTCCGTGACCTTGAAGTCGGCGATCACGCCGTCCTTCATCGGTTTAATGGCGACGATGTTCCCCGGTGTGCGGCCCAGCATCTCTTTGGCTTCCTTGCCCACGGCCTCCACTTCACCTGTGTTTTTGTTGATGGCCACAATAGAAGGCTCATTGACGACGATGCCCTTACCCTTGGCATACACCAGCGTATTGGCTGTTCCCAGATCGATCGCGAGATCGCTGGAAAACATACTGAAGAGCGAGCGCAGGTTATGGATGCGCGAATTTTCTGACTTGAAACCGTTTTTCGACATACCAGATTCTTTCTGTCCGTGTTTGATAACTTCGGTAAATATCCGAACTGGCTTTAGGCCGCGGACAATTCTCGCTCCAAAAGCTTCTCGCTTTTACTGCTCAATCTTGTCCTGGGAACCATCTACTCTGATACAAAAATCAAAACGGCACAATAAGCGATTCTACTGTATAACGACCGTCTTAGTTACTGTATTGACTCCGCCTTTTGTGTCCTGTGCCGTAATCGTAATCAAATTCTCCCCGGTCGGCAGCGGGTTGGTGAAGTGGTGGAACGCGCCGTCACTCGCCACCACCGCCTCTGCGCCATTCACCATCACACGCGCGCCAGGCTCAGTGTGCCCCTTCACTTCAATCACGTGCCCCAGTTGGGTAAAGTCGTTCAACTCCAGCGCCAGCGTACCTGTACCTTTGGGTACCACCGTAAACTTGTAAACTTCGCTTTCAATGGATTCCTTGCCATCCATTCCAATGGACCGGACCTGCCAGTAATAGACCCCTTCTTGCAGATTGGTGACCAGTACCTGGGTCGTCGGCTTTTTATCATCCACAATCAGGTCGCCCTGAAACGAAGGTGTTCGGGCGATCTTGATATGGTATTCCCGCACATTGTCCACCGGCGACCAGGAGAAACTGAGGCCTTTAGCAGCTGGATCAAGAAACACATTCTGCATGGGCGCCGGCGAAATCAGCGTAGGCGGTTGCAGTTCCTTGGTCTTGGTCATCTCCTTGGATTTATCGGAAAATGAAGCCTTGGTGTAGCTCTCCAAAGGAATCGTCTGCCCGCCACGCACTACTTCACCAGAACCTTTTTTAACCAAAATCTCATGTTGATCGGCACGCAGATCGTTGACTACCTCCGCGGAGGTATCAGATGCCAGAGAGGCCGTAGCGTCATTCACAACCACCACAGATTTTGACCCGCTTGGCAGCACTGACGTAGCCAATTCCACCTTGCCCGTGGTTACCTGCACTGAGACCTTGGTCTGTTGCGCTGAATTCACTGAGTTTTCCTGGATCGTAATCAACGAACCGGGCTTCACCGTATAGTTGGTGCCGTCAGTAAACACCACTTTGGCCAGCCCTTCAGGAGAGGTCTGCACCACATCTCCTCGTTCCAGCGCCAGGGAATAATCGGCCACCAGCCAAGTGTTTGTGCTTGATTTGCGTACACGCACATTGCCGTCAATATTCGTGAAGTGGGCCTGCTGTGGGCCGGGCTCGGTACCCGTTCCGTTCCCTGTTGTTCCGTTGGCGACTCCCACCTTGGCCAGGACTTTTCCCAGACCGATCTGGCCGGAGATGATCAGTTTATTGGCAGTATCCGGGAACGCAAAATACATAACCACGCCGGCAAGCAGAAGTACGCCAAGCATCCCCATGAGAACACTGCGATAGGTGATGGTGACGTAAGAAATCTGAAAGGCGGATTTTCGCTTTTGCGCCACTGCTTGACTGTGGGGAGTTTCCTTGGCTACAGGTTACCACAACCTTAATTGCCTCTAGAATGTTCTCCCTGATCCCCTGATTAAGAGTCCTGAGCACCTTGCTAGCGAACAAAACCCTTGTCAAATCTAGTAATTAAAGCAGAAACCACGCACTCTGGCAGTAGCCATGTTGGTTCCCGGGAGATATCACTAGGCCATGCACCTGCATTCTCACCCTTGCCGGATTGCATAGAATGCCGCTCAGGCCCCAGAATTAAGGGATGTCATCTCCCACACCTCGCTCTAAGACTCTGGATCAGATGCTGGAACGCATCAAGGCACGCACCGCAAAAATTGGAATCATCGGACTCGGCTATGTGGGTCTGCCTTTGACTTTGCTGTTTACTGAAGCTGGTTTTGCAGTCACTGGGTTCGATATCGATCCAGAAAAGGTAAAGGCCCTGAATAATGGCCGGTCCTATATCTATCGGATTCCCGAAACTGAGATTGCCGCCGCTGCCGCTAAAGGGTTCTGGGCCACCGATGAATACACCCACGTGAAAGACATGGATGCCGTGATCATCTGCGTGCCCACGCCGCTAAACGAATACCACGAGCCCGATCTCAGTTATATCCGTGAAACCGCCAAAGCCATTGCGCCCCACGTGCACACCGGCCAGCTGGTAGTTCTGGAGAGCACAACGTATCCGGGAACCACGGAGGAAGTTCTGGTTCCGGTGATTGAAGCGGGCAACAAAGCCGGGCTGAAAGCCGCACGCACCGAACAGGATGATCCGGCAAAAACTTTTATGGTGTCCTTTTCTCCCGAGCGCGAAGACCCAGGCAATGACACCGTGGCGCGAAAAGATATTCCCAAAGTCGTTGGTGGCCTCAATCCAGTGGCCTCAGAAATTGCCGGCGCGGTTTACAACACCATTTTCAATCGCGTGGTCCCCGTCTCCAGCCCGGCGGTGGCGGAGATGACCAAGCTGCTGGAAAATATCTATCGTTGCGTGAACATTGCGCTGGTCAATGAACTTAAAATGCTCTGCTTGCGCATGAACATCGATATATGGGAGGTAATCCGAGCGGCCTCCACCAAGCCCTTCGGCTTTCAGCCGTTTTATCCCGGCCCTGGGCTGGGCGGACATTGCATTCCGGTGGACCCTTTTTATCTTTCCTGGAAAGCCAAAGAGTTTGATTTTCACACTCGCTTCATTGAATTGGCCGGCGAAGTTAATTCGGCAATGCCTTATAGCGTGGTTGACGCCGTAACAGCGGCGCTGAACCAGCATAAAAAAGCGCTGAACGGATCAAAGGTCCTGGTGCTTGGCGTGGCTTATAAGCGCGACATCGACGACCTGCGCGAATCGCCCGCGCTGACCATTATTGAAGAGTTGCAACGCCGCGGCGCAGAAGTCTCTTACAACGATCCTTATTTCCCCAAGGTTGGCCGCGGCCGCAAATACAACCTGCAGATGACCTGCGCGCCGCTGGAAAAGCTTGGCCAGTATGACTGCGCGCTGATCGTAACGGACCATACGGACTACGATTACAAAAAAATTGTGCAGGAATCCAAGCTAGTGGTAGACACGCGCAACGCGACCAAAGGGATTAAATCAGAGAAGATTGTGCATTGTTAGTTTTTTTGAAGTCTCGAGCGAAGCGAGAGATCCCTATAGCCACAATGGACTAAATGTAAAAAAATCAGCGACCTTACTGTCGGCAGAAGAAACCATCCATACTGTGAAGTCGCCGATGTTTACGAATTAAGCAGACAAAGCTGAAACGAGGAAACCCTTACAACTATAGGGTCCCCTCGCTTTGCTTCGGGGTTTCAGAAAAAAGCTATATCGAACTCATGTTCGACAGGAACTGAGTGTTCGATGGTGTTTTACCCAGCTTATCAATCAGCAGTTCCATGGCTTCCACGGGTGAGAGCGGGTTCAACACTTTGCGCAACACCCATATGCGCGCCAGGTCTTCCTTGGGAATCAGCAATTCTTCTTTGCGCGTGCCGGAACGCTGAATGTCAATCGCCGGGAAGACGCGCTTATCGACCAGTTTGCGGTCAAGGATGATTTCCATGTTGCCCGTACCTTTGAATTCTTCAAAGATCACGTCATCCATGCGTGAACCGGTTTCCACCAGCGCCGTGGCGATGATGGTAAGCGATCCGCCTTCTTCAATATTGCGGGC
>DASXLK010000181.1:0-24106 GCA_036496365.1 Candidatus Angelobacter sp. | reverse complement strand
GGAAAGCTTGTTCAGCGTTATTTTTCGACAAACAGTTTGCTCAGATCATTCAGATTCGCTTTCGTGAAATCATCAACAATCAGATCGGCGCCAGCTTCTTTTAGCTTTGGGCCCCTGCCGTTGGCGGCAATAGCAAGGCACTTCATTCCAGCGATCTTGGCAGCGATAACGCCAGAAACCGCGTCTTCACAGACTAGAATGTTGGCCGCTTTTACGTGCAGGCTGCGCGCCGCGAGATAAAAAAGATCGGGAGCAGGTTTGCCGTTGGAAACGTCATCTCCGGTCACAATCGCACTAAAACGGCGGCGCAATTTAAAACGGTCAAGCGTTCTCTCTACCCTTGTGCGGCTGCCTGAAGTCGCAATCACCGCGGGGAGTCCGGCGTGATCAACTTGCTCTAGAAATGCCGTGAAACCGTTGACCAGTTTTTGCTCGCTGGCATGCGCTTGAAACAATTTGTCTTTTTCAGCCCCGTAAAGCTTGATTTGCTCCGGCGTGAGGTCGCCCAGGAAATGCCGTAATATCTCTTCTCGCTTGGTGCCCTCAAACACAAACGCGAGATCATCGTCGTTGATAGCGCCGTCCACGGAGTTGAAAAAAGCCTTCCATGCCTGCATATGGACAGCATGGCTGTCGACAATCACTCCGTCAAAATCAAAGATCATGCCAGCGAGCATTCTTCGTTCCCCACTATCTGTCAATGTCTGCCTGCTGAACATGCGCCAACCCCGGCCATGATTCCTGAGCAGCCTGATACTGATCGAGTGTACCAATATCCAAAAGATATTCGCTTATCCTGTAGGCTGCCATGCGTCCTGCGAGTTTTGGCAGCAGATCAAAACCAATGTCCGCCGGGCGGTGCGCAGGCAATTGACCCTCTGGTAGAAAATCAAAGATTTCCTGCCCAGCAATCATCACGCCAGAGAATGCCCAATTACTCGCAGGCTGCGCAGGCTTCTCTACAAAACTTTGGATGATGTCATTCTGGTCAAAGCTGACAATGCCGCACCGCGTGGGATTTGGCGTCTGATGTATGCCTAGCGTGACTGGAGCTTTTTTCTGCTGATGGAAGACCAGCATTCGCCGCAGATCAATATTCGTGAGCACATCACCATAGAGGACAAAAAAAGTCTTCTCACCCGCCACAAATTCGCGGTTTGCGGCCAGCGTTCCCGCGCTGCCCAGCAGTTGTGGCTCTTCAGCAATGTGAATGCTCATCTTGCTGGTCTTCTTTGCCACAAAGTCTCTGACAGCATCACTGTGGGCGTGCGCGTTGATCAGAACTTTATCAATTCCAGCAGCCCGGCAGTTGTCGAGCCAGATTTCCAGTAAAGGAATGCCACCAATCGGCACCAAGCATTTGGGAATGTGCTCTGTGATTGGACGAAGCCGTGTGCCGTTTCCGGCGGCCAGAATGAATGCCTTCATGAGCGTCTGCCATTCATGACTAGCGGATGGATGCGACAGCCAGGTTCGAAGCGGACATCTTCAGCTTCCATTGCCATACCGACTCAACAATTTCGCGCAGCGTAGAGTGCTCCGGCTTCCAACCCAGTTCCTGCATAATGCGTTTTGGGCTTGCGCATAACACAGGCGGATCGCCCTCGCGACGCGCGCTTATACGAACGGGAATTCTCCGGCCTGTAACCTCTGATACTGCCTTGCACACTTCCTGAACGGAATAGCTGGTTCCCAGGCCAATGTTATAAACTCGCATGCCTGGAGCGTTGAGCTTTTGCAAAGCGCGGATATGAGCATCGGCAATGTCCACCACATGCACGTAGTCGCGCAGGCATGTGCCGTCCGACGTGTCATAGTCGTCGCCGTAAATAGTAAAAGCCTCGCGTTCGCCTGCCGCAGCCTCAAGCAGAAGTGGAATGATATGCGTCTCTGGCTCATGCCGCTCGCCCAGGTTCGCCATTGCTCCAGACGCATTGAAGTATCGGAACGCGGTCACGCTCCAGCCATAGGCCCGGGCATACCATTCAAGTACGCGCTCAAAAATCAATTTGGTTTCACCGTAAGAAGTCACCGGCTTCTTGGCGTCATCTTCGTCAATTGGAATCCGTTCTGGCGTACCGTATACCGCCGCAGAAGACGAGAAAACAAAATTTTTGATGCCCGCTTCGCGCAATACCTCCAACATTGTGATGCTTGAAGCCACATTGTGCTGAAAGAATGTCCCCGGATTGCTCACGGATTCCGGAATCAACGCCTTCGCCGCAAAGTGAAATACTGCATCAAACCGTATATTGCTCATCAGCAACCGCATAGCCTGTCGGTCGCCAATATCTGTTTGAAAAAAGGCTGCGCCTGCAGCCACGGCTTCCCTGCAGCCCGTGGAAAGATCGTCTACAACCGTAACCAGATGGCCTGCACGCAACAGCTCTGCACAACAGACTGATCCCACATAGCCCGCGCCGCCTGTCACCAGAATATTTGCCACTTTATGCTCCCGTTCTGTGCAGCATACGCAACGGCGTAGCCATAAATATCTTTAGATCGAACCAGAGCGACCAGTTCTCCACGTAAAACACATCCATCTTGATCCTATTTTCATACCCGGCGTCCTGATTGCCATATACCTGCCAGTAGCCTGTTATGCCCGGCTTCATCACGTTAAAAGCCCAACCAGCCTCCCTAAACTTCTTTAACTCAGCAGGCGTAATCATTCTAGGACCAACTAAGCTCATCTCGCCTTTAAGCACATTCCACAATTGCGGTAGCTCGTCCAAACCTGTTTTGCGGAGGGCCGCACCAATCGTCGTAATGCGCGGATCATCCTTGAGCTTAAAATTGATTTCAAACTGTCGGCGCAGCTTCTGATCCTGACGTAAAATTTCATCGGCATCCACACGCATGGTCCGCAGCTTGAAGGCATCAAACTCGCCTTGCTGCCCAACCACGCGACGCTTAAAAAACGCGGGACCACCGTCATGCAATTTAATTCGTGTGGCCAGAATAACAATAAGCGGAGCAGAAAAAAGCAGAAGGATTGCCGACCCACAAATGTCGATCACTCTCTTCCATATGCAGCCAGCATGGGTAATCGCTGGTCGTTGATTCGGAGCGCTGGGTTCAGGCCGCGTTGCAGCAAAAGCAGACAAACTTAGTCCCCCGCAATGGCAGTGGCGCTCGGCTTTGACGCTTCTTGAGAAAGTAAAGCAAGATCAGAGTCCACCATCATCTCCACCAGATTCTTGAAAGGCACTTCCGGCTGCCAGCCTAGAATTTTTCTTGCCTTGCTGGCATCGCCGCAAAGCTGACCATCTTCCTCAGGACGAACCAGCGCAGCATCAATCTCCACATGTTTCTTCCAGTCCAGGCCAGCGTGTGCAAAGGCAATTTCCAAAAGCTGCTTTACGCTGTGCGTCACACCGGTAGCAATCACAAAATCGTCCGGTTGAGATTGCTGCAACATCAGCCACATGGCGCGAACATAGTCGCCGGCAAAGCCCCAGTCTCGCACCCCCTCAATGTTCCCCATCTTCAGCTTGCTGGTCAACCCCAGCTTGATTCGTGCAACCTGCTGCGTAACTTTGCGGGTAACAAACTCCGCTCCCCGCCGCGGCGACTCATGGTTAAATGCGATGCATGAACAGGCAAACATGCGATAGCTTTCCCGATAATTGATGGCAATGTGGTGCGCAAACAGCTTCGCGGCGCCATAGGGATTTCGCGGCCGCAGACGCGTCATCTCCGTCTGCTTGCCGCCTTCTACTTTGCCAAATATTTCTGAACTCGATGCTTGCAGAAACTTTGCCTTCGGGGCATGTCTGCGTATGGCTTCCAGCATTCGCAACGCGCCCATGCCGGTGGTTTCCATGGTCAGGATGGGCTGGTTCCATGAAACCGGAACAAAGGTCTGGCCGGCCAGATTGTAAACTTCATCAGGCTTTACCTGTTGTACGGCCCGGTCCAAAGAAGTCTGGTCCGTTAGGTCCGCTTCAATAAACTTGATTCTCTGCCTGATACCGACCAGGCGCGCATGATTTTCGCGACCCAGGTTTTCACGCCCAATGTTACGCACCATTCCATGAACTTCATATCCTTTTTCCAGCAGCAACTCAGCCAGGTACGAGCCGTCCTGCCCAGTTACTCCAGTGATTAAAGCTCGCATGCGAACGCAGACCTCTCACATTGAAATGATTGCTTATGGCGTGGATATTTGCCTGTTGAATTGATGATATACCGTCATGGTAGCCTGCGCCGTTTTCTCCCAGGAAAAATCAGCGGCACGGTTCAATGCACAAACTTTTTTTTGCTCAAGCTCGCGGGGATTCCGCAGGAGTTCCACCAATGCAGCAGCCATTCCGGAAATGTCTTCCGGAGCAAAACATTGTGCTCCGGTGCCCGCAATCTCCGGTAACGATCCCTGATCAGAAGTAATCACAGCGCACCCGCAGGAGATAGCTTCCACCAGCGGCAGCCCGAAGCCTTCATACAAAGACGGCATTACAAACGCGTGGGCATGTCGAAACAGCGCGGCCAGGTCTTCTGCTGCAACATAACCCGCGCGGCAGATATGGAGACTTTGCCTGACTTCACGGTCGCGCACCGCCTCTAGCCCTTCAGCTGGGCCATATACCAGAGTTTGGAATTCAATATCTGCACGGCTCTGCGCCATTGCCAATACTTTCAGCGCGCCTTCCAGGTTCTTGGTGCGCCAGTTACGTGCGCTGGCCACAATAACATAAGGCTGAGAGATGCCAAACTTCTGCTGCAGACGATCCAGCTCTCCTTCCGTTCCGCAAGGATGATATATCTCTTGTGCGGCCGCCAGATGCACTGGCGTAACGCCTTCTGCCGGAACTCCCAGCAGCTTAGTTATGTCATTCGCTGTATGCCGCGAATCGGCAATGATATGCGCTGCTCTATGGGCCGCCGAGCGATAGCCCGCTTGCACCATGCGTTGCTTCAACCATGGATAAATTGAAAAAAGGAATGGGATCAGATCATGAATAGTAATAATTACCGGGCATTCGAGCGACGGCATTACATAGAAAGGACTATGAAACAAATCCAGCTTGTCCTGTTTTGCGCGACGCCGAAACTCAAACGATGCGAAAGGCGAATATCTTCCCGAACGTATGGGCACAATTTCCGCCGCAAGCCCGTCAATCCTCGGCACTGGATTCTGTGGGTCAACATAAACCACCAGTTCGCAGCCTGCACGGATCAGCGCCGGCACTAACCCAGCCACATAACTCCCAACCCCGGACTCGTTATACCAGCGGGCATCAAAGCCTACGCGCATTCTGTGCACTGCCTTCTCACCGTTTCACCACGCAGTATTGTTTGCTCACGTAGCCCGATTTCGGCTCGTCCATCAGATATTGAAGATCGCCGGAAAATGCGAGGTCGGTGGAGTTGGTAAGGCGGACATCCAGCACAATTCCTCCGCTTTCCTCCACCAGTTCACGAACCGCAGATTCCCTTAGGTAGTGCATCTCCATCACATAGCTCTGTTTGCGGCCAAGAATACTGTTGATCTTTGAGCGTAACGCTAGCTTCGCACGTAGCTTTCTCACCAGACTTGCACGTAGCGTATCAGGAAGCTGAAAGATTAATACTCCGCCCGGCTTTAGCACTCGTAAAAACTCGGCTAAATATCCACGACTATATTTCTCCGCCATGTGCTGGAGAACAATGCTGGTGTAAATAAATCCAAAATAATTGTCCGGCAAACCGGCCAAATGGTCTTGTTCGTTCAGTAGGAACCGGCATTGCGGAATTTTCTGGGCAAACTCACGCGCCAGGCTAATCATCGTAGAAGAAATGTCCACACCCCAGCATTCCGGAAAATGTGCGGCCAAAGCCTGCGTAAGTCGCCCCACGCCACAGCCAAAATCCAGAGCAGGCGCACTCCAGTCAATGCTTATTCTTAATTCGGAGGCGCATTGCAGAACCACCTTTACTTCGTTCTGGCCGGTGGCAAAAAACTCTTCCTGGGTCCACCGGCGGTTTCGTTTTTCAGGATCA
Organism: Candidatus Angelobacter sp.; assembly: GCA_036496365.1. Lineage (GTDB taxonomy): Bacteria > Acidobacteriota > Terriglobia > Terriglobales > Acidobacteriaceae > Angelobacter. The sequence goes on along the minus strand of DASXLK010000181.1, from coordinate 18,124 downwards.
CTGCAAATCGCCCACAGCGGGTCGGTCCGCGCAAACCCTTCCCAATTGCGCTGCAGCTCTTCAAGTGATTTCATGGTTTGCGGGCGATCATCCAGATCGTTTCGTAATAGTTGGCTTTCATCATTGAGTAAATACTCTGGTGCAGCCGATAGTAAATGCTATCTAAAATCAGCCGCATACCGCTTGCAGCGTAGCAAGGATCAAGAGATTCCTTTACGATTTCCAGACCTGAATTTGTTACGAGCTTGCGCAACACAGTGGGCATGAAGTGCGACAAATGGATTTCTCTCGATTCGCCCGCGCGCGCAATCCCCAGCACCGGACTGAATTTCTGAAAAGGCCGCAACCCTATTCTCTTCCCTAACTTTTTGCTCCCTGCGCTCCAGGCCAGAATGTCATTTGGCACTGCAATGGCCAGTACACCGCGTGGACGCAACAGCTCGCAGCATCGATGAATCAGCCGCATCGGGTCCGGTACATGCTCAAGCACATGAAATAAAGTAATGTTGTCAAAGGAGGCCAGTGGCAGATTTAGCTCTTCTGCCTGTCCGGCAAAGAGATCTATCCCATATTTCTGCTTTGCAATCCTGACCGCGCTCTCTGAAACTTCTGTGCCGGCAACTTCAGTGAAGAATGGCCTTGCGTGATGAAGAAATTGTCCAATGCCTGCGCCAATATCCAGCAGGTTCCCTTCAGCCTTGTGTGGCAATAGTTTATTGAGCCGCCGCCTCCAGAGCGCATCGCGTCCGGCCTCTTCTTTCAGCCATGAATCATATTTGCCCGGTCGCGAATAAAACCTGGCGACAGCAGTTGCCGTAGGCCTGGGGCTATCAAAAACGTAGCCACAAGCCTCGCATCGGCACAAATTGTTTTGCGCGTCCACTTTCTGAATGTTGCCGCTCTGGCATACGTTACACAACAGCACAACTTCCATAGTCTCTTTGCATTCCGGCAGACCCAGGTTGCCGCAAGCAATTGTCGTGGGACGGTGAGGACTAGCCATGGAGAACGCCCTCGCTCTGGCTGTTGGCCTGCGCCGTCAGAATGCCAAGTACCAGAAACAGCAAGGCTGCCACTTGCGGCGTGGTATGAAAAATATAATCAACCGTTCCATGTATCAGCACCCCAACAAAGGCAGCAAATATGGCAAATCCTATGAGCTTGCTAAATTGATCTTGCGAACCTCGATATTGTTTTAACGCCGATCGCATCGCAACAATTATTAGAATCGCAAATGCCATAAATCCTACGATGCCTGTTTCGGCAAGAAGCTCCAGATATAAGTTGTGGGCATCGCCAGTCCATCCGTCAGGCAGGCTCAGCAGCCCTCCCATCAGCATTCTCAGGTTTCCGAAGCCTGTACCCATGATTGGTGACCGCGCAAAGACCGTGAAGGCCCCCCCCCATATTGCCAGACGTGAGACCGTGGTGAAGTCGTCGATTTCAGTAAGCCGCTCGAAGAACATCCCAGCCACTATTCCAGCAAGCAAGCATGCGACCAGCACCATTGCAATCCGCCGCATTCTTGACTTGCGATCAGGCGCGAAGAAACATGCGCTTACAACCAGGATCGCCACATACGCTAGCAGTCCGCCGCGGCTCTGTGTAAGCAGCAGGGCCAGACTTGCGAGCGCAAAACACCATTGGCCCAGCCGGCGAAGTGCTGAACTGCCACCGCGCATGGCAAATGCAATACAGAATGGAATCACCAGATTCATGTATCCGGCAAGCCCGTTGTAATGCTCCAGGAATGAAGTGATCCGCCCTTCCCATGGCGGAATCTGGCGGATCTCTTCCTGAATAGGATAGAGAATGTCATACAGCGCAGAATAGCCGCCGCTAACAGCCTGATAGAAGCCAAACAGCGCCACCACAATGGTTGAAGCCATCAAGACCTTCAACAATGCTCGCGTGTTTGCTGGTGTTTGCAGCCAGTCAGTCACCACATAATAAAAGCAGATGTAGGAAGCCAGCCGCATCAGTTCCCGCTGCGCGTCCAGCGTAACGGGATTGAAGAAAACAGCAGATGCAAATGCAACGGCAAAATAAAACAGTATGGACCGCGTCAGCCAGCCAGACCATAGCCATTTACGCACTTCCTGGTGATGGCTCATGCGATAAACCACCACTCCGGCAAAAAAACTGAAGCGGACCAGAGTGCTCAGATCTCGTATGGGAAAATCCCAATTCAAAAATGGGGTAAGCGGCAGCAAAAAAACCACGGCCAGCAGCAGCGGCTTAAAGCGAAGCGCAGCAAAAACAAATACCGCTCCGCTTACGGCCAGCGGAACAGCCAGAGGGCTCAGCAAAGCGGCAACAGCCAAACTCACGGCAATGCCAACAATCAGTAATTCCTCCCGGGCTCCATACCGGAGTGGGAGGATCGCGCGAGATGTTGCGGGATAATCCATCGCAGCTAGCGGCCAGCTCCTCCCGCACGCCTAAGAACCAGCAGCGTCTCCCGCGCACAGCGCTCCCAGCTGAATTCCCGGGCACGAGCAATACCACCTTGTCGCAAGCGCTGGCTAAAATGGCTGTCAACCAGCACGGAGTGCATGCATGCGGCCATGTCTTCAAAAGAGAGCGGATCAAAGTATGCAAGAGCATTGCCAGAAATTTCCGACAGACATGACGTTCTTGAAGCTATGGTAGGTACGCCGCAAGCCATGGCTTCGACCATCGGCAGGCAGAAACCTTCATAAAGCGACGGTATCACCGCTAAACTCGCGCCTCTGAGAAGCATTGCTAAATCAGCTTCCGCCAGCATACCCGCAAGAACCACTTTGCCCTTGCCGCCGTTATGCATGGCGGCATTGGTGATCTCATCGCTCGCCCAGCCCAGCTGCCCGGCGAGTACCAGATCAAAATCAAGATTGCTATCCCGCGCCAACATCAGGCGGAATGCATCCATCAGCCGTTTCAGATTTTTACGCGGCTGAATTGTGCCGTGATGAATCAGGTAAGGCCTTTCAATACCCAGCCGCGACCGCAATGACGCAAGCGCTCCGCCATCAACTGGCGCGGTATTGAAGACCGCAGGATCGCAAGCATCATAGATCACGGTAATTTTTCCCTCGGGAACGCCAAGCAAGCTAACAATATCTGTTTTTGAACATTCCGAAGAAGTAATAATTGCCTGGGACAATCTGGCACAGCCTTTTAAAACCATACGCTGCATTGCCGTAACCCTGCTTGAGTGTGTTGGCATGGTGAGCGGCGTTACGTCATGGATTGTGCAAACAGCGGGAACGCGGCCGATGGGCAATGTAGCTGCTGTTGGGATAAAGAGTACATCGGCACGAGACAACGCTGCAGATAGACTTGCGCCACCCCATCTCCATGCGCGATTGTAGTCAAGCAACCGCGATAAATGGAGTTGCAGGTTGTCTGAGGGAGAAACGTGCACCGCGTCATTGCCATTTCTGCCGGACGCAAACAGAGAAAAATTTACTTCAGAATCACTCCGTGCCAGACGCTTAAATTCACGAAGCAAATTCTGCAGATAGACATATGTTCCCTGACAGCGAAAACGGCTGGCCAGTGTCCATGAATCTATCGCAATCTTCACTGCGCAACTCCCACGGTACGCGCCTTCACCGGCACGGTGCGAACAACTTTCTCCACGACCGCAAGCGTTTCTTCCGTGCAAAGCTCCCAGCTGAACTGCTGCACATGCGCCTTGCCGCGAACAGATAATTCAGCCCGCAGATCCTGCGAAAGCAACGCTTCTCGCATGCATGCAGCCATATCTTCAACGGAATAAGGATCAAAATATCGGAGTACTCCGCCGGAGACTTCAGGCAGGCATGAGCTATTGGCTGCGAGTGTGGGGATGCCGCAGGCCATGGCTTCCACCATCGGCAGACAAAAGCCTTCATAAAGCGAAGGCACCACTTCCAGCGTGGCTCCACGAAGAAGCAGAGACAAATCCTGATCACCCAGCGCGCCCGTCAGCACAACTCTGCCGCTGCTTCCGGCATTACCTTGTGCCGCGATGACTGTTTCTTCAAATTGCCAGGCCTGTGGCCCAGCCATAACCAGATCAAAATCCAATGAATTATTTTGATCCAGCATATGCTGGTACGCAGCAATCAATCGCACCAGATTCTTTCTGGGCTGGATGGCGCCGTGATGAAGAATATACGGTCTTTGAATCCCCAGCCGAGCCAACAATGCCTGCAGCTGAGCAGGATCGGGCACTGCATCATGAAACAGCGCGCGGTCATAGCCTTCATACACCACGTGAATCTTCGATTCATCCACCCCGCAGAGGCGAACAATATCCCGCTTAGAATTTTCAGACACAGTAATGATTGCCGCTGATGCCTTTGCAGACCGCGTTAGCAAAAACTTAAGCAGTGCGGTAATGCGTCTTGGGAAGCATGGCATCACCATGGGAGTTAAATCGTGGATCGTGGTAACAGTCGGCAGAAGAGAGCTGATGGGCAATGATGCGCCGTTTGGATTCAGCATAATGTCTGCGCCGTCCATGAACGCCGCGACAGATGCGCCTCCATAACGCCACACACGGTTAAATTGGAGGAGCGAAGTTTTGCGCGGACGAAAATTCTCGCTCTCTACAAATTCAGGCAAATTAGTCTCTGCCGCTGAGGAAACAAAAGGCCTTATCTCCATGTCATATACAGCCGCCGTATCCCGCAGCGCGCCAAGAAGGTTGCGCGCATACACCTGGATTCCATGATTGCGGTAGCGCGGCTTGAGTGCAGACGAATCAAACGCGACTCTGATAAGCCCATTCCTCTTCATGGAAGTCACGCGTAAACTGCTTTGGCTTGGACCATGTGTAAAGCCTGATGGTAAACAGCCAGCGTTTGAGCGGCTGTATCTTGCCAGCTAAATCGTTGCAGATTCTTCCATCCGCGCTCTACTAAAGCAGCTCGTAGATCTGCATCAGAGAAAACCCGAAGAAGCTGGCTGGCAATCTCTTCCGGGTTGTGTGGATTCACATAAAGTGCACCCTGGCCCGCAACTTCCGGCAACGAGGCAGCCGACGAGCACACGACAGGCGTGCCGCATGCCATGGCCTCCAACACGGTAAAACCGAATCCTTCATACAGTGAAGGGCACACACAGACGCTGGCTGCCGAATACAGTGCGCGAAGATCAGGCTCGTCCACGAATCCGGTAAAGACAACGTGCGCGGCAATTCCCAATTCGGCAGCAAGCCGGCGCAGCACAGATTCGCCTTCAGCCATCGGTCCGGCAATGGCCAGCTGTGCGTTCACGCCGCTTTGGCGCAAGCGCTGAAATGCTCGCAATAAGCCCGCATGGTTTTTGCGAAGCTTATAGATACCTACACACAGAATGAACTCGGGATCAAGACCATATTTTGCACGCACAGCGGCAAGCTGCGCGGCATCAGTAACGCGCTGAAATCCCGGGTCCACGCCGGGATAAATTACTTCAATTTTTGCCGGATCGGCGTGCAGATGGCGAACAATTTCATCTCTGGAATATTCAGAGTCTGTGATGATCCGCGCAGCCATCCGCGAACACGCATTCATCATGCCACGGTAATAAAGACGGCCTGCGCGCGATGGAAGGTCCTGCGGGCAAGCCAGGTAGATCACGTCATGGATAGTAACGACCGCAGGACAAGACGGTAGCAGCGGCAGCAAAAAATGCGGCGAATGCAGCAAATCAACTCTATGGCTGCGGAGAATGCGTGGCAGCTCTATCTGCTCGCGGACTGAATAGTATTTAAGCTCCGGACAAATCTTTTCCGCTTGTGGCGCGTTAACAAGGTCTTCTCCGCCAGGAGGCAGGACCAGCAGGTATTCGTGCTCCGGCGACTGGGCAGTAACGGCCTCAGCCAGGCATTTCATGTACCGGCCAATGCCGGGATTGCCAATTCTCCGCAGGTCAAAAGCAATTTTCATGCAGATGCCTTAAAATGACGCTGCCCGCGCCAGCTGGCTCTTCGCCGTTCTTGCAACCAGGCTCTCTCTTACGGCGGTAAAAATTGAGTGCAACATAGCGTGATGCAGGTCTTCCACCGCTTGAACGTTGTCAGACGAGACAATGGCGCACACATCACACAGATCTTTCATGTGTCCACCCTGACAGCCGGCCAGGCCTGCCGTCAACGCGCCGTATTCCCGTGCTGTTTCCAGCGCCAGTAAAACATTGGGTGAATCGCCACTGGTGCTGATGGCAAACGCCACATCACGCGGCCTTACAAAGGTCTTTAGCTGCTCAGAAAATATTCTCTCGTATCCAAAATCATTGGCCCACGCGCTGATGAGCGACATATTGTCAGTAAGCGCCATAACTTTGGGCCTTTGATTCGCGGTAATGTCACTTGCGCCCTTATTCATGTCACACATCATGTGTGAAGCACTGGCGGCACTCCCGCCGTTGCCAAAAATAAAAATCGTCCGATTTTCCGCCACTGCGTCAAGAAACACAGAGACAATTTCGGCGATGGCGACAAAAGGAAGTTGCGTAATCAACGAGCCCAGGACCTGGAAATACCTTGCGATGGATAGACTCGCATCCTGATGAAGTTCCCATTCTCGGTCTTTGTGTCCGGGAGGCATGCGCGCTCCTACTTAGAATTTTGTCCAACGCCAGCTTTATTTTGCTCTGCCCTGCAATTTCCCCAATGCGAACCTAACTTCACCCGCAATATCGGCTGCCAGCAAACGGTAAGGATCGTCCACAGGAATCTGCTTCCACCGGTATTTACCCAGCACCCAGAAGCTGGCTAGAACCAGCGCACCAAAGACGCTACCAGCCACGATCAGGCTGCGAATGGGGCTGGATCTTTTCTCTGACGCAACTCCCGCATCCATTACGCGCACAATCGGCAGCTCTTTGGCTTCCTGAATCTTGGCCATCTCAAGCTGCTGGGTCACAAAAGCGTAAACCGCTTCCTGTATCTTGGCTTCGCGGTAGAGATCAGCATAATGCGAGCCCAGCCCAGGCAAGATGCGCATGGAAGGATAGGGTGCAGAGCCAGTTTGTGTGAGGTCTTGCGAAAGTTCTCCGCCCCGACCAACCAGCTTACTGAGTTGCGACTGCAATTCCGCCATGCGCGCCTTGAGCGTGCGTACGCGGATATTGTCGTCAGAGTATATCTCTTGCAGTCCTTTTAATTCTGTCTGGCTGGCGATCAACTCACCTTGCAAACGGGCTGCCGCATCCATCACAGCGCGGCCCTCATTCTGGGGATCCACCATGGTATTTTTGCTGGTAAATTGGCTCAGCCCCGCGGAAGCCCGAGCCAAATCTTCTTTGGCCGTGGCCAGCCTTTGCTCAAGGAATTGCCGTTCGCGGTGAGCGGAAGAAGTATTCAGGTCAACGGCAAGCCGGTTCAGCTCTTCAATGTATGCATTGGCAATCTGCGCAGCCACCTGCGGCTCGTAGTCCGTGACGGTAAGCGTGATCACGCCACTTTTTTTGTCTTCTTCAATCTCAGTGAATTTAGCCAGTTTTTTGCCGGCCTCAACGTAAGTGCTCTTCCGGTAGCGGGCCCGCAGATCAAAGCGATTGATGAGGCGGTCCTGCACAGTGCGGCTTTTCAGGACTTCCACATAGAATGCGCCGGGCGTCTTGGCGCCGAGCAAGCCTGCGGCATCCAGTCCCAAGCCAGACGCCATGCTGTCACTTCCGCCAATCGCTTTGCTCAGGAGTCCCATCATGGAGCCGCCACTGCTATTGGTGGAATTTTCAGCGGGAACAAACCGGACAGCCGACTTGTAATGCGCAGGAACGAGAAAAGCCACAATTATGGAGGCAATCAAGGTTTTCCACGCTACGCCCCAAAGGAAGCTCCGCGACCGCCAGAGCGCCCACAACTTTTCTGCTCTCTTGTCTTCCGGATCTCTGTTTTCGGGATCTGGCGCAAGCGAATAGCGCTTCTCCAGCTCCGGATGGAGGGAGGGAGCATAGATGGGAACGGTGGCCGGGCCCCTAGCTTCCACGTTTCAGCCTCCAGTGAGGCCAATATGTTACTTGAACTGAAGCGGTGAAATCATTTTGTTTTTGACCTGCAGTCAGGAGCGGGAAATTCCACCACTCATATTGAAACAGGCTGGAAACCGAGAGGCGAGGACTGAAAGCCCATTCGGACTTCACGTGGAGGTCGCGCAGGTTTCCACCCTGAAGAAAAGAATTGTCGGCTATCTCACTGCGATAGCCAAATTGAATTTTTTTATCTGACGCGACCCAGTACGTGCTGTCCGCGCGCAAGGCGATTCCCTGCCGGCCAACCGTGGCATTGCCAAGAATATTTCCTTTGTTCGTATAACCATCTAAATAGCGGACGTTCCAGTAGAAAAATCCCCCATTGGGCGGTTGGACCAGGTTGGGCAGGTTGGTGAAGGCTGCTTCCACTCGCAGATCGAGATGCGGGATACCGGGAATCTGTGTCAGGTAAAGCCCGGGATTATGGGCAGCGCGGCGCGGATAGCCTATTGGAGAAATCTCATCCTCAACAAACGAATCTTCGTATAGGGTCAGCCATCTTCTAAAACCGGGAAGACGATAGCTGAAATCAAAAGTGGAGCGACGGTCACCCGGATCGGTATCGCGTCCAACGGCATTGGTGGTGGAAAGGAGCGAGTGCTTGACCGTTCCCAGCGTGATTGGAAAATCGGGTCCGCCAAACATGCCGGTGCGTCCCACGCCAAACTCAAAGTTGGGGGTCGGTTTAAAGTTAACTTTAAAACCATTGACCATGGGCTGCTTTGCCAGGCTGCGCCCGAGTGAGAATACGGTTCCAACATTAGGGTCTTCCGTGGTGTCCCAGTGTTGCCCAGTCAGCTTGCCCACCCACCATTCAGTCCTTAAAGGCCCCAGCCAGCCAAGAAAGCCGGGCAATTTTTGCGGATGCGTCTGATCAACGCGAAGCATGTAGATAGGCTCAGCGTTATTGCTCCACAGAAATGGGTCTTCCGTGGGCCCAAGCCACAAGCTTTGCTTCCCGAATGAGGTTTGCCAGCCTTTGATGTTCAAAGATAAATAAGCATCGAGCAAACGAAATTGATTAAATGCTGGAATCTGCGAAGCTGGCTGCGGGCCTTTTTCATCGGCAATCTGGATGGCATTCTGTACCGTCTGCGAGAATCCCGCAGCTCCCGGTGCATGTTCCTGTTCACCCTGAACAAAAAACGCCAATGATCCAGCAGAGCCGCTGGAGGTGAAACCAGTGATGGCATTGGTGCCACGCTGATATGGCCTGCCATAATCGTTCACAATGGTCTGGCCAAAGTGATAGCCATCTGTGAGTGGAGGACCGGAGACGGAAGTTACGCGAGCATAGATAGAGTCAAGCCCAATGGAGTCAGTCTCTTTTCCATCCAGCTCAGTGGCAAATTCCCGAGCCAGCGCGGTATAAAGGCGGAAGGCTTCATCTGGATTGTTCTCATCCACCTCACCGGAAACTTCTTCCACCAGCCGGGCGCACTCTTTGCGGGTCCATGGCCGGAGCCCGGCGATTCCGTCATTCACAACTCCCATGGCAGCCAGACGCTCAAATGCGGGATAAACCCAGCTATCAATAGGAACGTAGGGTGAACCACGTTCGGGAGTATCCGCGCCTTCAGCATGCGGATCGCGAATGAAGTTCCCATAGCTGGCCGCAGGCACTTCAGTCTCATGATGCGCTTTGAAAACCTGCCGTCCAATGAGCCATCCCATTGCGCTGCCGACCACCACATCGCTTGGGAAATGATCGCGGCCAGAGACGCGGGCCACGCTCACGCCCGTCGCAAGACCATAAGCAAATATTGAAGTAAGCGGGCCGGGATATTCATGGACCAAAACACTGGCCGCTGACCAGGTGAGCAGTGCATGCACTGACGGAAAAGAAGAGTTTGTAATAGAGCTGCTGTTAAAAAAATCACCTTTGGGATTACCGTCACTAGGGCGGGCGCGCTGCGTGACTAATTTCAGCCCTTCGCCCACCACCAAACTGTCCGTAGCGGCCTCAAGCGCAAGTATGCCGGTTTCTTTCTTGCGGTCATCTCCCTTGATTTTGCCCAGGAGATACAAACTGCCGCTTCCAGCCAAAGCAACTCCAAGACCCGCGTTTGAGATTGTGCTGGAGTGTTTGCTGAACGTGCCGGTGCCCTTGATTCGGGATGAAATCTCTCCGTCCGCGTTAACGAGGCCAGCGCTTAATCCGATGAGAGGAACGAGCCAATTCAGGTCCTGAATGCGGACCTTGTATGGACTGGTCCAGATGGCTTTCTGGTCACGGCCAAGATTGCGCAGGAACTTAACTGGATTATCGCTGGCTCCATGCGAATCATCGGCTGGTTGCGCAACCGGCGTGGGTGATGGCGCAGGCATGGAAGCTGGCCCCGCGCTGTCATTCGATTGTCCCCACACCGCCGTGGCGGAAATGCAAAACATCAGTACGACAGCAAACTTACTATGTCCCATTCGGATCAACTCATTCTCCCCGGTTAGAACGTCCTGATCACGCTGACGGCGACGGCTGCGCCGGAAAGTAACGAGATCGTCTGATTCAGGTTCTTGAAGAGCCCGGCCCCCGCGCCTTTTTCAGGAACGAAGATGGTGTCTCCAGCTTGCAAGGTAGTATGCAGAACATCGCCAGACCACCATTCTCCAGAATTCCGACCAACTACGGTTCCGTTGGCACGAACCACGAATATCTCTTTTTTGTTGGCGAGACTATTAGGGCCGCCAGCCTGCTTTAAATACCAGCCGGCGTGTTTCCCCGGACTGTAAGTAATGGCCACTGGGTTATAAACCTGCCCGCCCACCATCACAAAGTTTGGTCGCTTGGGGATAAAGAGCGTGTCTCCAGGGCGAACTTCCACATCAAATGGCGTGTTTTGCCACTTCTCCACCGGTTGGCTGATGTGGATCAACATGCGTCCGCTGGGCTGAATTTGTTTCAATTTGCTGATGAGTTGCTGGCGTTCACGCTCCTCAGCGGCAGCGTTGGGGGCACTGGCGCGTGATGAATTGGGCCCGGTCGGGGTCCCGGAGATTGCCTGCGCCTGCACTTTAGTGACAAGTTCCTCGCGGCTCTTAGCGGCTGCTTCACGTACCTGGGCGCGATCCAGAATGGCGGCGTAAGGATATGCCTCATTAGAAAATCCGCCCGCGCGTTTAAGGATTGAACTGAGGCGTTCACCGCGCTGAATGCCATATTGCCCCGGGTGCATCACCTCTCCGGTAATGGCAATAGCGCCACCAATATCTTTCCAGCCGCCAATCTGGCGGATGGTGAGCACATCCCCGGCTTTTAGAACGACATCGGTATCGGCTTCACCCGCCAGCGCCTTATTGATCGCAACTTCACGATGCTCCAGGTCCACGTGATCGCCATCTATTACGGAATAACTTGTGAGGTCGGCTGCAAGCTGGTACGCACTGCGCTTGAATCCACCAGACATACGCAGCAAATCCGCAGCGGTCATACGATCAGAGAGCGGATACTCGCCGGGATGAAAGACTTCACCAAAGATTGAGACCTTTGGAGCATCAGTATCATACCGTCCAAAAACGCGAACGGTATCAAATGGCTCCAGGCTGGGCGCTTCCACGCGTTTGGATAGAACATCGCGCAGGTTGAATGGCAGAACGACCGGAGTAAAGTCCGGCTGATGCAAGCGGACAATCTCAGCGCGGTCAGCCGGCTCCGGCAAAATGTCATCATAAGACGCAATCAGATCGGTGACTTTAAAACCATCTTTATAGGGGAATTTTCCTGGACGGAAGACATGCCCTTCCAGATAGACCGCGCGATTGCTGTAAGAAAGGATAGGCAGGACGGTAACAACATCGCCATCCTGAATATGAAACCGCTTGAAAGCGTCGTCCGCCACCTGGACACTGGCGCCGCTGGGCAAATTAATGCTGAGCATTTCTTTGCGTTCATGGGCCTGCGTGCGCTCCACTTTAATGCGGCTCAGTTCGCCAGTAACCGGCACGCCGCCGGCAAGATCAAGAATCTGGTCGAGAGTCTGCTCATTGCGAAGTTCGTAAATAGCAGGCCGCCGGACCTTGCCGGCAACAGTAACCTGAGGACCGATAGGTGGCACAAGAATGCTGTCACCAGATTCAATATGCACTTCACCGGAACTTACGCCTTTGAGCATCAGGTCGTATAGATCCACTTCTTCCACCAGAGCTTTGCCACGATAATGCTTTACCGTGCGATATGAACCTGTATCGGTTGGGCCCCCAGCGGCAATCAGCGCGCTTAGAGCGGTTGAAAGCGAGCTGATGTCATAGGCAGCGGGCTTCTTTACGTCACCCACGACATAGACCCGCACAGTGCGCAGCTTGCCCAACGTTACATCCACGGTAATGCCGCGCAGTTCGCGGCTCAGCATTTTCTGGATGGTCTGCTGCACTTCACCCAGAGAGCGGCCAGCCACAACCACGGAGCCAGCTTCAGGAATGGATACACGGCCTTCACGATCCACCGAACGCTGAATATGCTGTGTGGAGGTTCCCCAATAATCGATCACCAATTCGTCGCCGGGGCCGAGAACATAGTCCGAGCCAACAGGAACGCTCAAGGGAGATTTATCTGATGCGGCGGCGCTGTTGCGGAAAAGCGCCGCGCCAAAGCGCTCCAGCTTTGTGTCGTCAGGAATGGCCTGCTTATAAAGGTCGCGCAAGGCGGGCAAATTGCGCAAAGGATATTGGTCCTGCGATTGGCCTCTGCCAGTATCTTGCAGCTGCCTTGAGCGCGTCTGCGTATTATTTGTGCGGGACTGGGAACCTGGCTGCGACGATTGCCGGTCCATGGTTCCCTGATTGTTCATTCCCTGATTACCGGTTCCCTGATAGACGTTTCCCTGATAGTTGCCGGGAGACGTGCCTGAATTTGAGGGAGACTGTGCCGGTCGATTGCCGGACTCCGGAACGAGCGGCTGCTGCTGGCCCATATCCTCATCAGAAGTGGCCTGCGCATTCTGCGTGCCGGGACCGAAGCCGCGCTTGGCCAGTTCATTGGCTGCAAGCTGACGCACGCGGTCATCAGTACGAATCTGATTGAACAACCGGTCGTCTGTAATATCGCTTTCTGTAACGTTGTAGCCGCGTTCGCGGAGCTGATTCACGATCTCTGTCTTGGCGGCGGCCAGAACATCGGGGTTTTCCTGCAAAATCTGAATGATCTGATCGGCAGTGAGCTCTGAATCCTGAGCCAGTGACTTGCCTGTGAGAACAATACTGAACACCACCAACGCCAGCAAAAAAGCGAACCGCAGGCGGCAACCGATAGACAATGAGTTCAAAATCTCTTCCCCTTCAACGCGCAATAAAAAACCGTACACATTTTTGGCGAGTACAAGTGCTTGATTAGCTTACCGTAGAGACTCTCATTTTAGTGTATGGTACACGCGGAAGAATAGAAGCTATGGATACATTTGTCCATTGCGGGGTCGCCCGCGCAGAAGGCGGAACCTGGGTTTTCGATCCAGAGAAAGGCCGCGCAAAAAGTGCAGCCAGCAACTCTGCCTGCTGCATCCCTTGCGCGCAAACATGGCATCAGACCTATTAGCTGGACTTAAAGCGAAGTATCTTCTCTGCGGCAGAAAACCCACTCCGCAGAGCTAAAGAAGGAGCAGGTTCTATGCGTAAGATTTTATTAGCATCATTCGTGTTTGCGTTATCGATGGGCATTGCCTCGGCACAAACCACAGGTACAGTTACACCAAGCCCAGGCATGGGGCAGACAAGCCCCTCGGCAACAAGCCCGTCCACCACGACATCAACCACACCGGGCACAACATCCACTTCACAAGGCACAACTGCAACGCCCTCAGGAACCACCTCAACTCAACCGGGAACAACTGCTACTTCACCAAGTTCAACATCTCCGGGATCCACAGGGTCCATGGGCACACTGCAAACAAGCACGCCTGGATCCAGCCCATCGAGTTCAACGGCAAGCGGAAGCGCAACGGGCACGAGCAGCGCCAGCGGAAATGGAACCACCTCAACCGTAGCGCCTTGCACGCCCTCAAATAGCACCAGCACGGGAAGCACAACTGCTTCCACGTCACCGACAACTTCTACTCCGTCAACGACGGGTTCGACTCCATCTACGGGAAGCACTGGAAGCGCCTCCACGACGGTGGCATCTTCCACGCCTTCTCAGCCTGCAGGAACGTCAGCCACTGTGGCGAATCCTTGCACGCCTGGCGCATCGACTCCGCGGTAACTTAGCAAACTCAATCAATAAAAAGAATGGCTGCCTGCGGGCAGCCATTCTTTTTTCAGACATCATTAACTTTGCGCCAAATCTTTTACGCTAATCATTCCAAGGGCTGAACCGCGCCAAATAAAAAAGGCGGCGAATGCGCCCGCCGCCCTCTTTGAGGAGCTGAATACTTATTTTTTCTTGAGAAGGAAGCCTACGGCGAACATGGCTAAAGCACCCAGCAGCCATTCAATGCGCCAGAGCTGTACGGCTTGCCAGTCGAGTAAAGTGGTGGCGGTAAAAACAACCCCGGTTACGATTGCCGCGATAACGCAGACGCATCCCAGAATCAAAGCCAGCAAGGAACCTGTGGTCTGCCCCAGCGATTCACGCAAAGAGGCGAAATCGACCCAGGATTGCAGGCCGGTCACCGTGGTGTTGGCAAGATTGGCGTTTCTGTCAGACCCGCATGCGTAGCAGAAGCGCGAGCCCAGGATAAAGTCAGTCCCGCACTCCTGGCATACCTGCTCAGTGGCTTCCGCCGGTGATGCTTCCTGCCGCGGAGCCACAGAAGGCTTCCAGAACTCCTGCCGTTCTTCGTAATTGGGTGCTAAATGTGCCATCGGGTGACCCCTATCTTGCAGTAACGATAAGGGCACGCTGATTGCCAAAGTACAGCTGGACTTAAGTCTATGTAGTACTTTGACTTACATTATAGCCATGTCCACTTGGACAATGTACCTGGAAATTCTTACGATGTAAAAGCTTCAGGCTTCCCGCCGCCTTGGCATCCGCAAAACTTTGGGATTGTCCCGGGTTTTGCTCCAAAAGCCAAGCAGAACAAGGTCTGCCTCGCAGAATGTGAGGTCGTAAGGTCGAGGGCTGCCATCGTTGAAAATGTATTCGTCCAGGAGCGAATGCAGCTCACTCAGAGGAATATTGAGATATCCAGCAGCTTCGGGTTCGGTATAGAACTCCTTGGCTGGTTTGAGCGGTCTAGTCATAATGTTTCTTTTCCGTATCCCTGTCTTGAGGATGCGGGGGAGCAAGACTGTTGTACCGTGGATGGGCCGGCTTAGATATCAGGTAAACTGCCCGAAAGTGGTCAGCGTGAAACCTTACCTGTTACCTCGCCACTTATTACCCAAGTAACGATTTTTTAAGGGATTTACGCGCACTGTTGTCCCTAAAAAGCGTGTCAAAATGGATTTTCCGCGAACCAGCGATTCCAATGGATTTAAGGCCGCGAGATGGGTTCTTTATCCCTTCTTAATAGCGAATCAAAAACGAATTTATTGAGGTTTATGGACGCGCCGTTCTCAAAAGCTTACCCAAAGACCTTAGAGACAAAAAGGACTCTTTAATGAACTTTTAGTGTTTTAGATGCGTATATTTAAACCAGTATGGAGGCAGTCGGACGGGCTGGACTGTGAGGCCCAACTCATCTGATGTCCTGTTTTCAAAGAACCAAATTTGAGCGGAACAGTTTTTAAGTGAAACCAGTTTTTGAGTGAAACTAGATAAGGAGACATCCGCCATGTATTGCAATTATTGCGGCAAGACAATTCCTGAAGACGCCAACCTGTGCGCCTATTGTGGCAAGCGAGTGGCAGGCGTGATTGCGCGTGAGCGGCTGGTGCGTCCGCGCCAGAACCGCAAGATTGCCGGCGTGTGCCTTGGCTTTGCGGAGTTTTTTGATCTCGACATTACCCTGGTCCGCATTGTCTGGGCGATATGCTCTATTTGTGGGGGAGTGGGCGCGGCCGCTTATGGCATTGCCTGGATCATTATGCCGGAGGAGCCGCTTCTGCTTCCCGGACCAGCTCCCGCCGCGCAAAACCAGCAAAACCAGATGATCAACACGTAAGCTAGCTTAGTTTTTAGCCATCAGGGCCTGCGCCTGTTGCAACATTTTGCGGGCCAGTTCACTGTTGACGCCCTGCGGATCTTTCTGCAGATATGCTTGCACTGCTTCCATCGCTTGCGGGTATTGTTTCATCGCCAACAAAGCATGGCCGCGCAGCAGATAAATAAATGGGTATTCTGACGGCGTCATGTTCTCCGCCAGTTCCAACTGGTGGAGCGCCGCCGGATAATCAGCTTTGCCGATGTAGGACTTGCCCATCTCAAAATGCACTTGCCAGTAAGTGGGCGCCAGCGATTCACCGCGCTCAAGAGCGCGAATGGCTTCGTCAAATTTCGACTGCTGGTTCAATGCAGACCCCATCACCATATACGCCATGGCATAATTCGCGTCTGCATGGATGGCTTTATCCAGGTCGGTAACCGCTGCTTCCGTATTCCGCTGATTTAGTTCCAGGACACCACGCAGCGTAAGCGCATCAGCATAATTCGGGCAAAGCTCCAGTGCCTTTGCCAGGTGTTTGGTTGCTTCTTCTTGCTTGCCCCTTTGCAACAGATCATGAGCTTTGTTGTATTCGTCGCGGGCCTTTCCCGGAATCCGGTATTGAACTACCGAGATGGAGTTCCCCGTCATTCCATCCTGGGGAGCACTCGATGGCATGCGTAGACTGACCATATTGGACCAGCCGGTTGTATCCACCCGCTCTGAGGCTTGTTGCATGCCTGAAGTCGCCACCACCAGATATGTGCCCGATGCAATCTGCGAAAACTCAAAATTGCCCGAAGAACTTGTATAAGCTGAAGTTACTACACCGCCGCCGGAATCTCTCAATTCAACCTGAACATCTTTCAGCGGCTGATTCCTTATGTCGGAGACTGTACCGCTAATTGTGTTGTTTTCCGTCCGTGAAGAATTCAATTTGGAAAACGGAGACTGTTGCGGGTCCATACCCAGTCTTTGTGCCGTAAGGGAGAAACCGCAACCAAGGAACGCCAGAGCAAAAACAATCACCCGACTCTTCATTGCAACCTGCTAATCTTGAATTGAAGAAGAGCAATTCCTGGCGGGGCGGGGAACCTTACCGGGTGCTACCTTCTTTTCAGCACTCGCTTGAACAAGTACTGAAAGTGAGATGTTTATTGGTTATACGAGTTGTATTTGCCACCCATGCTGGCGCAATAATATTTTTCACTTGCGGTGGGCAACTCAAATCAATTTTTACTTCAGGGAGCAAGAACTAGTGATCCTTTGTCCGGCAAAAAACATTCTCGGTTCGCTGCGGTTGCCGGGAGATAAATCGATTTCGCATCGTTATGCCATGCTGGCAGCCATTGCACAGGGAACCACGCGACTGGCAAACTTTTCCACTGGCGCAGACTGCGCCAGCACTGTGGCTTGCGTCCAGCAGCTTGGCTGCGCTGTGCGGAAAAATGCCAACGGCACGCTGGAGATTGATGGTCGTGAGCAACTGCAAGAGCCGGCGGAAAGTCTGGACTGCGGCAATTCCGGCTCAACCATGCGCATGCTCTCAGGCATTCTGGCCGGGCAGAATTTTGCCTGCGATCTCCATGGCGATGAATCATTGACGCGCCGCCCCATGGCACGCGTGATCACGCCGCTACGCTTGATGGGCGCAGAGATTACAGCCGCTGCGGGCGAACGGCCTCCTTTGCACATTCGCGGCGGCAAGCTGCGCGCCATTGAATACCTGACACCAATTGCCAGCGCGCAGGTAAAGTCTGCTGTGCTGTTTGCCGGATTACTGGCAGAAGGCGAGACTACAGTCGACGAACCGCATCGCACACGCGACCATACCGAACAAGCATTGCGCGCATTTGGCGTGGAGCTTTCCCGCAGCAAAAATCGTGTAAGCGTACAGGGAGGCCAGAAATTGCAGGCCATTGAAGCCGCGGTGCCGGGCGATATTTCTTCCGCTGCGTTCTTTATGTGCGCTGCTGCGCTTTTTCCCGGTTCCAACCTGGTGATTGAAAGCCTGCTGCTGAACCCAACGCGCGCTTCCCTGCTGGACGTATTGAAGATGCTGGGCACGCGCCTTTCCGTGATCAATCTAGAAGAGCATCACGGAGAACTAGTGGGCACGGTGA
>DASXLK010000180.1:0-16620 GCA_036496365.1 Candidatus Angelobacter sp. | reverse complement strand
TTTGCATTCATGGGAGGTCCCATCGTCTAGGAATTTGTTGCGGGTTCCCCCTGCCAACGCCATACCTGGCCCGCCTGGTGGAGGCGGATGCGTAACGCAGCATGCACTTATTCAGCAACAGACTCTATGCGCTGCCACATTCACCACTAACTAGCAGAAGAAAGATTCGGCGATAATTAAAGACGACGTCCTGGGAAAATGGGACGTCGGCTTTATTTGGCTCGCTCTCTATTTCGTTAACCGCCAGTGTTTGAGCGCTTAATCGTTAATCTGTGCGCTTTGCGTCTCTGTTTCTTTTTGGCAAGTCTTGCTTCAGCAAATTTGTTGGGTTTGGCGGGTTTGTTTTGCGCATCTGCCTGGTCTGTCGTGCTCATATATTTCTCTCCTTGAAAGGTTCACACAAATTTAAAGATGGTTTCACACAAATAAAATCGACGCTACGGCGTGCTGACAAAATGTCCAGTCCGGAAGCGCATGGTGGCCATATCGTACTCACGCTTGTGCCCGCATTTGTGACACGTGCGGGTAGTCTTGCCATCCACGGTCCTGGGAAACGAATAACTCTTTTCACCATGGATACATTTCGGGATTGCTCGTGCACACAGCCACGCCGCTCCGCCAAACAGCACTAATATTCCCGTGGACAGTGAAAAACTTTTTGTCGTCAAACGCATTACAACCTACAAGAACCGCAATAAGGGAAAAGGGAACTCAAAAACCGCAATTTTCACGCATCGCGCAGCGGTTTTCCGCAACGCAGACAGTTTGCCTTTGAGCGGGCGGTAATGCAGTGGCAGGCTGGGCACATGGTTTGGGATTGGTGATTGGTCACCACGGTCCGGCCCGTGCGCATGCCGTAAATTCTTACCATTGCCACCGTTGATATAAGAGCAATAAAGATACTGAGATAAATTGTGCTTTGATCCATAAAAAGGACACCTGTTGTGAGCAGGCCTTGGCCCAGTCACTTCTATAAACGAACTAGTGTTTGCGAAAAAGCGATAGCGCTCACACGCATCCCGTCGTTTTTCCGTTCGAATATACTTTTGATCGAATGCGCAGAGAACCGTCGGGGCGAGTGGAATGATAAGTCCAGAGATACGACGGGAGAGAGCGAACGACTGTCATCAGGTTAGTCTTTGGCTGGGGTTAAAGCAACTTGTTTCTAGGAAAAGCGCCCAAACGCAGCACTGCCCAGAGCGCTTGTTTTCACTCTGGGCAGATAAGATTGTTTACAGAACTTTTACGTTCTCTGCCTGCAGGCCCTTGGGCCCTTTGGTCACGCTGAATTCCACTGCCTGACCTTCTGGCAAGCTCTTGAACCCGCTGGACTGGATCGCGGAGAAATGCACAAACACGTCTCCATCGCCGCTGTTCCGGGTAATAAATCCAAATCCTTTTGCGTCGTTAAACCACTTCACAATTCCTTGTTCCATTTGTAGTTGTTCCTTTAATTGTTTTGATATTCCTGCTGAGAAGATTGACTGGTTTCTGTGAGGTGGGTTGTCGCTTTAAGGCTGGACCGCTCGCTAACCGCTGGTGAATCCCACTTAACGGGAAGACTGATTATAACACTGGAGGCATCGCAAAACCTAATCAATTTGTGCTCCGGAGATTCCTGCTCCGGCTTCGTAAAATCCGGCCCTACTTCCGTAATTCCGGGCGTTTAGCAATAATGTTCACTTACTTTCGGTGTATATGCCGATAGATTGAGAGAGGATACGCACTATGAGAATCGCGGTCCCACGGGAGAAACAGCCAGGGGAAGCCCGGGTGGCATTGGTGCCAGAATCAGTCAAAAAGCTGGTTGCTGCCGGTGCAGAAGTTGGGATTGAGACGGGGGCAGGCGTTCACGCCGGGGTTTCTGACGGAGAATACCAAGCCGTTGGCGCCAGTATTATGGGCCGCGACGATTTGCTTCCTGAAGCTGACGTGCTGGCCTGCGTCAATCGTCCTGAACCTGACGATTTTGCCAGGCTCAAAGCGGGCGCAGTTGTTATTGGTTTTCTCAAACCGCTCGACGAGCCAGCCGCTCTGGAACCGATCATCTCTCGCAAACTCACCGCTTTTGCCGTGGAACTTGTGCCCCGCACCACGCGCGCGCAATCCATGGATGCACTTTCCTCCATGGCGACCGTTTCAGGATACAAAGCCGTACTGATCGCCGCCGAGCGCTTGCCGCGCATGTTTCCCATGTTGATGACGGCTGCCGGCACAGTGCCTCCGGCCAAAGTTCTGGTGTTGGGCGCAGGCGTTGCGGGCTTGCAAGCCATCGCTACTGCGCGCAGGCTGGGTGCCGTGGTGGAAGCCTACGACGTTCGCGCGGCCGCCGGGCAGGACGTGAAATCGCTGGGCGCAAAATTTCTTGAAGTCGATCTTGGCGGCATTGAAACGCAGGATGCTGGCGGCTATGCGAAAGAGCTTTCGCCTGAAGCTTTGCAGCGCGGCCGTGACATGGTGGGCAAACGCGCTGCAGTTTCTGATGTGGTTATCACCACCGCGCAGATTCCCGGACGCAAAGCACCTCTTATGCTGACTGAAGAAGCCGTCAACAGCATGCACGCAGGTTCAATCATCGTTGATCTTGCGGCTTCCACTGGCGGTAACGTGGCTTTTACCAAGGCCGGTGAAGAAGTGGACCATAACGGCGTTCTGATTCTTGGCCCGCTGAATCTGCCGGCGACAGTTGCCGCTCATGCCAGCCAGCTTTATTCCCGCAATCTCACCAGCTTTATGGCGCTCATCAATGACAAGGGCACTCTGAAAATCGATATGAAAGATGACATCTTAAAAGGAGCTTGCGTCGCCTATGAGGGTGGCAGTGTTCATCCCAGGGTGGCCGCGGCACTCGGACATTCCGCAGCATAACGTAACTTATTCACGTAAATCAGCATCACGTAAATCAGCATGACGTAAACAGGAGGATTGAATGGAGCACTTATTGTTTCATCCCGTGGGATTTGTTGCCGCTATTTTTCTGCTGGAAGGCGCACCAGAGCAGAAGTTAAATCCTGCCGTTCTCATCGCTTCACTCTATGTGTTTGCGCTGGCCGCTTTTCTTGGCTACCAGGTGATTTCGCGTGTACCACCATTGCTGCACACGCCTCTGATGTCGGCTACGAATGCGATTTCCGGCATCTCGCTGATCGGCTCCATTGTGATTGCCGGCTCGCACTATGACCAGCATCAGATGCTCGCTTCCATCCTTGGTTGTGCGGCGGTGACTTCCGCCATGATCAATGTGGTCGGCGGCTTCCTCATTACTGACCGCATGCTCAAGATGTTCCGCAAGAAAGAAGCGGTCAAGCCGGAGGAGAAAAAGTGAGCAACGCTCAATATTTTCTTGAAGCCACATATCTGATTGCCTCCTGCCTCTTCATTCTTGGTTTGAAGGGGCTGAGCCATCCTGACACTGCTCGGCGCGGCATGATTCTTGCCGCAGCGGGCATGACTGCCGCAGTTTTTGGAACGCTGTTTCATCCCGATATTCACAACTATATCTATATCGCTATTGGCCTGATTCTTGGCTCTGCTATCGGCATACCAATGGCTCGCGTCCACATGACGGCCATGCCGCAACGGACTGCGCTCTCTCATGCCTTCGGCGCGCTGGCTGCCTCCATGGTGGGCATTGCCGAATATGTGATTCATGGCTCGTCGCTCGGAGGAGTTAAGAGTGGCGCGCTTGGGCTGGAAGTAATGCTGGGCTCGCTTACCGTGACTGGCTCACTGATTGCCGCCGCCAAACTCCAGGAATGGATGCGCGGCACGCCGATCATGTTCAAGGGCCAGCAGGTGGTGAACCTGGGCCTCTTCTTGGTAATGATTGGCTCGTATATAACTTTTCTGGTCAATCCCGCTGCTACGATGTTTTTTTATGTGATGGTTGGGTGCGCTTTTGTTTTTGGCGTAATGCTGGTCATTCCCATTGGCGCTGCGGACATGCCAGTGGTGATGTCACTGCTCAACTCTTACGCCGGACTCTCTTCCGCGGCCACTGGATTTGTGCTGGGAAACAACGTGCTGATTATTGCCGGCACTCTGGACGGCTTCTCCGGCTTCATTCTCTCAGTGCTTATGTGTAAGGCCATGAATCGTTCCATCACCAACGTCTTGTTTGGCGGTTTCGGTTCAGCGGCTACTGAAGAGACAACTGTCTCCGGCAGCATGCGTGAAGTCACAATTGACGATATTGCCGTGCAGCTTGCTTATGCCAACCAGGTAGTCTTTGTCCCGGGATACGGCATGGCCACGGCGCAGGCGCAACATGCCGTGCGCGAACTAGGCAATCTTCTGGAAGAGCGTGGCGTCTCAGTGAAATACGCAATCCATCCCGTTGCCGGCCGCATGCCCGGGCACATGAACGTGCTGCTTGCCGAAGCTAACGTGCCTTACTCATCACTCTATGAAATGGAGCAGATCAATCCAGAAATGCCTTCGGTGGATGTAGCTGTTGTGATCGGTGCAAATGACGTGGTAAATCCTGATGCGCGGGACAACCCTAAAAGCATTATCGCGGGCATGCCAATTATTGAAGTGGATAAAGCCAAGTCTGTGGTGGTGCTCAAGCGCGGTAAAGGCAAAGGCTTTTCTGGATTGGAAAATCCGTTGTTCTTTAAGACAGTCACTGGCATGTTATATGGCGATGCCAAAGCCAGCCTGACCAGTCTTACTGAGGCAATTCGGAAGGTATGATTCACCTGAATGTTTGCTGATCGCACAAATTGGAACCTGAAGCCTAACCGGCTGGCTGAAGCGCTGGAGCGCCACAAATCCAGTGGCCGCAAGCTGCTTGACCTGAGCGCCTCTAACCCAACAGAATGCGGCTTCAGTTATAACGCGCCGGCAATCATGCGCGCTCTCTGCTCGCCAGCCTCGCTGCAATATCATCCAGATCCACGCGGCGTGAAGTCCGCACGGCAGGCTGTGAGCGCATATTATTCTGCACGCGGAGAGCACGTCAGCATTGACGAACTGCTGCTTACGGCCAGCACCAGCGAAGCGTATTCATTTGTTTTTCGGCTATTATGCAATCCGGGCGATGAACTTCTGATCCCAACGCCCAGCTATCCGCTATTTGATTTCCTCGCAGACGTGAACGACATCAAACTTATCCGCTACCCGCTTTTTTACGATCACGGCTGGCATATCGATCTCCACGCCTTGAAGCAGGCCATCACGCCGCGCACGCGAGGCATGATTCTGGTCCATCCCAACAATCCGACCGGGCACTTTACAAAGCCTGAGGAAATCGTCCAGCTCAATGAGATATGCGCGGCCAACCAGATGGCCATCATTGCCGATGAAGTCTTTTTAGATTTTTCACTGGCCGCGCCGCAGAAAAGTTTTGTAGCAAATTCAGCGGCACTCACGTTTACGATGAGCGGCATCTCCAAGATCAGCGGACTGCCGCAAATGAAATTTGCCTGGCTGGCTGTGAATGGTCCTGAGGAAGTGAAAAGGGAAGCGCTGGCGCGCCTGGAGATGATTGCCGACACCTATCTCTCTTTGAACGCTCCTATTCAGTTGGCCGCGCCTGTTTTGCTGCAACAGCGCTCCACATTTCAGCAGCAGTTGATCGGGCGCGTGCGCAATAATCTGGCGGAGTTGGATGCGCAACTTGCCCAAGCGAGGAAAGTCAACCGGCTTGAAGTGGAAGGGGGATGGTACGCAGTGCTGAGAATTCCTGCAACGCAACCCGATGAAGAATTGGCCATCGAGCTATTGGAAAAGCATGATGTGTATGTGCATCCGGGCCACTTCTATGATTTTCCCGGCGACGGATACATGATTGTAAGCCTGATCACGCCGGAAGCAGACTTCAGCGAAGGGCTGCGCCGAACCCTTTCCGCCATATAACAGAAACCCGTACAAGATCGCTCAGACAGCTAGATGGTATCTGTATTAAGTGTCAGATCTCCCACGCCAACGTGGGCATGCAGTTGATATTTGCCCGGACCATACGCTCTAAATGAGCGCAGCGGGCTACTTCTCGCCACTTTGAGAGTTGGCGCCGTTACGTCGCCAATGCGAACTGAAAAATCTGCTTTGGCGTAATCCCGCGGGTGAATTGCGTTCAGCTCCAGCGTGCCCGCGCCCACTTCAATATCCTTATTGCCTTCCACCTCGCCCACATGAAGATCGCCGGTCATCATGCGGATATGCAAATCGGTCTTGCGCGGCACTTCAATCACGGCACGAAAGCTAGATTTTGGGCCGGCAATTTTCAGGTAATTCCGCTGATGTCCGGAGCTTATCTGCACATGCACCTTGCGCGAATCGTCCGGCGTCTCTTCCTGATAGACCACGGCAATGCCACCGGAATCGCTGGCGACAATCTGGTAGTCGCCGGACCCAAGTTCAATGTCCAGAGGCCAGTTGGGATCTGGGCGCAACTCATAGCGCCGTTCATGACCAGTTTGTGCCTGGGCCAGGGAAAGCGAAACTAACAGCGCAAGCAGGAAAGGCAGTAACTTTTTCATACACGCCTCCTTGCAATCTATATACGCCAATTGGACTGGAAAGGTTCCCGGAAGTCTCTATTTATTTGTGGAACGACTGTTTATTTCTGTGGCTGATTGGCGAAGTTTGTACCGTTGTATTTTTCCCGTAGCCGTTTTAGGCAGCTCTTTTACGATCTCAAAAGTCTGCGGACACTTAAATGCCGCCAGTCTTCCCATTACATGCTGCCGAATCTCTTCAATGATTTGCGGTGTACCATTCGCGTTTTCCTTGAGCACCAGATACGCAGCGGGTTTTACCAGCTTGTTTTCATTCACATATCCAATGGCTGCCGCTTCCTGCACCATGGGATGCTCCAGCAGCACGCTTTCAATCTCAATGGGACTCACCCACATGCCTTTCACCTTCAGCATGTCGTCATTCCGGCCTACATACCAGTAATAGCCGTCGGCATCGCGATAGTATTTGTCTCCCGTGCGTATCCAATGGCCCTGGATCGTCTCTTTTGTCTTTTCATGTTTGTTCCAATAACAAGAGCAGACAGAGTCGCCTTTAATGAGCAGGCTTCCAACTTCGCCGTCAGGAACATCATGGCCGTTTTCATCCACAATGCGGGCTTCGTAACCCGGCATGATCTCTCCGCTTGAGCCCGGACGCGCCGCCCCCGGACGGTTGGCAATAAACATATGCAATGCTTCCGTGGAGCCGATGGCATCCAGTATCTCAACGTTAAAGCGTTCCTTGAAGCGATGAAAAAGCACCGCTGGAAGCGCCTCACCCGCGGAGATCGCATGCCGCACGGTGGAAAGATCAAAATCTGGTCCACTCTCGCGCTGGTAAGAGAGCAGCGAAGAGTAGTTGGAAGGCACGGAGAAAAAGAGCGTGGGCTTGTGCTTTTCAATCACTGAATAGATGTTTGGCGGTGAGGGCGAACCCGGCCAAAGAATGCTGGTTGCGCCCACGGCAAGAGAGAAATAAAGCCCGTTGCCCAGCCCATAGGCAAAGAACAGTTTTGCCACGCTGAAGAAGCGGTCGTTCTCTGTAATCTT
This sequence comes from Candidatus Angelobacter sp., assembly GCA_036496365.1. Taxonomy (GTDB): domain Bacteria; phylum Acidobacteriota; class Terriglobia; order Terriglobales; family Acidobacteriaceae; genus Angelobacter. Next base: position 9,109 of record DASXLK010000180.1, on the reverse strand, counting down.
TAAAATATTCTTAGCGTAGATTTCGGCGCACACCACCATATCATGGTGCAGATGCACGCAGCCCTTGGGAAAGCCGGTACTGCCGGAGGAGTAAAGCCAGAACGCGGCATCGTCTTTGGTTGTGATTTCCGCTTCAAGTTCAGGCGAGCTTTCATCCAGAAGCTGCTGTAGAGAAAGCGTGGACTCCTGCGGCTGGCCAAAGACCACAATCGTTTTCAGGTAACGCAGCTTTTCTTTAGAGATCGCCTGTATCTGCGGCAGCAGACCTTCGCTTACAATCAGCACTTGCGCCCGGCAGTCATTCAATATGTATTCATATTCGTTTGGCTTCAGCAGAGTGTTGACCGGGACAGGAACTGCCCCGATTTTGATCCCGCCAAAAAAACAGTAAGGAAATTCCGGGGTATCGAACAGCAGCAGCGCTATGCGCTCTTCCTGGCGGATGCCTAGCTTCTTCAGTGCATTACCGGCACGGTTCACCCGTTCGAAAAGTTGACGATAGCTGACGCGCTCCTCGCCGCATTCATAGGCAATGCGCTCGCCATGGCCTTCATGAATATGACGATCGACAAAATGAGCGGCCACATTAAAGAGTGTTGGCAGTTCAGGTGGGTTCATTTGCAGCGTCCGTGCGTTGGGATATGGTCAGAACTAAGCATTGTGGAATCAGGCATTTGGCTTGGTTTTGCATACTTCCCGGGCAATAACATCATAACCGGAAATCATTGCGCCGGAACTTGTCGCCCCTGCCAGCCGTAACTACAGCCACGGGAGAGCGCAAAGCGTGATAATTTTGCCCTTCCGTTAATAAAGGGGTTCTTCTCTCGTCAGACATAGTGAGAAGGAGCACCGTACTAAATTGCAGGCCACAATGCAAATAACGCAAGCACAGATGGCAGTCATGGCCGGGAACAGTTTCAGGCCGAGGCTGGAGCAGATATTTCTGGAGCACAAAGACCTTGTCTACCGGGCCGCTTATCGCGTGACCGGCAATTCAAGCGACGCAGAAGATGTATTGCAATCGGTCTTTCTGCGCCTGGTCCGGCTGGAGACGTTTCCGGAAATTGCCAATCTGGCGGGATATCTGCACCGGTCCGCGGTGAACGCGTCTTTGGACTTGTTGCGGACCAGGAAAGACATGTCTTCGCTGGACGAAAAGCCTGATCAGGCCGAAATGCTCTCAACCGACCACGGCCCGCATTCGGCTGAACTGCGGGATTGGCTGCGCCATGCTCTGGCGCGTCTCAACCCCCGCTGGGCGGAGATGTTTGTGCTGCGTTTTATTGAAGATTACAGCAATCGTGAAATTGCCGGGATCATGAAGACCTCACCGGCGGTGGTTGCCGTGGTGCTGCACCGTACGCGTACTCTGCTCAAGAAAGACTTTAAAGGATTGACGAAGGGAACCCGATGAAGCGCCAAGATAAAAACCTCCCCACGAATCCAGGCGATTTGCTAGATCAGGCACTCGCGTCTGTACGCTCGGAAATGCCTGACCATGAAACCATGAGCGTCGCTGGCAATCGCGTCTGGCAGCATCTGAGCCAGGAAGCTGCGAATGCACCGCAGGTTGAGTCAATCCGCGGCTGTGCCGATGTGAAAAAGCTGCTCTTGCAATATGGTGGAGGCCAATTGGCTCCTGCCCGCGCGCTGCTGGTGGAATCTCATCTGCAAGAGTGCGTTGCTTGCCGCAATGAAGCCAAAACAGACCAGCGCGAACGCACCATACCAATGCCATGGAAGCAGGAGCTTCCGCAGGTAAGGAATACCGGCTTCAGGTGGGTCGCGGTAGCTGCCGCGATTGCAGTTTTTGGCTTTGCTACTTATTTTGCCCAGCAAAAATTCTTTTCCGGCCCGCAGGGTATGCGTGCACGCGTGGAATCGCTTAATGGCGTTCTGAGCCGTGTTGGTTACAACGGCGATCAGCCACTTAAAGTAGGGGATGAAGTTACTGAAGGCGAAAGAGTCCGCACCGGAGGAGGATCGCATGCCATGTTGCGCTTGCGCGATGGCTCCGTGGTGGAGATGAATGAGCGCGCCGAGTTTGGCGTCTCCATGAGCCGCAAAGACACTACTGTCCAGCTCGAGCGCGGCAACATAATTATTCAAGCCGCGAAGCGTGAAACAGGCCATCTTTATGTAGCGGCACGCGATTGCCGGGTTTCCGTAACAGGCACAGTATTTTCCGTGAACGCCGGCATGAAAGGTTCGCGCGTCTCAGTGATTGAGGGCGAAGTGCGCGTTGCTGAAGCCGGAGCGGAGAAGATCCTTCATCCGGGGGATCAGCTTTCAACCAGTGCGAGCCTGGGAACGGTTCCTGTAAGACAGGAGATTGCATGGAGCCAGAACCTTGATCAGCATCTGGCCCTGCTGGCCGAGTTTGCTCATTTGAGCAACAAGCTACAAGCCGTGCAAATGCCCGGATTGCGTTACCAGAGCCATGTTCTGGCAACGCTGCCGGCGAACACGGTTGTCTTTGCCGGTATTCCCAATCTGGGCGACGCTGTGCAGCAGGCCAATAAACTTTTTCAGCAGGAGTTGCAGGAGTCCGCGGTGCTGCGCGATTGGTGGCAGCAGGCACAAGGCAAGCACGATGGGCCACAGTTTGATGAGCTGATCAATTATGTGCACGATCTGGGCCAGTATCTGGGAGACGAAATTGTTTTCTCTTTTGGACACACAAGCGGGACGAGTGGCGAACCACTGGTAGTGGCGCAGGTACAGCATGATGGCTTGAAGCAATTCATTCAGCAGGAGGCAGGGAAGTATGCGGGCGTGAAATCACATGTGCTGGTGCTGGATGAACAGGAACTCAGCCAACTCTCACCAAAAGGCGCGAAGCAGCTTCTGATTCTTGTCCGCCCGGACTTTGTTGCCGCAGCAGGGGATGTGGCCACGCTTAAACAATTTGTTGCAGGACTCAATCAGGGTAGCGGCGGATTTGCCGCAACACCGTTTGGAGAGCGCATGGCCGCCCAATATAAAAACGGAGCGGACATCCTGTTTGGAGCAGACTTGGCCACCATGGCAGCTGGCCACCACATGCAGGGCGTTCAAAATGCCAATCCGCAATTTGCGTCAACCGGGTTAGCGGATGTGCAGTACTTGATTGCTGAGCGCAAAGGTAGTGGAGACCAGGGACAGAATCGCGCACAGCTTACCTTTAAGAGTCAGCGTCATGGCATGGCTTCATGGCTGGCAGCGCCTGCGCCCATTGGCGGACTGGATTTTGTCTCCAAGGATGCTGGAGCGGTGGCAGCATTTGTCTCCAAGAATCCGGCCGATATGCTGGATGACATGTTGAATATTGCTAATTCGTCTGGCTCGAACGCTTCTGCCAATATTGCTCACAGCGAGTCTGAATTAAAGATCAGGTTTCATCAGGACCTGGCAGATACGCTGGGCGGCGAAGTGACAGTCGCCCTGGATGGGCCTCTTCTCCCCACACCTTCGTGGAAAGTAGTGGCTGAGGTTAAAGACCCGGGCCGTCTGCAATCGACGATCCAGCAATTGATTTTAGACGTGAACGATCACTTGAAGGGCCAAAATCAGGGCGCAACGCTTGACCAGCAGGCAGCGAACGGGCTGACTTTTTATACAGTCCGCTCAATGGATGCAACAAAACCATTTGAAGTTACGTATACCTTTACTGACGGATATATGATTCTGGCGCCGAGCAGGGCATTGGTAATGAACGCAATCACGATTCATCAAAACGGAAACTCGCTGGCGCATTCAGCAGAGTTCCGCGCGCTGCTGCCGCAGGATGAGCAGCCTGATGTTTCAGCGGTGATCTATCAGAACCTTGCGCCGGTGATTGGCCCGATTGCCCAGCAGCTTACAGCTACACAGTTGCAATCCATACAGCAGATTGCCGCTGAAACTAAACCCAGCGTGGTCTGCGCTTATGGTGACGCTAACGCCATACGCGTGACCAGCAGCAGCCGGCTCTTCGGCTTTGATCTGAATACTCTGGCTCTTACCACACTAATGAATGTGGTGCAGCCTTCACACGCGCATGGAGCGTTAGTCCACTAATCACAGGGGAAGAATGCCGGCAATTATTGAAATGCAAAACCTGACAGTGCGGCTGGGCCACAGGACAATCCTGAACCAGTTGAATGGCGCGCTGTCAGGTAAATGTATTGGGCTGCTGGGGCCGAACGGATCAGGAAAATCGACTCTGATTAACACGCTGCTGGGTTTTTACCAGCCAATGGCCGGCGCAGCGCGAATTTTTGGCAAGGAAGTCCAAAGCAATCTGCGCGAGTTGCGTGCCATGATCGGCTATATGCCGGAAAGCGACGCCTTCATTGCCGATATGACTGGCGTTCGCTTTGTCCGTTATATGGCGGAGCTCTCAGGCCTTCCGAAAGAAGAGGCGCTGGAGCGCGCGCATGAGGCATTCTTTTACGTCGGACTGGGTGAGGCGCGCTACCGGAAAGTCGGGACCTACTCGCTGGGCATGAAGCAGTTGGCCAAACTGGCGCAGGCCATTGCGCATGGACCAAAACTGGTATTACTGGACGAACCCACCAACGGCCTTGATCCTGAAGCGCGGGTACGCATGCTGCAACTGGTGCGCGAGATTCGCGATACGGGCGAGGTGACCGTACTCATCTCTTCTCATCTTTTGCACGATATTGAAGAGTGCTGCGACCAGGTGCTAATCCTGAAAGATGGCCGCATTGCTGCAATCTGCAACCTGGAAGAAGAGCGCAAAGCCAACCTGAAATTTCTGGAGCTTGAAGTTACCCAGGGCAATGGCTTTCTTGAGTCTGTGCGTAATCTTGGCTGTGAGGCCGCCAGCTTTGGCGCGGGACGAGTCCGCATTGTGTTGCCGGACCACATTGATTTGCGCCAGATCTATCGCACGGCCGCAGAGCATGAGGTGCAAATCCGTAGAATGAATTACAGGAGAGATACTTTGGAAGACATCTTCCTTAAAGCTATGGCGGGACCTCCTCCTCCACCGGCAGTGCAAGGGAGCACCAATGGCCGTATATAAACGCACTTACAAAGCCTATAGCGGAGCGCTTACCCCGGCATGGTCGCGCTTTACCGTGCTCTCTCGGTATGGTCTTTCAACATTATTTGATTCGCGGCCATTCACCGCTTACACGGTGTTATGTTTTCTGCCATTTATAGTTGGACTGGCATATATATATGTGAGCAATAGTCCAACTGTCCAGGCCCTATTTGGCGTTCAAACAGGGAACGCCATGGTAGGGCTCATCAATAATGTCTGGTTTCTATCGTTTCTAGGTTTTGAAACTGGAATGGGATTCATTCTTGCCGTCTGGGGCGGCCCGGGAATGATCACCAAGGATTTTGCCAACCACTCCGTGCAGCTTTATCTCAGCCGCCCACTATCGCGGACAGAATATTTATTCGGCAAGGTTTCCGTGCTGGGGTCATTACTTTCCTGCATCACGTGGATACCCGCACTTATCCTCTTCTTTGTCCATGCACAGCTTCAAGGGAATGGCTGGCTCTGGAAGAATCTCTGGATGGCAGGCTCTATTTTCCTGGCCAGCATTTTGTGGATCGCGGTAATCTCCTTGATTTCCATGGCCGTATCCGTCTGGGTGAAGTGGCGAATTGCCGCCTCTGCACTGATGTTTGCGGTCTTTTTTATGCTTCCTCTGCTGGGTTTGGCCATGAACCAAATATTGCGCACCGAATGGGGCCGCCTGATTAATTTGCCCTATGTTACGACCGTGGTTTGGGCGCATCTCTTCCGCCTGACGGCAATGAATCGCCATGGCGGAGACCTGGACGCGATCCCGCTGTGGACAGCATGGGCCTCATTGCTGTCTGTTTGTGCATTCTGTTTCTGGCTGCTCGATCGCAAGCTGCGGGCGCGCGAGGTGGAAAGCGCATGAGCCCAGTTACAAATAGCAATATCATTTTTGAAAACGTCTCAAAGTTTTATGGCGAAGTGCTGGGAGTGAACAATGTAAGTCTTTCACTACCTCCCGGCGTCACGAGTCTGGTGGGGCCGAATGGCTCTGGCAAGACTACTTTGATGAACCTGGTCACGGGACTGGTCCGCCCCACGCAAGGCCGCGTGAGCGTGCTTGGTCTCACGCCAGACGAGCCGGAAGAATTTTTTCGCCACGTTGGATACTGCACGCAATTTGACTCGTTTCCCAAGGGCGTGACTGGTTTTGAATTCATCAACCAATCGCTGCGGCTGCGTGGACTTACCAGTGCCGAAGCAGCGCGGCTTACGTCCGAGGCCATTGAACGCGTGAACCTGAACGAAGCTGCACATCGCAGAGTGGCCGGTTACAGCAAGGGCATGCGCCAGCGCATACGGCTGGCCCAATCCATTGCTCATCATCCCACTGTTCTTGTGCTGGATGAGCCGCTGAATGGACTTGATCCTATGGCACGGTCTGAATCCATTGCGCTATTTGAAGCGCTGGGGAAGCAGGGCATGCACGTTGTGATTTCCAGCCACGTGCTGCATGAAGTGGACAAGATTTCCGATCAAGTTGTGCTGATGAGTTACGGCTACGTGGTGGCGGAAGGGCAGATTCACGGCGTCCGCACTGAAGTAAAAGAACATCCGATGCAGATACTGGTGCGTTGCGAAAAGCCCGGTCTGCTGGCCGCCAGACTCTTTTTGCAAGACCATGTGGTTGAAGCCAAGCTCAATAACGATGGCAAAGGCGTTTTGATTCGGACGAAGGACGCCGACCAGTTCTATCAGCTATTGAACAAAATCATTGCGGAAGAAGACTTTGCCGTGGACACCGTCGCGCCGAACGATGATGACGTGAATTCCGTCTATCAATATCTGATTGGCACCGGCAGCGGAGGCACTGTATGAGTTCAACGGCAATTACCGGCACCAGCAAACCCGCAGCGGAAATCCCATGGCAGCTTTGGGGTTCGCAACTGGCTGCAGTCCTTCGCATTGAACTTAAGAAGACGCTTTGGATGCGCCGCAGCATATGGATCTACCTGCTGGCTTTTGCTCCCACGCTGATGTTTGGCATCCATGCGCTTACCAGCCCCATGGGCCGCAACTGCAGCATTGAAGAAGATACGCGTGTGCTGGCTTATACCTTCCAGATTTTTTATTTGCGCGTGGGGATATTCTTTGGCTGCCTGGGGATGTTTACATGGCTGTTTCGCGGTGAGATTGTGGAGAAGAGCCTGCACTATTACTTTCTCTCGCCCATGCGGCGTGAGTTGTTGATTGTGGGAAAGTTTCTGGCTGGGTTCATCACGGCTTCGGCTGTGTTCGGCGCATCTGTCTTCCTCTGCTTTACTTTTGCTTATGGTCATTTTGGACCGGCTGGGCGCGCATTTGTCTTTAACGGGCCCGGCCTGGGGCAACTGACATCGTATTTGCTGGTGACCGTGCTGGCGTGTCTGGGTTTTGGCGCAATCTTTCTTGCCTTGAGCCTGATCTTCAAGAACCCAATCCTGCCGGGTGTCGTCGTACTGCTGTGGGAATCATTCCATTCCGTTGCGCCCTCGCTGCTGCAGAAATTCAGTGTCAGTTTTTATCTGAAGCAGCTTTGCCCAGTCACAATTCCACCGGATGGACTGATGGCGCTTTTCACCGTAATGACGGAACCGGTGTCACCATGGCTGGCCATACCTGGATTGCTGTGCCTGAGCGCCGCGATTCTGGTCTTTGCCTGCTACCGCATTCGCAGGACCGAGATCAGCTATCTGGCTGACTAACTGCCAGCGGATGACCGCATTACTTTTGCAGAAACGGATTCGTTTCGCGCTCTTCGCCGATGGTGGTATTCGGTCCGTGTCCGGGCGTGACTTCGGTTTCATCTGGCAGCGCGAGCACCTGATTATGCAATGAGCGCATGATCTTTTCCATGGAGCCGCCGGGCAGGTCGGTGCGTCCAATGCTGCCGGCAAAGAGCGTGTCGCCGGCAATCAATTTTTTCTCGGTTGGAAGATATACGCAGATGCTGCCTTCGGTGTGTCCCGGCGTGTCTATTATCTGGGATGAGATCTCGCCAATCTTCAGCACTCGGCCCTGGCTAACGGATTCATCAATCTGCACGGCCCCCGGCGATTTCATGCCTACCCAGGTCGCCTGCATATCCAGCATCTTCAGCAAGGCATAGTCGTTCTGATTCATCAGAATTGGCGCGCCTGTGGCAGCTTTCAGCTTCATCGCTCCGCCCACATGGTCAATATGCGCATGCGTGATGACGATCTGCTTGAGCGTAAGCTTTTCCTGGCGCAGGATTTCCAGAATGCCTTCAATCTGGTCGCCAGGATCAATCACCATGGCTTCATGGGTCTTCTCATCGCCAAGGATGGAGCAGTTGCATTGCAGCGGACCGACAGGAAAGATCTTATGGATCATCATTCCATGCTACTAGCTTGGAGCCTTGCAGAGACAGGCTTGCCTGGAAGATTTACGAACAGCGGAAATATTCGAGTTCTGCGGCAAAAGCAACAAGCCGCCCGCAGGCGGCTCGGCTGAAAGCTGACTGATTGTTATTTCTTGGGCGCCGGCTGGGACTGCTGTACCGGCGTGGAGACGCTATCCATAACTGAAGTCGACGTGTGCAGACTGGAGATATACGTGAGTGCCATGGAGGTAAGCATGAAAATAATGGCGCACCAGGTGGTCAACCGGGAAAAAACGGTGGCCGTGCCGCGCGGACCAAACGCTGTCTGGCTGCCCATGCCGCCAAAGGTTGCGGCGATATCAGCACTTTTTCCATGCTGCAACAACACCACGACAATCAATACTGCACAAACAATCACATGAATTACGGTAATTAAAGCTGTAAGCATTCTGTATCCAAAGTCCTTTCAAATCTCTCTCGTGCGCCGGAAACGATACAGCGCATAAAATTTTGGTGCGGAAGGGGGGATTTGAACCCCCACGCCTTTCGGCGCCACCCCCTCAAGATGGTGTGTCTGCCAGTTCCACCACTTCCGCTCAGGGCCTGTTTGCACCCACTTGAGCGATGGCCGCCGGATGGGAGAAAAAGGAATAACGATTATAGCAAAGTCGCGAAAGACGAGTCCTTTGGGACAAGAGAACGGCAGGGAAGGCTTGAATCGGGCGAATGGGATCGCCTCCGTATGAGAAGTCCAAGCCGTGTAGTCG
>DASXLK010000179.1:0-44409 GCA_036496365.1 Candidatus Angelobacter sp. | reverse complement strand
GCGGCAGAGCGCGAAGACCGCATGGCACGCATTCTGGCGTCATTTCATATAGCTCATCTGCGAAAGCGATTGCCACGCGAGACCTCAGGAGGCGAGCAGCAGCGCGTTGCCCTGGCGCGATCTCTGGTGACTGCGCCGTGCATTCTTCTCCTGGACGAACCACTCTCTTCTCTGGATACACGCATGAAATTCAGCATCATTGAAGATTTGCGCCGATGGACCGAAGAGCAGCGTATCCCCATCCTTTATGTAACCCACGACCATGAAGAAGCTTTTGCCCTGGGAGAGCACGCACTCGCACTGCATCAGGGACAGATAGTAGCGGAAGGCGCACCGCACGAAGTGGTGCCTGCGCCCGGACGTGAATTCAGAATGCATGCTGCCAGTTTTGAAAATATTTTTGAGGCGACTGTGACAGCCATAAATGAAGCGGATGGAACGGCGCAATGCTGTATTGACGGCTGCTCAGTTGAACTCACAGTCACTCTGTCGCCAGCGGAAGCAGGCATGCGCCTCCGCCTCGGCATTCGAGCTGGCGAGATAATGCTTGCCACAGCGCGCCCGGCAATGCTGGGAAATTGCGACGTAATTGGCGGATACGTACAGACATTGGAGAACGAGGACACAACCATCACCGTTCGCGTGGATTGTGGGGCAGAGTTCAAGGTCCGTTTACCCAGAGTGGCGATGGAATCGTCTGACTTGAAAGCGCATGACCCGGTCTGGCTCATTATCAAGATCAATTCCTGCTGCCTGCTGCATACAAAAAACGCGAATACTTCCCTGGTGAGCATGCCGGAAAGTGCCTGAGTATTTTGAAACAGCTTTTTAGAGCTTCAATATTTAAAGACCACTTAAGCTGGCAAGCAGATAAAATTATCCTGCAAATGAATACAATCAATTCAAGTGCCATTGGGCAACGCTCAAAAGATCCCACCCGGCCATGGAAATGGTCCATTGCCATGTATGCCGGAAAATCTCCATTGCGGCTTGCTGCTGCGCCCGGCGTGCCAAACCCGGTTCTCTCCGCTGCGGATATAACTGATGTTCCGGCGCGCTTTGTTGCCGACCCGTTCATGGTGAATGTAGACGGCCTATGGCACATGTTCTTTGAAGTATTGAATAATGCATCGAATAAAGGCGACATTGGCCGCGCAACCAGCAAAGACGGCCTCACATGGCAATACGAACGGATCGTACTGCAAGAACCATTTCATCTTTCTTATCCTTATGTGTTTCAGTGGAAAGATGATTTCTATATGGTTCCTGAAACGCTGGGCGGTGAAGCAGTCCGGCTGTATCGCGCCGCGCGATTTCCGGATGAGTGGGTTCTGGTAAAAGACCTTGTCCCGGGAAAGCATGCAGACCCTTCCATCTTTTGTCACGATAAGAAATGGTGGCTCTTTACCTGCCCAACTCCGCACCAGCATGACACGCTTAACCTGTATTCAGCCGATGCGCCGGATGGTAACTGGATCGAGCATCCTTCCAGCCCAATTATTTCTGGAAACAAAAGCATTGCCCGGCCTGGAGGCCGAGTACTGGATTATGAGGGCAGACTTCTCCGCTTCACCCAGGATTGTGTGCCAACCTATGGCAAGCAGGTAAGAGCTTTTGAGATTACCGAACTCACTGCAACAACATATAAAGAGCACGAAGTTGCAGAATCGCCTGTGCTTGTTCCGGACGGAAGCGCATGGAACGCCTCCGGCATGCATCATGTTGACCCGCATTACGTCGATGGAAAGTGGCTGGCATGTGTTGATGGGCTCGTGGATTATTAGTCATGCTATTCTCCAAGGTCTAAAGAAAAGCGATAAGCGAGGCTGATTCCCTGCGCATTCTGGTCACTCGACAAGGTTTTTATCCCGCCCGCGCATATCCGGTTTCCACTGTGGGCTTGGCCAGCTTTCGTGTTACTGACCTCATGGTGAAGGGCCTGGCTGAGTTAGGGCATGAAGTGCATTATCAGGTCCCACTCGGCCCAGAGCCGCTGCCGGAAGGCGTTCGCTGGGCTGCAAACGGCTCGCCGCCATCCGTGGACATTGCTCATCGTCAAGTTGATCCCAAAGTGCGCAAGGCTGAATTCCCTCAGCCGTGGGTGAAAGCCTGCCATACCGATATTGTTGGCCGCGGCCTCGATCGAAGCCTGGCTGAGGACAACTGGATTTTCGTTTCACGAGCGCTGGCCCGAACCTACGGAAGCACGCGCTATGTGGCCAACGGCATTGATCCATCTGAATTTATTTATTCAGAAAGCAAAGGCGCTTACTTCCTCTTTGTCGCCTGCCTGGATCGCGCAGTGCAAAAGGGGCTCGATATTGCCGTCGCTCTCGCCCGTAAGGCAGGATTCAAACTAATAGTTGCGGGCTCGGCTGCAAGTGAAGAGACAACCGCAGCCATTCGCGCCATGTGTAACCACCCAAACATTGAATTAGTGGGAGAGATACAGGGTGAGAGAAAAGCCGAGCTGTTCGCCGGAGCGCGGGCGCTGCTTTTCCCCACACAAGCCAATGAAGCTTTTGGCGCCGTTATGGCCGAAGCCCTTATGTCTGGAACTCCGGTGATATGCAGCAATCACGGAGCGTGCGAAGAAATCATCACTCCAGACGTGGGCTTTGTATGCAGCACAGAACAGGATTACCTTGCCGCGATCAGCCGGGTGCAGGAGATAAAACCTGCGGATTGCCGGGACAAAGCATTTCGCGACTATCACTATTTGCGTATGGCCAAAGATTATGTGGAGCAGTACAGGGTTGAAATCGAACGAACACGTAGCGAATCATTCACCTCCAGCGTTTGAGCGGAGGCACGAATATCGCCTGTCACCCTGTCTGCCAGACGCGCAAAGTAGTTCCTTCCCGCCGGCAAAATAAATGGCCGTGGCCGCCGCTTAAGGCTTCAAAACAGCTTCCAATCGTTTCCTGTGCAAGCAAACGCCACTTTAAAGCGGTGAGTTTTCGCGTCAGCTCTAGATCAAAATCGCCTTCCGATGATGTGAACACATACTTTGCTTTTACTTTTCGCAATATGGGTTTCAGGTCGTTCTCCACGTAATACAAAACTTCCGCCAGCAGCACGATGTCTGCCTTCAACTCCGCTTGGCCGATGCCCTGCTGAATGACTGCTATTTGTTTATCTTTAAGAAAGCGTGCTTTGAGTCGGCGCGTAAATTCTGGATGAACCTCTAAAGCTTTGATGTGCGACTTCGGAAATGCCCGGCGAAGATGAGAGGTCATCGCGCCTTCGCAAGCGCCAACTTCCAGAATAGTCTTTGCCCCGCCAGACGTGGCGTGATCCAACAAAAGCTGGCAAGACCGCTCATACCGGTGCGTTTCATAGGGCGATGACAACAGCCCCCAGGCATCTGGATACGGTAAAATTTCTGATCTCGTCAGTGCCAAGCCATGCATTACTTCTTCAAACGTAGCAGGTGTGAATGCCTCAACCCCGAGCAATGCGGTGTGAGGTATCCTGAATGAGTCATCTTCCGTACGGATCCTTTTGGCATAAACGGTGTTGATGATTCTGGCTTTCGCGGCCAACGCGGAGCGCTTTAGCACATTCGCCTGCTGCGCCAGCCCCGAGGGCGACTGAACCCACACCTCGCCAAATGCCTGCGCCGCGGCCAGCGCCACTGATCCGCGCAACGTATCATCGTCAAATGGGCTGTGAGTGTAAACCCGGCCGGTGACCTTGAATAGCCGCAAGCGTTTTACCAGCGCTTGAAATGCGGCGCTGTCAATCTTCCGCAGAGAGTGCCCAAGATAATTAAACTTCGTGGCCTTGAGCTGTGCTGCCGCCTGCCGAAGTTCTTGCTGAAGTTCCTTACCGTGGTGAGGCCACTTTGGATCACCGACCGCAATGATCGAGGCATTCTTGCAAACGGTGCTGAAGCCCAATGTCTCATCCGAGGGGTAGGCGACGACAATTAGATTGGAGCGAGGTGTTGGCATCTGGCTAGAGCCTTGACCTGATAAAGCCCAGCAGCTTCTCTCTTGTATGTTCTACGGAAAATTTCTTCACCCACTCGGAGGCATCTATGCGCACATTGCGCTCCAGGGCTGAGACAATTGTGTCCGCAATGGGGCCGCGCTTACGGGTAATGGGGCCATAAACGTTCGGGCGCAATTCCTCCTGGTCAAAGCCAAAATAATTGCCGTTGACCACGCAGGTAAGGCCGCAAGCCATGGCTTCAATCATGGCAATGCAAAAGCTTTCCCGGGGAGAGGCCATCACAAACAAACGCGCGCGACTGCAAATCTCGGCTATTTCCGGGGCCGTCCGCCAGGAATGCTGCTTCATGGGTGATTCAGGGTCCGCTGTTGCGATCACGGAGATACCGTCAATGTATCGATCCACTCTTTTGAAATATTCCAGATTTTCTGTCCCGCCCACCAGCATCAGAGGAAGACCAAAGCGGTCATACACTTTTTTCTTGTAGTCCCGGACCAGTTCCAGCTGATTTTTTTCCGGATAGATTCTGGCCACGCAAAGGACATACTCTTCGCCGCTGCGTCTCTTGTAAAACACCTCAGGGTTGTAGGTGCCTCCGATGCGCAGCAAGTTGTTATGAGGACTTCCGCTGAAATGGGTCACAATCCCGCGGAACAAGGCCTCTTTTATCTGCTTTTCCGGGTGGCGCTGCACAAAGCAGAAACATGGAATGCGGTCGGCCAGCGGGGCAATCAGCACTCGATCATCAAAATCAATGTCTGGGTGGATAAACAGGCTGAACTCAAATTTTTCTTCAAACAGAACAGAAGACATTCGATGCGGCGGAATGAGCGTGCCGTAATGCAAAAGATCATGCCTGCTGCCGCTGCAGTAGCATATTAGAAGATAGATGTCATAGTCGCGGAATACGTAATTCTGGTAGTCGCTGATTAATCTTTCGTATCCGCCCATAACAACCGGGTAAGGACTGTCGCTACAGACGATGAGCGCTTTTGGTTTCATGGGGTGCTAAAGCATCCGTACAGCTTTGGCGATTGAATTCCATTGGTCCAATGTTTCGTGAATGCGTGGCCCAGCTTGTTTTGTAAGCATGCGAACCGCGGAGCAAGTCGTACTCCTGTAAACCTGAAACCACTGCATACTCAATGCCAGAGGCAAAAAGAAGCCGTCCGGGCGACCATTGCGCTGCTTCCGGCAGAAAGCCCCCATTCCAGCTGCACAGACTGTTCCGGCCACGCATGCAAAGATCAATGGCCAGGGTTTGGCTACCATCGATCAAAACAAACGCTGCCATTTTGCCTTCTACAAACAATGAAGGCAAGAGTTCTCTTACAAATTCTTGGACTGATTTGGATGCGAAGCCGCTCTTACTTCCAAACCGGTTTAAATTGAGTGAGAGAAACAGTTCAGCCACTGCAGGCGGTGAGATATGCTCCGGCGTCAGATGCCGAACGACAAGACCATTTTTTTGCACACTTCGCTGCACTCGGCCAAGGCCTTTGCGGAAAATATGGCTGCGCGTAGCAAGATATCCGGCGAATGTGTCTGGCAACTGGATATAGAAACAATTCTTGCCGGGCTGATAGCCAGCCTTTATCGCCCTGGTTTCAGCCATCGCTCTTAGAGCTTGCACGCAGTTTGAATCAGTACGCACGTTGGAAAACGTCATTTGATACGACGATGCCTCTGAGATGGCATATTCCAGCAGACCACGTTGCGCCTCTGAATCTCCAATAGACGCGACCATATCGTTGTAATCACACATGGGCGAGGGAAAATCGATGGTTGAGTTTTCCCGCAACACGAGCGGCAATACTGCAACCAGTTCGAGCCCTCGATTCGCAATCAGGACGAAAGGTGCAAGCTGCGGATGGTGCCGGCACCACGCCAGAAACCACTTAGACGAGCTAAAAGCACGATTGCAGTGAGATTGTGCCAGCAGTCTCTCCCATTGCGGAATAAGAGTTTGCACTTGCGCCAGGTCGCGCAGAACATGGTATTCCAGCGCACCTGATGAGGCTGGTGCGCTCGCGCTCAAGGTTGGATATGTGCCCAAGGTCTTTATCGTTCTTATTTCCAGCCATATCATAGCCAGTTTTTGCGGGAGTATGAATACAAATGCTGGCTGTTGCCATTCAAAAAAATAAGCAGGAGCGCTTGTTGCACGCTCCTGCCCAGTTAGCAGTTCTTATTTACTCCTTAGGCGGCTCTGCAGGCGTCGCCTGAGGTGCTGGTTGCGGCGCTACCTGCGCCTTTGGACGTCTGTTCAGGAACCTCTGCTCTGGATCGGGGGCCGCTTGCGGCGCCTTCTCCAATGCCGGCGGTACGATCGGCAGATGGACGCCAGGCGTTACGTTGAGAAGCGCCCGCGGCTTTATGCCAGATGTACACGTTGCTTGCTGTTGCGCTGTGGCATTGACGCGGAACAATCCCCAATTGCCACCCGCAGCAAATTCACCCACAGGGTAACTCTTGTACAGGTAGTCTCCGGAAACTTTGTTTCTGCCGCCTGCGCTGCCGAGCACAATATCAAAGTGGTTGCCCGGGCCAAATCCATCACGCGAGCCAAACCACTGTGAGTTAGGGTTGTTCCCAATAGATACGCTAGGCACGCCGCCCATCGTAACAAAAGGCTCTTCGGGCCAAACGTGTCCGTGGATTGTCCAGACATCGTCCGGGAAACCGCCTAGTCCATCCGGATGGAGCATACGGAAGCGGACCGCCGTGCCGGCCAATGCGCAGAAGATTGGGGTCTGCGGATCGCCTTGCGGCTTTGGCGTCGTGTAAAACGGATTGTCCATCTGGTTGGAAAATGCCGCCGAGATGTCTACCGCGTCAAAATTTGGAGGAACAGTTCCATCAGGACTCTGGTACCGGTAAGGCATGGGCTCGGCGCCAAAATTAGTGGAATTGAAAACCGGGAAGTTGTTATTCAAATCCGTCTCATTCGCCGTCAGGTAGACGTTGTTCTGGATCATGGTTACAAATTCACGGAATAGCAGATCGCCCTTGGCATCGCGGATATCCGCGCTGGTACCGCTAGTTGGCCATTGAGCTCCCGCTGGTTCCACAATCAGCGCTGCGATCATTGCCAGCGGCTGCTGCTCAACCGGATCAGAGGCAATCAGGTTGGCTGATCCCAACTCAATTGGTATTCCCTTTGTGGTGCCGTCCGGGTTGGTAAGTACCTCACCCGCATACCATTGATATTTCCTTGGCGTGCAGGCGCCAGTAGCAGGACATATGGGTGTGACCTGGTCCGGGTTTATGCCGACATTTACTCCGTTGTTCTGGGAAACGTCATACCCAACCAACTGGGCATGCATGCCAACTCTTCCGGAAGGAAATACCGGAATTTGCCAGGGTGTGGGACCGCCAGCTCCGCTAATGTTTTGATCCGCCGTGGTAAACACGCTGTCAGCAGCATTGAGTTGGGCAGCTGTAATCCGGTTGTACAGATTTACGCTGATGCACTCGCCGGCCGCAGCGCGGAGCACGAGAGGCTCCCTGGGAGGCACTGCACCCAACAGGGGATTACCGTTTCCATCCGCCATCACATAGACCAATGCCCCGTTTTGGCTGGTAATGGAGCTGCTTTCGCTCGGTGTGTTGGTAGTGTCGTGAGAGTTGTATACAAGCCCTTCAGGAATGTATACAGCGGCGATATTGTAGGTTCGGGTGGCCGTTGCATTGATCGGACAGCTGGCGCTGGCTTTTAACGTCACGCCTCCTCCCGGGTTATTGGGTAGCGGTTGCAGGTTAGGAATCGTACTCGGCTTCCCTGCGGCATTGTAAGTGCGCAAAATCCCCCAGAGCCCTTGTCCTACATCCAGAACACCGGAGCCCGGCATATAGAGATAATCGGCAGTTGACGCCTGGGTGGAAGGCAGCTTGAACTGGAACTCATAATGCTCTGAGATTCCCATGGCCTGATTGTCGCGATATCCAGAGGTGCTGGATGACGGCTCAAACAGCCACTTCAGTCCTTCAATGCCAAAATTGTGATTGAAAAGATAAGCCCCCACCAGGACGCGTATCTGCACACGGTCATTCTGGAAGGCGCGCAACAGCGGTGTATAAGGGTCGCCTTTTTGCACACAGTTGCTGCAAGACAAGAGCGGTGGCGGATACTGGAAATTGTTGGCGCTGCTATTGATTTTTTGCGGATACGCCGGCTGCGTGTTCAGAATGGCTTCATTACGCGGGATAACTGAACTGAACACATAAGAAAGGTCGGTGGGCCTGTTTGTGGGATCATGCGCGCCAGGCGTGCAACCCGGAGTTGTACAGGGATCAACCCGGAATGCCACGGGCTCATTCCGGTAATTTCCGTTCATGGTCCCATTCACCGGCTGACCACTAATGATGGTGGGGGCACACCCCGAACCCGGAGGATTAATGCTCGTGTTGCTGGAGCTGGTGTTATCGCACCATCCCCACGGCGTGGTGGCGCCTGGGCCAGGTGCAGGCTGGGGGTACGGCACTGGAGTGCCTATGCTGCTATTGTTATAAGCCAGCGCAAGATCCTGGAATTCCAGCAGAAATTCGCGATAGCTGTCATTTGTGTTAGGCGTAACGATGTTTGCCTGCCAGCTGGTTGGGCCGCCGTCAATCCCGCCGCCGATCGGCGCACCGTTCTCAGAGTTCACCCATTTTGATTTTTCCGGTTCAATTACCAATCCGGCGTACAAGCCTGCCTGTTGGTGCGTGGAAGGGCCAAAGTGATCATGCGTGAAAACAGTGCGTAGGGTACGATCTTTGCCCTTGCCATTGTCAACACACGGCGGCCAGGGGCAACCTTCCAGTGGATCTGCATACCAGCGCTGGATGGTGGTGCTTGCTCCCAGCCAGCTTTGTCCCGCCGGAGGCTTACCAAACGAAATGGGATAGCCATTCGCGGGAGTCGGCTCTTTGGCTACAGGGCAGGTAAAAGTGCCATCACGCGGATCTTTTGCATAACAGTTGTTTTGTTTTCGGATGGCGTTAATGCGGTCCGTAACTTCATTCGGGCTCAGCGTGCCATCTTCATAGTTATAACCATTGGCTGCGCCGTCAGAAGCCAGAACGTCAAACTTCACCAGATGGATATGCTGCCCCAGAATATCTGTGGGCGTACGCACCTGGAAGTTATCCAGCTCGTAATAGCTGGGGACTAGGTTTGTCTGCCAGTACTCAACGATATCGTCTTTGCTGTTGGCACGGAAGAAGAACGGCTCCGGCGCGCGCTGGCCAGAGAAAGTCTTGGATACATCACTCCACAAAGTAATGAAGCGTTCCTGCGGATAGTGCCATCCATTTTTGTTGAAGACTACGTCAGTCTGAATGTCCGCCGCTTTGTAACGCCGGATTTGTCCTATGGGTTTGCCACTATCGTCTATAGCCGGGTCGGCAAATGGAGCGCCGGGCTGGGGTCCGCGCGGCAGGCCATTGGTGATAAATGTGGCTGCCTGTCCCGCAGGGGTAAAGCTGGGATGATTGCGAACGGAATTAAAAGCCATTGCAACCTTCTCGGTCGCGGTGCCTTGTTCATCCAATTCGCGCGCAATCATTGTATGGTTGTCTTTGCTGAAGTCCCATTTATTGTGGCGCTCGCCATCCACGCTTGCGCTCAACACAACGTGTCGCGACAATCCACCGTCAAGGTAGGCTGGCTTGCCGTTGGGACCGAGAATGGGCTTGCCGGATGCGTCCTGCGCGGGCGCAAAATCCAGCGGTGGTGCTGGCGCACGATGTCCCGCAATGCCGGGGACAAAGAACGGGAAACCAGGATTGGTGCACGTTCCCAGGGTTGAGCCGTCAAGACGATCGCATTGGGCGATTGTCTTGGCCTCATAGCCGTAAGGCTTATTAGGATTGCTGGGGTTTTGTACGGGAACAAGTGAAACCTGCGCCGGAATGGGCGCCATTGCTTTAGTTGGTAGTGGAACAATTGCGGGAATGGGAGTGCCTAAGGCAATTTCTCCATCGGGCAGTGCACGGGAACCCGGTGCCGGTATGCCATTCTGCAATGGAGTGCCAGCTTCAAAAACATCATGCACTCTAAAGAGTGACCACATGCCCGCGGCAAAATGGGGATAAAAATGGCAATGGAAGATTGAGTCGCCCAGCGTCTGGTTGCGATTGCCGCCGCCGTTGTAATCAATCTCCAAAGAGTAGGTTGCGCCCGGGCTGAGCATCTGACTGTCAAGATAGCTGCTGTTAGCGTCATTGGGCGTGTGCATCCATTGATGGGCGTGCTGGTGATGGACGTGCGTGAGGTTTGATCCGGCGTGCAAAATCCGGAACATCACGTGGTCCTGCAAATAACTGTGATACACGTTGGATGGATCGTCTGGAAAAAACGCCTGTGTCGCTTTCTGGCCTACTTGCGGTGTAGAAGGGGTGGGCAACGCAGTTCCATTGACTTGCAACTGTTCCATTGCGCTGACCCACGGCGTCAACACATTTGGGTTGGTGATTGGGGGATAAGTCTGCGTGGACGGTATGTTTGCCGGCACGTTCACGACCATGGCAGGGTCACCCACTGCCCATGACGCGAGAAAGAACTCTTCAAACTTGCAGTCTTCGCATTGCCACATGGGGCCAACGTCATAGCGGTTGGCCAATATCTCGGCGCCAATGGCTCCAGTGCCATAATTGATGGCAAAGTTGTCCTGGCCCGGGAGCAGCACCGCGGACATATCAGCGCCATAGAAATCGGCAAAGGCCTGCACTGCGCTGGTGACTTCATGATAATGAATCGTAAATTCGCGGAAAGGCTCACGCCGGTTCGGCTCAGGTGAAATGGGATTGAACTCAGGCCCGCTCTGGCTATCCGGAAAGCGTCCGGCATTGGGGCCTGTGATAATCGCATTCAGATCTGTGTGGACGGTATTTCCTCTGGTGTCGACCATCCGCAAAATTGGCGTTCCAGCGCGGGGGCTTCCCGTCGGATACACCGCCTGATAATTCAGAATCGGATGTCCATCTGGCGTAAAACCTTTGTTTCCCTTGCTTTTGTCCACGGCCAGCAGCAAATCTGCACGCGTGATCTGGCTGCGATAGTACTCCGCATTAGGCGGCTCAACGGTCACAGCGCCAAACAGTCCATCCGTTTGCTGTCCGGCTTCACTGCCGACACCAAAGGTGGAACCCATGGTATTCAGCAGGAAGGTTCCTTCCTCGGCGGCATAGTAGGTATAAGTCTTTGAACCACCTGAGGGCACCAGGCTGCTGGCATTTTTGCCGACGTTAGAACCATCATCCGCAATGCTGGTGGCCAGTTCCAATCCGTTTACATGAATGGAGGTTGATCGCGTTACCGGCTGAAGCGGGCTGGGCGGAGTTGCAGCCAGCCAATTCGCAAAGTTGATCTTCAGGCATTGCCCTTTGTTCACGCGCAGCACAATGGGACGAGGCCGCTTATCTGCACGCAGGCGCACTGCGCCGGCAGTGCATTTGTTTACCGTACAACTTTGACCGCTGTTTGAGTTCACCACATCTGAGACCAGAGCAAACACCATGCCTTGAGGCATGGCGGCGCCCAGACGGTTCAGCATGAACGGCTGATCAAGCGAAACAACATTCGCGGTTACGGTGTTTGCCGTGGTACACGATACGGGACCTTGAACCGTTGAACCTGCACTGGCAGAGTTAAAACTCCAAAAAGCGGTTAAGAGGAATACAGCAAGAGAGATGAGACGGACGGAAGAAAGCCTGCGTGGCATACGATCTCCTTCGAGCGATCGAACTTGGTATCCAAATGCCTGATTGGTGGATGGTGTGGGGGCAGTTGCGAACGCCAAGGAGGCGTTCGTTTTGTTTGCTTACAATAGCTTCGCAAACATCCGTTGATTTTCCGAACTTGAAGTAGCGCGCAAATCACTTTTGAGTTAAGTCGAAACTGGTGGTAGTTTAGTCATCACTTGTATTGCTTCGCAACTTAATAAATAAATCTTTGAAACTATTTATAAATATGCGCAAACATTTTCTCTTTAGTTCCATTTTGGGACTCTGTACGTTGACCGCTTCGTGCCTCTCCACAGAACCAAATCTTCTCGAAGAGCAGAATGCACAATCGAACGAACACGCGCAACGGGACAAGAGTACAAACACCAAAGGTTCCTCTGCAAACATTTCTTCACCAATTGCCCTGCAATGGAAGAATGCGCAGAGCACTCTGGTCCGAGACGGGATCTCTTTGCAGTTAGAGATTGACCCTCTTGAACAATCCCACTCTAGTATTCCGAATGCCAGCCACCTCCTCCGGATTCGTCTAGCCCTGCAAGATGTCACAACGCATACGCCGTTGACTGGCTTGCATCCCTCCGCATGGCTGAGCTTGCGTGGAAGAGAAGATGTTCCCTGCAGCGCACGCGCGCGCGCGTTTTTGCGCCACGGCCTGATGGAAAAACAGCCTGACTTGGATCTGACTGATTACTACGTGTTGGTACTGAATCAAGACGGAACCATTCACGTGGTGGATCCCCAATTTTCTTATGGTCAGCCACACCTCATCGCCTCTATATCTCTACCGGCCCGTGCCGATGATTGGGTGCTTTCAGCCGATCAATCCCGGCTTTATGTCTCCATCAGTAAGACGGGAGAAATCGTGATGATTGACACGTCAACATGGACGATCACGCATCGCGTAAAAGTTCCGGGTGCTGCGAAATTGGCCCTGCAGCCCGACGAACATTATCTTTGGAGCAGCTACTCAGGAAATGAGTCTGGCGTGGCGGTGCTGTCAACCACTGATCTGCGCTTGCTTCGGCAGATTCCGTTGCACACCGGGAAACACGATATCGCCTTCAGCGATGACAGCGAGCGGGCATTTGTGACTGATCCAGGGGCTTCCTCGGTTTCCGTCATCAATGTGGAGCGTCTTGAGCCAATAAAAGAGTTGAGGACTCCCGGGCCGGCCTTCTCGATTGCTTATTCATCTGCTTCACAGTCTGCCTATGCCACAACGTTCACCGGAAATATTCTCGCCATCAACGCACAGGGCGCAATTACCGCTCACATACAAGCCGAGCCTGGCCTTACCCGGATATCTTTTTTCCGCGATGGACGCTTTGGCTTTGTGCTGAACCCTGATAAAGGATTGGTCCACGTATTTGACGCTGCACGCAACTCTCTAATACAGACGGCCAGAGTGGACGCTGCGCCCGAACAAGTGGCATTCTCTGACCAGATGGCTTATATCATTCGCCATGAGAGTGACCTGGTTGAGGTGGTGCCACTTGATGCGCCAAATTCATCTGGGACCACTGTTGCCACGGTGGACCTTCCGGCTGGACACGGCGCGTTCTCTAATGCATCAGCCGATGAGTTAACAAGTGCCATGGCGCAGGCGCCAGGCGAAAATGCAGTGATGCTTGCCAACGCGGGCGACAGGGCCATCTTCTATTACGAAGAAGGCATGGCCGCGCCCATGGGTACATTCAGCAACTTCGGCAAAGAGCCCCGTTCCGTGCTGGTGGTTGACCACAGCTTTAAAGAAAAATCTCCAGGCATCTATGAAGCTACTGGCCGCCTCGGTAAGCCTGGCACGTATGTGGTTCCCGTGCTGCTTGATTCTCCTCGCATTGTTGAATGCTTTGAAGTTCCGCTCGGCGTGGAACAGCCTGCGGCCGCCAGAAGCACTGGGCATCGCTAAACGTCGCAGAAAACTCTCATCATTCCGGCGTCTGCGGCTTACTGCATTCGGGCTGAAAAGAGTGCGACACCAGATCCACGCAGACAATCTCAGTTTTGAAAGATCCAATATGCCGGTTCGCGCCATATGTAATCCCAGGAAGCAAGCCGGTCTTGAAGTCGCGCAATTGCTCCAAACTTAGGATCAGTTTCTCCCGGGTAACGTTGCGTCCTGCACGGACCAAAGCATCTTCCAGAATCTTGGCAGCGCAATAGGCTGAGATCTGTACCAGCCTGTGCTCATGGCTGAATTTGTGGCGCTGTAGAAAATCTTCGAACTGGTCCACTGCACCCAACTCCGGCTGAAGCAATGGATAAGCAGCAAAGATCTTGCCTTGAAAGCGCGCAGGCTCGGCAAGGATGCTTCCATCCATCAGCGGGCCAAGCACAAATACCGCAGGGGACCATTCAGCCTGATCGGCGGCTTGAATCCACTGTGAGGCCTGCGCGCCTTCGCCGACAAAGAATACCGTCTCGATTCCCTGGCTCTTCAATTGGTGGATGATTTCCTGACTGTTCTCTGACGACAGCGAAAATTCACGCGGCTTGCTTACGCCAAGCTCTTTCCACGTGGCTTCCATGTAGGAAGATACGTCGGCCTCCAGCTTTGTATCCGCCACAACCACAGCTGTCTTTTCCGTGGATACTGTAGAAAAACGCACGGCAGAGAAACGCACCAGGTCCTGCTCCAGTTGTTCAAAGCCCGGCAGCAGATAAAAAACTTCGCGGTTGGCAGGCTCGTCGGGAACAGAGAGTGCCATCAGTCCAACTATAGGTATGTGGCTCGCGTGCGCCATTGCGGCCAGGCTCTTCTCGGCGTCTGGTACAAAAGGAGCCACCATGGCAAACACCGGCGCAGCCGCAAGCTGTTTGGCATCTTTGATTGTCGTCGCGCTGTCATCGCCGGAATCGGCAAAGCGCAGCGAAATCTGGCGGCCATAAATTCCGCCACGTTGATTCAGGTCGGCAAAATATGCTGTCAACACATCCTGCACCACGCTGCCCGTCTCGGCATTTGCTCCTTGCGCCGGTGACAAGTTCCCGATCAAAAGACGCGTCGGTTCCACTCCAGCATCAGTCTCAGTTGAAATCTTTTTAAGATAAGCCACTAGTTCCGCCGAACTGACGGGCGACATGCGAAAACGCGGCATCAACTCGGACAATTTGCCCCCCGCAGGATCGCGCCCTGTGGTAACGGCACGCTCAAACAGCGCCGCAGTGAATACCGGATGCTTCCGTCCATTCGCGTGCCTGTGCCCGTAGGGCACGCTCAGGTATTGCCATGTGATGTCGCCGGGGTCCTGGCCGTTCTCAGCGCGGCCCTTGCCATCAGCGCCATGGCAACTTGCGCAAGGTTGGAGTTTGGCGGAAACCTGAAGATCGCCAATTGCTCCTTTAATTTCTTTTCCCGCGCAGTCAGTGCCCTCGAAATAAATCTTTTTGCCGCAAGCTTCCTGCCGTGTAAGGGGAGTGGCAGAAAAAGCCGGCGTGCTGACCGGCATTAGCAACCCTACCCCGAGCGCAACGCGCCAGAATGCTCGCCAGAAAAATTGAACCCGTTGAAGGACCATTGTGTCCCTGCTCTCCATCTTCCTGCTTTGCACCAAATTATTGCCGCTTTCCTGCTGCGCTGGTGGAGGAACTTCTGGTAGAAGTTGCGGCGATCATCTGCTCAATATTGTGCGTAAGTGTCGCCGTGGAGCCGAGTCCATAAACGCGTTTCCACAGTGCTGCTTTGTCATTTACAATCAGCACCATGGGCGAATGGCTCGCCGGGGATGCGGTATCAACGCCCAGCGCATTTGACAAGCGGTCCATCTCCGTCTTCTCGCCCGTCAGCAGAGTCCAGCCTGGCTTTGCGTGAAATTGTGCGCCCCATGCCCGTAGACGGTCTGGCGTATCCGTGGCAGGATCAACGGAAATAGAGATCAGAGACACGTCTTTGCCCAACTTTGCTCCCAAGGTTTTTTGCAGCTTGCCAAATGTTGCGCCCATCGGCGGACAGATTGTGGTGCACGTGGTGTAAACAAAATTGATGACCACCACTTTTCCGCGGACCAAGTCAGTATAAAAGCGGCGCGGCTTGCCATTTTGGTCGACCACCCTGGCGTCCGGGATCGGCCCGCCGGCAGGATCAGCGTGAAATGCCGCGCTCGACTGCGTGGTTTGCGACGCGGCATGTAACGCGGGTGCCGATCTCACCAAACTTAAACATAGTGTACTGATTAGAAGAGTCTTTACGATTTGAGTCACAATGCCTTGCAAGGGGAATGCCTTTCAGAAATCTGGTGACCCTGGCAGGAGTCGAACCTGCGACCTGCGGTTTAGGAAATTGCACCTAACAATTCGTGCTGTTTGTTATCAATCGTTTACACAAGGGTCATTTGTGCACAATTGGCGTTGTTCGGTACAGTTTCCGGCTGATTTGTGCACAAACATGTGCACAAGATTGTTCGCCGTTGGCGCACGGTTTCCGCACAGCCTGCCAGCGTGCTAATCTGATTGTAACAAGCAACCGGGGGCCGTAGCTCAGTTGGATAGAGCAAGAGTTTCCTAAACTCTAGGTCGGCGGTTCGACTCCGCCCGGCCCCTCCATTATCCAGCACGTTTGAATTTTCTCATTGCTCTACTCCGCAGCTTGCCTCTATAAGTCGAAAACGGGGCGCGCCCGTGCGCAAACACGAAACGCTCCCCTAACCAACGCACCTATACGAGAGGCGACAATGGCTGACCGCAAGGGTAAATCTTCGCGCAACAAACGCACAAGAAGGCGTTCCACGTTCGCGCAATTCAAAGGCAAGATCGTTGACAGCGTTGAAGCGCATACCACGGATTATGGCTGCGCTATCGGCATCATGTTCGATGATCGCACCTACCTGTGTTTTGAAATTGAAACAGGCGGCGTGACGATCATGCCGAATTTGTCTGATTGGAAAACCGGCAATTACAAACCGCTAAAGCGATGGCGGCACATTTCAAGCTGAAACAATTGGGGCCGGGAAACCGGCACCTTTTCATTTCACCTTGCGGTTGTCCCATTCGTCTTGTTCCCATACGCGAACGATTTTCTTGCTGCCGTTTTCGCGCATCAGTTTTGCCATGTTGCGAAGAATCTGCGCCTCCTCTTTTCTGCTATCTGGCATTCCGGCTGCTTCCTGCTCAAGAGCTTCCGCAGTAAATTCCCCTGCAGTTAGTTCACGTGGCATGCCCTTAACCCTGCCTCCTCGATGCAGTTTTCATCTTTCTAACCCTAGCGATCTGATACCGCGCCGCAACGTTGTGTGAACGAATGTAAACATCCAGCATCTTGTTGGCAGCTATGTATCTGTAATCATCAACAAGATCGGGTTCGCGGATGGCGGCTTTGATCGCCTTATCCAGAGCCGCGCCTGCTTCTTGGTTTAGGCTCTGTGCCTTTTCAATTGCCGCTTCGAGTGCTGCCGTAGTCGCATCATTGCGCATGGTCACCGCCCTACTCTGAATTGTACTCGCGTTTCTTTCGCCCCGGAAGATTCTTCTCGACATTTTCTCCAGGTTTCCTCCAGAGTCGTCTCGTGGCCAGCACAGGCCGGAGGATGAAATGAAAAAGCAACCAAAAGAAATCACAGTAGGCAAGGCAACGAAGTACAAGCGGGTGAAGTTTGATGTTGCCAAAATCATTGCGCTGTACAAATCCGGCAAGCCGGTTGCACAGATCGCGCTCGCCATCGGATACAAGCCGAACACGGGCCAGAACCGCACGCGCCGCGTGCTGGAGCAGGCTGGAATCTACAAGTCCACAGCCAAGAAAGCCGCAAAGAAAAAAGCAGCCAAGGCCGCCTAAATCACAACAGGCCACGGCGTTGTTCTAGCAACGTCGCGGCCCTAACCAACACGGAAAGGGTAAGTTTCCATGCAAGCTGAAAATGATTCTACTAAACGTCTGTCCGATCACATCGGCGGCACATCGCTCCTACGCTTTCACACGAACCGGCGCAACTTTCACGCGATTCTTTCATCGCTTGGCGCTTGCTTTGATGGAACCACACGAATAAACGGAACCAGCGAGGTAGGGCTGGCGCTGCTGTTCATTCTGGTGAATGACGGCGAAGTGGTTCTGCTGGATGATGGGCCGGTGCATCACTGTTGAACGCCGCTAACGATTCCACAACAGCCGCGCCGCCCTGGCGTGGCTTTTTGCTTTAGCGTATAGCGTGTTGGCCGATTTTCCGCGCGCGGCTTGATACGTAAACGCCAGCAGCTTTCAGGATATGGCGAATGCGCTTATTTCCCAACATAGTTTCAATTTCGGAAATCTTCTTGCCAGATTTGTATAGTGCCGTAGCCTGTTTGCGTAAGCGCAACGTCTCCGGTTTTGGGGTGCGCATCTTTCCGGCTGTGTGGCCAGCGCGGCCTACGTCAAAGCCAAGCCGTTTAGCAACATCACGCATGCGCCAAAGGGCTTGGCGCACGGCCTGCGGCGTCATTCCAACACTGTCCGCAACGGAAACTGAATCCATGCCAAGCCGCCAAGATCGAAAGGCGATTGAGGCATACAGTTGCAGAAAGCCTCCAGCTTTGCGCACGGCGGCACGATGTTTCTCCACTATTTCGTGCTGGATAGGTGATGCAAATCGACTTATCTTATATCCCCGTAACGCTTTTGCAGTTGCGGCCTTATTGATTTCCTCACGATTGATTGTTTCAGGCACCGGACTTGAATTGTGAGCGTAGCGCCATGCGCGCACTAGTAGAATCCGTTGAAGCTTCTTGTCATTCAATGCGAATGGCGGCACCCAAGCAACCGGCGTGGCACCGCGCGTTGCGGTTTGCATCGAACGATAATCCTCGTATGCAATGCCGGTGGCTGCACTTACCGGAAACGCGCGTGATCTTTCAAACTGGCACTGATCGAAATTAAGACTGCTCATCGTATTCCCCTTGCGCGATCATTACGCGCTGACGCGTGCTTAACCGCACTTTGTACGTTGCGCCGCAATCCGCACATTCGCGGTTGGTGTCATGCAGTTCATTCGTGCGTAGATAAATTGCGCTGCGGCATTCAGGGCAGCCGCCAAGGTTTGCATTGGCCATAACGCGATCAGCGTTGGAAAGCACATCGCCGCTGGAACGTGGCAGTACGACATTTTTCGTATCGGCTGGACCGCCGGGCGTGCAGTAAGTGCAGTAAAGCGCGCGCGTTTCGCCTTCTGGGATGTAAACGCTATGTTCACATTTTCTGATTGGCATAAAAGCTCGGAGCCGTGTGAAGGCATAAAAAAACGGGGCCGAAGGGAGGAACGGCCCCGCCGAGGTTGCTGTGCACGGTAATGAGGCGAGAAGCCCGCGCCACGCGCACAGCTTAGGTTGGCGCTGACCAATTCCTAGACGTGTAACGTCGCGTAAACGATAGGCGGCAACGTTCCTGATGTGGGGTCATCCACAATCGCGTCCACCATTTGCAAGCCTGTCCATGCCACCTTGCCGAATTCCACGAGGCCGGGGTATTGCATACGCCGCCTGATGTAAAGCGAACTGGAATGCACGTAGTACGCACCAAGGTCGCCAAACACGATGCCTTTGCTACCGGCTGCGCTCGGCATTGACGGACACACATACACCGGCTTGCCGAGAATCCGCAGTTCGTCGTTCACTAGCGGAAAGAACGGGAATCCAGAAGAATCTTTCGCGTTCAGCACAGCTTTATAGGTCGCGTCAGCCATCAAGCACGCAGCCTTGGGTGCTTCACGGTAAATCTTGTTCACTGAAAAATAGATGTTCGTAAAATCGCTGAGTGCAAAAACGCCAGCAGCGGCAGTGGTAATGCCAGAATTCGCCGCGCCGGTTAAGATGCCTTGCGGGCCTGTGCTACCGTCGCCGGTTACAAGGTCAACGCCAATGCCACGACCAAACGCAACACCGAATGCTCGGCCAAGCGCAGCCTGCGCGTCACCGTATGCGCGTGTATCGGTTTCCCATTCGATGGTTCCGGCGAGAGTGCTCCGGTAAGTAAATTTATTCAAGAGGTCAGAATTGATTGCCGGAACGATGTCGGCGGCATGCTGCACCGTCTCACCAACCTTCACTGCCGTAATGGTGCTGAGATCCCAGCCAGGGATGGAGAGCGGCGGCAAAGTGAACGTGGATTCCTGCACCAACGTCACTACCGTTTCGTCAAACAGCGGGTCAATCGCGGCGCGGCCTTCTGCAACCTTCTGCGCAAAAGAAATCGGCACAAGCACGCCACCGGCTGTCCCGCTGGAAAAGATCGGCGTTTGCTGGCCTGCAAGCAACGTTGTCGATGTACGAAGTTCCTGTTCGATTTCTGCATCTGGCTTTCCGCAAAGGAATCCGCGAAATACCTGTTCATGCATGCGTTGTTCCGGCGTGGCCGTGCTGAACTCAACCGGAGCTTTCCCCATTTCGCGGCCAATCTCATTCGCAAGGTGCTGGCGAACCTCGTCCGATGAATAGCCCGTTTGCTTGATGCTGGAAATTTTGGCGATCAGAAGATCGGCCTTCTTGCCGTCAGCGCGTGATATGGTGCGCTGGTTCAGAATATCTTGGGCTTGCGTTTGAAGCGCGTGGATTTCGCGCATGGCGGCTGGTGTAAGCATGTTTTTGTTCTCCGCGACAACTAAAATGTCGCCTGATTAAAATGAAAATCTACAAAATCGAAAGAGTGTGAAGGCGTTCGCGGAGTGCGTCCGCTTCTGCTTGCGGCGCGATATCTGGCTGCTGCACGGCAGGCGCGGTACGCGCGCGTGCTACATGAACCGTCGGCGCTTTGCGATTGATGCCAAGCACACGGGCGCGACGTTCGACGATCACGGCCCTGATCTCTGCCGGACATTCCGCTGGAACTTCCGCCCAGCCTCGTTGGCCATTTGGGCGGCACAGTTTGCGAATTTCAGCCTGCGTAAGAATCTGCATGTGTTTTATCCCCTCTCGTAATCCTTGGCCAGCATCGCGGCCACGGCCTGATCTTCTGCTCTGCGGCGCTTGGCCTCGTTCGCGCGTGTGGTTTGCAAGGCGCGCTGATTCGCCTCTGCGTTCACAACTTCGCGATCAATCGCTTTCTGCAACGAATTGCCGATGATGTTGGAATTCGGATCGGGTTTCACTTCTTCGCGTTCAAAAGTTTTTCCAAAAAATCTCATTTTCATTTCCTCCCTTTACCATGCGCCGATAGGTATCACGCGCGGATGCAACACGGTTTCGCCTAGTCGTCTCTCTGGCAGCAACGCTGTGACAAGTGGCCGCTTTTCCACTGCACCGCAATGGAATATTTCTGCTGGCGCACTGTGCCGGAAACCCATGTGGCACTTAGGACACTGGAAGCCAATACCGGCAGGTTCTCCGGATATCGTCAGCGCGCGATACCACTTCGGCATCTCACGCGGCTCCAGCATTGAAAAAACGCCGTTCACGCTTGCACCGCCAAAAGCTGCTCCAGCAGCGGCTTGTTTTCCGATATGCTGAAATAATTTTGGACTGGACATTCGGCGATATCTCCTCCAGACTCGTCGCAAGATGAATCGCCTGCTTCAAACTTCAAAGTCAATTTTGTTTTCATGGATTTCCTCGGTAGCAGGTGGCATCACTAAACCTGCCGCAGATTTGCGCGCCAAGAATTCGCTGAATTCATCCGGCTTCGCGCCTTCTCGTTCTTTGGTGGGTTTAACTTTGGCGCGGTTGTGCGGCGTAAGGCCAAGGCGATCCAAAATCGCCACCATGTTTTTTTCTGAAGTAACGGCAACCTTCAGCCACAGGTTTTCTTTTTCGACATCGTGCGGCTGGCCGTTGGAATCCAAGCGCGTGTATTTGCAAATTTCACCTTGCTCTTCGATTTTTGCCAGGGCGCGTGCATGGCGATCAAACGTTATCGAGTAGAGGCGTAGCAATTCGCCGTCGCCATCCGTCAACGCGCGGCGTTCAGCCAGCAAGGCGCAAAGGCGCTTGAATGTTTTGCGTGCCTCCAGCGACAACGTCTTTGGTGCGCGCGGCGTTCCGGCTGGCAAGCTGTATTCAGGTTCCGGCTTGGCTTGGGATTTCGTGCCGGTAAGCTGGTGCAGGGCTTCGGATTTTCGCGGCGTAGGCATTGGTTCCAAAATAGTGGCCGCCGTTGTAGCCATCGCAAAAAAGCACCAACGGCTTTTCAGCGCAACATCGGTTGCGCCATAGGCCGAAATAGGAAGCCGCTGTTAGGCCGAAGATTTTTTGCAAATAGGACTGGACATTTCGCGCCGTCTCCTCCAGACTCGTCCGTAGATGAATGGCCACTAAACAAACCTAAAGGCCAAGCAATCCTGCCTAACAAAATAAGAAATCCGTTTTAAACGAAGCAAAAGTGTCCCGCCGAAAGCATGCGCACGGTTTTTCGCGCCCCTCGAATTCAAAAAGACCTCCCCCTATCCTTCTCCTATAACTGCTGTCGAGTCAGAGCGATGCGTTGGTATTGGTTCCCGCGCGGCGCGGCCAATGGCACGACGCTGACAGCAAAGCACTTGCGCGGCCTTGTGCTGGCCATGCCGATTACCGCTTGAAAAGTGAACGATTCTGGATAGATTTGCTATGTTTCCGTGCTGCTTTTAAAGCCTTGCTAACGGGGCCTGGGCGGCCATAGGCGCGATTGACGATACCGATAGGCGCTGATTTACTGGCCTTGGTGCTGGTCGCTTGTCAGTGCCTTTGCTGGATGTGTGCTGGCTAGTATGTGGGTGTTGGTGGTGCTTGGCTCAGACATTTTCTGCCGGGGTTGGCAGTTCAGGCAGGAACAACGCAATCGCTTGCCGAACGGCTTCGGCATATTCATTTTCCGCAGCCGTGATGGCAGCATCAGCCGCAACGATCTTTCCGATTGCCTCCGCGCGTTGCCTGCGTTCGTAATCTTCGCGCCGCACCCATTGTGCGGCCATGCGTTCTATCTTGCGCCGGATATCGCCAACCGACGGACGTTTAGGTTCTGGTGCCGGTGGCTGATAGCTGGTTGGAAGTTTGTTTGCGCGGCCTATGTGGAAATGGTTACCGCATGGAAAGACGTTCAGGCGCTTCCAGCTTTTTCCACCTTTGCCCGTTCGCCTTGCGTCCGCAACCAATCGCGCAAGTGCCGATTCAGCTTTGGCCTGCGTGGCATAGCGTTCGTGATTTTGTGGACAGTGCATGGGTTCAGTCGCGTTCTATCCGTTCAGCGAATCCGCGCGGCACTGGCACGCGCTGTGGCAGCGGCTTCAATTCAGTAAGTGAATGGTTGTTCTTGCAACGCCAATTGCCGTGGTCGTGCATTAGTTCGCACGCCGCTTCCATCCAATAGCCGTACAGAGTGATGCTGTAGCTGGCGGGGCAGATCACGGCATGGGGACCGTCACCGTGGATTTGATAGTGCGGCCATTTCTGCTGCGCCACCTGTTGGTATTCGGAAAGTGATGCTGTTGCCATATCACTTTTTCGTGCTTGTGTTACTAGGTTCTTTCCACCGAATAATTGCTTCTGGAAAACCACGGATGTAGTAAAGCGTTATCACTTTACGCCAAACGCGGTCGAGGTTCTTTTGATTCCGGCGAATGAATACCGTTAACTCCGGCGAAGACGCATCCATGTTGTTCACATCTGGCCACGTACGTCCGCTGGTTATCACAAGTGCTGTCCAGATTCGGCAATATTGTTGTGGCTTTGTTTTGGCCTTACGGCAGATTTCAATCAGCGAATGCAACCCCTGCTGAAATCTTCTGCCGCCAATTCGAGTTTCACCAAGCTTTGTAGGTTTCATCATCTTGTTCGCTCCTTGCTTTTGATCTAGCAGCTTTTTGGTTGAGCGCACGCCCCACACCACCCACGGCGCGTGCTTTGCCGCGCCGATCCATGCTGAGTGATCCACGCTTATTAATGCAAACTGCAATACATGCTTGTTACAGGATCTCCTGTATCCGTAAACACAGGATTTCCTGTAACCGTCCGATACAGGGTTTCCTGTGTCCGTCCGACACAGGGTTTCCTGTAACCGTGTGCATGCGTTCAACGCACGTTGAACGCACGTTGAACGGCATTGCTACCGCTATGCTGTAGCATGGCTGTTGCATCGCATCGGCTGGTTCATTTCTTGGCGGCTTCGTTTTCGCGCGTAGCCGCTATACCATCCGCAATCGCATCAGCCATAAAATCAGGCCACAGGACTCCAGTGATTTTGCTAATCCATTTCCGCTCCAGCGCCCTGGCCAATCTGCCGGGTTTTAACTTCTTGCCGGTTGCATCGTAACGCAATGGCGGACATGTGTTCGTTTTGACATATTCATCGTGTTCCACCACGCGATACTTGTCGGTTGTCCAACGGCCTGCGCGGAATCTTACTTGTTCAGCATCCACTGGAATAATCCCTGCTTCCTCAAGCGCATTTAGTGCTTCGCCTTCTTGTTCTGCGCTCCGGTTATTCAGGTTGGCAAGCTTTTTCGTACCTCCGTAATAAATCAGCTCATCACCGGGTTCATAATCCGGAGCGGATTTGCACATTGCTACCATCGCGTCATACGTCATGAACATCGCAGCCTGCATGTGCCGCCGTGGAACACATTTGACCGGTTTTTCAGAACCTACTGCTGTAATCTTGGGCACGGCTTTTCTCTCCTGTGCATAGCTTTTCTGTTGTGGACTTGCGCAAAAGTGCAGGCACGCCATCGCTGAATTGGATTTCTACCAATCCGTACATGCGTGTACGCTGCGCTTCATCTATCAGCGCGGTAAGTTTCTTTAGTAGTTGTTCTTTGTTCACTACTGAACTCCTTTCATTCGTAATGCGCGGCGCGCTGGCTTTCGGCCACGTTTAACCGCTGGTTGGTTGGCCAGCCATTCACAAACGGCAGGCCATGAAAACCTCAAGTACCTGCCACAGTGAAGTGCTGGCACAGGCTTCTCGCTGCGCTGATTTTCATAAACCCAGGACTGCTGTACTTTCAAGCGTTCAGCTAGTTCGGCGACGGTGAGGATGTCGGCAGGTAAAATTGCAATAGGCGCGCTAGGCGCAGTAGTAGGCACGAAGGCAACTCCCAGATTTTTTGGATTGGCCTCGCCTACCCTCCGCATTTGCGGTAAGGCGCGATCTTGGATGAATCACCAAGGAAGGTAACGCCAGCAGCCACGCTGGCCAGTAGGAATACAGAATACAACGAATATTCCGATGTCGAAAATATTTATTTTGTCCGGCGTGCCGGATTTTTGCGCAGCTTCATTTTGCTGAAAGCGCGTTCCATTTTCTTCATTGCAGCGCGTGCATCAGGATCGGATGTCTTCACGTAATGTGCTTGCGTGGTGGCCACATTGGCATGGCGTAAGATTCGCTGAATAACCATGTCTGGTACGCCCAACCGGTACAGATTTGAAGCCAATCCGCGCCTGAAGCCATGCCAGCCGCGCCACTGTAGGCCAGCTTTCAAAAGCGCCGGTTTGATCTCGCGGCGGAGAAGGTTTGCCAATATCAGCGGACGGCCAGTCGTTCCGGTGAACATGAAACCATTCCCCGGCGTGCGCTTACGATGCGCAACCAATGCGCGCTTAAGAATAGGAACGCACGGCACTGGCGCAGAACTGCCTTCCGTTTTGGTGTCCCCTTCATCGCTTACCCAAGATCGCCACGCGCTACGCCGCACTAGGATTTCATCGCCAGTAAAATCCTCCCATTTTAGGCCGCGAATTTCGCTATGCCGCAGCCCCGAAAGTCCCGCCACCAAAAGCACGGTGCGCGCCGGTTCATTCACAGCATTAACCATGTCCGTGATTTCTTCCAAACTGTAAGCTGGTACGCTTTGCGGCCTTTTGCCTTTCGGCACCTTGGCCTCGCGCACTGGATTCTGATCGTTGAAGCGATCTGTGCGGATCGCATACCGGAAGGCACCAGAAAGGAAGTTTCGTACATTGGAAAGCGTCGTCTTGGCGCGCGCTTTGGAATTCGCCACGGCGTTCAGCAATGCTTCGATGTCGCTAGTGCGGCTATCGCGTAGTTGCAGGCCGTTCAAGTGTGGCTGCACCAGTTTGAACATGTCGGTGTAGCCCTTCGCTGTGCTCGGCTTCAATTCGGCCTTGCATGATGGCAGATATACGTGCTCCAAGAAGGAAACCACGGTTTCTATCGAATCAGGCCGCGTGCGCTTGGCGTTGATCGGCGTAAGAATTTCGGCGGCCAATGTTTTGACGCTTTCCGCATCAGGAAATTTGCGCGAATGATATGTGGCCAACCGCTTCGCGCGTTGGCGCATAACAACTTTGCCGTTCACCAGAACCGGCGTGCGATACCGCAGCATCCAAGTGTTCGCAACCCTGTAGATATACCCTTTTTGCGCCATTCGGCCTCCTGTTGGCCACAAGTACAGCCTAGAAAGCACAAGTATGTTACGCACACAAGGTGTGCACAACTCCTCCATGGGAACCGCATAAATAAAGGGTATTTTGTGTCTGGCAGGCTATTTAGGAAACCGTCGCTCTATCCATCTGAGCTACAGGGCCACTGCAATCATTTTAACCTGTAAGCAGAATACAGCGGCGGTACTGTTTCCAGTTTCGTTCATACCGGCAGTCGCTTGAGCAAATAAAATACTCAGGGCTTCTTGGCGTTCTCCGCTTCCGCCATCTTGGCCACTCGTTCATCTATCTTCTGGAACATGGACCGCGCGATTCTCTGTTGTATCCCGGCGGAAGCCACCATGCTCTCCTGCACCATGGCTGGTTGTTCATGCAGAATCTTCTGCCCTACCGGCGACGAATAAAATGCCACCATTGCATCCAGGTCGGACTTTGTCAGATGGCGCTGGTACACCGGAATTGTCGCCGCCAGCATTTCCTGGATCGCCTCCGTGCCCAGCGACTGACGCATTACATCATCCACCATGTCTGAAAACTGTTTTTTTTGCTCGGGAGTAATGTTGGGCATTCTCTCCCGGACCATTTGCTCGGCAATTTCCATGCTCTGTTGCTTGGTGGCATCGATCACCGCATCCATGGTCTTGGTGATTTGCAATAAATCAAATAACTTCAACACTTCTTCACGCGTAGGCGGTGCAGCCGCAACTTTTTTGGCTTCCGCCGCGGCGCGGTTCTGGGCCGCTGCTTCCGCCACGGTTTGTTGGGCAAACGCCTGTTGGGCAAACGCCTGTTGGGCAAACGCCTGTTGCGCAAACGCCTGTTGCGCAAACACCGGAGACACGGCCAGCAACACCAGCAATAAACTGGAAATTTTCAACATATTCTGGGCTCCTTGGGGGTGACCTAGAATTGCATATCCTATGGCGAAATTCCATAGAAATATAGCCTTGGCCGCCTATCTATAGGGCCCGTCAGAGCTAGTACTTATGCACCTATTTGGCCCGTGGATGCGTGTGGTCATACACATCCATAATGTGAGTAATTGATAACTGAGTATATTTCTGCGTGGTGGAAAGCCGCTCATGCCCCAGCAACTCCTGGATGGCCCGCAAATCGGCCCCTTCCGTGAGCATGTGCGTCCCAAAAGCATGGCGCAAGGTATGCGGATGTATGTCCGACGGCAATCCTCGATCTATAGCAATTTTCTTCACAATTCGTCCAACACTCCTGGTGCTCAACGGACCACCGCGCTGATTAATAAAAAGCCGTCGCGTGCTTTTGACCTGGGTTTTCTCGCCCAATGCATTCAATAATTTCTGCCGTGCCTCGCGATAGACAGTCAGCGCCTCTGCCGCAGCGCCTTCCAGCGGCACATAACGCTGCTTCTTCCCTTTACCCCGGATCAGAATCACTCCGTTCGCTTCTTCAATATCATCCAGCTCGGCACCCACCAGCTCTGAGTTGCGCAAGCCACAGCCATACAACAGTTCAAAAATAGCCCGATCACGCTCTGGAAACGCAGCGCTTTCCGGCATGTCACTGTTCAACAGCCCGTTCATCTCTTCCATCGTGGGGACGCGTGGCAGCTTCTTTGGCAGCTTCGGCGACGAGACCAGCTTGGCTGGATTCTGTTGCACAATTCCCTCGCGCGCCAGCCACTTATACATTGACCGTAAGCTTGCCAGCGCTCGCGCCACCGAAACTTTGCTCAACTCTTTTTTAGACACTTTACTGCGACGGCCGGATTGCAGCTCAGAAAGATATCCACGAATCGTCATATGGTCGATATCTTTCCACTGCATTTCCGGCCCTAGATACTGGGCAAATTGGTTGAGCTCTTTTTTATAAGCGCGATACGTATGCGCTGACGCATTGCGCTCGCCGCCCAAAGACGCCAGAAAGCCATCAATGCTTTTCTGTATTGCCTTGCTTGTTTGAATCTCTTGCTGAACTGTCGTCTTCATGGCCTGCTCTCCCCAGCGCCTTTCTTCCCGCGTGAATGAAACTTGCGATAAACCGTCTTCAGCCGGTCCAGTGCCACGTGCGTATAAATCTGGCTGGTGGAAATATCGGCATGCCCCAGGATTGTCTGCACCGTGCGCAGGTCTGCGCCATTTTCAACCATGTGTGTAGCGCAACTGTGGCGCAGCATGTGCGGACTGGCATGCCGCCCAGAAGCCGAAATTTCTTTCACCATCTGCCATACACGCTGCCGCGTGAGCTTTCCGCCGCCCCGACGCACAAAAAGCATGGGAGAAACTTTGCCATTTAGCAGCGCTATGCGGCCTTCGTCACGATATAAATTGATTTGCTTTTGCGCAGCGCCTCCAATCGGGACAATTCGCTCCTTGTCGCCCTTGCCCCGTACCAGCACACAGCCCATCTCCAGTTTCAAATCTTCCAGCTTCACATTCACAATCTCACTCACTCGTAATCCACTGGCATACAGCATCTCCACCATGGCCTGGTCGCGCTGGGCCAGCGCGGCAGACAATTTGGAATCGCCGCTATCTCCTGCTGTCCCCAGCATGGAAATGATCTCCGTCCTGGCCAGTGATTTCGGCAGTATCTTCCATTGCTTCGGTGAATCGATTTCCAGCGTGGGATCATGCTGGATGATCCTGTCCAGCAGCAGATATTTGTAAAAGTGGCGCAACGTGGAAAGCTTGCGCGCCACCGATCTGTCTTTCACTCCGTTCGAAAATAACTGGCTCAAAAACCCGCGGATATCCTCGCGCCGCGCTTCCGTCAGCGCCCGTCCGCGCCCTTTCAGAAATTCCACAAACTGGCCCACATCAGATGTGTAGGACTCCACCGTCAGAGGCGCTAGTCCTTTCTCAACCCGCAGATAAGCCAGAAAGCCTTTCACCAGCGGGTCAAGCCGGCTTGTCTCTTCGCGCTTGTTATCAGACATCATCATCCCCAGTATCCTGCCTGCCTAGGCCCGAGCCAATAGCTCATCTGGTTCCATTTGGTGTCGCCACGCTTCTCTGCATTTCTCTCAAAAGAGCACCACAAAACAAATCGCCATCCCGAAGAGGTCCGTCTATTTGGCCGTGTTTTCTTCAGCGGACAAATAGGACCCGAGGGGTCTGCTCCGCAGCATCCTTGAGGCCACAATATTTGTGCAATCGCCAAATATTCCGTGCCCTTCCTGATCTACGCTGTTCGTGCCTCATCCACGTAAGTTCTTTGCTTCTCTCATGCGCGGCAAGCTTGCGGCCCTCTGCCTGTAATCTCAGCTGACACCCACCCCCTCCCCCCGGGTTCACCCAATTTCACCCAAGGTCACCCATCTCACCCAAGCTCAAGCTGAGAGATCAGGCAGAGGGTCGCAATCCCGTAAAACAGAAACGCAACGGCAGGTTCTCCGTTGCGGTGTATGAATGGGGCTTCTTGCCTCAATTCAATATAGCG
Organism: Candidatus Angelobacter sp.; assembly: GCA_036496365.1. Taxonomy (GTDB): domain Bacteria; phylum Acidobacteriota; class Terriglobia; order Terriglobales; family Acidobacteriaceae; genus Angelobacter. The sequence continues at coordinate 15,033 of DASXLK010000179.1, read as the reverse complement.
AATATTAAACGAACACACAACAAAAATCGGAGGCGAATTCAAAAAAACTTACGGCTGGCTCTTCTTCGCCCTTGCTTTCTTCTCCGGCATCGCAAACGGCTTTTCTTCAATCCCATTCAGCCGCGCCACTGTCACTGCATTCAGAGCACTTTCCGGCTGTTCTTCATGCTTGAAGAACGCAAACACGTCGCGCTGCGCGCTCTGCGTCTTTAGTTCTTCCGCCATCTGGGCCAGATTAGGCTGGCTGTATTCCGGTTCGCGAAACCGGTAATAAACAAAGTCCGCAGTAACCACTTTAGGCACAACAATCTTTTCACTCTCCGCCCAGCACAACGCGGCATTCTTCGATTTCAGAATTTCATACACGGCATCCGCAAACCAGCTCTCATGCCGGAACTCAAAGGCGAAACGGTACACCTGCGGCAAGCACTGCGCAAATGTCCTGAGCAAATCCACATCGGCTTTAAGGTTCGGCGGCGTCTGTATCAGGATCGGCCCCAGCTTGCCTGAAGCCCGCATCGGCTCCATGCTCTGCAGAAAGAAGCGCATTGAATCCTCTGCCACTTTCAGTCTTTTGAAATGCGTGATGGATTGATGCACCTTCGCGGCAAAGCAGAAATCCGCCGGTGTCGCACCCACCCAGCCAGCAATGGCGCTGGGCGTGGGCATGCGGCGAAACGTGGCATTCAATTCCACTGCATTCAACCGCGTGCCATAGAATTCAAGAAATCGCTTCGATGGTAGCTTCTCCGGAAAGAAAGCCGGCTTCCAGCTCGCGTAAGACCAGCCTGATGTGCCGATATGCAGTCGCATTTCAAAATATTAGCTGCGAATGCACGCGAAAAAACGCGAAATTAATGAAGTGCGGGTTTATTGCAAAGGCTCTCTCAAAAGTAGACAGCAAGAATAAAGATGCAGGTGGAAAAACAGAACAAATAAAACTGGCTTCATTCGTGTATATTCGCGGCTCAACCCGGTTTTTCTCCGCGCCTTTGCGTCTCCGCGGTGAAAAATCACTTATACAAAAGATATTTCTGCCGCATCTCTTTAAATTTCTGCAAATCATCCTGCCAGTCCTGCGCAATGCTCCTTGGGTCTTCCCCATTTGCCAGCGCGTCAAATACTTGTTGGTTCGAGAGCGCGGTAATCATGTGCTCCATCTTCCAATTATCGGGATAAAGCTTCTTCAACGCCGCCGCAATCTCAATCCCCAGTTCCGGAGCATCCAGCACCGTGCGGTCCGTAACAATAATGTTTACACCTTTGCACTGCTGGTTCTGGTAAGGCCCGCTCACTGGCGTAAACGTGACTGGAACAAATCGCACACCCGAAATCAGCCGCGCATTCATGTAATCCGAATAAGCTCGCGGATCAATCCATGGCGCGCCCATCACCTCAAACGGCGTATCGGTGCCGCGTCCCACAGAAACATTTGTTCCCTCCACCAGCGCCACACCTGGATACAATTCCGCCTCATTCACTGATCGCAAATTCGGTGAGGTATTGATCCACACAATTCCTGTGGAATCAAACCAGTCGCCACGCAGCCAGCCCTGCATGGGGATCACTCGCAGCCGCGCGCCAATCTTTCTCTCCACGTTATAGAGCTGCGCCAGTTCGCCCAGCGTCATCCCGTAGCGAATCGGAGTCGGATAGTAGTTGGTAAAACTCTCAAACTCCGGCTGTGACATATTGCCCTGGACAAACGAACCATTCACCGGGTTCGGACGGTCCAGCACAATTACCTCTGTATTCGCCTGCGCTGCCGCTTCCAGCAGATAACCCAGCGTTGCCGGATACGTATAAAACCTCGCGCCCGCATCCTGAATATCAAAGATCACCGCATCCAGCGTCTTTAATATGTCCACTGGCGGCCGCTTCTTCGCGTCCGTGCCACCATAAAGCGAATACACCGGCACGCCTGTCACCGTATCCACTGTGTTTTCAACTTTCAGATCGTCCTGCGCGCCAAATATTCCGTGCTCCGGAGCAAAGATCGCCGCCAGCTTAATTCCCGGCGCTGCCGCCAGCGCGTCAATCGTCCGGGTTCCCTTCCCGTCGACTCCGGTATTATTTGTCAGCAGGCCTACAGTCATCTCCGTTTTGTCCTGCTTGAGCGAAGCAAAATTGTCCAACTCCAGGACATCAATGCCGGTAAGCACATGTCCGTTGCGCGCACCCAGCCTGCGGGACGCCGTTGCCGCTTCGTTATACCCTGTGATGGCCAGCTGTCTTTCGCGATCAGCGGACGTTACATCCAGATGCAGCACACTCGCCACCGCCGTGGCCACGCGCGCCCGCAAAGAGATAATCGCCGGCCCCTGCCGCGGCACTACTGAATTCGTCAGCAAAATCACGTATGTATTTGTATAAGGATCAATCCACATGGACGTGCCGGTAAACCCGGTGTGCCCAAACGATCCCACCGGCAGCAGCGATCCCCGGTTCGACGAAAACGACGAATCAATGTCCCAGCCCAGCCCGCGAACTTCCGTAGCATTCGGCGGCTGCTGGGGCGTTGTCATTTTTTCAATAATGTCCGCATCCAGAATTTGCTTCCGGCTGATCAGCGCCTGCGCATATAGCGCCAGATCGCCAGCGGTTGAGAAAAGTCCGGCGTGTCCCGCCACGCCACCCATTCTCTCCGCCCTTGGATCATGCACGGTGCCGCGCAGTATCTGCTTTCTATCCGGAGCATAAGTCGCGGCGATCTTGCCTCTCCACTGCGCTGGCGGCAGAAAAGTTGTGTGGTTCATGCCCAGCGGCTGGAAGATATGCACCTGCGAATACTTATCCAGCGTCATGCCGGAAAGCCGCTGCACCATCTCACCCAGCACAATGAAATTCGTATCGCTATAAACAAACTGCGATCCCTGCGGCGACTGCAATTTTTCATCATGCGCCAGCTTAAAGGCCGCATCGCGCCCTTCCCATGGCGGATTCAAATCCACATCCGGACGCAAGCCCGAATAATGCGTAAGCAGCTGGCGGACAGTGACCGCATCTTTGCCATTCACGCCAAATTCAGGGATGTAATGGGCCACCGGCTCATCGAGCCTTACCTGTCCATACTGGATCATCCGCATCACGCTAGGCGTGGTTGCCACCACTTTGGTCAGCGACGCCAGATCAAAAATCGTGTCCACCGTCATTGACTCCGGCTTGGGCGTGGTAGTGCGCAATCCAAAAGCTTTTTGATGAACAATGCGCCCATCATGCCCCACCAGCAGGACAGCGCCGGTAATCGCCTGATCGTTTACCTGCTCCTGTACCAGCACATCAACAGAGGCAAAATTTCCCGTCTCCTTTACTTCTGGAAGCGGTGCATGGGTCTTCTTCTTGCGCGCAGGCGCGGCCACAAGGCTCTGCGCCAGCAAAGCGCTCAGCAAAATAAATATGGCAGGAAGGCCTGAGAATTTACGCAGGAATGTCATCTTGTGAACTGAGTGTGTTATAAACCGAAAACAAAAGCAATAAGAGGAAATCTTCTGCACCAAAGTACCAATCCCCCGAATTTGCAGCCTTTGTCCCTCGCCTTCAGCGGCCAGGACAAACAATTTCAGCGCGCCTTTGACGTTCTGCGTACCGGTATTAACCAACACTCATTTCCCGGTGCAGCCGTGGCGATTACTCACCACGGCAAACTCATCGCATACACAGGCCTCGGGCATTTCACTTATGAAGCAGGTTCGCTGGCCGTCTCCGCCGAAACTATCTATGACATAGCCTCGGTCACAAAAGCAGTTGCCACCACCACTGCCTGCATGATCTTGTATGAGCGCGGCCAGTTGAGACTCGATCAGCCATTGGCGGAACTGCTTCCCGAATTTGCCATCAACTCTCAAGCCGACGATCCGCGTAGGCGGCAAGTCACCCTGCGCATGCTGCTGGCACACTCCTCTGGGCTGCCTGCCTATATCAAGCTTTTTCAGACCGCGCACACTAAGAGAGAACTCTTAGCGCAGGCGCTGCAAGTCCCACTGGCTGCCGATCCCGGCTCTCGCGCCGAATACAGCGACATCGGCTTTATCCTGCTGGGAGAAGCCATCCAAAAGCTCTCTGGCCAACCACTGGATCAATTCTGCCAGGCCGAGATTTTCGCCAAACTTGGCCTCGCGCATACTAGTTTTAATCCATCGGCAGATTGGAAACATCTCATTCCGCCCACGGAAGACGACCGCACTTTTCGTCACCGGCTCATCCAAGGCGAAGTCAACGACGAAAATGCCTCTATCCTCGGCGGAGTTGCCGGCCATGCCGGCTGCTTTTCCACAGCGATGGACGTGTCAATTTTTGCTCACTGCATGTTGCTGGGCGGCACACCCCTGGTCGCCAGGCAGACCCATGAACTTTTTACCCGGCGCGAGGATTTTCCTCCCGGCACCTCCCGCACGTTAGGCTGGGACACACCTTCCCAACCGTCTCAATCCGGAAAATATTTTTCCTCGCGTGCCTATGGCCATTTGGGCTATACAGGTACATCACTATGGATTGACCCTGACCGTCAGCTCTCTGTTACGCTGCTTACCAATCGCACCTGGCCGGACCGTGGTTCGCAGTCCATCAGACAAATCCGGCCCGCATTCCATGACGCAGTTGTGCAAGCTCTATGATAGAAGCACTTTGATAGAGGTATTTCCGGGTGAGTCGTAAAGTCTCTATTCGCGAGCTGGAAACCGAACGGCAGAATCGTGCTTCTTCTGATCTGGATACTCTTTCCGCCCTTGAAATAGCCCGCGTCATCAACCATGAAGACGGCAAAGTTGCCGCAGCGGTAAAGCGCGCGCTGCCGCAGATTGCGCAGGCCATTGATGCCATTGCTGAAGCCATCCGCAATGGCGGCCGCCTGATTTACGTAGGCGCAGGCACCAGCGGACGCCTCGCCGCATTGGACGCCGCCGAATGCCCGCCGACCTTTAATATCGATCCCCGGACAATCCAATATGTAATTGCCGGTGGCGATAAAGCTCTGGGCCATGCTGCCGAATATAGTGAAGACTCGCGCACCATGGGCCGCCGTGATATCGCGCGGCGCAAGCCGGGCAAGCAAGACGTGGTGATTGGCATTGCAGCCAGCGGGCGTACGCCCTACACCATTGCCGCAGTCGAGCATGCACGCAAGAAAGGGGCCATAACCGCGGCTTTAGTTTGTAATCGTGGCTCAGAGCTGGGCCGAGTTGCTGAAATTGAGATTGTATTGGAGGTCGGTCCAGAGGCGGTTTCCGGCTCTACCCGGATGAAGGCCGGATCTGCACAGAAGATGGCCCTCAATCTGCTTTCTACAGGAGCGATGGCGCGTCTCGGCTACATCTACGGCAATTTAATGGTCAATGTTCACACCGTAAATGAAAAGCTAATGGAGCGTGGGCTGGCTATTCTGGAGAAAGCTGCCGGGGTTGACCGGGCAGCAGCTCTCAAAAGTCTTAAGGCGGCGGATAACCAAGTGGCCGTGGCGCTCATCATGTTGAAGACCCGTTTGGGGCGTACCCAGGCGGAAATAAGACTCAAGAGCGTTAAGGGCAATGTGCGGCAAGCAATCGTGAAGGGTAATTTAAAATGAAGATAGTTCCCAAAGCACCGTATACCCGCTCCAGCAAACTTGAATCGCTGCTGCCAGGCACGATTCCGGACTTCAAAAAACCGGTTTCGCGTAGCCGGACTATACGGATTGACTTCAGGGAAACGGCCATTGCGCCAGAGAGTCTTATGGATAAATTTGTAATTCGTGGCGGCAATCCCCTGGTGGGGATCGTCCGCATCAGCGGCGCTAAAAATGCCGCCCTGCCTGCGATGGCCGCCGCCATCCTTACTGATGAGCCCGTCATCCTGGAAAATATTCCAGACGTGCGCGACATACAGACGGAGCGCAACCTGCTCGTCTCCATGGGAGCGGACGTTGAGTTGGGCTATGGCCGCGCCTCGCACCGCACCACCATTTCCTGCAGCAATCTTGGAAACCCTGAAGCCGCATATGAACTGGTTAAGACCATGCGTGCTTCCACTTTGGTGCTGGGGCCGCTCGTCGCGCGCATGGGACGCGCCCGCGTTTCGCAACCCGGCGGCTGCGCCATTGGCGCTCGCCCTATCGATTTACACCTGAAGGGCCTGGAGCGTCTCGGCGCAACCATCAAGCAGGAACATGGCTATATTGAAGCGAGTGCGGAGCGCCTGCATGGTGGCCACATTATTTTTGACAAGATCACCGTCACCGGCACTGAAGATCTTATGATGGCTGCAACACTCGCTGAAGGCGAGACCGTGATGGAAAATTGCGCGCGTGAACCTGAAGTAATTGATCTCGCCGCCTTGCTCACCAAAATGGGCGCAAAGATTGAAGGCGCAGGCACATCCACCATTCGCATTCAGGGCGTGGAGAAGCTCCATGGCGCGCGGCATCGCATTATTCCAGACCGCATTGAGGCCGGCACGTTTGTGATTGCTGCCGTGCTTACCGGTGGCGATCTCACACTCACCAACTGCGATCCCACGCATCTGGGTTCTCTGATTCAAAAGCTGGAAGAAACGGGAATCAGAATCAGCGCCTCAGGCGATTCCATGCGCGTGACCAATGGGCATCAGCTCACGGCAGCCGATATCAGCACGGAAGAATATCCCGGCTTCCCCACGGACATGCAGGCGCAATACATGACGCTGGCCACGCAGGCCCAGGGTACATCCATTATCACGGAAAATATTTTTGAGAACCGCTTCATGCATGCACATGAGCTCGTGCGTATGGGAGCCAATATCCGTGTGGAAGGCCGTCGCGCCATCGTCCGCGGAAAAACTCTTCTCAGCGCAGCCGCTGTCCAGTGTTCTGACTTGCGTGCCTCCGCCTCTCTGGTCATTGCCGCGCTGGTTGCCGACGGAGAAACTATTCTTGACCGCGTTTATCACATTGATCGCGGCTATGAGCGCATTGAAGAAAAGCTTAAAGGCGTGGGCGCACAGATCCGCCGTATCGGCGAGATTCTTCCTAAACGGGCAGCAGCGCCAAGCGTTGTGGCCTAATACCACACGTTCAATGAATTAAAAGCCAAACCCTTGGAAGTATCGCCACCGCAACGCCATTCCTGCACTGGCCCATATTCGTTTGGCAATCCAATGCTTTAAAATTACGATACTCAAGCCAATTACTAACGGCTAACTGCTAATGGCCCTTCTTCAAATTAACGGTGAACAACGCGATTTTCCCGACGGCCTGACCGTTGCCGCTCTGGTTGCCCAACTGGGCATGAAGCCGGACCGTGTCGCCGTGGAGCTGAATCTGGAAATCGTGCCGCGCGCCAACTGGGAAGGCGTTACCCTGAAAAGCGGTGACAAACTGGAAGTTGTACATTTTGTTGGCGGCGGCAGCACCAGCTGAAATCCTGCAGCCAACGAATCAAGCATTAACCGCCGCATCGCGCTCTACGCCTCCTAAAAAACTCCTGCCATTTACGAATCCTATTGACTTCCTCGATACTGCTCTTACAATATTGCAAACATTTATGTGAAGAAATGTTTAAAACATTTCTTAGTAATCATGTCTTGGGAATAATGATCGAACGGTTTACATCTGCGCAGGTAGTCAAGCTTACGGGCATTACGCCTCGCCAGCTCCAGTGGTGGGACGAGCGTGGCATTGTGCAACCACAGCGCGAAGGCCGGTGCAGAATGTATTCCTTTGACGACGTTACAGAGGTCGCAGTCATTTGTGCTCTTCGCCGCAAAGGATTTCCTTTGCAGCGGGTCCGCCGCATCATGAAATTTCTGCAAAAAGAGTTTGGACGCCGGCTGGCCCAGTCGGTTAGTAACGGCTCTGAATACCATTTATTGACCGATGGAAAGCGTATTTATCTGGAGAACTCTGAGCGCCAGATCATTGACATACTCAAGAACTCACGCCAGCCTTTGCTGGGAGTTTGCCTGAGTGACGCGGTAAGAGAAGTCCGTGCAGAAATATTTAATCGGCGGCCAGCCCAAACGCAGATGGTTCGCGGGGTAGCCAGGAGACGGACTTCGTGAGCTGTGCATCAGATAAATCGTGCATTAGATAAATCAAGGGAGAAGAATATTGGCGGAGGTGACTATGGTGGCGGAACTAAACATTATCACTGAATGGCTTCCGGAGCAGATGGAACCCGGCAGCATCTTTGTTCTGGAGAATGCTGGCAAGGTCGGCGACGAGGAAGATCCTTACTGGGCCGTTCTCTCCTGTCCGCAGTGCGGCACCCTGGGATTGATTACACGACGCCAGATGCGCGGCGTGGTCCCCATTATCTGTGGCTCAAGTATCTGCCCCGCGCAATTTGTGATCATCGATGAACAGGTCGTACCCCGGCAGCCAAATTAGTTGAGCCCAGCTCCGTTTTCCAACCCGCGTCTGCGGGAGCTTGGCTGTGCGTGTCTTCAAAAATGGCATCCCATCCGCTCCACCAATTACAATCTATTTAAATGATCAAAACACTTGAATGGACCAGCCATGGCGTCCGCTTCATTGACCAGACGTTGCTGCCCACGGAGGAAGTCTACGTAACTTGCAGCACGTATCAGGAAGTGGCCACCGCCATCCGCGACATGATTGTTCGCGGCGCGCCCGCCATAGGCGTGGCGGCAGCCATGGGTATTGCGCTGGGCGTAAAACAATCCTCCGCGCCGGACGTCGCAACTCTGCGCAATGCATTTGGCCAGATCTGCCGGACCATGGGTGAAACGCGTCCTACGGCCGTAAACCTGTTCTGGGCAATTCGCCGCATGCAGCAGAAGTTTGAGTCCGTGGCCGCGCAAGGTGTACACCAGATCAAAATCACTCTGGCAGAAGAAGCCCAGCAAATGCTGGTGGAAGACATCGCTGCCAATGAACTCATGGGACGGCACGGCGCTGTGCTGCTGCCCAGTTCCGGCGGCATTCTCACACACTGCAACGCCGGGGCGCTCGCAACCTGCGGCTATGGCACCGCTCTCGGCGTGATCCGTTCCGCCATTCAAATGGGCAAGCATCTCCACGTTTTCGCCGACGAAACCCGGCCTTTCCTGCAAGGCTCACGGCTTACCGCATGGGAGCTGATGAAAGATGGCATCCAGACCACGCTGATTGCGGACAACATGGCGGGCTCGATGATGCGCCAGGGAAAAATTCAGGCCGTGATCGTAGGCGCAGACCGCATCGCCGCGAATGGCGATGTTGCCAACAAGATTGGCACATATAGCGTGGCCGTGCTGGCCAAAGAACACGCGATTCCCTTTTACGTGGCCGCTCCATGGTCTACCGTGGACATGAGCATGCCCAGCGGCGAAGGAATCCCCATTGAGCAACGATCACCGCGTGAAGTCACACATCACGCCGGCAAGCAAGTGGCGCCCGACGGAGTGTTGGTCGAGAATCCAGCCTTTGACGTAACTCCGCATAAATATGTCACGGCTATCATCACGGAGCGCGGAATCGCCAAGCCAGCTTTCGCTGACACGCTCAAAGAGCTTTCTCAGGCTGCACCTGCGCTGGCTGGAGCCAGGCGCTAGCCACGTATGCAGTCTGAAACAACGCGCGTTGAGGCATTTTCTGACGGTGTTTTTGCTATCGCTATTACGCTGCTGATTCTTGAGATCAAAGTTCCACCGATTGGACAAGATCACCTGGCCACAGCATTGCTGCGGCAATGGCCGTCTTATCTGGCGTTCCTGATGAGCTTCATTTATATCGGGGTCATGTGGATCAACCACCACCGCATGTTCACCCACATCAGAAGATCTGATGATGTGCTTCTGGTGCTGAATCTTCTATTGCTGCTGGGTGTGAGCGTGGTGCCTTATCCCACGGCAATTCTGGCCCAATATCTAGGCCGCGCTGATCAGCGAACCGCAGCGGTGTTTTACAACGGAACCTTTGTGGTGATCTCAGTGTTCTTCAACCTGCTTTGGAGATATGCGGTAAGCCGCAGTCTGTTGCATGAACATACGCAGAACAACGCCGTGAATATTTCTGCCCAGTATGCGGTGGGACCGCTGGTATATCTGGGTTGCTTTGTTCTTGCCTGGTTCAATGTGCGCGCCAGTATCCTGGCGAATACAGCACTTGCACTGTTTTTTGTATTACCGCCCAGCCTCATGAAAAAAGACACCAATTATATTCCCGGCTGATTCTTATAATTCAGCTTCGTCTGCCAATTGAATCTCTAAAAGATCATCTTTGGATCGCATACAGCCGCTATTCATCTGGCATTTCACACTCTGATTATCAGCAACAATTTGAATATCTTCTTGCACTAGATGATCTTCTGGAGTAACCTCTTTGGCAGTTTATGCCTAAACGCGGCGCCAAACCTCTGGAAGGCGAAGTTCTTCAAGGAACGCTCGACCTGCTTGTTCTGCAAACACTTTTGCTTGGGCCTGCTCATGGCCATACCATTGCTTATGCCATTGAGCATCGATCAGATGATGTGTTGCAAGTGGAACACGGCTCACTCTACCCAGCCTTGCATCGTCTGGAAGACCGCAAGTGGATAGCATCTTTCTGGGGCACGTCAGAAAACAATCGTAAAGCGCGTTATTACCGCCTGACTCCTGTTGGGCGCAAACAGCTGGCAGTGCAAACCAGCCGCTGGGAAGAACTGGTGCGCGCTGTTAATCGCGTACTGAGACCGGCAAACGAGTAAACCATGAGTTGGATCCGCTTCTTCAGAAAACGCCATTGGGACGAAGAACGCGCTCGCGAACTCCAGACTTACCTGGAGATTGAGACCGCAGAGAACATCGCCAAAGGAATGTCCGCAGAGGAAGCCCGCACCGCAGCGCATCTCAAGCTCGGCAACCCGGCTTTGGTCCGCGAGGAGATTTATCGTATGAACAGTTTCGGCTTCCTGGAAACCCTCTGGCAGGACATTCGTTATGGCGCTCGCATGCTGCGGAAAAACCCAGGCTTTACCACAATTGCTGTCTTGACCCTGGCGTTGGGCATTGGCGCCAACACCGCCATCTTCAGCATGGTGGACTGGCTGCTCTTCCAAAAGTTGCCAGTTGAAGACCCGAACTCTCTCACCTTTTTAAGCTTTAATCGGGCTGGCCTGACTCCCAATGACACGCAATTTTCTTTTCCGGAATACCAGCAGCTCACTGAAGAATGCGGCCCGCAATTCAACGGAATGGTGGCTGTGGCCTTTAGCGGAACGGGCCAAACTGGCCCAGATGGCATGACCTTTCAAGGGAAGACCCAGTCGGTGCAGGCTCTTTTTGCAACCGGAAATTTCTTTTCTTTTCTGGGTTTAAAGCCATCATTGGGCCGCTTCTTTAGACCAGACGAAGGCACCACATCTGCTCCCGACCCGGTAGCAGTGCTCTCCTGGGGATATTGGATGTCACGCTTTCAGGGTAATCCGGAGATTGTGGGCAAGAGCGCGGCCATCAATGGTCATTTGGTCACAATTATCGGCATTGCCCCAAAAGGTTTTGTGGGACCGACACCTGCCCTGCATATGCAGACCTATCTTCCACTCAATATGATGGTGGTTGACGCCGGCATACCCAATGATTTTCTTGTGAAAGGCACCACTCGCCAGCTGTATATTTTCGCCCGCTTGAAACGTGGCACAACACCAGAAAAAGTCAAGCCCGCGCTGGATACGGCAGCTCTACATTTGCTCGCCCAATATCCCCGGCCCGATGAAACGCCCACGGGAATGCGTGCCAATCCGCTACGGCCACCTGGGTTAATTACTTATGAAGGTGTGAATCCGCTCGTGCGGACGGCAGCCATGTTCTTCATGCTGGGCATCCTGATTCTGCTTCTTGCGTGTGTGAACGTTGCCAACCTTCTGCTGGTCAGGGCAACTTCGCGCCAATCAGAGATGGCGGTACGGTCTGCCCTGGGCGCGGCCCGCAGGCGGTTAATCCGTCAATCGCTTACTGAAAGTATTTTGCTTTCTCTCCTGGGTTGTTGCGGAGGAATTGTTACCGGCTTGATGGCTACACGCCTTTTAAATTCAATCCACTTTCCCGGATCCTTCCCTCTCTCTTTCAGTTTCGGGTTTGATTGGCTGGTCTTTGGCGGGGCGCTCGCCGTCGCATTGCTCTCCAGCCTGATTGCAGGAATTGCTCCGGCCCTGCAGTCATCGCGGGCCGACATCAATCATGGGTTGCGCGATAGCGGCCGCTCTCTTACCTCGCGCAAGCAGCGCCTGCGCAATGTGATGGTGGCCATCCAGGTTGCCGGGTCTCTGACTCTGCTGATTATCGCCGGCCTTTTCGCCCGGAGCCTGCAAATCGCGCAGCATGCCGATCTTGGTTTTGATCCCCATGAACTAACTAATTTAGCCGTGGATTCCAACCAGATAGGTTACTCACAGGTAAAGACTGAAACTTTCTACAAAGACCTGCTGGAACGCAGCCGTGCCCTGCCTGGCGTGCAGTCGGCGAGCCTGGCAGCAGTCATTCCGATGGGAGATACATCGATTGGTGGTGAAATCGTTATTCCGGAAATTCAGCCGGTAAAAGGCCAGCCCCATCCCAGCGCTCTTTACAACGCGGTGAGTACGGAATATTTCCAGACCTTGCGCATACCTCTTTTACGCGGGCGCGATATTAAAGAGCGCGATAACGCCAACGCTCCGCACGTGGCAGTGATTAACCAGGCCATGGCTGACAAATATTGGCCGCACCAGTACCCGGTAGGCCGTGAATTTTCGGTGCCAGAAGATTTGAAACATCCGATTCAGGTTATTGGAGTGGCAAGGAATATTCGTTTGGTCGATCCGTATAGCCCTATTGATTCAGCCTACTTTGTCCCGCTGGCACAGCGTTATTTTCCCACGGTAACGCTGCAGGTACGCAGCGCAAACATGGAGATCACGCGCCAACTGCTGCCGCTTGTGGAATCACTTGCACCCGGCATGCCTACAAGTGCCATGACAATGACTGAATCGTTAAACGGAGTGAACGGTCTGTTTCTATTTCGCCTGGGCGCGACCCTTACTGCAATTTTGGGTGGACTGGGATTGGTTCTGGCCGCCGTGGGAGTGTATGGGGTAATGTCTTATTCCGTGAGTCAGCGTACCCATGAAATCGGCATACGCATGGCCCTGGGCGCGCAGCGTGGACAAATCCTTTCCCTGGTGGGCCGGCAAGGGCTTCTGGTGGTGATTGCAGGATTAGGAATAGGGCTGCCGCTGGCCTTTGGCATTGGCATGTTGATCAGGGATTTTTTGATTGGAATTGGCGCGGCCGACCCAATCACTTACACATTTGTTTCTCTTCTTTTGGCGGCTGTTGCCATGGCTGCATGTTTTATTCCAGCACAACGCGCCACCAGGGTAGACCCTACGCTGGCGTTGCGGAACGAATAAATGCAGCCATTGTTAATTAATAATCAGGCAGCTTTCGATTGTTGAATGATGATGGCCCCGCCATCCAGTTCGTAGCCTTCATCGGTAAGCGTCTTCTGCGCGGCTGCGCGAAGTTCCGCTTCACTTGCGGTCTGGGGAAGATCACAATAACGCCGGATCACCTCTTCGCCAGCTGTAATCCGGATCTGCCACTTGGACTTCTCGGAATCCCATGAAACATCAATACTGTTCGCACGCATTTTGAAATCCTCCTCAAGACCTACTCTCTTTCCGATTACCAGAAGAGGTTTTGAGTTGCATTAAGATTCCATGGTTTTTAAATTCGGGCTCACAATCAACCTGGCTCCTGTAGCTTTTTGCACGTCTTCCGCAGTCAGTCCTGGCGCAACTTCTTCCAGAACCAGGCCTTTGGGTGACACATTGATGTACGCCATTTCGGTCACAATGGTATGTACAACTTTCATTCCCGTCAGTGGTAAGCTGCATTTTTTCAGGATCTTGAATGCACCCTCTTTATTCGTGTGTTCCATGGCGATAATCACGCGCCGTGCGCCCGCCACCAGGTCCATTGCCCCGCCCATGCCTTTAACCATCTTGCCCGGGATCATCCAATTGGCAAGGTTCCCTTCTTCATCCACTTCCATTGCGCCTAACACGCACAAGTCTATGTGTGAACCGCGAATCATGGCGAAAGAATCAGCACTGGAAAAATAAGCCGTGCCGGGGACTTCCGTCACAGTCTCTTTACTGGCATTGATCAGGTCAGGATCTTCTTCGCCCTCAAAAGGAAACGGCCCCACGCCCAGCATTCCATTTTCGCTCTGCAGGATCACCTCAACACCCGGAGCAATGTAATTCGCCACCAGAGTCGGCATGCCGATACCCAGATTTACGTAGAACCCGTCCTGCATTTCGCGCGCAATGCGCTTCACAATGCGTTCGCGTTTCTCCACGTCTTTTTGTTTGTCCGCTTTTACCGGTGTGGTCGCCATGAATAAATCCCTCTTCTTTGAAACTAAGCCCGCTTGGTCAAGGTGCGCTTCTCAATCCGCTTTGGCTGTCCCGTGCTCAAGACAATTCGCTTCACATAAACGCTGGGCAAATGGATGCCATCAGGATCGAGCTTGCCCGTCTCCACCAGTTCTTCCACTTCAACAATGGTGACATGGGCTGCCGTGGCCATTACAGGATTGAAGTTCCGCGCGGTCTTGCGGAAAACCAAATTGCCCCAGCGGTCGGCCTTCCAGGCTTTGATTAAGGCAAAATCGGCCTTGAGCGCGCGCTCCATTACGTACTGGCGGCCGTCAAATTCGCGCATCTCTTTGCCTTCAGAAACCATGGTGCCTGCTCCGGTCGGCGTGAAAAATGCCGGAATGCCCGCGCCGCCCGCTCGTATGCGCTCCGCCAGCGTACCTTGCGGATTCAGTTCCAGCTTCACTTTGCCTGTAAGCACCATTTGTTCAAACACTTTGTTCTCGCCCACGTATGAACCAATATGTTTTTTGATCTGGCCAGTGGCCAGAAGCTTGCCCAGGCCAAAATCTTCCACACCGGCATTGTTGGAAACCGTGGTCAGGTTTTGTACGCCCTTGCGGACCAAGGCGTCAATCAAGTCGGCGGGAATGCCACACAATCCAAAACCGCCGACCATAATCATCGCGCCGTCCTGCACATCCCGGACGGCTTCATCAGCGCTGGCAACGACTTTATTCATAAA
>DASXLK010000178.1:0-36438 GCA_036496365.1 Candidatus Angelobacter sp. | reverse complement strand
ATCAGCAACTTGCCGCCAATGCCGACAAATTGCATCTTGCACTCTCCGCGCTGACCGACCTCCCCAAAGATGCTGTTCCGCTCAAGGCCGTTCGCGTCGCCCTGTACAAGCCTTATATCGCTTCCATGGACGAAGGCTGGACCCGTTTCATCCTTGAGCAATATGGTTTCAACATCAAGAACGTTGAGAATAAGCAGGTGCGCGCCGGAAATCTCAACGCCTCATTCGATGTTGTCATCCTGCCGGATACCAGCCGCGAAGTGATCATTGATGGGCGTTACGGACGCGAAGGCTATTCAGAAGAGTTTCCGCCTGAATACACTGGAGGCATCGGCAAAGATGGCGTTCGTGCGCTGAAAGATTTTGTCGATAAAGGCGGCACGCTCATCACGCTGGCCCATTCGTCGGAAGTCATCTTTGGCGAAGATTTCAATCTTCCCGTGCGGAATGCCCTTGCCAATCCCACGGGACGCGGAGCGCTCCCCATTGCTGACTTTAATATTCCCGGATCGCTGTTGCGCGTTTATGTCGATGAGCAAAACCCTGTCGGTTATGGCATGCCAAAAGAGATTGCCGCATTTGTTGATTCTCCGCTGGCATTTCAGACTTCCTCTCCTGAGACTGACACGCAGCGCTCCGTAATCGCCTGGTACCCAGACGATGCCAAAGACATGCTGATCTCCGGCTATGCTCACGGTGCAGAGCGGCTTGAACGCAAAGCAGCCGCCGTAAGCTTTACGCGCGGTAAAGGTAAGATCGTCATGTTTGGCTTCCGCGTGCAGCATCGCGCGCAGACAGAAGGAACATTTCAAATGCTGTTCAACGCGATTGAATGGGCGGGCATGGAATAGAACCTATCCCGCGCAATACAATATTTAGTAAAAGGAACACTATGCCTCCCACGCTCAAGAGCGGCAAAATCTGTTACATCGAAATTCCCGCGACTGACATTGCCCGTGCAGCCGCTTTTTACCAGCGATCTTTTGGATGGAGCATTCGCCAGCGAGGTGATGGAAGCACCGCTTTTGACGACGCGGTTGGCGAGGTCAGCGGTTCCTGGGTGCTGGGACGTCCGCCTGCCAGGGCCCCAGGACTTATGGTTTATATCATGGTAGATAGTGTGGCTGCCACGCTTGATCTGGTCGTTGCCAATGGAGGCGAGATCGTTCAGCCCATTGGCGGCGATGCTCCGGAAATTACCGCGCGCTTCCGCGATCTGGCAGGCAACGTAATTGGCTTATATCAGGAGCCTGAACCAGCACGCTAACGGAAAACATTCCATTGTGTTGGCGGCGTATCCGGACACATTTTTTCTGAACAACTCTCCATGTACACCATCTGTCTGCTATCAGACAGATGTAATACCGAGCCGCTCAAACTCTTTTCGGATCGTCTGGTAGCATTCGCACGCAGCGTTTTCCAGACCGCTCCGGTTTCTGATGCGTACCTGGCCGCGCGAATAATCAACCAGCCCGGCTTTATGCAGAATTCCCGCTGCCAGTGTCACTGTGGAACGGGGCGTTCCCAGCATGTGTCCCAGAAATTCATGAGTAATTGAGAATGCGTCAGACTCCATTCTGTCATGGCAGATCAATAGCCAGCGCGCCAGCCGCTCCGCAATATCGTGCAGCCGGTTGCAGGCGGCGGTCTGCGAAATTGCCACCAGATGCGCCTGAACATAACGGTTGACCACTTTGTGCAGGGTCCCGGGCTTTTCAAACTCTTCTTGCAGGCGAGTAGCTTTAATTCTGTAGCCTGCGCCGGGAATCTGCATGAATACGCGGGCGGGCATGCTTTTGGCCCCGAGCACGCCCGGGATTCCCACAATGCCTTCGCTTCCAATGACACTCGTTTCCACGGTGTTGCCATTGGCCAGTTCAATCACCACTGAGGCCAGCCCCGATTCCAGAAAATAAGCATACGTACTCTCCTCGTCCGGATTGAGCAGCATCTTTCCTCTTGGCAGATCCATAGCGGAGAGATTCGGCGCAAGGCGCAAAATTTCCGCTTTCGGCAATGACGCCAGAATTCTGTTTTTGTATTTACGGGGTCGAATGGCCTCAACCATACAGAGCTCCTCTCGCACCGGTCGCGAGGTCAAAAAAATGACCTGCACCTCAATGCGCAAAAGGGCTCCGTAACCTTTCCTGCGTAAGAAGATGTGTCTGGATCATACCTGCCAGGGGGGCACCTGTGTGTGCTTTATCGAACTAAGGGAACCCAACTTGTAGCAGGGTATAGATATACAGGGAGAGATTTGTTTGCGGATGGAATGTGCTTGTTCGCAAAAGTCCTGCTAGGCGCTTATTTAGGCGATACTTCGGGCTTCTCTTCCGCCGGCACTTCCTGCACACCCGGCAGAATTTTTATGGAAGAGCTGAACTTCTTATAGTTGGAAAACGTGTCTTCCTGTTCGATGGCTTCATTCTTCAGCAGCGCCACCCTGGCTCCGCCATTGATGTAAAACCGCCGCATCAGCCAGACTTCATTATTCAAGTGCATTTGCTGGAAATTGAAACGCGACCCCGGGTGAAGACGGACCAGAAAAAGGCCGAAGGAGATGGTGTCAAAGTTTTCCGCCTCTACCCTGACCCAGTTATATTCTTTTTTGTCGATCCACATCTTGCCCTTGATTTTTTTGAGTATGTCAGCGTGCGGCTGCGTAGGATGAAAGTCAGCGCGCGGTGTGCCCTCAATTACCCACGTGTCTGCGCCTTCCAGCTTTTCTTCCCCCACAATGCGGAAGTCATAAGCATTCACCACGTCGCGCAGAAAAGCCCGGCCCTCTGCTCGCTCTTTCTTTTCCTTGGCGCGCCGCTTATCGCGGTCCTCTTCGCTTTCATTGCGGTACTTGGCCAGAAATTTCTCCAGCTTCTCATCTTCTTTTTTCTGCTCTTTTTCGCTCAGCGGCTTATCGTCCACCATAATCAACTTGGAATAGTCTTCGCCATAATAAGAAACAATGTCATAGGTCTTGATCTCAGTAGAGGTCACATTGCCGTGTTTGTCCAGGTGCTTGATGACTTCGCGATGCTGGCAGGTATAGCTGCGCGCCAGTTCCAGGGTTTTGCGGTCAATCTCAATGGATCGCCGCACAATCTCTTTCGGATCGTTGGTAGGCGGCAACTGCGCAGCCGGACTCTCCGCAGCTTCTTGCGGAGCGGGTTGTGCTTGCGTCTCAGCCGGAGTTGGCGAGCCCGGCGTTGGGGAACTCGGCGACTTCGGCTCGCCCGCGTCTGAAGGCTCCTGCCATGCCTGTGCTCGTATGCAAAAAAAAGCTATGGCAATGGCACAGACTATTTCCGCAATGCGTTTTTTCATCCACCTGACCTATGTGCTTTACCTTAAGTTTAGGCGTAATCCACAGCTCTGAACAAGAGAAAGGCCGCCAAAAGTGGCCTGTGCAGCTGTTATACTAAAGGCAGTCGGTACACCCGCCAAAAACCAGCTAGCCCTTCGCGCCAAGGAGCCCATAGATGCCCACTTTTCGCTTTCGTGTCCTATTTGTGGACGACGAACCTGCCGTAAGAACTACTGGCGGAGCCGTGCTTGAAGCCGCAGGTTATGAAGTGCTGACGGCCGCGGACGGAATGGAAGGCCTCCACTCTCTTGACGATGCTCTGCCCGATCTCATCATCTCAGATCTGCGCATGCCCAATATGTCTGGCTTTGAGTTTCTGGCCGTGGTGCGCAACCGCTTCCCGCAGATTCCCACCATTGCCCTGAGCGGCGAATACGTGACTGATAACGTCCCGGACGGACTTTTGGCTGACACCTTCTTCCAGAAGGGTGATTACTTAATCCCGGACTTGCTCAACAAGGTAAAAGAACTTGTGCGCGTGGCGCCGGACCGTCCCGTACAGGGCAAGCGCAACACCTCTCCCATATGGATTGCGCTGAATGGCTCAGGCCAGGTCATCGTAACCTGCCCCAAATGTCTGCGCTCTTTTGACGTGGATCCAGCACAGGTAAAAGAAGGACTACACAGCACGTCATGCCCCTCCTGCACAAATGAGTTCACCTTTAATATCGATAATTTTAGCCTGCCACAATTTTTTAACACAGAGCAAGGTGGTTCATCCAAACCCAGGAAAGCGCTTGCAAAGCGGCGTTCCGCCCGTGGCTAAGATCGCCACTGGGCACATTGATTTAGAGGAATTTTCTTCCCACCAGAATGATGGTCATCACTACCCATGCCAACGGCACATACTGGTACAGAATATCGCCGCCAATATTGTTGTCTGGAATCACTCCACGTAGCCACAAGACATGCCCAATTACTTCCATCAGGATAAATAAGCAGACAGAGGAGAAAATCGTATGTCTCTTCAGGAAGTCACGCCTCCGCTAGGCATCCGTCAATACTTCCCTGACTTTGCGCAGCAATGAAGTACCACTAAAGGGCTTTTGTAGAATTCGGTCTTGTATGTCGGCCATACCCTTCGGATCAATTACGTCTGCCGTATAACCTGTCATGAAGACAACTTTGATTCCCGGCTGGGTGGCGTTCAGCGTTGCTGCTAATTCCACACCGTTGGTGCCGCCAGCCATTACAAGGTCCGTCAGCAACAGGTGGATTCTGTTCCTGTGTTTTTCTGCAATCTCTGCCGCTTCATCACCATTCTGCGCTTCAAGCACCTTGTAGCCGGCGCCTTCCAGTTGCATGCGGAAGATTTCACGCAACAATGGTTCATCTTCAGCCATCAGGATCGTTTCGTTGCCTCCGCTGGCCTGAGTTTTCTCATGCTCTGCAACGGGCACCGCCAACTCACCTTCGACCTGCGGCAGGTAGATCTTGAATGTTGTGCCTTTGCCTGGCTCGCTTTCCGCCACCACATAGCCTTCGCTCTGCTTAACAATGCCGTAAACGGTGGCCAGCCCCAGACCTGTGCCATGGCCTTGTTCCTTGGTGGTGAAAAAAGGTTCAAAGATATGCCGCAAGACCTCAGGCTCCATTCCGCATCCGTTATCGCTGACAGAAAGCATCACATATGGTCCTGGAATTATTGGCACATTAAGCGGCAACTGTTGCCCACCCCACTGTACATTTCCGGTTTCCACCAAGATCCGGCCGCCGTGCGGCATCGCATCGCGGGCATTTACCATCAGATTCATCACCACTTGGTGAATTTGTCCCGGATCCGCTTTCACATAGCCAAGCTTTTCACTGGGATGAATTACCAGTTCAATATCGTCACCAATCAGGCTCTTCACCATGGAACTGATTTCAGCCACGCTGAAATTCAAGTCCAGTATTCTTGGCAATAAAATTTGCTTGCGGCTGAAAGCCAGCAGTTGGCGCGTAAGGGCGGCAGAACGCACTGAGGCTGTCTGGATTTGCTTTACGCTTTGCCATTCCGGACTATGAACAGGGAGTTTCTCTCCCAGGCTCTCGCAATGAATCAGGATCACACCCAGCATATTGTTGAAGTCGTGCGCGATCCCGCCAGCCAGCCGACCCACGGCCTCAATTCGCTGCGACTGGTGAGATCTTTCTTCCAGAAGCACGCGCTCAGAAATGTCTACAATGGAACCCGCCATCCGGTAAGCCTTGCCTTCTGCGTCCCAAAGCGCCTGGGCGCGGGCATTAAACCACCGATATTCGCCGGACTTAGTCCGCAAACGGTATTCCACGTTGAACGGCACGCGATCTTTCAAATGCAATTTGAAAGCCAGGTTGATTTCAGTTCGATCATCTGGGTGCAGGTGCTGCTCAAAAGAAGCCAGGACACTGGGAAATTCATCTTCCTCATAACCAAGTAATTCTTTAAAGCGCGGCGCGTAAAAAACTTCATTGGTCAGCAGGTTCCAGTCCCACAAGCCAGATGCGGAACCAAGCACCGCAACGTCATACCGTTCTTTGCTTTCGCGCAAATCTTCCAGGGTCTTCCGCTGCTCGGTCACATCCATGATCATTCCGATGCTTTGCGCGGGCTTGCCGTCTTCATGGCGCGTGACCTGGCCGCGATCATAAACCAGCCGAATCGTCCCGTCTGGCCTGAGAATGCGATACTCCATTTCCATGATTCCGTTGCTTGCCAGGGCTTTGGCTTGCATGGCCTTCAGCGCTTCGCGGTCATCAGGATGCACCAGTGCAAAAAAAGCGGCGCCATTGCCGCCAAAAGCCTCGCGCGTGATGCCGAAAATGCGAATCGTTTCATCGTCCCAAATCAGGATGTCCCCGCCGATGTCATATTCCCAACTGCCGATCCCGGCAATCCGCGCGACACTGGAGACAATGGCGCGATGGCGGCGCTGTTGCTCTTCCGCCCGCTCGCGCTGCTTTTCAAGCACGCGCCATGATCGTGCACGGAAATCAATCAGCCATGCGATCCCAACCATCACGAGCCCAAAACCCAGCAGCCGTATGAAGCCGACACCGTGGTTCGACAAAAAACCACTTGGCAGAAGAAAACAGAAATTGACCACTAGCAGGGAGACAACGCTGGCTAGTAGCCCCGCTCGAAATCCGCTGAACCATGCCGCTGCACCGGTGGCGATAAAAAAAGAAAATAGAGGAGCCTGAGAACTTAATGCCGGAAAAGCAAAGTTGAAGCCGGTTGCCAGCCCGCACAAGAGTAACGCAACGCCGTATTGCTGCGCCGGAGAGTGGGCCGAAGGACTACGAACAAACCGTGCCCGATGATGGGCGCCTGCTGGCATGAATGATTTGAAAATCCGATAAAGCCTAACACGAATTACGCTGGCACTTGCGTGACTCTTCAACTCTTAGGATTTTTTTAGGTTCCAGCTCAAGTATCATCATCTTGAGTGCTTGATTTACAAACAGAAGTTAAATTCGTTAAAGGTGTTGGTCCGCGCATAGCGGAGTGGCTGGAGCAGAAGAACATCTCCACGGTGGAAGATCTGCTTTATTACCTGCCTTTCCGCTATGAAGATCGCCTGAATCCGCGCGGGATTGGTGAACTGCGCGCTGGTGAAATGGCCACCGTTATCGCTGAAGTCCGTAATTCCGCGGTATTCCGCACCCGGAACGGCATGCCAATATTTGAACTTGTGGCCGGCCAGGGGCGCTCCACCCTGAAGTGCATCTGGTTTCATGGTGAGTATCTGCGCGACCGTTTCAAGCCCGGCCAACTCGTCGCTCTCTATGGCAAGGTGGAAGAAGGCTGGAAGAGCCGGGGTCTCCAGATCAATCAGCCGCAGTTTGAAGTTTTAGATGGCGGCGGTGAGGGTGAGCTTGATCTTGAAAGCGTTAAGGATATTGAGTCGCTTGAGGTGGGACGGATTGTCCCTATTTATGAATCAGCGGCCAACGCCAAGCTGACCTCGCGCTGGTTTCGTCGCATCATTTATGGTGCGCTGCAAAACCTCGGACCTCAGATTCCTGATGGAATTCCTCCTGCTCTCAGCCGCCGGCTGAACCTGCTGGACCGCCGCCAGGCATTCGATCAGGTTCACTTCCCGCCTGAAGGCGAATCTTTCGCCGATCTGCAAAGTAATTCGACGCCGGGGCACAAACGCCTGATCTTTGAAGAGCTCTTTTTTCTGGAAGTGGGCCTGGAGTTAAAGCGACGCAAGATGCGCTCGCGTCCAGGCATCGCATTTGCGCTGACTGAAAGCGTTCGCCAGGCGTTGAAGAAAACTCTTCCCTTCAAGCCCACGGGCGCGCAAAAGCGCGTGCTTGGTGAAATCGCGCAGGACATGCAGCAGCCTTTCCCCATGCGGCGGTTGCTTCAGGGCGATGTGGGATCGGGCAAGACCATCGTGGCCTTACAGGCTGCGATCATCGCCATCGAAAATGGCTACCAAGTGGCCTTTATGGCGCCTACGGAAATTCTGGCCACGCAACATTATTTCTCCGCACGGCGCATTCTGGAAGACGTGGCTGGCTATCGCATCCTGCTGCTTACCGGTTCACTGGATGAAGACCTTAAGCGCAGTGCGCGCCGCCATATTGCGCGCGGAGACGTGCATCTTGTGATCGGCACGCATGCGTTGATCCAGGAAAAAGTTGAGTTCAATAAACTGGGCTTTGTCATAGTCGATGAGCAGCATCGCTTCGGCGTGATGCAGCGCTTTAAACTGATGAAAAAAGGCAATGCGGAGCCAGATACCCTTGTAATGACTGCCACCCCCATTCCGCGCACGCTGGCACTCACACTTTATGGCGATCTCGATACGAGCATTCTCGACGAACTGCCGCCCGGACGCACGCCCATCACTACACGCAAAATCTCCGATAAACGAGCAGATGAAGTCTGGGATTTTGTAAAAAAACAGGTCAAGCTCGGACGCCAGGCTTACGTTGTCTACCCGGTGATTGAAGGCGCTCCAACAGAACAGCAGGAGATGGAGTTTTCATCCGAACCTGTGGGCGCTCGATCCAAGACTGGGCTCAAGGCTGCGCTCCATATGTTTGACGAGCTACGGAGAAAAATCTTCCCTGATCTGCGCGTAGGATTGCTGCATGGCCGGCTGAGTCCGGAAGAAAAAGAAGCAGCTATGCGCCGCTTCAAAAACGGTGAGATTGATGTTCTCGTCGCTACCACTGTGATTGAAGTCGGAGTAGATGTGCCCAACGCCACCGTGATGGTAGTGGAGCATGCTGAGCGCTTTGGGCTATCACAGCTCCACCAGCTTCGCGGACGCATCGGCCGTGGCGCGGCCAAATCCTACTGCGTGCTCATGACCGGTGGCAAAGTATCGCCTGAAGGCGAGCGCCGTCTGAATGAAATGGTGCGCACGCAGGATGGATTCGAGATCGCCGAACTTGATCTTGAATTGCGCGGTCCTGGAGAATTTTTTGGTACACGGCAAGCTGGCATGCCCGGACTGCGCGTAGCCAATCTTCTACGTGACCGCAAGCTGCTGGAGCTGGCAAAAGTTGAAGCGGCAAAGCTCGTGAAAGAAGAAGATCCGGAAATCACATTGGAAGACCGCAAGCGTGTCATGGAACACCTGCGCAACCACTGGCAGCGACGATATGGGCTGGTGGAAGTGGGGTAAGTTTGTTTTTTCTGAAATCCCGAAGCATAGCGAGGGAACCCTATTCCCTAATCAGTGGTCGATGACCACGAGTAGTTATAAGTGAACTGCTACACGGATTTGCACCTTTACATCCACGGTTAATTTGCGAGAATTGAGCGCATAGAGACTATTTTCGGCAAAAGGGATCTCTCGCTTCGCTCGAGATAAAAGCATGACTACAACTTCCAAATCCGACCTCTATCGCCTTCTTCCCGCCGTGGACGAATTGCTGAAGAATACCTCACTTGCAGATCTGCTTGTCCGTGAAGGCCAGCCCGTAGTTACCGAGTCAGTCCGTGCCGTACTGGCAAAGCTTCGTGAAGAGATCAGCACAGGTACGCTGGGCAATCATGCGGCGGTGGAACTCGCGGTTTCTCACCTGCCGCACGCAATCGCACGCCATCTGAGCAGCGCCATGGAGTTTTCACTTAAGCCTGTCATTAACGCCACGGGCGTGGTCCTGCATACGAATCTTGGCCGTGCACCGCTGGCGGAAGCTGCGCTCAAGCGGATCAATGAAGTCGCAGGCCGCTACTCCAATCTTGAATTTGATATTCCGGCAGGCGAGCGCGGCAAGCGCGATGTCCATCTTGAGCGGTTGTTCTCGCGGTTACTGAATCAGGAAGGCGTGAGTGGTGTTCGCACAGTTGCCGTAAATAATTGTGCTGCGGCGGTCATGCTGGCGCTGAATACGCTGGCTGAAGGCGGGGAAGTCATTGTCTCGCGCGGTGAGCTGGTGGAGATTGGCGGCTCTTTCCGCGTACCGGACGTGATGGCCAAATCCGGCGCTCTACTGCGCGAAGTCGGAACGACCAACCGCACGCGGCTGGCCGACTACGAAAACGCCATCACTGAAAAAACGCGGCTACTGCTGCGCGTCCACCGTTCCAACTTTGCCATCATTGGCTTCACTGAGCAGCCATCTCTGGAAGAGCTGGCCGCTCTCGGCCGCAAACACAACATCCCTGTGATGGAAGACCTTGGCGGCGGCGCCATGCTTCCGCTGCGTTCTCTGGGTATTAACGAAAGCGGCGTAATGGAAAGCCTGCGTGCTGGAGTTGATCTCATCACTTACAGCGGCGACAAAATGCTGGGTGGCCCGCAAGCTGGCCTGCTCAGCGGACGCGAAGAGTTAATCAAACGTCTGCGCGCCAACCCGCTCTTCCGGGCACTACGCGTAGATAAGCTGACCTATGCCGCACTGGAAGGCACGCTGATGGAATACATTCGCCAGAACCATGACGCAATTCCTTTTGCGCGCATGATGCGTCTCCCTGCCCAGCAAATTCGTGAGCGTGCGGAAGCCCTGCAGGCGCAGCTTAGTTCCGCCACACATTTGCAAACCGATATCATTGCCGGCGAATCTCTTGTTGGCGGTGGCTCCGCGCCTACTTCTTCCTTGCCAACTTTTCTGCTGGCCGTCACAGCACAATCGCTCAGTGCCGATGAACTGGCCACCCGCCTTCGCCATCACCATCCCCCCATTGTGGCTCGCGTGGAAGACGGCCGCGTGCTGTTCGATCTGCGCACCGTCTTCGGCCCCGAAGATATAGAAATTACGCGCGCATTGCTGAGCCTGCACGATTGAAGCTGGCAATTGCCCACGCACCTGCAAGCAGCTAATATTTCCCTTATGGCTTCTTACCTTGACTGGGTGCGCACCTTTTGTCTCTCACTGCCGCATGCTACTGAAGACGTGCAATGGGAGCATAATCTGCTCTTCCGCATTGCCGGAAAAATGTTTTGCATGGCCAATATGGAGCCGCAATTAGTCAAAACAAAAATCGCCTTTAAATGCACTCCGGAGAAATTTGCTGAACTGGTGGAGATTGAAGGCATTATTCCTGCTCCCTACATGGCGCGCAATCACTGGGTGGCCATCCTGGAAATGGAAGCTCTGCGCCAGCCGGAAATGAAAGAGCTGATTCGCGAACGTATCAACTTGTTTTGGAAAGACTGCCAAAGAAAACGCAGGCCGGGCTAGGCACAACGCCGAGCGCAAAAGCTCCGGCAAAGAAAACTAAAGCTAAACGGCCGCTGTCTGTGAAACGGCGGAAGTAATCTGCTCCACAGCCTGCCGTGCAGATTTGATGCAGTCTGGCACGCCGATTCCATGAAACGAATTGCCGATAATATGGAAGCCGGGCATTGCCGAGATAATTTTTTCCATCTCTGCCACGCGATCGAGATGGCCGATTTCATACTGCGCCATGGCACGGTCCCAGCGAAATGTGCGGGCGAATATGGGTTCGGGGTGCAGGCCTAAAATTGTCTTCAATTCCTGCCGCGCCATCTGCTGCAAATCCTGGTCGCTGTGCGTGAGCAGATCAGGCATGCGCGAGCTGGAAAAGAAACAACGCAGCATCTTCTTTCCTTCTGGCACGCGATATGGAAATTTCTTATGCACAAAGGTGCAAGCCATAATTTTCCGCCGTTCTGAGCGAGGTACAAGAAAGCCGTGCCCCAGCGGTAAATCGGCTTGATCATAGGCCAGCGCAACCGCCGCAGAAGACGTGTATTGGATGCGAGACAGCCCTTCGATCAACGCGGGATGAAACTGCCGCAATAATCCTGCGGCTGAAGGCGCGGGCACAGCCAGCAGGACCGCCTGAAATCTTTCTTTAGCGCCGCTGCTTTCAATCTGCCAGGTATCATTCGCCTGCCGCACGGAAATATCCTGCTGCTGCAAACGTATGGAAGATTGCGGCAGAGCACCTGCTAGTGCGTCCACCACCTGCTGCATGCCATTCTTGAGCGAACTAAACAACGGCTGCGGGCCCGCTGAAGCTTTGGATTGACGTTTGATCTTGGCTTTAGCGTTTAGCGTTGCGCGCACCAGGCTGCCATATTCACGCTCCATCTCGGCAAATCGCGGCAATACGGCACGAACACTCAGCTCTTCAACATTCCCGCCATAGACGCCCGCCAGCAGCGGCTCAGCTACGCGATCAACCATCTCCTGCCCAAAATGGCGGCGCACAAAGTTGCCTACTGATTCATCGCTGCCATTTTTCCGCGCAGTAGAAAACAGTTCGCCTGCCATCCGTAGTTTGGTCGGCAAGGAAAACAACGGCGTGGTGGTCATGGGCCAAACGCGCGTGGGAACCATAAACTCCAGCCCCTGCGGTATGGGCACAAGCCGGCCCTTGACCAGAATGTAAGTCTTGCGACTTGCGTCATTGGAGCCGATGAGTTCGCCGCCAATGCCTAGCTCCTGGCACAAACGCGCTGCTTCAGGTTTCGCCGTGAGAAAAGAATCCGGGCCGGCTTCAAGAACAAAGCCGTCGTGGTGTTCCGTCCGGATGACGCCGCCAAGGCGTTCAGATTTTTCGAACAGAGTCCACTGCAGATCAGCGCCGCCGCGCCTGGCTCTTTCCAGATAAAAAGCAGCGCTAAGGCCGGCAATACCACTACCGATGATGGCTATGCGCTTCATGCGAGCGAAACAATCCCGGAGGCAAGCGCCATCCGCGTGGATGCCAGTTTAGCCAGCGCTGCGATGAATGTGGCTGAAACATTCAGCGACTCAGGCCGCCACAACCTTAGCCCCTGTTCGCTGGCAAAGCCGCGGAAACCGATATCAATGTCATAGAGCACTTCAACGTGGTCGCAAACAAAGCCAATCGGAGCGATCACCACGCCTTTGTGTCCCCGCTTCTTCATTTCCAGAATGGCGCTTTCCACGGTCGGTCCCAGCCACGGCCCACCGGACATGCCCTGGCTTTGAAAAGCAAACTGTTGCAAATCAGACGTGAGGCCGGAAATTTTTCCGCCTACCAGTTGTGCTGTCTCCTTGGCTTGCTTCTCATAAGGATCGCCAGCTTGAATGGTCCGCATGGGCACGCTATGCGCTGTAAAAATCACCGGCAGGGCCGCGCCTGTTTCAGCACTGGCCTGCTTCCACACAGGCTCAAGACGTTCCGCAAAAGCCTGCACCAGAAGTGGATGATCATGCCAGGACTCCACAAAGTGAACAGCAGTGCCGGGCTTAAGTTCTTCCCATAACGCTTTTCGATAGAGCCCTACGCTGGTGGAGGAGTTTTGCGGCGCAAGACAGATTGCGATCACCTGAGTGATTCCATCGGAAACAATCTGCTTTACCGCGTCAGCAATGAACGGGTTCCAATTGCGCATGCCCATATAGACCGGCAACCCGATCTTTGCCTGCAGCGACTCTGCCTGCTGCCGGGTAATCTCCGTCAAAGGCGATTTGCCGATCAGCGAGTAGCGGTGGCTGACCTCGCGCATCACCGGCCCTGAAACCGGGTGGCCACCGGTGACATACTGCATAAATTCAGGAATGTCAGCAGGCGACTCTGGACTGCCATGGGCCAGCAGCAGGACGGCTGATTTGGTACCGCTCATCTAATTTTGTACCGCCCATCTAGTGAATGCCGCTCACCGGGCTTGAGCGGAAAGTTCTGCACTCAATTCTCTAACAAAATTCACCAGAGCGCGAACGTTTTCCACGGGCGTTTCCGGCAGTATTCCATGCCCTAAATTAAAGATATGTCCGGGGCGGCCCGCAGCCTGGCGGAGGATCGCATCTGTCCGCTGGCGTAGCTCTTTCTGGCTGGCGAAGAGCAACACGGGATCAAGATTTCCCTGCACCGCTCCTTCAAACTTCAAGCTGCTCCAGGCCTGGTCCAACGGGAAGCGCCAGTCCACGCCCATCACTTGTGCGCCCGTTTCTTTCATGGCGGGAAGCAACGTAGCCGTATCCGTGCCAAAATAAATCACAGGGACGCCGGTTTTCTTGAGTCGCTGCACCAGGTCCGTGGCGAACGGAAGAACGTACTGGCGATAATCCTCCACGCTCAGGCAGCCTACCCAGCTATCAAAGACCTGTAGAGCATCAGCGCCGGCAGTCACCTGCTCCGCGGCATAAGCGGCCAATACGTCTACCAACTTGCGCATCAGCATCTGCCACGCAGCAGGTTCTGAGTACATCATCTTTTTTGTATGGATATAGTTGCGCGAGCCGCCCCCTTCAATCATGTAGCTGGCTAGCGTAAAGGGCGCGCCACAGAAACCGATGACTGGCATCTTTGCGCCAAAATGCTTGACCACGCGCCGCACGGATTCAGCCACGTAGCCCAACTCAGAAGCTCGATTCGTGACCAGCGCATCAATGTGCTTCGCGTTTCGCAATGGCTGCTCAATCACCGGGCCTTCTCCGGCTTCAAAGCGGAACGGCATACCCATGACTTCCAGCGGAAGGAGCAGGTCGGCAAAAATGATGGCTGCATCCACGTCCAGCTTTTCGGCGGCGGTAATTGTGACCTCAGCTGCGATCTCCGGCGTCTTGCATATCTCCAGGATTGAATGGTTCTTGCGCACGGCGCGATATTCCGCCATATAGCGGCCGGCCTGGCGCATGAGCCAGATGGGCGTCACGTCAACCGGCTCACACCGGCAAGCGCGGACAAACCTTGAGTTGGGAGCAGACATTGTCACTCAAATCTATCATTTCTTTCTAAAACCTCGAAGCGCAGCGAGAGGCCGCTATCGCCAAGGCGCATTACGCAAGTTATTGACCTGACGAAATCGTGGCCTGATTGCGGACAAACTTTATTGTGAAGCCTCCACGCAACCGCCAGCGTGAATTGCAAGAAAATCTGCGTCTTGGTTCGACCCTCAATTTTCTCGCTTGGACGAGATATGATTACCGGCATGCGGAAAATCCTGCTTTCATGGAGTAGCGGTAAAGACAGTGCGTGGACGCTGCATGTGCTTCGCCAGCAGAACCAGTATGAAATTGCCGGGCTCCTTACTACGATAAACTCGGCTTTTGATCGAGTGGCCATGCACAGCACGCGACGTGCGCTGCTTGAAATGCAGGCGGAAGCAGCCGGACTGCCTCTGATCACTGCGCCTCTTCCCTGGCCCTGTTCGAATGCGGATTACGAGCAGGTCATGACGAGAGTCTGTAATCAGGCGGTAGAGCAAGGAATCGAGGCGATTGCCTTTGGCGACCTTTTTCTTACTGACGTTCGGGCTTATCGCGAACATCATTTGGCAGGCACGGGATTGGAGCCACTTTTTCCTATCTGGGAAATCCCTACGGCTCAGCTGGCGAGAGAGATGGTGGACTCCGGCCTGCGCGCAAAGTTAGTCTGTGTTGATCCCAAACAGCTCGCGCCAAACTTCGTGGGACGCGACTTTGACCACTCCCTGCTCGACGATCTTCCTGCCGGAGTTGATCCCTGCGGAGAGAAGGGCGAGTTTCATTCCTTTGTTTATGCGGGGCCAATGTTCAGCGGAGAAATAGAAATCACGCCAGGCGAAAAGGTTGAACGCGAAGGCTTCTGGTTTTGCGATGTGCTTCCCGCTGTTATTCCTGCACTCTAAGGAAACTGAATCCGTTTGGATGTAACAGCAAGTCATTTTTTCAGAAATGCATTTCCCCCCGCAGGTCCAAAAAGCCAAACTAAGCTCCTACTTATCTAAGAATTTCTTTATGCGTTATCGAGTAACACACATATGAAAATTAGAAACATCCAAGCTGCGCATTCGATCTTAATTGCGGCAAAATAAAATTAACCTTAATACAGACGAAGCCCCGGGAACATGCATTTTTAGCTGCTAATATAGGACTTGCCTTCACGATCCCCTACAGAATTGTTTGAACCACGGATTGCTCAAAAATGACCCAGGCCACGTTCGCAGGAGCACCGATATCAATCTTATTGTTAGAAGACGATCCGCTGGATGCGGAGTTGTGTTTGCGCAAACTGGAATCCTCAGACTTGTCGTTTTCCATCAAAGGCATTCGAAGTGCCGACGAATTCAAACGTGAAGTCAGCAGCAACAAGTATGACGTGGTGCTGGGGGATTATCGGATGCCGGACTGGACCGGACTGGAGGCTGTGCGCTGGCTGCGCGCTTCAGGGTATTCCGTCCCTTTTATTCTGGTCACCGGTACTCTGGGCGATGAGCTAGCCGTTGAATGCATTAAAGAGGGTGTTACTGATTATGTCTTGAAAGACAAGATGGAGCGCCTGCCTTTCGCATTGCTGCGGGCCGTGGACGAAGCGAGACTGAGGGCGGAACGAGACAAGTCAGAACGCGAGTTGCGCCAATCCGAAGAGCAATATGCTTCGATCGTCCGTGGCGCTCCCTACGGAATCTACCGCTCTGATGAAGACGGCCGGATCTTGATGGCCAACCCCGCATTCGTGGCCATGCTCGGCTACGAATCTGAGGCAGAAGTGCTGAAGCTGAATATTGAAAATGACATCTATCTAAATCCTAAAGACCGGGCAGTCATTCTCAATCAGCTTGATGAGCAAAAACTCTTTCCTCTTCCAGAGGTGAAATGCCGCCGCAAAGACGGACATACAATTATTGTCCGGCTGGAAGGGCGGAAGCTGGATACTACTACTGACGGCACATCGCGGTATGAAATTTTTGCTCAGGACATTACTGAACGCCGCGTATTAGAGCAACAGTTTCAACAAGCGCAAAAAATGGAAGCCATCGGCAGGCTGGCCGGCGGCGTGGCGCACGATTTTAACAACCTGCTCATGATTATTCGCGGTTGCGCCGAGCTGCTGGACCATCATAAGGCGGACCCGCAAAGAATTGGCGGATACATCAAGCAAATTCACGATGCTACTTCAATCGCCGCTTCAGTAGTACAGCAGTTAATGGCGTTCAGCCGAAAGCAGGTACCGGAAAAAAGAGCGCTTGATTTCAATGCAGTTTTGCGGGACCTGCGCAAGATGCTGCCGCGGCTGCTGGGCGAAGACGTACAAATCGTCTTCACTCCAGGACAATCTCTGGAGCGCGTTGCCGCGGACCGTGCCCAGATTGAGCAAATTATCCTGAACCTGGCGGTGAATGCGCGTGATGCCATGCCAACCGGCGGCAAACTAGAACTATCCACAAGCAATGTCTTTCTCAGTACGCCCCAAATAGAAACCGGCAGCGTGGAACTTCCGGCCGGCAATTACGTTCTGCTTTCCGTGGCCGATACGGGCACGGGCATGGAGCAGGAAGTAAAGTCCCATATCTTTGAACCGTTCTTCACTACTAAAGAACGTGGCAAAGGCACAGGGCTTGGGCTGGCCACGGTGTACGGTATTGTGAAAGAAAACCACGGTTTCATTGTGATTGATAGCGAACTTGGGAAAGGCAGCGAGTTCAAAATTTACTTCCCCGTGAATGCCATGGCAAAAGAAGCTCCGGCAACAAAGAGTGTAAGCGCGCCGGCCGGAGGATCTGAGACGATTCTGCTGGTGGAAGATGAGGAGGCATTGCGCGAGATAACCTGCGAATATCTTCAATCTCGCGGATACAACGTGTTGAGCGCGAATAGCGGCATGCAGGCCCTGGAAATCTGCCGCGCCCATGAAGCACCGATCGATATACTGATGACGGACATTATCATGCCTGGAATTCAAGGCCCTGAGCTGGTGAAGGCCGCGCTGGATATGCGCCCCCATATGCATGTGATTTATGTTTCCGGTTATACGGACCGTGGACTGGAAATAGCAACCAAAGAAAACAATGCAGTCCTTTTGCGAAAGCCGTATAGTCTGGCTGACCTGGGACATACGATCCGCTCCAGCGCTGCCATTTCACCTGCGGCCGCTAATCGATAACAATCGGCAAGCTCATCATTCCGGCTTTTACTGCTGCCAACCGCCCCCAAGTGAGCGATAGAGCTGGACCAGAGCATTCAGCTCGTTTAATTGTGACTGCGCCAGATTGAGTTGAGCGGAAAAGTAATTGGTCTGGTTGGTAAGAACTTCCAGGTAGCTTGTGGCCCCGCCTTTATAACGGACATCCGACAGATGCGCTGCGTCTTCCGCAGCGTTGGTCAAAAGCTGTTGCTGCTGGCGGAATTCCTGGTCTTTCTCATAAGCAATCAGCGAATCTGCAACATCCTGAAATGCCAGCTGAATGGTTTTCTTGTAAGTCAGCACGGCCTCTTCCTTTTGCTCTTCAGCCAACTTCACGCCCGAACGGATTCGTCCGCCAGCAAAGAGTGGCTGCACCAGCGAACCGCCAAAGCTAAAAAATCCTGCGGGACTTGTGAACAGGCTGCTCAGCGCAGGACTTTGATAACCTGCATCGCCAGTCAAGGTGATTTGCGGAAAGTAAGCAGCTTTGGCCACGCCGATCTGCGCATTGAAAGCCACCAACTGTTCTTCTGCCTCACGGATATCAGGGCGACGCTCCAGCAGCGCAGACGGCAAACCTGCGGGCACTTGAGGCATGTGCGGCTGCTCCGTCAATTTCAAACCTCGCGCAACTTCTCCAGGATTTTTTCCCACCAGCGTGCTGATCAGGTTTTCTTGCTGTTGAATGCGACGCTCAAGGTCCGGAACTTGCTCGGCAGCGGTGTACACAAGTTGTTCCGCCTGTCTCACATCCAACAGTGAAGTTGCTCCATGATCGGCCAGCAACTGGGTGAGTTTGAGCGAGTCGCGACGCGAGGCGAGCGTCTCTTGAGAAATTGCGAGTTCAAGATCGAGCTCCCGTAGTTGGAAATATGCCGTGGCCACATTACTGACCAGCGTACTGATGACCTGCTGCCTGGCCCATTCACTTGCCAGTAGGTTCGCTCGCGCCGCTTCCGTGGCCCGGCGGAACTTGCCCCAGAAATCCAGCGCCCAAGCTCCCGAAAGACTCAACTGCGTGGCGCTGCCATTGGTGGCCACCGGCAAGGTTGGCACAGCAGGGTTGCGCACAACGTTAGATGCTGCTCCGGCATTGACTTGCGGAAATTGATTGGCGCGCGTGATGCCCAGCTGCGCCTGCGCTTCAAGAATGCGCGTGGCGGCAATGCGGACATCATAATTCTGCTCGAGCGCCGTGCGTATCAGCTGTTGCAGTTGCTGGTCCTGAAAAAGCTCCCACCATTTCTGGTCGGCGAGCGACGCAGCTTCAGTTTTGCCTGCATTTTCCTGCTCAATGCCACGATGGGCTGTGGGAAGATCCACGGGAGGCCGCTTATAGCGCGGCCCAACCGTGCAACCGGTGAATCCGAAAGCTAGCAAAGTAATAGCAACAAGTCTTTTCATTGGTCTCTAGTCGTCTGCTCCGGAGGGTGCTGGATGAGGCATGGAGGTTTCACTCGCACTTGAGCTACGGCGAAAACGTGCCGCAATCTTCTCTACCACCACAAACAGCATGGGAATAATAAAAATGGCGATGCAAGTGGCAGCCAGCATTCCGGTAATAACCACAGTTCCAAGAATGCGGCGGCCGGCAGCGCCTGAACCGGATGCAACCCAGAGCGGCACGCAGCCCAGAATGAAAGCGAACGAGGTCATGAGAATCGGGCGCAAGCGAAGTTTGGCGCCCTCAATCGCTGCCTCCACTAGATCTTTGCCTTTTTCATATTCGATCTTGGCGAACTCGACGATCAAAATGGCATTCTTGGCGGAGAGACCAATCAGCATGATCAAACCAATTTGCGCGTATACGTCGAGATCAAAGTGGCGGAGTTGCAATCCCAGGAACGCCCCGAAAACGGCCACAGGAACTGACAGCAAAACGGAGAACGGCAGCGCCCAGCTTTCATAGAGCGCGGCCAGAATCAAAAAGACCAGCAACAGCGACAGCGCAAAAATGCCTCCGGCAGCGCCTGAAGCTCTTCTTTCCTGATAAGAAAGATCGGCCCAGTCATAGCCCATGTCAGCGGGTAGAGTCTCTTTGGCGACCTGCTCCAGCGCATCCATGGCCTGGCCTGAGCTATAGCCGGGCGCAGCCGTGCCCAGCACCTGTGCTGCACGATATAAATTGAAACGGTTCGTATATTCAGGGCCTGCCGTGGGCCTGGTGGTTACCACTGCGGAAAGTGGAACCATGCCACCTTTGCTGCTGCGGACATAATACTGGCCAATGTCGGCAGAATGTGCGCGCTCTTCGCCTTCGGCTTCAACAAACACTTTCCACTGGCGTCCAAAGCGGTTGAACTGGTTCACAAAGAGGCCGCCAAGAAACGCCTGCAGCGTCTGGTAGACATCACCCACGGCAACGCTCTGCTTCAATACTTTGTCTCGATCCACGTCTGCGTAAATCTGCGGAATGTTGGTAGAGAAAGAAGCATTCACGCCGGTCAACTCCGGGCGCTTGCGCGCGGCCGCCAGAAATTTTTTCAGGTTCGTGTCAAGATAATCCACTGATCCGCCGCTGCGGTCCTGCAGCCAGAAAGAAAATCCGCCGGCGTTGCCAAGACCGGGAATAGCGGGCGGCAGAAAGCCAAAAGCATTTGCTTCAGGAATTTCTGCGCCAAGCCGCTTGTTAAGCCGTTCCAGAATTTGCTTGGCCTCCATGCCTTTTCCGCGACGCTCGTCCCATGGGCTGAGCCCCACAAAAAAGAAGCCACTATAGGAAGAAGAAACGCGCGTGAGCAGACTGAAGCCGGCCACGCGGCTTACATACTGAATGCCTTTCGTCTCGGCCAGGATCTTCTCAACCTTCTGGCAGACAACGTCTGTACGCGCCAGCGACGCCGCCGGCGGAAGCTGCGCGTTGAGCAGGAAAAATCCGTAGTCTTCTTCAGGCAGGAAACTGGTGGGCAGCTTGCGTCCCACCGCTCCGTCAAAGGCGACGAAGGCAACTAATATCAACACGCCAACCACGGCCTTGCGGATCAAGCCATGGCTTACGCTGCCATAACCATGCGTGGCCTTTTCAAACCAGCGATTAAATAATGCGAAAAAGCGCGCCAGTGGCCCGGTGGATTTTTTCCGGGGACGCAACAACATGGCGGAAAGCGCGGGCGAAAGCGTGAGCGCGTTGAATGCCGAAATCAAAACTGAAATGGCGATGGTAACGGCAAATTGCCGGTTGAGCTGGCCTTGAATGCCGCTCATGAAAGCGATGGGCACAAACACCGACGACAAAATGAGCGCGATACCGATGACGGGACCAGACACTTCTTTCATCGCCTGCAGCGTGGCTTCTTTGGGCGACATCCCTTCTTCAATATGGTGCTCCACGGCTTCCACCACTACGATGGCGTCGTCTACGACCAGTCCTATGGCGAGCACCAATCCGAACAACGACAAAGTGTTGATGGAGAATGCCAGGAACGGGAAAAAGGCAAAGGTTCCGATGAGTGAAACAGGAACAGCAATCATAGGAATGAGCGTGGCGCGCCAGTTCTGCAGAAACAGATAGACGACAAAAATCACCAGCACCATGGCTTCACTCAGAGTGATGACGATTTCTTTGATTCCTTCCCGGACCGGCCGTGTAGTATCCAGCGAGGTTACATATTCAAGATCAGAGGGAAAGCGCTGCTTCATCCCCTGCATGATTTTTTCAACGCCATCGGCAACTGCGATTGCGTTTGAGCCCGGAGCTTGAAAGACCACGATGATACAGGTGGGCTTGCCGTTCATGCGCGCTACCTGCTGATAGTTCAGTGCGCCAAGTTCGATCCTGGCAACATCTTTTAAGCGCACCAATGAACCATCAGGGTTCGACCGGAGAACGATCTCGCCGAATTGATCGGCGGTAATCAATCTTCCCTGCGCCCGCACGGTATAGGTCATTTCATTGCCTGCCGGCGCTGGTTCTGCACCGACCTGGCCTGCGGGATTCACGTTGTTTTGCTGCTGGACTGCGCGCGTAATATCCGGGACTGTCAGTCCGAGCTTGGCCAAAACGTCTGGCTTGATCCAGATGCGCATGGCGTAATCGCCGGCGCCAAAAACTCTGACTTCTCCCACGCCGGGGATGCGGTACAGCGCGTCATTGATATTGATATTGGCGTAGTTCGCCAGAAACAGGGAGTTATACGTGCCCTTGGGGGAATACAGCGCCACCAGCATCATGGGAAAGCCGGTGGATTTCCGCAGCGTGACACCAAACTGATTTACGTCGGGAGGAAGATTGGGCTGCGCCTGCGCCAGCCGGTTCTGTACGTTGACCTGGTCAGTACTAGGATCGCTGGAAGTGTCAAAAGTCACCGTCTCTTGCAGCGTGCCGTCATTGGCGTTGGTGGACTGCATATAGAGCATGTTGTCCACACCATTCAACTGCTGCTCCAGCGGCGTTGCCACGGATTGCTCAATCGTGGCGGCGTCGCCGCCGGTGAACGTGGTGTTCACAATAATCTGCGGAGGAACAATCGACGGAAACTGCGCCAGCGGCAGCTTGCCCATGGAAACCAGCCCGGCAAGTACCGTAACAATGGAAATCACCATGGCGACGATAGGACGGTTCACGAAAAATTTGGCCATTGGCCGCCTGCCCTTCTTCTACTAGGTCGCGATCTTTGCAGGTTCACTGCTGTTTGAGGAGTTGATGGTTTAAGAGTTCGATATTTAAAGGTTCGTCGCTTTGGGAGTTACAAGAGTTCCGTCTTTCACCTTTTGCAGACCTTCGACCACGACTCTCTCCCGCGGCTTCAATCCATCTTGAATGATCAGCAACTTGCCGATGTTCGGTCCTACCTTTACCGGACGCATCGTTACTTTATTGTCCGGGCCCACGACGGCCAGTTGATAGCTGCCCTGCAATTCACTTACGGCTCTTTGAGGAACCAGCAAGGCTGATTTCTGGGTTCCCATTTCGGCAAGCACGCGGCCAAACTGTCCGGGACGGAGCAGATTATTGGGATTGGGGAAAGAGCCTATAACACGAATGGTTCCAGTGTTTGCATCCACCTGGCGGTCAGCCAGCAGGAATGAGCCTTCGTGCGGGAAGGTGCTGCCGTCAGAAAGTACCAGCTTCAGTTTTACGCCGTTCCACGCGCTTTTCTCACCGCCATTTTTGCCTGCACTTTGCGTCATCATGTACTGCTGTTCGCTGATGGAGAAAATGGCTTTGATTGGGTTGACCTGCGAAACCGAGGTTAGAACCGTGGTGGGGCTCACCAGATTGCCAATTTGCGTCTGCGCAATGCCCGCAATGCCATCCACCAGCGACGTAACTTTAGTGAATCCCACATTGAGCTGGGCCTGCTCGATATTTGCTTTCGCAATCTCTACCGCGGCATTAGCGCCCAACTCGGCTTGAACGTCATTATCAAATTGGCTCTGGGCGATAGCGCGTGCTTCCGCGAGCGGCTTATCGCGTTTTACGTCCAATTGGGCTTTGCCCATGGCAGCCTGTGCCTGTGCCATCTGCCCTTTGGCTTCATTGAGAGCAGCCATAAATGGCCGTTCGTCAATTTCAAAAAGTACCTGGCCTTTATGGACGAATGAACCTTCCTTATAGTTCTGCTTTGTAAGATAGCCAGAAACATGGGGCTGAATCTGCGCGTTCACATAGCCATCCAGGGTTGCAGTCCATTCGCTCTGGATAGGAACGTCTTTCTGAATAAC
The DNA here is from genome assembly GCA_036496365.1 of Candidatus Angelobacter sp. Lineage (GTDB taxonomy): Bacteria > Acidobacteriota > Terriglobia > Terriglobales > Acidobacteriaceae > Angelobacter. Next base: position 13,156 of record DASXLK010000178.1, on the reverse strand, counting down.
TTCGGCCACTTCAACCTCAGGCGGCTTGGGCGGCGGGGCGGCGGCTTTAGCGCCTCCGCAACCAACAGCGGTAAAAGTCGCCAGCAGGAACAGAACGCTCCATACGGTCCAGGCATTGCCGCCGATCATTTTTGCATTTGGGTAATTCGCAGAATTTGGAGCATGCGCAAGCTGGGTCTTCAATAATTTAGAAATAGGCGGTTGCATCTGGGTGGTCCCCTCGCTTTTTTGTTTCAACTGCATTCTTCAACTGCATGGCTTAACTTGCGGTTGTGCCAAGTGCCGCATTAATAAACTTGATCAGGAAATCAGCGTCTTGCCGCGCCGTGGTAGTTGGGGTAGCGGAAAGCCTGCGCTGCAAAGCGCCGCTGGTCAGGTCCGCCACGGTCCAGGCCAGAGTCTCTGCCGGCCATGCATGTATCTGCTTTTTCGCGATGGCGCTTTCGATGGCGGCGGTGAGCTGGCGCACCGGCTCGCGGAGCCACTCCCGCGCCTTGACTTTGCTCAACACCGGAGAGCCGGAAGGTTCGATGTACATGATCCTGAAGAAGTCGCGGCGCTCTTCACAATATTTAAATCTTGCATTCACGTAGGCTGAGATCTTCTCTTTCGCAGTCTCAGCCGCCGCAATTTTTTCTAATGTAAGCGCACGCAAGGCGTCCAGGTCATTTTCTAGAACGGCGTTGTAAATCTGCTCTTTCGAGTCGAAGTAAACGTAGATGGTCCCTTTGGCCAACGCTGCGAGGGCGGCAATTTCATCAACGGTTGCAGCGATATAGCCCTTCTCGGCAAAAACCTTCCGCGCTGCCGCAATAATCTCTGACTGGCGGAATTCCGAGACAACCTGTTTCTTCGTTTTAATGGATTGGGCTTTAATAGATTGAAGCAGTTCTGGCATATGGTGACTTAACAGTATACAAAAATGACTACTCAGTCAATACTTAACACTGAGAGTATTGTGAAACTTCCAGATGGATATATTGTGGGAAATACACGGGCATTCACAGATTTTTCATTTTCCCATTTCGGGCTGGTTTTTTGCACCTGATCGGTCCCCATTCAATGATGCTAATTGCATCTGAATACCAGAATTCATCCTCCTGCTGAGAGCCCTTGATCTTGTTGCAGCTAGTTGCAAATGATTTGCAACAGAAAATGAGAGCAACGTATTGACTCCAAATTGAAAATGAATTTCAATTTCATTTTGGCCCCTACAGATGCAACCATGTTGCAAAAGGAGACACCGTGCTTCGCCGCTTCTGGCTTATCTTTTTAGTTTTCTCTTTGATTGTTTTCTTTTTCCCGTCCCGCTCCGCGGCACAGGAAAATCCTTACATCGTCGCTTACGACCATTACATGGAAGAGCCAGGAACCCTGGATGTAGAATATTTTTCAACTTTCGGCACGCAGCGCGGCGGCAATGACTTCCATTCCTTCTGGACTGAATTTGAATATGGCGCTACGGCATGGTGGACCACGGAGTTTTATCTCTCGGGCCAAACCACTTTTAATGACAGCACCATCTTCACGGGCTGGCGCTGGGAAAACCGCTTCCGCGTGCTCAAGCATGAGCACATCATCAATCCGGTGATTTATATCGAGTATGAAAACATACAGGCAGATAAGATCCTGAAAGAAATTGAAGGGCATGACGTGGAGGCTGATTTTGCGGACACCAATGCGAATCTGCGGCAGGAACACGACCATGAAATGGAGTTCAAACTGTTGCTTTCCAGTTCCGTGAAGGGCTGGAATTTTGTAGAGAACACGCTGGCCGTGAAAAACCTATCCAATGAGCCATGGGAGTTTGGTTACGCGCTGGGAGCCAGCCGCCCGCTGGCGCTGAAAGGTTCGTCGACGCCCTGTGATTTCTGCCGGCAGAACATTATTGTGGGGGCGGAATTGTATGGCGGGCTCGGTGACCGCTACAGTTTTGGCCTGAATAATACTTCGCACTACTTAGCGCCTGTCGCGATCTGGAACCGCCCTGATGGGTGGGCGCTCCGTCTCTCTCCTGGATTTGGGCTCAATGACCAGAGCCATAAATTTCTCCTTCGTTGGGGCGTTTCCCGTGAATTTGCGGGCTTTGGCAGCGCGGTTGCCAGATTCTTTGGAGCTCACTAATGAAAATGAAATCATTGCTTTCCGCTCTCGGCATCAGTTCAGTCCTGTTAGCCGCATCCGTAAGTTTCGCGCAACATGAACTGGCGGACAGTTCGACCAAGTCTCCCGTCCGGAGAAACGAAATTGCCAAAGCTCCAGAGAAATATCGCACCCGGCCAAACCCAATGGATAGCGATCCGAGTGCACCGGCGGCCGGCAAATTTCTTTACGAGCAACATTGTGCGGAATGCCATGCCCATGGAGCGGACGGCACGCGCCGCGGCCCGAGCCTGCTCAGGGACAGAGTGCAAACGGCCCCACCCGGCGCTCTTTTCTGGCTGGTAACAAATGGCGTTGTCCGCCATGGAATGCCCGTGTGGTCCAAGCTGCCGGAGCCGGAACGCTGGCAAATTATCAGCTACCTTAAATCGCTGGGATCATTCACGGGAAGTGGAGCAGGGCATCCGCAGGCTTCCATGGTTGCGCCTAACTGAGGACCGTTTAACAACATTAGACCGAATCTTGCATTCTGAATTCAATTTGCAAACCATTTGCAAATTGAATGTTGTGCAATCCGTCCCACACAAGTTGTTTTCCCAGATAGAAAAAAGCCCCGGGAGTACCGGGGCTTCTTTGGCGATACGTGGAGACTATTGTTTTGGCGCCACAGCAGGTGTGGGGCTGGCAACCGGAGCCGCCGTTATTCCAGGAGGTAGTACTGGCGCAGAGTGCAATGGGTGAGTAGGCACTGGGCCAACAACAGCTTGATGGGGCGTGAAGTAATCCAGATTCAAGTTCGAATGGACGCGATCTTCCGCCGCTTTAATAGCGTCGCTTACATACTTTTGCTTCATATCGCGGAGCAATTCATTCTTAATCGATTCAATGCTGGGTAAATCGCGCGTGCGCAGCCGATACACTGTGAAACCGGCAGGCTCTACCTCTACCTTTGTCACCTCTCCAGGCTTCAACGCAAAAAGTTCAGATTCCAGGCTGGCAGCCAGCGTTCCACGGCGGCGCAACCCCATATCGGCTGGCGGTGGCGCGGGCAGGCCAAGTTCTTTATAGGCATATGCCTGGAGGACATCCATGTCTTCGCCATTCACCGCGCGCGCGCGAACCAGCTCTGCCAGATCTCGCGCCTTTTTGCCGGCATCCGCGGCTGATGTGGCGTGCACCCGCGCTGGAGGAACAATCACTCGCTCAAGCCTGATTTGCTCATACTTTGTCGGATGCTCCTTGTAATAAGCCTGGATCTCTTCAGGAGAAGGGTTGCTGGCTTTGTTTTCCAGAGAACGGCGATAGAAGTCGCTGAGCGTCCGCAGGCGAACAATCTTCATTAACTCAAGAAACTGAGGATCTTTATCAGCTCCAGCGCTTTCAGCCGCATTGGCAAGGGCAAGGAGCTGGATGTAACTTTCCGCAAAGTTGCGTTGGGCCGCGGTGGTGGACATGGGATTGCTTGTTCCAAGCGATGCAATCATGGTAACAAACTGGCTTTTGGTGATTTGCGTAACACAAGGCGCTTGCTTGATTACTCCGTCACCCAGACCGGAGCAGGCTCCCTGAATCTCAACCACGACCGTGTTTGGGCCGACGTTTTCAGGATGAAATACTGGTTGATTCGCTGGCGGAACTGGAGAAATGGACGGCGCCTGGGCCGGAGCTGACTGAGCCAGAGCGCAGGCCGACGCCAGCATACAAGTCAAGACAATGCGAAGCATGAACAGACCTTCCTCAACTGAATTATGGCAAAAGATACGGGCGGGGGAATTGAGCTATGATAGCAATATCTGTTACATTTGGAACACTTTTTAGACAACTCTTTTCAAAAAACACCAGCCTGGAATCCAGTCAATAACGGACTTTCGTAATGATCTGGAAAGGCGAATCGAGATTATTTTTCATGCGCACTTTTCTTGCCGTTCTTCTTTTTTGCAATCTTGTTTTTTGCAATCTTGCTACAGCCCAGCAAAGCGTAAGGACCATTTATCTGGTCAGGCATGCGGAAAAAACTTCCAGCGCAGCCGATGCAACGCTCAGTCCAGCGGGCATGAAACGGGCTGAATGCCTGGCCAACACGCTAAAAGACGCGGGCATCAAGCAAATTTACGTGACGGAAGCAAAGCGCACGCAACAAACGGCAGATCCCGTAGCCAAGCAGCTCAAGATTACGCCAAAGGTTATGAAGGCAGATGATCCGGGCAATCTGGTGCGCGACTTGTTCTATGCCGGCAGCGGCAACACACTGGTGGTGGGCCACAGCAATACTTTGCCGATTGTAATCGCCCGGATGAAGGCGGGGACAATCACACCCATTGGGGACAATGAATATGACCGTCTGTTTCTGATCACAACCATGGAAGGATCATCCACGCCGGTAATTACGCTTCATTATTGTGAGAGCAGCGGCTCCGCTACCGCGCCTGACGCCACGCAGCACATGGCAAAACCCGCCGCGAAAAAAGCACCTGCAAAGAAGTAGCAAATCTTTTCACTGCTACATTCAAAGGGCGCTCTTTGCTTCCAGAGCGCTCGCCTGCTATTCATGCGTCCCCGTGCGATTTCTTAAGGATTTTAATGAAGCGCCAATCACTCTCTAATCGTTAGAACCCTATTATGACTTCATGCAGTACCAGCTTGCACGCAGGGTAATAGCCCGCGGGCAAGCTAGCGGAGCATTGTGCCTGACTTCCGGGAAACTCACGTTTCTCTCATGCACACGACCCAGCTCCAGCACTAACGGATAACTACGCCTGTCCAACTGAAAAGTACCCCAGGGCAAAGCCTATGGGGACAGGAAGGTCTAAACATGACACGCTCTACCTGTTCTGCGGTTGCCGAGCAAGGCAAGCGCCGCGGGAGCAATTGGAAAACCCGCGTATGCATCTGCTTGACAGTCCTCTTGGTGTTCGCAGCAGTCTCCGCGAGCGCACAAACCACAGCGGCCCCACCGACGACCACAATCCAGATTCTTGGAAACAGCGCGGTGACTGCTCCTTCTAATCCCCCAACAGCACCTGTGGGTGGAATCATTCTTTACGGCAGCCAGATCAGCCCGGTTACCAATCAGCCGGTCCGCCATCTGTGGGTCGGTGATTCAAACTTCGGCATGTGTCGAATTGACCCGGATCTCGATACCGTGATCACAGCTGGGGCACCATCGCCATTCAATATCAACGTCGCCACGTGCCCGTTCAAAATCAATGGTCTTTCCGTAACGGGCGGACCAATGGCCTTTGATCCGGCTACGAACTTTCTGTATTTGACCGATGAGCAGACCAACTCGGAAGGAATTTTCCGTATTGGTTATCTACCCACAGGCGATAACGGCCAGGGCCAGTTGGACTTCAATAACGTGTTTGCCATGGTCGGCGCCATTACGGGCAGCCGCTTTTCCGGCGGTACCACCGGATGCGCGTTCCCGAACGACGATGTGGGATCGGTGCTAGTCAATGGAGTTTTGCAACCGGCTCAAACGCAATCGGTTCCGCTCGGTGTACCAGACGGTTTGGCCCTTGGCCCCGATGGCAATCTCTGGATTGGGTTCAAAAAGCAAGGCGCGATCCTCCGCATCAATAATCCTGCTACTGCTACTGCAAATGGATTTGGAACTTGCAATGACTTTGTCCAGTTAGTGGCAGAAGGCCCAGACCCGGGAGGCGGGAACGGCATTGCATTTATTGGCCATGATCTGTGGGGCGCGGACGAGGCAGGACCGTTTGTAATTAAAAATGTTGATACCGCTTGCCAGGCGCTGGGAAGCACATTCCCGCAGACACCAACTTGCGGGGAGACAAACCCGACAACAGCCACGTTTGCCGCGCTCACACCCACGGCGATCTACAGCGATCAGACCTATCCATATCTCAACGGCAACAATCTTTATTTTGCTGACACGGTAGACGATATGTGGGTTGGCAACGTCTCTGGCGATGCCGCTGGCGCTGCTATCGTGAGAAATCCCTTTGAACCCGCCAACGCGTTTAATCCTGCCGCTGCAGCTAACGTGGGAATCAACGCGGTTGTCGCGGATCAGACCGACCCGGCTAACGTAGTGCTTTACTCTGGTGACGATCCATCTCTGGCTGCCCTGCTTGCGCAAGGTCGCTGGTGGCAGGTGATACAAAATCCGCCAGCACGCGCCACGAAGCCGAACGTTGCAACTGTGGTCCGCGCTTCGGCTGTAGGCAACACCATTACACTTAGCTGGAGTCCGGCACAAACCGCCGTTCCGGTAACATCCTATCTGGTCCACTCAACCAACGGAGCCGTTGCGGATCGAACCGTAACTGCGCCGCTGGGTGGAACTTTCCCGCCGAATTTCCTTGTGATTCCCGGCGTGGCTAACGGCACTTACGCGTTTCGCGTGACTGCCAACAACGCTCAGGGTAACAACGGTCCTTCCGCGAACAGCAACTCAGTGACTATTCCCACGGTTGTTCCGCCGGGAATTCCGACCAACGTCAGCGCGACGGCCGGTGACACTGCGGCATTCGTGAGCTTTGTGGCTCCGCCGAATTCCGCTACCGAAGGGATTACTGGTTACACCATTACTTCCAGTCCCAGCGGCATCACCAAGGTAGTTGGCGCGGCCGCCACAAGCGGCACCGTAGCTGGCTTGGTTGATGGCACAACGTATACCTTTACCGTGCATGCAAATAACGCAGGCGGAAAAGGTATGGAGTCAACCCCATCCAACCAGGTTACCCCGGCTGCAGTCCCGATCCCGCTGACGATTGCGCTGAATGGACCTCTCACGGTTTCTTCGGTGCCAATCATGTCAACTTTCACCGCGAGCCTGACAAACACCACACCCACCGCAGCTACCGGCCTGGTATTGAAGTATGCTTTGACAACCACGGACGGAGCAGCAGTCCTGATTGGCCAGCCTAGTCAGGGAACTTGCACCACCACTTCGAGCGTCGGGGTTACCTGCAACATTGGTGCATTGGCTGCTGGAGCTACGGCAAACGTTAACTTCATAGTGCAGATCCAGGCAAACTCAATCAGCGCAACGGCAAGCTTTACCGGTAACGCAACGCCGCCTGGCGGAGTTGTTGGAGCTGTGAATGGAAGCACGCCGGTTCTGAACACCACAACACCGGGCGCACCGCCACAAGGCGGCAACGGACCTACGCTCACCGTAACTGTGAGCGCCAGTACCGCGAAGCCCCAGTTGAATACAAATACCGGAACCACACACACCTTTGTTGCTACCAACACAGGTTCAATTCTGGCCACCAATCTGAGCTTTACGATCTCTGAACCAGCTCAGCTGACAATCACCAGCGTGAATGCCTCTTCAACCGCAGTGGGCGACCCGGTCACCTGCAATCCGTCGACGCCAGGCACGTTGAATAACCAGGCAGTGAACAACATCGTCTGCAACATTGCTTCACTGGGTGGAAACTTGAAGAACGGCAATAAGCCGACGACGGCCCAAACGATCACCATTCAGGTGAACGTAACGGCCCCAGCGAAGGCGTTCAGCCAAACGGTTTTCTCGATCGTCGCATTTGACGGTATCGATGCCGTTAGCCCGAGCGCTAGCTTCCTGCAGACAGTCAAGTAAGAAGAATATGGCCGCCAGGAATGTTCCCTGGCGGCTTACTTCTTCAAATGTATTGTCAACTGTAGTTTCTGGGTAAGTGGGTCATTCAATCATTTTGCAGGCACGCTTTATAAGCGTGCCTGCTTTTTTGCGCCAAAAGAAATAGTTTGGTTGCTATCAGATAACCTTCAAAAAAAAATAGCTTTACAAAAATTTACTTTATAGTATTCTCTGTCTACTCCCCCGAACCAATTGCCATTTTTTCCGCTTGGCAAGCAAGATGGCAACCCTTCCGGTAGTACCAAGCAGTCACAAAAAATATAGAGCCTGTTTCCGGATAAGAGCAGCTTCAATTCTGCATGGATCTCCAAGTGCGCTTGCGAGATCAGAAGGAAATGCATCTTGAACGTAACAGGAACGAACCGCGGGAAATGCTTTCAACTGCAAGTTTTAGGAATATTTCTTCTATCAGTCTTCACGCTCATCACCGCAGCCAGCGGGCAAACCACAATCAACCCGACAACCGCAACCACTCAGTTAGCGGGCACACCCGATCCACAAAGCCCCATCACGGCCCCTTCGGGAGGCGTCATTCTTTTCGGCACAGCCATTAGCACCGTCACCAATCGTCCCGTACGCCATCTTTGGATTGCCGATAATGCCCAGGGAATTTGCCGCGTTGATCCTGATCTGGATTCGCCGGGTCCCTATGCTATCAATGAGGCTATATGTCCCATCAGCGGGCTTCCCGGATTTAATGGTGGCGCCTTGGCGTTTGATTCAACGAACAACCTGATTTATCTGGTTGACGCGCAGGCGAAAAATTCGTTGGGCGTGTTGCGCGTGAACTATCATCCGGAGTTTGATAGCGGCAACGGATCCCTGGACGCAGCCACCCTGTTTTCGCTCGGCGGCGCTCCTGCTGGAAAGCTCTTTCAAGGCGGCCAGACCGGATGCGCTCTTCCCGGAAATCCAGGTTCGCCGAATTCGATTGCCATTGATCCGCTGGGCAATGTGTGGGTAGGTTTCAGCAAGAGCTCAGTCATTGAGCGCTTCAATACTCCGGCAGCCGCGACTTCCAGCAATTTTGGCACGTGCGCACAATTTGTGCAGCAAGCGGCCACTGTAGCGGGCAATCACGCTGGATCCGGCCTGGCATTTGTGGGCCACGATCTCTGGGGCGCGACGCTGGAAATTATGTTTGTGATCAAGAATGCCGATACCATCTGCCTGGTTGGGCAAAATCCGGCTTGCGGCTCAGCCAACGGAACCGCACAGATCACGCTGGGAACCCTGCTTGGAGCAACTTCCATTACCAGCGATCAGGTGTATCCCTCAACGAATGGCAACAACCTTTATATAGGTGACGCTAACAGCGTTGCCTGGGTAGGCAATGTAGTGGCCGGCAGCACTGGGCAGACGCTGGCTCCAACCTATGTTGCTACTACAAATGGATTGGCCAACGTCGGAGCGGTAATTGTGGATGGAACCGATCCGGCAAACCTGGTTCTATTTGCCGGCGATGATCCGAGCGGAGCTGGTACGCAGGCCGCGGGAAGAGTTTTCCAGACCACGCAGACCGCCGCAGCGCCGGGGCCTCCGGGCGCACCGCTGAATGTTGTGGCTTCCATTGCCAGTGGACAAGGCACCGTTACCTGGAGCCCCTTGCAAACCGGGCAGCCGGTAACGAGTTATACGGTGCACAACAACTTCGCGTCGAATGGGACACCCCTGGCGGACATCACAGTCTCGCCGGTTGGTTCAGCATTCCCCGCAACCTCAACAGTTTTAAATGGAATCGCTGCCGGCGCAACTTACCAGTTTCAGGTGGAAGCCAACAATGCTCAGGGTTCCAGCGCATTCTCAGCACCCAGCAATCTGGCTCCGGTGATTCCAATCCCTGATCCGCCAACCGGCGTGCAAGCACTCGCAGGCGATACGCAGGCAGCCGTCAGTTGGACTGTTCCATTAAACAACGGCGGCGCAACCATCGTGAGTTATACCGTCACAACGCTCGTAAATGGCAATCCCACCGGAAATACTGTCACCGTTCCCGCGCCTTCCAGCGGAACCGCCGTCAGCGCGGTTGTATCCGGACTTGCAAACAATACGTCGTATACGTTCACAGTCCACGCCAGCAACCCACAGGCCAACAGTCAGGAATCCGCGCCTTCAACGCCGGCCACTCCTTCTATCAGCAATGTTCCCATTATGAAGGTAGAAGTAAACGGGCCGATCTCAGTGACTCCCGTACCGGCAGTTGTGACTTATACGGTAGTCGTGACAAATACTTCACAGTTTGCGGTGAATGGCATTCAGGTAAACCACACGCTGGCAACTACTGATGGCGCATTCATTATTGTTGCTGAGCCAGGCCAGGGCGTTTGCACAGCGGGTGGAAGCGGTGTTACAGCCGTGGTCTGCTCCGTGGGCAACATGGCGCCCGGCGCGGTGGTCAATATAGACGTGGTTGTGCAGATGCAGAGAGCGCAAATTGATTTGTCATCGCGCGTGACCGGCTTTGACGCAAACGGCGATTCGCTGGTTTTCAAACTTGAGCATCGCACCACAACGCCTCCAGGTACGCCTCCACCCGCGGGTAGCGTGAGTATTCCTGTGCCGGTCACCGGGCAGGCGACACCTGCGTCGCTTAGTCCGTCGCAAGCCGGTATGCTTACATTTTCCGCCAGTGACAACACCAACACAGTTGCCACGGACGTGGAATTTACCATCACCATTGATAGCGGCTTGACCATTAATTCAGTCACAGTCACGCCAAGCACCGGCCCCAACGCGGCAAGCTGCAACGCGCCACAACCGGGACTGGTCAATACAAATGTGATCACATGCAATATCGCGGCATTGGGTGGCCCCAAAGCGAGCAACCCAACCACGAGCTTGCAAGTAGTTGTGGGAATTACAGCGCCGGCACGCACCGGATTGACTTTCCTGCCTAGCGCAACCGTGAACTTTAACGGCATCAACAGCGCCAATGGAACGTCAACGCTGAACGTGAAGGTGCACTAAGAAGCGGTTTAGATAAGTTAGATCAAAAATGGCGAGCCCTGAGTTAAGGCTCGCCGTTTTATTTCCTGCGCAATGTGTTCTGAATAGTTAATGAACGGGACAAGGTTCTTCTGATCATCTAGTTCTCTTCCGCTGATGCGGCAGAAGTAGCTGATGCCGTGATCCGATTTCCAGAATTGGGCTCGATGGCCTTGGAGTTAACCGCTGCACGTGAACCATCGCCATCATTTGGCCGGGGCTCGAATGCGCTGGCAACATCAAATATCTCCGCGCTCTTCTTGGGATTGAAACGTCCGGTAAAGTACGCCACCCCAATGCCGCAGGCTGTGTATGGGCTCAAGATCACTAATGGGACAACATATTTTTTTGACTTTAACAAGGCTTCGGCAACGCTGTTTGGAGATTTGCTTCTCTTGATGCTTCCCGGCACCTGCTGAATCTGAAAAGAGTAAAGCTCAAGTTCCGGATGGCGGCGCGCATAAGCGGCCAGCGAACGGGCCACCTGTTTGGGCGTGGTAATGCCTGCGTCCGCCAGAAAATTGCGATGGATCGCATGCGGTTCGTAAAAGTTCAGGACTTCACGAGCAAGGTCCGCACAGTTGGCAAAGAAAAGGCTGAACTTGCTCTTATTGCTACGATCATTGAAGTATTCAATAAAAGCATCGTCCTGTTGCTGGCTGGTTTTGATGCGAAATCCGTAAATTTTTCTGATGTATGCGGCTCCCACCAATTGGACCCACTCGTTATTCGTAGGCCGTTCATTGGGGCCGTACGGCACCAGATCAAGCAGGTGCGTGCGGCGGTATTTCTCCCTGAGTGCAGCCACCAGTCGCTTATCCGCCGACTGCGGAATCTCTTCCAGCGTGTCTACTGAATAAAGATACGGGAGCAGGGGCATGGCCACCCAGTCATAGCCGCCTATTTTGTAATAGCGGCTGATCACAGCGCCGCCTTCGCCCGGTTCACAGCTGCGCAATTGGGTAGGAGAGGCCGCACAGATCTGCGGCAAATAGACTGCCGCGTGGCCGGTAGGGTTCACACTGCCAAAAATCCCGTATGGCTCTTCCAGCAAAAGCGCAACGTCAGCATGGGCTCGGGTGAAGCCAGCGAAAACCAATAAGAGAAGCCATAGTCTGTTTAGCATCGTTCGGGGCCTGATCTATTAGTTACTTCTGAGTTGCGAGTGGTTGCTTTAGGCGGATAGGGCGGCAGGAAAAGTAAATGCTTGAAAATATTGAATTTGGCAGGGCGATACGATTCTTAACCAAAGAAGTTGAAGACAAACCGCAGTGCATTTTTTGCATCCGGGTGCAACCGGGAGGATGCCCCGCTTCAGCAGCACATTCCCCACTGCCTTTTTATGCCCAGCACTCACCCGGGACTTCAGCCGTCTTCACCGGCAGCAGAAACACCGGCGCGGGACGAGGCGTTTCATTACGCACTGCCCCGAGCCGTAGTTTCGGCATCATCAGAACACGGCTGCGCGGCTTACTTTTCCGCGCCACCGGGCCGGATTTCTTTATCAGCTCTTTCTGGGCGCAGGCCCCAAATGTTTTCTTGGCACGATAAATCAGCAGCCGCAGGTGATTGCGATTGATGCCAAAGCGGCGGCATATCTCGTCCCGGTCCTGTTCTTCAAGAAACGCCGCTTGCAGAATTGCGCGAGCATTGGGATCCAGCCGCGAGAGCACTCTCCATACATAATTTCCTCTCTCCCCGGCAATGGCGCACTCATCAGGACTGCGAACGTTATCGGCCATATCGAACTCCGGCTGCAGTTGCACCATCCTTTTCTGCTGGCGATAGGCTTCCCGCAGCACGTTGTTGCATACTCCCAGCACTAGAATTTCAAAACGCTCCGGATGACGAACGCCCTGCTCCGAACGCAGAATCGTGAGAACGCGCAGGAATGTTTCCTGCCGCAGATCACTTGCCTGGTCAAGGGAGCGCACCTTGCGGCGCAGCTTGTTCTGCAGGATCGGCCCAAAATGGGAGACAAAATGTTCTTCAGTGGAAGGATCGCCCTGCCGCAGGGAGTGCAAATACGTTGCATTGAACTCAAATGACGACAACATCGCCGGGGAAGCCATGCGTTCTTGCTCCTGAATAATCCAAGCCATCTGCTCACAGGCTATGCCGGTGAGCAAAAGTCCCACATCTGTGCTGTTAGGAAAATCGGCTTGGTTTCATTTTAAGTAGCGATGAGAACAATGAGATTCCGCCAATCCGAACCAGAATTTTTTTGCGTTTTTTTGCCATTCTTAATGGCAAGCGTCATAGCCTTCTGATTGGGGAAACTAAATTAAGTAGTGTAAAGATTAGAAACTAAATTGCATGTAGTAAAAACCTTGCACTTCCTCCGCTTCCACCTATAATTACCCGAACTCAAGCTATTTAGCTCGTAAAGCGAGTTATTTGTGCCAGACACCCCCCAAGACATCACGATTCTGCTGCGCCAATGGAATACAGGCG
>DASXLK010000177.1:0-21499 GCA_036496365.1 Candidatus Angelobacter sp. | reverse complement strand
CCGCTGCCCTTAGAGCGCTAATTTCATCATCACTGTAGCCGATCTCTAGCAACACTTCATCCGTATGCTCGCCCAACGACGCCGCCCGTTCACGAATGCCTCCGGGCGTGGCCGATAATTGAACCGCTGTGTCTGCCAGTGGTATCGGCTTGGCCGCGCCCACGTGGTCCACATAGCGCAGCATCTCGCGCGTTTTTACCTGCGGATCTTCCAATACCTGGTCAAGTTCCAGCACCGACCCGGCAGGGACACGGGCTTTTGCCAGCTCCAAAATCGCTTCCTGTGTGGTGCGCGTCGCTAGCCACGCATTCATGGTCTCGGTAATGGCATCGCGATTGTCAGCGCGCAACTGGTCGGTGGCAAAACGTGGATCGGTAATAAAATCTTCTTGCCCCACTAGCCGCGCCCAGCGCGCAAACATGTCGTTACCAACGGCAGAAACTACAATCCAGCCGTCTTTGGTTTTGTAAGCGTCAGATGGCGCGGCATAAAAACTTGCATTGCCCTGTTGCTGGCGCTCAATCCCCAGCACATGCCGCTCGGCCAGCAGGCCTTGAACAAACGTGATGCTTGTCGCCAGCAGTGATCCATCCACAATCTGTCCTTCTCCGGTTTGCAGCCGATGGTAAAGAGCCACCATCACGCCAAACACCGTATGCAGCGCCGTGCCAAAATCCGCAAAGGGGACAATACCGCGCACTGGTGCACCGGGAAATCCTGTGAGGCTCATCGCGCCGGACATCGCCTGCGCCACCGTATCAAAGCCCACGCGGTTGGCATACGGGCCGTCAGCGCCAAACGTCGAGATGCGGGCAAGAATAATGTCAGGTTTGGTCGCCTTCAATGATTCATAGTCCAGCCGCATGCTCTTCAGCACGTTCATGGGCAGGTTCGCCACCACCACATCAGCGCCGCGCACCAGCCGCTTGATGATTTCTTCCGATTCCGGTTTTGCCGTGTCCAACGTCAGGCTGCGCTTGTTGCGATTGAGTGAGAGAAATCCTCCACCCTCGCCGCTTTCAGTAATCGCAGCAATGTAACGATCTTCACTGCCATGCCGACGATCCACGCGAATCACGTCCGCACCCATGTCCGCCAGCAGCATGGCGCAGTAAGGGCCGGCAATAAATCGGCCGAAATCAATGACACGAATACCAGCAAGAGGAAGCGAGCTTTGCATCGCGAAATTCTAAATCACATTTCTGGCGAAATAGCGTGAATCCAAAAGGACTCCTGGCAGCATGTGCGGTTTCTGGGACTCATCACGTACTATGAGTAGAAACCTCCCAAGGCGAGTGCCCGCAGACGTGTTGGGAGTTACGCCACCGCCCGAAGCTCGCGGAAGGAGAGGGAGCATGAGAAATTTCAAAGCGTCGGAGAGGTATAAATGAGACGCTCGCTGTTTTCCATGTTACTGGTGTCGCTGACTTCGTTGTCGCTCTTACTCTGCGCGGCCCCTGGACTCCATGCCCAGACCTTCAACCTGCAAACCGGACGCGAACCCGTCGCCTCCCTCGATGGCCTCTGGCGTTTTCACACCGGAGACAATCCCGCATGGGCCGACCCGAATTTCGACGATTCTCAATGGCCACTGCTTCGCTCTGAAGAAGCCTGGAGCCACCAGGGCTATAAGAACTACGGCGGATTCGCATGGTATCGCTTCACCGTCGCGGTGCCTGAGGGTAGTGGGAACTGGTCCATCTACTTAGGCCCCATGGAAACGGGCTATCGACTCTTCATTGATGGACGCCTCGCCGGTTCATTTGGCCCAATCCTCAATTCCCTTAACTACGGCGCTATAAGCCGCGTCTTCGCCATATCCCCCGCCGCCTCCGGTCCGCATATATTTCATGTTGCCATCCGCGCCTGGCACACTCCCGTCTGGGCGGATTATGCGCCGGGAGGGTTTTACAATAGTAGCTACTTCGGAGACTCCCGCCTGATTGCGCAACGTGCAGCAACGGACACGTCACTTCAATGGAACGGGCTCGTCGATGAATACACCTATGCCGTACTCAGCACGCTCGTCGGCCTCGTTGTGCTTGTCTTGTTTTTCTTCCGCCGCGAAGAACGGGAATATCTATGGTTCGCGTTGCTTCTTGTGGCGAACGCAATAGATATTGGCTTAGGCATCAGCCAGCAACTTTCGCTGATTGCTTTGCCGGTCTTTGATTTTGTCGATGGCTTCGTGCAGTCGGCGGCTCTCTTCGCCGCCATGGCTTTTTTCTCTGTCGTACTGCGCGCTCCGCGTTCCAGAACATGGTGGCTCGTTGCCGCCCTGTTACTTATCAATCCGCCAATGGTTTTTCTTTACGTCTTCAATCTCAGTTCGGTGGGAATCGCCGGCCTGATCGCCGCGCTGGCTGTGCTCCCTGCCACCGTCTGGATTCTCATAACACTGTTCAAGCGTGCACTCCAACGTGACCGCGACGCTCTCATCCTGCTTGTTCCCACTCTTCTCTGGCAGGGATTTCGCTTCATCGACAGCATTCTCCTGATTACGTGGCAGTTTGGCTGGCAGCGATGGGCGGCATACTGGGCTTTTCCATTGCTGACCAAACCGTTCAAGCTAATGCCTCGTACGGCCTTCGGTACAATTTTTATCTTTGCCCTTCTTCTATTTCTGATTCGGCGCTTCTGGCTCGCCCGGCAGGAGGAAACGCGCCTTTCCAGTGAACTTGAGTCTGCCCACAGTATTCAGCGCACGTTCGTGCCGCCCATCTCTGCCTCATTCAGCGGCTATGATCTGAATGGCCTTTCACTGCCCAGCGAAAAAGTGGGCGGCGACCTGGTGGACGTAGTCCTGCTCCCCAATCGATCCATTCTTGCCTATGTCGCTGACGTTTCCGGCCACGGACTTCAGGCCGGCATCCTCATGGGCATGGTTAAAACCGCTGTCCGCACCATTCTGCTCGAATCCTCTGATGACCCCGCTTTCCTGCTCGCCGGTCTCTGTGACCGTCTCAACCGCGCACTGCCTGCAGTCAAGGAATCGCACATGTACGCGACGCTCTCTGCTATCTGGCTTGCACCTGATGGCCGCATCGAGTACACGCTCGCCGGACACCCATCAATCCTCTACTACCAGGCATCCAGCCGGACGGTGCAAGCGCTCACCTGCAATCAACTTCCCGTCGGCCTGCTTCCGGTCGACGCATATATCTCCCACTCTCTGCAAATTGAACAAGGCGATCTCCTTGCTATCGCCACCGACGGCATCCTCGAAGCTGCCAACACTCAGCAAGAAGAGTTCGGAAGTGAGCGCATCGCCGCGCTCCTCACGCAGATGCCTGGGCAGGGCCTTGTAAGTATACGCGACAGCATCGTCTCCGCTGCACAGGCCTTTGGCAAACAAGCCGACGATCAAACAATCCTGCTCATCCGCCGCGCTTAACACGTCCGTGTCCATGTCTGCCGAGTCTGCCGATGGGCATGGCGCAATAAAGGGCCGGCAATTGATTCTGTTCGGTTGATGTTTTTGCTTAAACTTTATTTCTTGCCAGCTGCGCCGTCATTGACCAGTACCTGCACCACTGCATCAATCGCGGCCAGCACCTTGCTGCCGGGCATATTGTGATTGTTGCAGAAAATAGAAAACACAAACCTCTTGCCTGACTGCGTCTGTCCATAGCCGGAAAGCGCATTTACATGGCTGAGAGATCCAGTCTTCGCGTGTATCTGCCCAGCGGCAGGTGTGTTCTGAAATCGGTCGGCTAGTGAGCCATCCACTCCGCTGACCGGCAGTGACTCTTCAAATGCCCCGCCCCATGGCTGCCGCGACGCATAGATCAATAATTGAACCGTCGCCTCCGGAGTGACCAGATCGCGCCGCGAAAGCCCTGAGCCATCGAGAAAAGTAAATTCATCGTCTTTCAATCCGGCTTGCAACAGAAACTGCTTTACCGCTGCAATACCGCCTTCAAACGATCCGCCGCTGCCGCGCAGCTTGCCCACCAGCCGCAGCGCCAGTTCAGCATGCAGATTCTGGCTGGTCTTATTGATCACGCGAATATCTTCCGCCAGAGATCTTGAGACATGCTCTGCCAAAACTTGATTGGCGGGCTGCTCGACTGGCGCAGGCTGCGCCATGGCGTTGGATGGCGGAATCTCTGTTGCTGGCGCTGCCACGGCTGGCAGCGGAGTTGCGTTTGTTGGCGGTTGCGAAGCCGCAGAAGTAAAGAACTGCGCGCCCTCTCCGTGCCTTGCCCGCGCCTTGCCGCGGACAGTAATGCCGCGCCGCTCCAGCAGCGTGCGAAAAAGCTCCACCACGAACTCTGCAGGATCTTCAATGGCTAGCGTCTCTTTGGCTCCCGCGTCGCCTAGCGGAATGGTTCCCCAGAGCACAATCTTCTTCGCTCCCGGATCGCGATGGATGCCAATTCTTCTTGTCACTCCCGCAGCGCCGGTGACAATGCGATTCTCCAGTTCGTAATAGCCTGTCTCCGGCTCCACGGTAATCAGCGCTTTGTCGCCCGCCTGATCGCCCGGCAGAATATTTATAAAAACGACATTGTCATTAAAGCTGAGAGCTGAAACGGGCGCGCCATCGCTCCATTGCAGATCGTCCAGCGCCCAACCTTCGGCGTAGCGCTCAAAGGCGTAATAAGTGTCGTCGCCAATCAGGTCGCCATCTACCGTCTTCAAACCACTGCGTGCAACCTGGTCGGCCATCTCTTCCAGAATCTGCGTGTGCGGCGGCGTGCGCTGCGTCTTCAGCGAATACGGCAGGATTCGGCCAGAGATATTTGGATCACCCCGGCCAACAATCGATAGGTCGCCCAGCAGCCGTCCATGACTGTCGATTCTGCCTTCGGCCTCCACCGTGGTGCGAAAGCGATAGTCTGGCCCAGCCGCGGCCAGTGCGGCAGCCGTGGTGAACAACTTGGCATTCGATGCAGGAAGAAAAAGCTGCTCAGCGTTTTGTGAGTACAGCGTTTTCCCCGTGTCCAGATCAACGGCATCCACGCCCCAGTGCGCTCTGTCCAGCAGCGGCTGCGCGAGTATGGCACTGATCTCCTTTGCCAGATCTTTTTTAGGCACAGACTTTTTCGCCGCCACGGACGAAAGCTGCAGTGACAGAACTAGAGCAAGCGCGAAGATAGTTCGCGCCGAGCCGTTTATTTTTACAAGGCTGTGTCGCATGGGATTGCCCGAAATTATACAATCGCCGCCATGGAAAGCCCGGCGCCGAACCACCAGTTATTTAAAAGACCGCCGTTTACATGGCGCTTGCGCACCCGCTCGCTCGAACTCGGGGGACGCACGCTGGTCATGGGCATTCTGAACGTTACGCCCGACTCATTTTCTGACGGCGGCAAATTCATGGCACTTGATCACGCCGTGGCCCACGCTCTGAAAATGCTGGATGAAGGCGCTGGTCTGCTCGACATAGGCGGCGAATCCACACGCCCCGGCACGCCCGTGGCTGAAAGCGGCATCTCTGCCGAAGAAGAGCTCCGCCGCATCATGCCCGTGATTGAAGCTGTGTTGCGTGAGCGGCCTGAGACCATTTTTTCGGTCGATACGTACAAGGCTGAAGTGGCGCGCGCCGCCGTGAACGCCGGCTGTGAAATTGTGAATGATGTAAGCGCCCTGCGCTGGGACAGCCAGATGGCTCCCACTGTAACTGATCTCGCTTGCGGCACAATCCTTATGCACACACGCGGACGTCCGCAGGAGTGGCGCGACCTGTCCCCCTCAGATGATATTGTGGCCGAGGTAAAAAAAGATCTAGCCGCTTATGCGAATACGGCACTGACCCATGGCATTGCCAAAGACCACATCATGCTCGACGTGGGGATTGGCTTCGG
The DNA here is from genome assembly GCA_036496365.1 of Candidatus Angelobacter sp. Classification (GTDB taxonomy): domain Bacteria; phylum Acidobacteriota; class Terriglobia; order Terriglobales; family Acidobacteriaceae; genus Angelobacter. The sequence goes on along the minus strand of DASXLK010000177.1, from coordinate 15,689 downwards.
CAAAAAGTTTGATCAGAACTACCCGTTGCTTGCCGGACTGGACCAGTTGCAAGAGCTCGGCTTCCCGCTGCTGGTAGGGACATCCAGAAAATCCTTCATCGGACGAACCCTGGCTCACGACGGTAAAGATGCGCCATCCGACCAGCGCTTGTATGGCTCGATTGCCGCCGCGACGGCGTCGGTGATGAAAGGCGCTCACGTGATCCGCGTGCACGATGTGAAGGCTGCTGTTGAGGCGGTGAAAATTGCGGATGAGCTTCTAAAGGCCGCCGCGAACTCACACGAATAAACACGAATTGATTTGTTTTATTCGCGTCTATTTGCGTTGATTCGCGACCAATTGGCAACTCACTGCGGCGTAAAATCTCGCAAATTCCCCACCGTCTTGGCATCCAGTTTTTGCAGTACAGCCACCAGCAGATCCACCATCTTGTCAAAGTCGCCGCGATTCATAATCCCATTGTGTGAATGCGTATAGCGCACCGGGACGACAAGGTTCACGGTCGGCGCACCGCCGTTGGTTTTTTGCATCTCGGCGGAGTCGTCGCCGTAACCCTGAATCACATCCGTCTGCAGTGGAATGGATTTTTCTTTGGCAGTCTGTTTCATCAGCGCCACAAATTTCACGTTGGGCAGCGCGCTGGAGTCATACAGAAAAAGCGCTGGCCCGCCGCCAAGCAGCTCTTGCGCCTCTTCTGGCCCAACTTTCGGAGCGTCGCGCGTGACGCCGCCTTCAATCGCAATGCCAATTTCCGGTTTCACAATCTCACTGGAGGTATGCGCGCCCCGCAGGCCAATCTCTTCCTGTACCGTCGCCACCCAGAAAATCTGGTTCGGATGCGGTGTATGCGCCATCCGTTTCATGGCTTCCAGCACCACGGCGCAGCCCACGCGATCGTCCCAGCCTTTGCCAAGATAGTTTTGTGTTCCGTTCAGCACGGTAAAGGGCGCGTCCGGCACCACAGGATCACCGGGCTCCAGCCCCATGGCTGCCGCTTCGGCCGCGTTCTTTGCGCCCACGTCAAGAAAGATCCACTCGCGCGGATAAACTTTGTTGCGCTCTTCCGCCGGCACAATGTGAATATCACGGATGCCGGTAATGGCGTGGACCGGCCCTTTGGATCCGATGATGACCCAGCGCTGATCCACCAGCGCCTGATCAAGCCAGCCGCCGAGCATCTGCATGGTGAGATAGCCTTCGTTCGTTACGCGGCGCACAACTCCGCCCAGTTCGTCCATGTGCGCGTCCACCATAATGCGCGGCCCGCTTGCGCCTTGTACGGCAATCACAGACCCCAGGCCGTCATAGCTGAGTTTGCCTGAGAGCGGCTTCATGTGCTCCACCATAATCTTGCGTACCGGCTCTTCAAAGCCTGACGGGCCAGGAGCATCCGCCAGCGCTTGCAGAAGTTGTTGTGTTTCGTCACCCGCAGGTGACGGACGTGTCTGGGCAAAGCTGGCCAGGGAAAAGAGCAGAAGCAGTGAAAGGCAGATTTTCATAGCGGCAGCATGGTATCAGACACGCCAATAAATGCCAGCGCATAGCCGATCAAACATTTCGTCCCAGCTTTGCAAAGAAGGGTGAAAAGCAGATTGAAACGGATTGAAAGCCGCTCGGAGATGGCATAATATCAGCACTTTTCAAGCAAGCCATACACAGATGTCGGGAGGTGTCTTTTGGCAGATCATGCTCAAGTTGCCCTGGATCCAACAGTCCAGCTAGAAAAGTCAGTAGAGGTTACGGAACAGGAATCTGCTGCTCCGAAAGAACACTGGAGCCTTGGCCTCCGCGTTGCTTTTCGCTTCTGTGTTGTTTACTTCACGCTCTTCAGCTTGAGCAATCAGATCCTGGGCGGGCTGTTTGTCATCCCGAAAGTAAATATCCCTGAGCTATCTGCTCTCTGGCCTTTGCGGCCCATCACATTCTGGACCGCCGCCCACATATTTCGCATCAAGCGCGATCTGGTTTACACCGGCAGCGGCAGCGGTGACAAAACATTCGACTGGGTGCTGGCTTTTTGTCTGCTGGTCATGGCGGCGTTAATCACCTGTGGATGGTCCGTTCTTGACCGCCGCCGGGAAAATTACGTCACGTTCCACAAGTGGTTCCGGCTGGCAATGCGCTTCATGCTGGCTTCGGAGATGTTTCTTTACGGCCTCGCCAAAGCCATCCCGTTGCAGATGCCTTTCCCTTATCTAAACCGCCTGCTGGAACCTTACGGGAACTTCTCTCCCATGGCGGTGCTTTGGTCATCAATCGGAGCTTCTCCTTCTTATGAGATCTTTGCAGGTTGCGCTGAAATGCTGGGCGGCATTCTGCTGCTCGCTCCGCGCACCGCAACTCTCGGCGCGCTTGTATGCCTGGCAGACATGATTCAGGTTTTCATGCTCAACATGACCTATGACGTGCCGGTAAAGCTCTTCTCCTTTCATCTGATATTGTTTTCGCTCTTCCTGCTGGTGCCGGACATGCGCAGGCTGCTCAATTTCTTTTTCACAGACCGTACTGTTGCTCCCTCGCGCTCAACCGCCTTATTCCGCACTGCTCGCGCAAACCGCATTGCCGTGGTTTTGCAAGTTGCGTTTGGCTTATACCTGATAGGAATGGGCATCTATTCGGGCATTGGTTCATGGCGGCAATACGGCGGCGGGCAGCCCAAATCTGCGCTTTATGGCATATGGAATGTTGATGAGATGTCAGTGGATGGCCAGCTGCGTTCGGCCTTGCTCACGGATCGTGAACGCTGGCGGCGCGTGGTCTTTGACTTTCCCACTTTCACATCTTTCCAGCGCCCGGATGATACTTTCACCGGCTACGGTTCCACCATCAGTGAAAAGGACAGCACACTGGCGCTGACCAAAGGCTCAGACAAGAACTGGAAGGCCAGCTTTACTTATGCCCGTCCCGCGCCAGATCAGCTTCTCCTGAATGGTTCCATGGACGGCCATCAGGTGCAAATGAAATTGAAGCTTGTGGATCGCAACAAATTCAACATAGTTAATCGCGGCTTCCACTGGATCAATGAATACCCATTCCAGCGCTAAAGCTGAAAGGGAAAGTCTCAGGAGGTCTGGTCAGGATCATCTCCGGCGGCGTCGTGCTCTGCGCGCTTGCGCTCTCTCGCTTCGGCAACATGCTTGTGCGCCGGGCTGACCAGCGATTGCAATTCAGAGAAAGCATTGTTCATGCGGCTTCGCCCTTCAGTGCCTTCCTCATAAATTCCTTTGCGCATGAGCTTGTCGAGAAAGAAATAGCCGCCAATCACGAGCGCCGCAATCAATACGATCCACGTCCAGGCAGGCGCGTCAAGCGCGATCAGATCAAGCTGCAAAGCCTCAACTCTCAAAACAGCTTCTCCGAATCCAGCAGGATCGTCACCGGACCGCTGTTCACCAATTCAACTTCCATCATGGCCTGAAATTGTCCGGTTTCGCAGCGCAAGCCTGCGGCACGCACGCGAGCAACAAAATATTCATAGAGCCGCTTTGCCTCTTCAGGCCTTGCAGCAGCGTCAAACGATGGCCGTCTGCCTCGGCGCGTATCGCCATACAGGGTGAACTGTGAAACCACCAGCACGGCGCCGCATGCGTCCTGCACGGAAAGGTTCATCTTCTCTTCTGCGTCCTCAAAAATCCGCAGGCCAATAATTTTCTCTACCAGATAATCGGCCGCGGCTTCAGTGTCCGTTTTGCTTACGCCCAGCAGCACGAGCAGGCCATGGCCAATCTCGCCCGTGGGGTTTCCATCCACGGTAACGCGGCAACGTTTCACTCTCTGAATGACGGCTCGCATGCGCCTACTTTAGCAAAATGCTGCTTTTCAGCCATAACTCACAATCGTTATTGCGGCCAGGGCGGCAGAGTGGGACGAAATGCATTAAGCGATTTGTTATTTGCCAATTGCAATCTGCTCTCATAGAATCGCGGGTTCTTTCATTCCCTTCCAGGAGTTCAAACATGGCGCGTCGCTCTTATCTATACCGGGTGATGCTGCTGACCTTGTTTTTGGCGCTGAGCATTTTTGCTATTGCACAGCAACCGTCAAACACGCAGCAGACACCGGCTTTTCACAATGATGTGGTCATCAAAGGCGGGACTATCCTGACCGTGACCCACGGCAAGATTGAAAATGGCAGCATTTACATTCACAATGGCAAAATTGCCGCCGTTGGGCAAAACGTGAACGCACCCGCGAATGCCACGGTGATTGACGCCACAGGCAAGTTCGTGATGCCGGGGATCATTGATTCCCACTCGCACATCGCGCTTGATGATGACGTGAACGAGGCCACCAGCCCTATCACGCCGCACATGATGATGCGCGATGCATTTGACTACAGTGACAAAGCCATCTATCGCGCGCTGGCCGGCGGCGTAACCACTTCGCTTCTGCTGCACGGTTCGGCCAATATGATTGGCGGCCAGGCCGTGGTCATCAAGCACAAATACGGGTTGGGAAAAGAGGAGATGATCTTCCCCGGAGCACCGCAATCCATCAAGTTTGCCAGCGGTGAGAATCCCAAGCGCGTTTACGGCAGCAAAGGCCAGCTGCCATCCACCCGCATGGGCAACTTTGAAGTAATGCGCGCAGCCTTTATTGAAGCCCGCGAATACATGCACACCTGGGATGAATATGACGCCAAGGTAAAAAAGGGCGATAAAGACGCCACCGCCCCCAAGAAAGACTTGAAGCTGGAAGCGCTGGCGGATATTCTGCGCGGCAAGCTGCTGGTGCAAATCCATTGCTATCGCGCGGATGAGTTCCTTACTGAGATGGCTCTGGCCAAGGAATTTGGATACAAAGTTCGTGCTTTCCATCACGCGCTGGAAGCTTACAAAGTTGCGGACAAAATTGCCGCTGAAGGCGTGGCCATTGCCACCTGGCCGGACTGGTGGGGCTTTAAGTATGAAGGCTGGGACGGCATCCCCTGGAACGCAGCCATCTCACTGCACAAAGGCGTGCGCGTTGCGCTGAAGAGCGATTCTGAAGATGTGACCCGCCGCCTGAATCAGGAAGCAGGCAAGATCATGCACTATGGCCTGACGGAAGAAGAAGCGCTGAAGACAATTACGCTGAATCCGGCATGGATCATCGGCGTGGACGACCGCGTTGGCTCCATTGACGTAGGCAAAGACGCTGATATTTCCATCTGGAACAGCTATCCGCTCTCTTCCGCGGCGCTGGTGGACAAAGTTTTGATCGATGGCGATGTTTACTTTGACCGCTCGCTCCCCGGGCTTGGACTTACACACTACAAGGAGATCCAGTAATCATGTTGAAGAAACTTATTATCTCTCTAGCCCTTGTAGCCACGGTTGCCGCACAAACCAAGAAAACCAAACCAACGCCTGCGGAGCATAAGATGAGTGCCGCCGCGGCATCGAATGAAACCATTGCGTTGAAAGGCGGAAAACTGCTGACCATTACGCATGGAGTAATTGAAAATGGCGTTGTGGTGATGCAGAACGGAAGAATCACCGCCATTGGCGGCGCGGGAACTGCTATTCCTTCCAGCGCAAAAGTAATTGAGGTTACTGGAATGACGGTTTATCCCGGCCTGATTGATTCTGAAACGCATCTGGGTCTTACGGAAATTTCTGCCGACCGCATGACCAATGACGAATTGGAGGCCAGCGATGAAATCATGCCTCACATGCACGTCTACGATGCGTTTCACGCGGAGACGGCGCTAATTCCCGTGACGCGCATTAACGGCATTACCAATGCCATTGTTGCTCCTGGCGGCGGCGACACTCTGCCCGGACAGGATTCCTTTATCCAGTTGGCTGGCGCTTCTGCCACGGAGATGTTGACGGTCCGCGACATTGCCATGCCGCTCAACTTCACCGGTGCCCAGCGCCGCAACCAGAGCTTTGAGTCAGCCAAATACCCCTTTACCCGCATGGGCATGGCTGCCCAACTCCGCCAGGCATTTATCGACGCACTGGATTACGACCAGAAGCTGATTGCCTATGACAAGAAAAAATCCGCAGGCGGAGACGAGAAAGATAAAGATGGCAAGGAGAAAGAAAAAGGCCCCGGTGCTCCACCCAAGCGCGACTTGAAACTGGAAGCGCTCTTGCCTTATCTGCACGGCAAGAAGCCGGTGGTACTGGCCGTGGAACAGCCCAACGATCTTCTAACGGCGCTGGACCTGGCCAATGAGTTTCATCTGAAAGTGATCCTCAACCACGTAACTCATTCCGCTTCCCTGCTGGACAAAATTGCTGCCACCGGCCTACCCGTGATCGTTGGCTCAATCTATGAACAGCCGAAAGACGATGAGCGCTATGACGCGGTTTTCAGCATGCCGGCGCAACTGGCCAAGCGCGGCGTGAAGATAGCGTTCGCTTCATATGACGCGCATAACTCCCGCAACCTGCCTTATGCCGCTGGATATGCCGTGGGTTTTGGCTTGCCACCGGAAGAAGCGCTCAAAGCGCTCACCATTAACCCCGCTCAGATATGGGGCGTGGACAAAGACCTGGGCTCGCTGGAAGTGGGCAAAATGGCCAACATAGCCGTTGCCAATGGCGATCCGCTGGACGTGAAGACAGACGTGAAACACGTCTTCATTCAAGGCCAGGAAATTCCGCTGGTGAACAGACAGACCGAACTGCGCGACCAATACTGGAAATAGCAAACTAGAAACGGAGCTGGCGGGCGATGGCGCCTCTCGGCTCCGTTTTTCTTTGGAGTTACAAAATGTTGAGCTGCCGAAAGCTAGTAACGATGATTGGCGTGGTCCTTGTTCTCGCTCTCATGCCAGCTCCGCTCTCCGCGCGCGAAACCAGCATTGCCGTGGTGGTGAATCCAGGAAACTCTATTCGCTCAATCTCTCTGTCCGAGCTCCGCAGCATTTTTCTGGGAACACAGCAATTCTGGAAAGACGGCACGCAGATCGTCCCCATTGTGCGGGCGCCGAGTGCACGCGAGCGTGATGTTCTGCTCCGCCGGATCGTTCACATGAGCGAACTACAGTTCCAGCAATACTGGAGAAAGCAACATGGCCATGCACCAATCGTAGTGGTTTCAAACGGCATGCAAGTGGCGACCGTGAGCAAAGAAGCCGGTGGAATCGCGCTGATTTCAACCAGCGATCTTCATCCCGACGTGAAGATTCTGCGCGTCGGCGGATATCTGCCCGGTGCATCGGCGTATCCATTGAGGAGCTCTGCCGCAAGATAATTTTCATCATTGAATACGCAAGATTTCATGCCACTCCGCTGCCATGGGCGTAACATTGAATGTGTTGGCGCATCAGAGAAGATTGCGCCTGCTGCCCTCAGCAAGAGAGGCAGCAAAGCTCGCGAAAGGAGCAACCCCATGGTTTCAACAGCACTCTTTGTTCGTTTAGAAGCAAAACCCGGAAAAGAAGATGAGGTAGCCAGCTTTCTGAAGAGCGGCCTGGCGATTGTCCAGCAGGAACCGGCAACGATTGCCTGGTTCGGCATACGTCTGGGCCCCACCACGTTTGGGATTTTCGACGCGTTTCCTGACGAAGCAGGCCGGCAGGCACATCTCACTGGACGAGTTGCCGCCGCGCTGATGGCGAAAGCCGGAGAGCTGTTTTCGCAGCCTCCATCAATTGAAAAGTGTGATGTGCTGGCCTCCAAGCTGACAGACGGCAAGGCCGAGAAAGCCGCATAAACATTGCTGGTGGCACCGCGCCTATCCAAAATGACTGGTCTTTGCAAATGAACGACCTGGGTAAAATGTTGCTGGTTCTTGGCGGCGTAATCATTTTGGCGGGCGCGGTGCTCCTGCTTGCCGGACGTTTCAACCTGCCCCTGGGCCGCCTGCCCGGCGATATTGTTTATCGCGGCAAGAATACTGTCTTTTATTTTCCACTCACCACGTGCATTGTCATTAGCGTGGTTCTCTCACTGATCTTCTGGCTGTTGGGCAAAGGGCAAAGGTAGCATCGAATGTGTAACGATTTCTGCATCTGCAAATGTATTTCTTTCGCGACGAATAAAATTCTCGCCGCCGCCTAATTCCTTGAACAAGTCCTTTGCTATTCCTCGCAGGGTTATCAACGGATTGATGGCGGCTGAATCCGATTTTTATTTTGTCTGTGTCATTAGCACCTATTCTATTGGTTTAATGGGCAAGTTTGCCCATTAAATCTAATATGCTATTCCTGTTAAACTCGCATTGATGTCTTTTCCTGACCAGCTTGGCTTTACCTTTGATCAAGCCCCAACGCGGCGGATATGGCGCGTGGCTGACCTGGTTGGCGCTGTGCGCACTACGGTGGAGCGCGGCTATACCGATGTCTGGGTAGAAGGCGAGATCTCCAATTTCCGGCCCTCGGAGTCGGGGCATCTTTATTTCACGTTGAAAGATGGCGACGCTCAGCTGCGCATTGTGATGTTCCGCAGTCAGGCGCGCTTGCTGCGCTTCCGCCCGGAAAATGGCTTGCAGATCATTGCCCGGGGCCGCATAACCATCTACGACGCGCGCGGTGAATTGCAGCTTTCCGCCGAATTTCTGGAGCCCGTGGGCGCGGGCGCTCTGCAGCTGGCTTTTGAACAACTCAAAGCCCGGCTGGCAAAAGAAGGCCTTTTTGACGCCACACGACGCAAACTCATTCCAGCGCTGCCTCGCCGCATTGGCATTATTACCTCGCCACGCGGAGCGGCCCTGCAAGATATGCTCAATATTCTTGGCCGCAGGCATGAGAACGTTGGCATTCTGATCTATCCTGCGCAGGTACAGGGTGAGACGGCTGCGGAAGAAGTGGCGGCCGGCGTGAAGTATTTCAATCGCGCCAAAAATGTTGACGTGATTATTGTGGCCCGGGGCGGCGGATCCATTGAAGACCTGGCCGCTTTTAACGACGAAGCTCTGGCGCGGACAATCTCAGCATCAACCCTGCCGGTGATCTCCGCTGTAGGGCATGAAACCGACTTTACCATCACGGATTTTGTGGCTGACCTGCGTGCGCCCACACCTTCAGCTGCGGCTGAATTGGTGATTGAATCCAAGCATCAATTGGCAGAACATTTGGCGCATCTGCACCAACGGTTGGACCGCGCCACACGTTATCGACTACTGATGGCGCGGACCCATCTTCAGGAACTGGCGCAGCACGGCGCGTTTGCCCGCATACAGGACTTGATGGTTCGGCGCGCGCAGCGGCTGGACGAACTGGCCTATCGGCTGGCGGCAAACTATCGCACGCTGCTGCATGACTATCATCGCCGGCTGGATATTGCTGCATCGCGTGTGCGGCACTTTGATTTTCGCCGCGAACTCGCAATGATCCGGCGTGAACTGGATGCTGGCACGGAAGCAGTCGCTGGCGCATTCCGCATGCAGCTTGCATCGCGACGCGCCCACGTTGAGCGGCTTACGGCCCAGTTGGAGGCACTCTCGCCTATCAAGATTCTGGAGCGCGGCTATGCGCTGGTCTTTGACTCCAACGGCGCATTGGTGAAAGATGCAACGCAGCTTGCTCCGGGCACAGAAGTTTCCGCACGTGTAGCACACGGCACATTCACGGCAGAAGTAAAATCGACCGGGCGCAATTAGCTGCCGCGCGCATAGCGTGGGCAAAGTCTTACGCATACGATCAGGCATGCGGTCTGGTAATCTGGGTTGTCTTAATCCTCGGTGGTTGTGACAAAGAAGCTGGAGTTAGATTGAGAAAACTTTTCGGCACAGATGGAATCCGCGCGGTTGCCGGCGAATATCCGCTGGACAAGAAAACAGTGTATGCCATTGGGCGCGCATTGGGCGACCATTTGCCTGCGGGGCCGCGGCGCGTGGTGATTGGGCAGGACACGCGCGAATCCAGCGGATGGATTGCCGACACGCTCATCTCCGGTCTGCGCGACTCTGGCGTGGAAACCGCCAGCGCAGGCGTTGTCCCTACACCCGCCGTTGCTTACCTTGCGCACACACATGGGTTTTCAGCGGGCGTTGTGATTTCGGCCTCGCATAATCCGTGGCGCGACAATGGCATAAAGGTTTTTGGCGGTGACGGCTACAAACTGCCGGATGAAATCGAACTGGAGATTGAAACTGAAATTTTTGCGCTGCTGAATGAGAACGCTGCCCCAAAAACTGACGCTCCTGTAACGCCATCTTTGCCGGGTGATGCCAACCTGCGCACAGATTATCTCAACTGGATGGCACGCGCGCTGCCTGGGGCTGAACGCCTGCGCATTGTGGTGGATTGCGCCAACGGCGCGGCAAGCACGGTGGCCCCGGACATATTCAAACGCTCTGGCGCGCAGGTTGAATTCACGCACCGCGTGCCGGATGGCCGCAACATCAATGAAAATTGCGGCGCACTGCACCCTGAGATTGTGGCGCGAGAAGTGATCGCACGAACGGCCGACCTGGGTATCTGCTTTGACGGCGATGCCGATCGCGCACTTTTCTCTGATAGCAACGGTCATGTAGTGAATGGTGATGCGGTCATGCTCTTGCTGGCGCGTGAACTGCAGCGCCGCGGCGAACTGGCGAATGACACAGTCGTGGCTACAACCATGTCCAACATGGGACTGGAGATTGCGCTGCGCCAATCGTCCATTAAAATGCTGCGCGCTCCGGTGGGCGATAAATACGTGCTGGAAGAAATGCGCAAGACGGGCGCGGTGCTAGGCGGCGAGCAGTCAGGCCACATTATTCTTTCCCGCGAAGCCACTACCGGCGATGGCCTGTTAACAGCCATGCGCGTACTGGCGATTGTGGCGGCCAGTGGACAATCTCTGGCGCAGTTGGTTTCTGGACTGAAGGTATTTCCGCAGACCATCAAGAATGTACGCGTGAAAGAAAAACGCCCGTTGGAGCAGATGCCAGAGGTGATGTCGGCCATCCAGAAAGCAGAGCAACAGCTAAACGGCAATGGACGCGTGAACGTGCGTTATTCCGGGACAGAAACGCTGGCACGCGTAATGGTGGAAGCGGAAAAAGAAGAGACGGTGCAGCGGCTTGCCAGCGAGATTGCGGCGGCGCTGCAGACGGCGATTGGAGTGGGCGACGCATCCGGCCATTGAGAGGATGCTGGCCCGCAAAAGATGGTGGGCGCAGCGGGCCACACTGCTTATTCTGATCTTGGTAGCTGTGTTTGTGCTGAGTCCGTATCTGGTAGGCGCGTTCGGCGCCGGCGCGGGAATTTTGCTAGATGCAGTCTATCTGCTGGCTTATCTATTTGCGGTAATCATGCTGCCGCTCATGTTTTTTGCGCTCATGAAATTTGCTTACTCCGTTTTTCTGCGGCCCTTTGTACGCGCATGGCATATCAATCGCATCCGTAACAAGCGGCAGTTGAAAGAAGTATTGCAGCGCAGGCACGAGCAAGAATAGCTATTCCACATCACGCCAGTTCAGCCCCACGCCTAACTCCACCAGCAGCGGGACGCTCAGGGTGTGAACGCTCTCCATTTTTTCGCGCACAAATTCACGCATCAGGCCGATCTCCGCTTCCGGCACCTCAAACAACAGTTCATCATGCACCTGGAGCAGCATGCGCGATTTCAGTTTGCGGGCGCGCAGTTCGGCGTCAATCTGGATCATGGCCAGCTTGATGAGATCGGCAGCCGTGCCTTGCAGCGGCGTGTTCACAGCGGTACGTTCGGCAAAGCCACGCATGTTTGCGTTTTTACTGTTGATATCCGGGATGGGGCGGGTGCGTCCAAAGAGAGTTTTCACGCTCTGGTCACGGCGCGTCTCTTCCCATATGCGTTCAATAAAGCGGCGAACACCGGCATACTTTTCAAAATAAGCGTCAATAAACTTCTTGGCTTCGCGCTGTTCAATGCCAAGCTGCTGTGACAATCCGAAAGGGGAAAGGCCATAGACAATGCCGAAGTTCACGGCCTTAGCGCGGCGGCGATGCTCAGCGTCCAGCAGCATGGGCGGCACGCCGAAGACCTGCGAAGCGGTAAGCGAGTGAATGTCTTCGCCACGGCGGAAAGCTTCCGTCAGAAGTGGATCTTCAGAGAAATGGGCCAGCAGGCGTAGCTCAATCTGCGAATAGTCAGCGGAGAGCAGAACGTAACCCGGCTCAGCGATAAACGCAGCACGAATCTCGCGGCCCAGCTCTGTGCGTATAGGAATATTCTGCAGATTCGGATTCGTGGATGAAAGTCGTCCGGTGGTGGTGCCAGTCTGGTTGAAAGTGGTGTGCACGCGGCCAGTGCGCGGGTCAATCAGCAGAGGCAACGAGTCAACATAAGTGCTCTTGAGCTTGGACAGCTGGCGATAGTCGAGCACCAGACGCGGCACTTCGTGCGTTTCTGAAAGTGCTTCCAGCACATCGACGGCGGTGGAGATCATCTTACCTTTGCCGTATTTCACCGGCTTGGGCAGATTGAGTTGGTTAAAGAGCACGTCGCCCAGCTGCTTAGGCGAATTGATGTTAAACGTGGTGCCGGCTTTCTCGTAAATCTCACTGGCCTTGATGGCGCATTGCTTTTCCAGATCGATGGAAAGCTGGCCGAGCATGTTGCGGTCAATCTTGACGCCAGCCTGCTCCATCCGCACCAGCACGGGAACTAGGGGCAGATCTATTTGCTCATAGAGCGGCATTTGTCCGGCGGCTTCCACTTCTCTGCGCAGAGCAGGAGCCATGCGTCCTGTTAGGTCAGCAGCCTCCGCCACTGAACCGGAAAGGCTCAGGTTGAAGCTGCGCACGGCAATCTCCGGCAGCGAGTGGTTCGCATATGTGGGATTGATAATGTAAGAATAGAGCATGGGCTCATCGCGCACGCCGGCCAGTTCCACGCCATGCGCTTCCAGCTGGCGAAGCGCGGTTTTGTAATCATGGATCGACTTGGGAATCCTGGCATCGCTCAAGAGTGTTTTTAGTTCGGCGGAGATTTTGTCATCATTCAAGACAATGCTGAAGGCTTTGCCTAGTTCGGCGGAAAGCGCCAATTTCAGCGGAGCTATTTTCAAAGCATCAGCCGCATTGGAATCATTTGTTCCGGCTGGCGCTGGCGGCGCCGCAAAAAGATCGCCGGATTGCTGGACGGCTTCTGCCGGTTCGTCTTCTTCCTCTTCAATTTCAGGAGCGGCGGTAAACTCAAACGCAATGGCCAGAGGAGTTTTCGACTTCGTTAACGCCTTGAGACTTTTTTCTGAGGTCAACTCGCGATAATCAGTCTCGCGGACTTCCATCACCGGCGCAAGTTCTTTCAGCAGCGTGGTAAATTCGAGCTCGCTGAAGAGTGAGCGCAGGGCGTCTGTATCAGGCTCGCCGGCGATCATCTTTTCCAGATCAAGTTCAATTTCCACATTCTGATCAATGGTGACGAGCTGTTTGCTCCAGAGAATCGTATCTTTGTTGTTCAGCATGGACTCGCGGTAAGTCTTGCGCTCGATTTCCGCCGCGTGCTCCAGCGCGTTATCCAAATTGCCAAAGCGCTTGATGATCTCGACCGAGCCTTTGTCGCCGATGCCCGGAGCGCCGGGAATGTTATCAATGGAGTCACCGCGCAGGGCCATCACGTCAATCACCTGTTCGGGACGCACGCCCAGAATTTCTTCCACCTTGCCGGCATCGCAGATCAAGTTATCTTTCGGCGGATTCAGGACGCAGATCTTGTCATTCACAAGCTGAAGCATGTCTTTATCGCTGGAGACGACAAAGACGTTGTAAGACTGCGCGGCGGCCTTGCGGCTGAGAGTGCCAAGTACGTCGTCGGCCTCAAAGCCTTTGGACTCCAGAATGGGAATGCGATAGGCCTCCAGCGCGCGGCGAATATACGGCACCTGCTGGACGAGATCGTGAGGCATCTCTTTGCGCTGCGCTTTATAGCCGAGATACTCCACGTCTTTGAAGGTTTGCGTCTTGATATCAAACTTGCGGACGGAGGTGACTGCCTTGGCCTGCTCGTCGCGGAACGTGGGGCCGGCAACGTCAAAGACCGCCGCCAGGTATTCAGGATTGAAGTCCGCGCGCAGCTTGCGCAGCATGTTTACAAAAACGTACGTCGCAGCGGTGGGCACGCCTTTTTTGGTGGACATGGGCCGCTGGCGCGCCATGGCATGATAGGCGCGAAAGATGAAGGACATGGTGTCCATGAGAAAGACACGGCCTTGCTGAGCGGATTGTGGGTTGGTCGCCAAAGTTTACCTACGCAAAATTCTATCCTAAACAGCGCGCGCGATTTTTGCTAGAATCACCTGCGTGACCGCGCTCAACGCCACTCTCATCCAGGGGTTCACCCACGATTATCAGAGTTCAGCAGAGAAGATCCATGGGCTGATTGATCCGCTCACAGAAGAGCAGATTTGGACCAAGCCATATCCATACGGCAACAGCATTGGCAACCTTCTGCTACATCTGACGGGCAACCTCAGCTATTACATAGGCACGGAGATTGGCGCGACGGGATATGTGCGTAACCGTCCGCTGGAGTTTGAGGCAGCATCACGGGTCGCGAAAACTGAACTTCTGAGGCGCTTTGACGAAGCGATTGCCGTGGTGGTGGCAGCGTTGCAGAAGCAGTCAGAGAGCGATTGGTCCGCGGCGTATAAAGGCAAAGGTATGGAAGAGGTTAGCGACCGCTTCAGCGCCTTTCTTCACTGTGCGGCCCATATTTACCATCACACGGGGCAGATGATTTATCTGGTGAAAGAGATGGAGCGTCAGGGCTGAAGCCATGTTTTAAGGAAGTAGTGCTGGGATATCTCTGGCGCCGTGCAGTACTCTAATAATCTGGATTGGCTTTGTTGCAGGATCGTAGACAATTACGTAATTGCGATAAGGCTGCACAAACCAGAAACGAACAGGCAAGCGTGTCAGGTCAGTACGGATGCGTCCAGCCAGAGGTGCTTTTGCAATCAGATTGCAAGCTTGATAAACAGCCTCTTCCACCGCATTGGCTGCCTGAACGTTATCGCTGGCAATGTAGCTCCAAATTTCAAAAAGATCAGCGACTGCAAGAGAAGTGAACTGATAAGCGCTCATGCCTTGCGTTTACTGGCCAGCCACGCACGTTTTTTTTCTTCCAGAGCGGAGCGCACCTGGCCTGCATCCATCAAATTTCCCTGTTGAGCAGCAACGTAACCGGCTTCAACTTTAGCGGCAACTTCCGGTTGATGGTCGGCGAACCATGTCTCCTGTTCATGGAGCATAAAAACTGCATGTTCAACATATTCATCGACGCTCTGATAAGCGCCGCTCTGAATATCTTGTTTGATCAGTTCTTCAAGTTCAGGCCGCAGATGGATGGTCATTTGGTTTCAGTTTACAACACCCAGATAAATAGCACCCAGCATAATTTTTCTAAATCATTCCTATTGCCAAGTTATAGGAGCCTGGAGTATTGTGTGCTCCTATAACTTTCTTATATGAATGACCAAAGCCGAAAGAGCGATGTCTGGCAGGGAACCATGGCGTTGATGATCCTGAAGACGTTGGAAGCAATGGGGCCGCTGCATGGTTATGGAATTGCCCGTCGCATTGAGCAGATCAGTGGCGACCGCCTTTCACTGAATTACGGCAGTATCTATCCAGCGTTGCTGCGGCTGGAGCAGGAGCGGGCCATCGTTGCTGAATGGGGTACTTCAGAGAACAATCGCAAGGCCAAGTATTACAAGCTGACGGCAGCGGGGCGAAAACAGCTCAAGCAGGAAACACAGGAGTGGCAGGAAGCTTCAAGCATAGTGGCCCGGTTTCTGGCGGCAAAGGAATCATTATGAGAAGCCTGTGGACGTTATGGGCGCG
>DASXLK010000176.1:0-4431 GCA_036496365.1 Candidatus Angelobacter sp. | reverse complement strand
TTGGGCCGTCGACTAACGGTAGGTCAAGTGCCTTTGGAGCACTTTGTCTAGGTTCGAATCCTAGCGGCCCAGCCAAGTTTTAGGCGTTAACGGTTGTGGTGTTGGGAACGGTAGTGAGGTCCTTCGACTTCGCTCAGGATTTCGCCAGCAGGCTCGGACGCCTGCTAAGCGGCTCAAGTTCGAATCCTAGCGGCCCAGCCAGATTCATCGCCGTGATCGCCGCCATCGCGCGTGATCGGTTGATCTGAAATAGGGTGAAACGGAAACGGTACGCTCAAAGATTTTTCGGGTGATACGTACAACCCGAAAAGATGTTAAAGAAGCAGTTGCAAGTGGAATGTGTCCCCCGATGTAGCAAACCAGCTCATACGGAGAGAAATAAGCCATGGCGACGATAGCGACAGCAACGGAAAAACCCGAGAAGAAGCCAGATGTACCGACGAAGGAGCACAAGGTGCAGCGATCACGCGCAGACGATAAGTTCAAAATCTTCTGCGGTACCGCGAACGAAGCTTTAACCGACGAGATATGCGCTTTCCTGGGCATGGATCGCGGCAAGGCGACGGTCACGCGCTTCTCTGATGGCGAGGTTTACATACAGATCATGGAAAACGTACGCGGCTCCGATGTTTTTGTGGTGCAGCCTACGTGTTTCCCCGTGGATGAACATTTGCTCGAATTGCTTTTGCTGGTGGACGCTTTGAAACGCGCGTCGGCCCGGCGTATTACCACTGTGATTCCGTATTACGGCTATGCGCGCCAGGACCGCAAAGACAAGCCGCGTGTTCCGGTGTCATCGAAGTTGATTGCCGATTTGCTGACCACTGCTGGAGCGCACAGAGCATTAGTTGTTGATCTGCACGCGCCGCAGATTGCCGGGTTCTTCAATATTCCGGTGGACCATATTTTTGCTTCGCCGGTGCTGGTGGATTATTTCAGAAAGATGCAGTTGCCGAACCTGACGGTGGTTTCACCCGATGCCGGCGGCGTGGAGCGTGCCCGTTTCTTCGCCAAAAAGATTGACGCTGCACTGGCGATTGTAGACAAGCGGCGCACGGACATGAATGTGGCCGAAGTAATGCATGTGATCGGCGATGTGAAAGGCCGGACCTGTTTGATTATTGACGACATCATCGATACGGCAGGCACACTGGTAAAGACCGCTGAAGCCCTGGTAAATGCCGGCGCGACAAAGGTTTATGCGTGCGCGTCACATCCAGTGCTGAGCGGGCCGGCCATTGAGCGGATTTCCAAGTCGAAGCTGGAACAAGTGATTGTGACGAACACGATTCCACTTACGGCTGCGGCACAGGCTGAGCCGAAGATAAAAGTTCTATCGATTGCCGGCCTGCTGGGCCGGACGATTCAAAACATACACGAAGAGACTTCTGTCAGTTCGCTGTTTGCATAGCGCTGGCGGAAGCGGAGAAGAAGGAAGAGACAATGAGTGCACAAGTAGAAGTTGTTGAAGCCCAACCCAGGCCGGACAGTTCGCGCGGCAAAAACGAAGCGCGGCGTTTGCGCGTGAGCGGCCGCGTGCCGGCAGTGGTTTACGGCGCCAAGAAAGATACCGTGGCAGTAAGCGTTGATCCTAAAGTGATCTCACGCATATTGGCTTCTAAATCCGGCCACAACACGATTTTTGATCTGCAGGTTGGCAGCGAAAAAACCAAAGCCATGATCGTGGACTGGCAGTTTGAGCCGATTCGCGGCAGCATTCTCCACATTGACCTGAAACGGATTGCCATGGACGTGAAGATGCGCGTGATGGTCCCGATTCACCTGGTCGGCGAAGCCATTGGCGTGAAGCAGCAGGGCGGAATCATGGACCTGGTGCTGCGCGAAGTGGAAGTGGAGTGCCTGCCTGCGGACATTCCTGAGCAGATTGATGCCGACGTTTCCGCGCTGGAGTTTGGCGTGGTACTACGCGTGAAAGATCTACCCCATGGCGGCAAGCTGAAATTCATTACCGATGAAGAGCAGGCAGTAGCTCACGTCACGGCAGTGAAGGAAGAAGTTGCGGCCACTCCGGATGCAGCAGCGGCGGATGCGGCAGCGGGCGCGGCTGAGCCTGAAGTGATCAAGAAGGGCAAGCAGGATGCTGAAGAGGGCGAAGCAGCTCCTCCGGCCAAGAAGTAAGGCCAGTGAAGCTGATTGTTGGGCTGGGAAATCCGGGTATCGAATACCAGTTCACGCCCCACAATATCGGCTTTCTTGCGGTTGACCGGATCGCCGAGCAATGCGGCGTGATGGTGGACAACCGGCACTGTAAAGCGCTTACCGGCAGGACCAGAATCGGCAACGATGAGGTCCTGCTGGCCAAACCGGAAACCTACATGAACCTGAGTGGCATGTCGGTGCTGGAACTGGTGAGGAAGCATGAAGTGGCGCAGCAGGACGTGCTGGTAATTTATGACGAGCTTGACCTGGCGCTGGGAATGATTCGGATCAGGCCGCGTGGTTCGTCGGCCGGGCACAACGGAATGCAGTCGATTATTGACGCATTGCAGACCGAGGAAATTGCGCGGATCAGAATTGGCGTTGCGCCGGACGATCCGCGAAAAGGCGGAGCGAAGTACATACTGGCGCCTTTCAGGAAGTCGCAACTGGTGACAGTGGACGAAGCGCTGGACCTGACTGCGCAGGCGGTGCAGGTGATGGTGAATGAAGGTATTGCACCGGCCATGAATAGATTCAACCGGAAGAACAAACCGGAAGATTCAGAAAAGAAGTAAAGAAGCCGTGATTTTGGCGGCAGGAATTTTTGATCAATCGCCGTAAAGCAGGATTAGCTGAGCGGCACGCTTCAAGTGCTGAAAGAACCTAAGGATTATCAGGCTCTAAAGCGATGTGAGGCGAAGATAACTGGAGAAGACATGCTACAAAGATCTTATGAAGTGATGTTTATCGTACGGCCTGACCTGTTGGAAGAAGACATGGACAAGCTGATTACCACGCTGCAAGGCCATGCCACCACCGCGGGGGCAACCGTACTGAATACGGAAAAGATGGGCAAGCGCCGTCTGGCTTATGACGTGAAGAAATTTTCTGACGGCCAGTATGTACTGTTCGTTCTGGAAGCTGACGGCAAGGCAATCCATGAGCTGGAACGACGTATGCGCGTCGCGGATGCGGTGATCAAATTCATCACCGTACGCACGGACGAAGAAAAGCAGCGTCTGGACAAAGTCCGCAAACTGCGTGAAGCCAAGGTAAAGCGTCCACCGGCTGGATCACAGCAAGCGCCGGCAGCAGAGACGGAAACGCCCGCGGTGAATGCGTAAAAGAAGCAATTAGCACTTAGCCATTAGTAGTTAGCTTTGCCTCGTTGTATTGGCGGCTTGGTTAGTGCCTATAAAGTTTTTGAAAAATTATAAATTTTTGAAAAAATTACAGATAAACATCGCGCGCTTTAGAGCGCGCTGCTTGAAGGAGCAACATGGCTGACGAAAACCAAGAAGTATCAACACCAGCGCCAAGGCCGCACAGCGGCGGAAGGCCCGATGGTCCGCGTCCAGATCGGGGACCGGGCGGCCGCGAAGGCGGCGGTGGCCGCAAGTTTTTCCGGCGCAAAAAGGTCTGCAAATTCTGCGTGGAAAAAATTGATGACATCAATTACAAAGACGTGCGCCTGCTCGGGCAGTTTGTGGCAGAGCGAGGCAAGATTGTCCCACGCCGGCTGACCGGAGTCTGCACGCCGCACCAGCGCCGCCTGACAGCGGCCATTAAACGGGCGCGCAACATTGCTCTGCTGCCATTTGCCGCGCGGTAAAAAAACAGGAATTCACCGCAGAGGCGCGGAGAGCAACAAATGCTTGATTGCATTTACCTCAGCGGCGGAAGCCGGAAAGCTTTAGAAGTTTTACGCAGGGCTAAAGCCCTGCTTCACCCGGCGAAAGAAAACAGTTATCGCGGGTGGCGGCCGATGGTGATGCGAAAAACAAATTAGCTACTAGCGAAGATTTTTACTGGAGATTCTGAAATGGAAGTCATTCTTAAAGAAGATGTTCCCAAGCTGGGCCACCGTGGCGAGGTAGTAAAAGTCGCCGAGGGCTATGGCCGCAATTATCTGTTGCCACAGAAGCTGGCCATTGAAGCCACCACGGCCAACCGTGCCGTGATCGATCAGATGAAGCAGTCTGCCGTGCGCAAATCAGCAGTTGAAAAAACTGCTGCGGACGCACTGGCCCAACAACTGGACGGCACCGCGCTCAGCTTCACCCGCAAAGTCGGAGAGAAAGACCACCTGTTTGGTTCGGTCACTACGTCTGACATTGCGGAAGCATTGGAGCGCAAAGGTTTCAATATTGATCGGCGTAAGCTCCAACTGGCAGACCCAATTAAGAGCCTGGGCGAATTTGAAGTGCCTGTCCGCCTGCATCGCGACGTAGTTAGCAAGATCAAAGTCACGGTAGAAAAAGAAGCGGAAGC
>DASXLK010000175.1:0-15046 GCA_036496365.1 Candidatus Angelobacter sp. | reverse complement strand
TTGATGCGCCAATCCATGCCGTGTCCGGTGCCAGCCAAAATGTTCTCAAGTACGTATTTTGTTTTGAGCGTAAAGAAAAAGAACGGTGCGCTATCGCTCACTGGCGAAACGTTGTATGCGTAGCCGTTGGCGAAGCCGCGCGGATCGTTCGACTCAATCAGATCATGAAACGCCTGGGCCGCGGGCGGCAGAGGTTGCATGCCGGCAAACTCAGTGGTTGGATTCAACCAGACTAAATTTGGATTCTCGCGCACATGCGCTGCAACGACCGCATATTCAGCGGCGGTGAAAGGCGTTTTCTTGGCCAGCACCAACACTGGACGGCCATCTTCATCCAGGCCACCGTCTGCGATTATCACAAAATGCTGGCGAGGATCGGCAATGCCAATCTGATGCAGCGATTCAATGGCCTGAGAAACAACGCGGAGAGCTTCATGCGGACGCTTGAATTCCCAGCGCGTGATCGCGATCATTCCTTCTGGCTTCAGGTGGTCAAAGTATTCACGGAATGCTTCTGTCGTATAAAGATTGTTTTCGCTCAGTGCGAAAGCGCCGGCGGCGGTGGAGGCCCATGTATCCACCAGCGTCATCTGCACTACGTCATATTTATCTTTTGAGCTGCGGATATAAGAGCGGCCGTCTTGTACATGGATGTGAACCTGTGGACGGTCGTAAAGATGGAAGGAATAGTCGGCGTATTTGCCGCGCATCACGCTATTTACGATGGTCGGGTTAATCTCAATTCCCGTCACGTTGGGGCTGCCATTGGCTACGGCGCGCATCACGTCAACGCCGCCACCTGGCCCAATAATGGCGAATTCGCCTTTGGGCCGCAGCACATTGGCCACAGAGGGCGCGGCGGACATCAAGCTTTTCCTCCAGTTAAAACCCTGTGTCTCCGGAAGTCCGGTATACATGGGCGTTGGGCTGGAGTTCTTGTCCCATAACGCCGGATCCACGTTCATAATTGCCGTGGTCGCGTCGGCATCAATCACAATGTAGCGTCCGCCAAGCTGGGTGCTGACTTCAATGCGGGAAATGGCATTCCAGCGGGTAAACTCCACCCATTTGGGGTCGCGAAAAACACCCTTGGCGTAAATCACGTCAACCAGACGGCCAGAATAATTGGCTGCTATCAGCAGAATAAAGATTGTTGCCAGCACATAGCCTGCGCGCCGCAGGATGGTTTTTTCCGTCCACAAGGCCGCTGCCAGCGCCATAAAAGCGGAGGCAAGCAAAAGAGCGTTGGGAGCGCCGATCAGGTTGAGCAAAGGAACCACCAGCAGACAGGCGGATGCGCCTCCGGCAAGGTCTGCGCCATAAAGCTGAGAGATATGGCCAGTGGAGCGGGCAAAGAGCACCGAGAAAAGCAGGCCGGTGAGAAAGAAGGGAACCGCAGCCGCCAGATAGATGATGGTCAACTTGCCAAAGTTTGCGCCGTTTACCTCCAGCGATACCGGCGTGTGCAATACCACTTCCACCGAAGCCAGGATAAAAATTGAGTTCGGCAAGCAGAGCCATGTACCAAGAGAGCGCATATCAAAACGCGCCAGCCATTCCTGGCGGATATGGGCAAACACTCCGCCTGAGCCCAGTCCTAGCAGCGCGACGGAGATGGCAAAAAAAGCAAAATGATAGAAAAGCACCACGCTAAAGAGCCGGGTAAGGGCGAGTTCCAGCAGCAGGCTGGAAAGGCTCACCAGCGCCACGGCCAGCATTACGGTCTTAAGTGGCATGGGATTGAGAGAGGTCTGTGGCTCAGCGAGATTAGCAGGCGCAGCGGTTAGGCTCATTGGTTTTTAAGGGTCTCACAGGTACGGCAGTTTGCAAAACGGGGCTAGTCACTTTCGTCAATCACTTTCAAGGATCACATGAGCAATGGCTTGGTCGGCAGTATGCGAGAGTGAAAGATGGGCGCGTTTACAGCCCAACTGCTCCGCAAGTTCAGCCGCCTTGCCGGTAAAGCGCAGGGTCGGACGGCCGCCGGGATATCGGACTACCTCAATGCTCTTCCATGTGACGCCGTGGCTCTGGCCAGTGCCAATGGCTTTCATTCCAGCCTCTTTGGCGGCAAAACGGGCAGCCAGCCGTTCGGCTGAATTGGGCTTGCCCATGCAGTAATGGACCTCAGACGGCGTGAAAACGCGCTTCAAGAAACGATCTCCAAAGCGCTCTACAGTGGCCTGGATCCGGTGCACTTCAGCGATGTCAACTCCTGTACCTACAATCATTTACGCCCCATGCCAAGGTACCATAAATTGCGGTTCTGGCATTCTAAGCCTGGTCTTATTTTCTAGAGACAACTCAGGATTTCCAAGGTTATAATGCTGCTGCGTTGTTTCGAAAGCGTTGTACAGCAGCAAATGCACCCCCTGCAACCTGCCCTGCACTAACCTCAAGAAAGGCGCAAAAATTCAGAGACAAGGAATGCGTGTAACAACATGGAACAAGGAACAGTGAAGTGGTTCAATGACGCGAAGGGTTACGGCTTTCTCTCCAGGGAAAACGGTGAAGATGTTTTTGTGCATTTCTCCGCTATTCAGTCGAATGGTTTCCGCAGTTTGAAAGAAGGCCAGGCGGTTTCATTCAACGTCGTCAAAGGTCCCAAGGGGTGGCAAGCGGAGAACGTACAAGTTCTATAAGTATCAACGCAAAATTTTTGCAAAGGGCGGTCGCCAGCAAGGCCGCCTTTTCTATTGCGGGCCTGAATAGTCGGGTTCCTGACGTTGGCGGCACAGAGCTCATATAATCCCAGCTAGTGCTTGTCTCTGACTTTGATTTCCACCTTCCGGAGGAGTTGATTGCTCAGGAGGCGCTGGCAGACCGGAGCGGTTCCCGGCTGTTGCATCTCTCGCGATCAACCGGCGGCTTTGCAGACCGCATATTTGCCGATTTCGCCGGTCTGCTTCGTCCCGGCGATCTGCTGGTGCTGAACAATAGCCGCGTTTTCCCCGCGCGCCTCTTCGGACGTCGCTCTGGACTGAATGCCCAACCCGTTAGCCCCAACAATCCCGCGTCGCGTGATTTTCTTCAAGGCCGGGTAGAAGTTATGCTTACTCGCCAACTTGGGGCGCTAGAGTGGCAGGCGCTGGTGCGTCCGGGAAGGAAGATTGGGGTCGGAGAGAAGATCTTTTTCTCGTCGGCAGATTCCGCTGCCGCTTCTCATGCCGAATCGTCATCGAAAGATAATGCTCCCGTTGAGGCTGCTGCTTTAGAGCATTCAGCTTTGGAGCAGCGTGCCGAACTAACAGCAGAGGTGACTGGCCGCGGCGAGTTTGGCGAACGCACTTTGCGGTTTGCGCCGGTGTCTGACTTTTTTGCCACCGTGGAAAAGCTGGGGCATGTGCCGCTGCCGCCATATATCGCACGCGAAGACCGGCAGGAAGATCGTGCCCGCTATCAGACGGTCTATGCCCGCGCTGAAGCCACCGGAAGTGTGGCCGCTCCAACAGCGGGACTGCACTTTACACCCCAGGTCCTTTCAGAGATACGCGAACGTGGAATTGAGATTGCCGAGTTGACCTTGCATGTTGGTCTGGGAACATTCCAGCCGGTGCACGCGGAAAATGTGGAAGAACACAAGCTGCACCGCGAAAGCTTTTCAATCTCAGAAACTGCTGCTGCGCAGATCAATCAGGCGTTGGAAGAGAAGCGGCGCATTGTTGCCGTTGGGACCACTACAGTTCGAACGCTGGAGTTTGCGGCACACCAGAGCGAATTAAGTTCAGACGGAACTGCGCGCATTCACCCAGGTTCGGGCGAAGCCGAAATCTTTATCTACCCAGGCTTTCAGTTTCGTGCAGTTAGCGCGCTGCTGACTAACTTCCATCTACCTAAATCCACCCTGCTGATGCTGGTTTCAGCCTTTGCTGGACGCGAAAATGTTTTGCGAGCTTACGCGCATGCCGTCCAGGATAGATATAGATTCTTTTCGTATGGCGATTGCATGTTTATTGAATGACTGGGCCTGAAACTGCAATCGCTTGTGAACTTTCATAACCCAGCCGCAAATGCCATTCTGAATCTATCAACGCCTGGCTGACATCTTAAAAAGCTGAAAGGGACACCAAGAATGATCATCAAGCTTGAGGGTAAGATCGCCATCGTAACCGGATCGACTGCTGGAATCGGCCATGCCATTGCCGCAGGTCTGGCGGAGGCCGGAGCAACCGTTGTAGTGAATGGACGCACGGAAGAGCGCGTGCAACAGGCGATTGCGCAGATAAAAGCCAAGCTTCCCAAAGCACAGCTCAAAGGCCTGGCCGCCGATCTGGGGACAGCAGAAGGCGCAAAGGCACTGATTGCGAGCGTCCCTGAGGCCGACATTCTGGTCAACAATCTCGGTATCTTTGAACCCAAGCCGTTCTTTGAGATTCCCGATGAAGACTGGGAGCGTTTCTTCCGCGTGAACGTGCTGAGCGGTGCGCGGCTGGCGCGACATTACACGCCGGGCATGGTGGCGCGCAAATGGGGACGCGTGATGTTTATCTCCAGTGAGTCAGGGCTCCAGATTCCGGCGGAGATGGTGCATTACGGCATGACCAAGACAGCGCAACTCGCTGTGGCGCGCGGTCTGGCAGAGACTGTTGCCGGCACTGGTGTGACGGTGAATTCAGTATTGCCCGGCCCTACACGCTCAGAAGGCGTGGAGAAATTTGTGGAGCAGGTGGGTAAGCAATCAGGTAAAAGCTTTGAGCAGATGGAAAAAGATTTCTTCCGCAGCATGCGCCCATCGTCACTGATCAAGAGATTTGCAACGAATGAAGAAGTGGCCAACATGGTGGTCTATCTCGCTTCTGAACAGGCCTCAGCAACTACCGGTGCAGCCGTACGTGTGGATGGCGGCGTAGTGCGGTCTATTGCGTAAAGAGAGCGTCACCATGTTGTTAGCCTTGCAGTTAGCGGCATGACTTGCTGGCTATTGGCCGAACTCTGAAATTGCCGCGCCTAATGGCATGACGCCCAAAGTCGATTCCTGTTCGGTTGCCTTGCTGGTAAGCCATGCGTTTAATCGGCGCATATGCCGTTCTGAAACCTGTTGGAAGCGAACGCCGCAATGGCCCTGGCTATCGCTCCAGATCACGTTGCAAAGGGCGCGAAACGGCCGGCCGCTCTCCGGCAGATAAAAGTGCAAGGAGATAGTCTCGCCTATCGGCAGGCTCACCCGTGAATGGATGCCAGCGCCGAAGCAACTGATGTTTCGCAGAATCGTGTTTGGCAGCTTCTTCTCTTTTCCATGATTCAAGAGCGCCACAAGCACGGAAATATTGGTGGTATAGCGAAAGGGTCTGGGCACATAGGCCTGACCGGTTGCGTTTTCGTTTTCAATTGGGAGAGCCATACCGTGGGATTATCGGCAATATTTTTCATGGGCTTAAGTCCGTCGATTTAAATGTGCATCGGCCAGCGCTGCCGGGCCATCGAATGCTATAGCCTGATTTGGTGATTTCGCAGCTAAGGCATGCACGAGGGCAATCCATCAGAATTTCCATGGTCTGATTTTTTGTAAACTCAACTAGCAGTAGTTTCTTTCTAAAAGGACTCATAAGGTTGCGATCCCGGCTCTTTGTTTTCATCAGCATAATTCAGACCACCCTGCTTTTGGGGCATTGGTTTATCTACATAACCATTGCTCATTTCTGGGGCGGCGCGGCAACGTCATGGACAGCCAAGCTGACCCTTGGCATTCTTTCCATCAGTTTTGTGGCGGCTTCATTGCGAGGCTGGTATGCGTTTGATCCGTTTACCCGGATACTCTACAGCGTTGCAGCCGTGTGGCTGGGGTTTGCCAGTTACTTCTTATTTGCGTCGGCGGCCTGCTGGCTCGCACTTGCACTCAGTGCAATTGCTCATCTGGGCTGGAGCCCGGCGTGGATTGCAGACATTGCGTTTGCCATAGCTGCCGCCACCGGTCTTTACGGAATATTGAACGCTGCGAATCCGTGCGTGACGCAAATCACCGTGGCATTGGCCGGCCTGCCTGCGCAATGGCGCGGACGCACAGCTGTGATGGTAAGCGACCTTCATCTGGGGCATATACGCAATATTCGTTTCGCCAGCCGCGTGGTTCAGAAAATCACAGCACTGCAACCAGATATAGTTTTTGTGGCAGGCGATCTCTATGACGGCGTAGCCGCAGATTTTGACAAGCTGGCGCTTCCCTGGGCTTCTCTGGTTTCGTCTTCTCAGGTCGCGCCGCACGGCGTGTTTTATATTGCCGGCAACCATGAAGAGTTTTACCGTAACGCTGAATATCTGCCGCCGTTGCTCAAGGCCGGAATCAAGGTATTGAACAACGAAAAAGTCGAAGTGGATGGCCTTCAGCTGGCGGGAGTGCATTATCGTGACGCGGTCCATCCTGAGCGATACCGCTCCATTCTTCAGAGCATGCGTCTGGACCGGCAGCGCGCGAGCATCCTGCTGTTGCATGCACCAGTGCAATTGCCCATCAGCGACGAAGAAGGCGTATCGCTGCAATTCTCCGGACACACGCACGGCGGCCAGTTCTTTCCGTGGACGCTGATCGGAAAGCGCGTATGGGGCAAGTTCAATCACGGCTTGGCGCGGCTTGGCAATTTGCAGGTTTATACCTCTTACGGCACCGGGACGTGGGGACCGCCTTTGCGCGTGGCTAGCTGGCCAGAAATCGTGCTGGTCAAGTTTGAATAAGAATTAGCCGCAAAATTTTACGCGAATGAACACGAAATCAGTGATTCGCTTTTTTCGTCTCATTCGCAGGCCAACTCGGCCTGCTCGCTAGGCACGCGTTATACTTGAATCGACATGCTTGCATTCAAACGCATCCTTCTTAAGCTCTCCGGTGAAGCCCTGGCCGGGACCAAAGGTTTTGGGGTTGAAACCAGCCTCATTCATTCTATTGCCGGTGAGATCAAAGAGGTCCACGAACTTGGCGTAGAGATTGCCCTGGTGGTGGGAGGCGGAAACTTTTTTCGCGGCGTAGCCGAGCAGGCGCGGGATATGGACCGCGTCTCAGCCGATCACATGGGCATGCTGGCCACGGTAATCAATTCACTGGCCTTGCAGGATGCGCTGGAAAAACAAGGCGTGCATACGCGCGTGATGTCCGCGCTGGAGATGAACCAGATCGCCGAGCCTTTTATCCGGCGGCGGGCTCTGCGGCACATGGAAAAAAAGCGTGTAGTGATTTTTGCCGGAGGCACCGGCAACCCGTATTTTTCGACGGACACGGCGGCTTCATTGCGCGCCATGGAGATCAAAGCTGATGTGATTATGAAGGCGACCAAGGTCGACGGCATCTATGATGCTGATCCAAAACTTGTCAGCACCGCGACGATGATTGAATCCATCAGCTATCTGGATGTGCTCAAGCGCGGGCTGCGCGTGATGGATGCTACGGCAATCTCACTGTGCCAGGAAAACAATCTTCCTATTGTGATTTTTAATTTGAGCAAGCATGGAAATATTAAGCGCGTGGTGACCGGCGAAAAGATCGGGTCGCTGGTTTCGGCGTAGCAGACAGCAATCAGCGCTCAGTTTAAACGGATTTACCGCGAAGGACGCAAAGGAAACAAATCTGACTGCTGTCGACTGATTGCTTACTGCTGATTGCTATTTCTCAAACTTCACAACCTCATCCTCTGTCGGTATTTCCAGCTTGTGCGGACTGAGTGGATCGCCGGCTTTCTTTTTCGCTTCAAACGATTCCAGCGCATAAGGAATGCCTTCTGAGCCCAGCGGAGAGTTTCCATTGCTCACATGAAAGTGGAGATGCGGTTCAGTGGAATTGCCGGAGTTGCCCACCAGCCCAAGCACCTGCCCTCGCTTTACGTGATCGCCGAGCTTCACCTTCAGGCTACCCGGTTGCAAATGGGCATAAAAGGCGTAACGGCTATGGCCAAGATCGATGATCACATGATTGCCGCCAATCGTTTCCAGAGTGATGGGTACGGCGCGGGAATTTTCGCCAGGAATGTTCTCTGGGATTCCATCTTTGACTTCCGTAATTGTGCCGTCTGCAACAGCCAACGCCTCTGATCCGTAAGCGCGGTAGTTTTTGTTGTCCTTGGGGTCGCCGGCAAAAGTTCTGCCATCGGCGTTCATGCGTACCCAGTCAATAGCAAAGCGTTGCGCAATTTGTGCGTGTCCGTCAATTGGAATCAATGCACGGCGATGTCCAGAGGCATTGGAGGGGCCATTCCCAGCGACCCAATTATCGCCCCGCAGCGGGGCGCTGATAGTGGCCACATCACGGCCAACGGCAACATGTATTCCACGCGCGATAATCTCATCCTCGCTCTTTCCCATTTTTACGGCAATCTTATGTTCCAGAAATGCGGGAACTTTCGCTGAATTCTCCAGCGTGATCCACATGTAGACATTGGCCATTTGTCCGGGCGCAAGGTTCAGCTTGTCCATGCCGGTAGCCTGATAATTGCCGATGATCAAAGTGTTTGCCACCAGATCAGATTTCTCCATTCGTGCCAGAGAAGTTCCTGAGTCGCTCAATACTTCTATCCCCGCAAGCGTCATTGGCTTGGAACCTGCAAAATTGGTGATGTGTAATTCGTAAACAATGTGGGTCTTGCCGTCTGCCTGAAATGCTGTTGGAGCAATCGGGACCGTTACATCCGCGGGCGAGGAGGAAGGCGGGCCGCTGGCAGTTTTCTTGTCGTCATCTTTCGCCGGCGAGGCTGAGGCGGATTCAACGCGCTTAAAGGTCAGCGGCTGCGCCAGACCATTCTGCGTCCATGATCCGGTGATTTCGGAAAAGTCCTGATTGAAAGTGCCTTCGTAGAAGCCGTGGACTCTTTCAACATCAACGCGAAGTTTGTCGGCCGTGAGAGTAACTTTGTCAGCTGGCAGAGTCGCGCCCTGGTCGATGCTTTCAAGAATCCCTTTGTACTCGCCGTTGCTGGTTTTTGTGACTGTTAGAACCAGCCGGAGTTTTACAGCGCCGGCGCCAAGCGTCCCTTTCCACGAACCCTCAGGGCCATTTGCAGGGGCCTGCGCGAAACAGGGTAGACAAAAAGACAGTAATGCCAGCAAAAAGTAGACGCGCGCTGAAACGTGATGAGATAAGCCTGTGATTTTCATGGCTGGAACCCTTGTTAAGAGAATGCCGTTTTTAGAAAACACGGTCCGGGAAAATGATCTGAAGTGCTTAGAGAACACGCGAAATAATCTTTAAGAAGAAGCCGAGCAGCAGCAACAGGAAACCGCCGACAAAAAGGCGGCCCATCCAGGATCTGGCTTTACCTTTTTTAGCGGCAAACGAGAGAAACAGCGCGATAAACCACAAGAATAGAGCCAGTTTCAGGATCACTGCTGCGGATTATACAACCATTCCTGCGGCAAAATCGCATTACCAGAGACATGGTGCGCCGAAAAATAACGGAAAGTTACTCGCTGCCCAGAGTCCAGGTTTTTCCGCCGTCGGCGCTGGACCAGAGTTGATTGTCTGAGGTTTTTACCTGCACGTTCAAAGCGCCGGCAATAATACTCATCACTGTTCCTGAGGCGGAGTCGCCCAGCTTTACCGTTTCCCAGGTAGCGCCGGAATCATGCGAATGGATGAGAGTGGCGTTGCTGCCCCCGGCCCATACGTCTTTGCCGCGGGCACTTACAAAAGAAAATTCAATGCTGGCAGCCGGATAAGCATCTTCCCACTGGGATTGACCAGAAGATTTGATCAGCTTGCCGCCCGCAACCTTCCACAGAGTTGCCGGGGAATCCGCAGAGTAGCTGAAGGTTGATCCGGCAAGCGCGCGGGAGCTGAATGAATCAGAGTTGGCCAGGCTGCCGCCCTCAGCTTTTTTAGGCGCGGCGGATACTTCAGCGGACTGGTTCTTTTCCAGCGTATTGCTGAACATGCCGGGCCCGCCCAGTGCGCTGTTGCCCAGAGTGCTGGCCCGGAGAGCGGGAGCCACTGCATGCAGATGCAAAGTATGTGCCGTTGCTTGCGCAACTTTGCTGCACAGTGGACAGCTCAGGCGCTCAGAAGGCGCCGGCGTAGGAGTCAAAAGGCGCACATTGGATTTGCCCACAGCGTTTGCGGGGATATCAGAAAAATTCGTGATTTTGTCATTAGCGTAGCTGAATGGGCGGCTCACGGCGGCGTTCTGTGGTTGCGGCGCCGACGGAGCATCATTGCTGCTCTGCCCTGCCAGGATGACAGTTTCACTGCCGTTTGCAAAGAAATTCGTGTTGACGTAGTCCTTTTTCATCAGGCCAGCGGTCAGAACCGGCGCCGCCTTTGCTGGTACAGGGGAAGGTGGGGCAATGTTTCCACCAACAACTTTCATGTCGGCTGATTTGTCACTCGCCTGGCGAGACAGGCTTGCTTTGGCCCTGGCCGATTGGACTAAATCTAATCCGGCTGCATTGGCTGCGGTTTTTGAAGTCCTGGCTTCTCTTGGTTCGTTCTCTGATGCCTGATTTCCTGAAGATTGGGAAAGCTGCGCTGTTGTATTTGCGACTTGTGCGGTTTGTGTCGGCTGTGACTGGACTCCTTCTGTTGACGCAGCCTGTGGCGCGGTAGTTTGCTGATCGTGCTGAACAGATGCTTGCTGCTGCACTGCCTGATGCGGCAACTGAAGCACCAAAACGGCAATGATTGCCATGGCAGCTACAGTGGCAGCCAGGCCAAAAGCGGGGGTAAATAACCGTCGCCATGCGGAAACCGGGGCCGGCTTAATAGCGGCCTGAGTAGCCAGCTCAGTTTCCGGCTGACTCAGAAATAGCACTTCGCGGCAGGACTCGCACACGGCAAGGTGCGCGACCAGCGTCTGGCGCTCGGCTGTGGGCAGGGACTGTTCCGCATAAGCCGTAATCGTATCGGCGTCAGGATGCGCCTGAGAGCCGCTTTCAGTCCCGGCAAGCCTTTGGCGCAGTAGATTTTGTAATTCGGGCATTGCTAATCAGATCCCTTATCCTGTTGGAACGCAGCAGGACGATTTTCTTGCAGTTTTCTGGTCACATCTACTTGCAAATAACGCACATCCGCTTCCAGAGTCTCTTCCGCCTGCACCCGGTTCATGCCTCTTGAGACCAATCCGGCTATCACCTGTTTTCTCAAGCCTTTAAGCATCTTTTCCAGGCGACGGCTAATGGTGGACTCATGTACCCCGATCATCCGGCCAATCTGGGTCAGGGTGCGGTCATCCAGGTAATACGAGGCCAAAACCAGCCGATCTTCACTGGCAAGCTGGCCCAGGGCTTCATCCAGGGCAGCTCCCAGACGGCTATCGAGCGGGCTGGGTGGCCCAGCAGGCGCTGCGGAAAACTGTACCCCCTCTTCGGCCTGCTCTTCAAGACTTACTAGACGCTTGGTCTTACGATATCGATTCACAAATTCCTGGGCCAGGACCGTTCGTAACCAGCCCTCAAGCGACCCCCGGCCCATATAAAAATTCAGGCGGGAAACGCGGCGGCCATCCCGTTCAGAGGTGCCATAGAGATCAGCATAGAGAGAGTCGGCCAGGTCGCGTCCGCTGGAATCTTCCTTGGTGATGCCGCGAGCAATGTCATATAGCTTTTCTCTGAAGCGCGTGAGAAAGGCCTGCCATGCGGCGTCATGCCCGGCGGCGCAGGCGCGCGCCAGTGCCAGCTCTTCCAATTTGAGATCGCCCCAGAAATCCAGCTTCTGTTGTGCGGTAGCTTCAGGAACATACTTGCGCGCCACCTGCTCCAGGACTACTTCAAAAGCCTGCAAGGTAAGGCCATAGCGTGCGCCTCCGCTTTTCTCAAACAGGATGAGAAGAGAGGCGCCGTTTCCTTCCGCCGTCCTTGGGCCAGCACTCATGGTTTGGATAGTATCAATTTTAACCGCAAGAATACTTGTCATTTTACATTCTTACAGTGAAAACAAGGGCCTGGGTTGCAAAGGAAGTTGTGAAAGGGAGTTGGATATGAAGCAGTCTTTTCTACCCATTGTGGCAGTGATTCTATGCGGAGCCATACTTATGGCCTCAGCCAGTGCCGGAGATTCGGGCAGTTTGCCAGCCTCCGCCGGTGACTACAAGATTCTAGCGCCTATTTCCCACGGCGATTTGACTATCTTTCCCGTGGTTTCCGCAAAAGTCCACGATACCAGCGATTTTATTACGCTTGACGAAGGCATTCGCTCCGGAGAGGTGGTTGTAACTGAAGTAGGAAACATCCATGCCACCATGCAACGCCGCCAGCCTTATGTGCCGGTGCGGCCTAGCGGCGCAGAAGTGAATCGACTGGTGCTGGTCAACAACTCTAAACATCCGTTAATTCTGCTGGCGGGCGAAGTAGTGACCGGAGGCAAGCAGGATCGCGTTGTTAGCAAAGACAGAATTGTGCCTGCTGAAAGCGATCCGGTAGACCTCTCAGTTTTTTGCGTGGAGCACGGACGCTGGGTTGAGACTTCAACAAAATTCGATACGCATGCATCCGTGATGCTGCAGCCCAGCGTACGTATGAAAGCAATGGCTGACCAGGACCAGCAAAAAGTCTGGGACGCGGTGGGCAGCAGCCGATCAGAAATGGTAGCCGTTGTTGCTGCTGCGCCAACTATTTCTAATGACACTTCTTCACAGGGCACTGGCGGCGGAAGTGGAGAAGGGCATGGAGCGGGCTCAGGCGGAACGTTATATTCCCTGAACCAGCTGAACAGCACAACGTCTTATGCGAAGGCACGCGAGAACAAAGCGGTGAAACAACAAGTGGATGCCATTACGGAACCGATGCAGAAATCGTATGAGAGCGTGATCAAACAACTGAGGAACCAAAATGCAATTGGCGTCGTAGTAGCGGTGAAGGGACACATTGTGTGGGCAGACATGTTTGCCAGCAGTGCCTTATTGGGAAAATATTGGCCCAAACTGCTGGAGTCTTACGCTACAGAAGCGCTCACATCGCCGGGCACACGCGAGGAAACCGGCATCAAAGAAGCGCAGACGTTTCTGGAAAACTGGCAGGCAAGACATGAAGTGGTGGACAGCGAACCCGGTTTGTATCGCCAAAGAGAGTTGGTTGGTGATAAATTCAGGGCGTTTCAATTAACGTCGTTATTGGCGAAAGAGGCGTTTGACGTTCATCTGAGCAAAATGGCGGATTAAGGTTTTCGTAGCTGGCGGGAAAAGTTCTGTTAGGAAAGGTCAAGAAATGGCCGTATTTTCGGGCCTGCAAGCTCCAGCAGGCCCGAATTACTTTCGTCCTGTTACCTATGAGTGAGGGTAAATAAATTTTCCTGCAACAAAGCCGATGTAAAGTGTGTCTAATAGAGCAAGATGAATTTAGTGCAAGAGGGTATAAAGGTCGGAGGTGACCTCATGGGAGAGAAATTCTCAGTGGCTGAAGTGGCAGCGCTTCGGAATGAGCTCCTGCAGGGAGGGCTTGATTCATTCCAGACGGCGGAACTTTTAAAAATGTTTCTCGCCGGACGCGGATACGGCGTATCACCGGAGTCGGCGCTGGATGCCGCAGGCCGCATTGAAAGCGCAAATTGCAACGTTGAATCCCTGCACAAAGAGCTTGAGAGTTTGGCATTAGTGATGTAAACCGCATCATGAAAGCTGAGAGAGCCGGACAATCCAGTCTGTTACGAAACGGCTGAGAAGAGAAATAAGAGAAGGCGATGTTCAGATATGCGGACATCGCCTTTTTGCTTTAGTTGAGTTGTAGGTGCAGGTTACGATGCCAGCGCGGTTCGGAGTCGGGTGCCACCAACTATATTGAGCATGCGTTTTAAGTTATAGACCATCGTGGCTAAACTGATCTCGCTTCGGGCTCCAGCTAGTCCGCGCAACAAAAACCGCGGATGGCCAAAGATGTGATACTTGAGGGCAGCAAACGGATGTTCAACGGTAGATCGGCGCAACCGCATCATCTCCACCGTAGTCCGCCGCTGCATTCGCTGTAGGGCACCGTCATGCAGATGCCGCGAAACGAAACGTTGTTTGGCCTTGGTGCAATGGGTCTTCAGGACACAGGCTCCACAGATTTCAGCTGGGGCAACATAGTAAACGGCGCGATCCTGGCGCGAGAGCTGTTTACGGGTGAGCGTCTGACTGGCCGGACAGCGGAAAGTATCGGTTTTCTCATCGTAGTGGAACTGGCTACGGTCGAACAGCGTGCCGTCGCCTTGGTTGTTGATCGAACGATTGGCCGGCACGTAGGGCACGATTCCCTGGGCTTCACAGGCCTCGGCTTGCTCGCCATTGGAGTAGCCTGCATCGGCGATGATATTCAATGACTCCGGATTTCCTACTGCCTGCTTGGCGGCTTGGGCCATCGTCAGTAGCAAGCGATTGTCGGCGCCATGGTCGGTCACTTTCTGGGCCACGATCAGCGCGTGTTCGACATCGACGGCGGTTTGCACGTTGTAGGCGGGCGCAAAGCCGTGCGCCAGGCGCATCCTCTTGGCTTCTGGTTCGGGATCGTTTTTCAGTTTCTCCAACGCGGCCTGCACCGCACTCGGATCAATGACCAGTTCCTCCTGCTCGTCGGCCTGGTCCAGCTGCTCCAGATACCGTTTCACCGCCTCCCGTTCGCGCACGCTTTTAGCATTACTCACGGTGCGAAACTTCGATCCATCCACTGCTACCGTCTCGCCTTTGACTAATCCTACTGCTCGTGCCAACCGCACCAACTCAACTCCGGCTTCGGTCACTGCCTGACTGTGCATCCGCCGAAACTCGGCGATGGACTTGTAGTCGGGCTGCAACCGTCCCAGCAGCCACATCACTTCCACATTGCGTTGGCACTCGGCCTCCAGTCGACGCGAGGACCGTACCTGGTGCAAATATCCATAAAGGTAAAGCTTGAGCAGATCGCGCGGATCATACCCAGGCCGTCCCGTTTCGGCCGGTTCAGCACGTTGAAAGCCCAGATCACCCATCTTCAGCCGCTCCACGAACGCCTCGATTACCCGGCACACATGATCACTCGAAATCAGTTCGTCCAATGTCACCGGAAACATTGCCGTCTGCTCCCGCCTTTCGCCTCGGATGTATGCCATAAAAGAAAATGCCCCCGCTCCCGCGAGGGCATCTTCTCACTCTTTACTTATCGGCCGCTAGTGTTTCGTAACAGACTG
>DASXLK010000174.1:0-23148 GCA_036496365.1 Candidatus Angelobacter sp. | reverse complement strand
AAATCGCCTCCAGACATGGCTGGTTACGGGCAGCTTTTCCAGTACCGCCATAGACCACCAGGTCGCGCGGGCGCTCACCCACTTCATCGTCAAGATTATTCATGAGCATGCGCATGGCGGCTTCCTGAGGCCATGCTTTGCACGTTAGCTCTGTTCCGCGTGGAGCTTTCAGCGGCGGTAGATGCGTTGTTTGAGTTTCCGTATCGACTGGCATACGGAAATGGTAGCACTTTAGGAGGAAAAAGATTCCCGCGGCCGGCTGAAGGAAATCTACCAGGTGTGGTATGCCTTACCGTCAGAATCAGAGTTGGTCAGCGTTGATCCGCTCTCAACATCAGTGACGCCAGGTGAATTCTCGGTAATGGGGGTGAGTACGTCTTCCTGATGAGTCTGCCATGTAGTATCGGACCCGGTGAATGGATCTTTAGGAATGGCATGCAAGTAGCCTGCTGTTACAAGGTCCGCCAGAGACTGCGGTGGCTTCTTTTTATCCCGCGTATATTGATGAATGGCGGCGCGCATTTGGGAAAGGTCTTGCTTGAGAGCGGCCTCTTTAGTGTGAGTTGAAGCCCTGTTCAACCAGACGAAGGTTACCCATCCCAAAAGCACAAAACAAGTGAAAGATAGAACTGATACTTTCCTTTGCATTTGAGTCATTCTGACTCACTTACCAGGTGTTGTAGGCTGTTCCCTCAGTGCTGATCAGGCTTGATCCGCTCTTTACGTCGCTGATGCCTGGCGCAGTCTGGTCAATGCTTTCAAGCACATCTTCCTGCACTGCCTGCCATGTGTCCGAGGCATGCGTAAACGGGTCTTTCGGTATCGCGTGGAGATAGCCCGCGGTCACAATGTCATCCAAAGCCTGCGGCGCTTTGGCTTTGTCCTGCGTGTATTGGTCAATCGCCTGACGCATATTGAACAAGTCCTGCTTCAGCACGGCTTCATTCGCATGCAGGATATGGATTTTATAAATCGGCACCATCACGCCGAGTAAAATTGAGATCATGGCGCACACAATGATCAGCTCTATCAGCGTAAAGCCGCGTTGCCGTCTCTTGTCTCTGGATGGATTTACCATACGCTTTACCAATCCTTGTATTTAGTTCCGTTCAACGCCGTGCCGGTTGATTTCGAATAGACGTCAAAAATGTTTTGCCCGCCCCACGAATCAGATTGCGGATCGTCCTGCATGGACCGCATTCCCCAGTCGCTGTTTCCAGTCATCGGGTCAATCGGTTTCCGCCGAAGAAAACGCAGCTTCTTTCCGCCGGCAATTTCCACACCATTCACCAGCGTATCCATGTCTGGGGGATAGCCTTCAGACCCCAGTTTGATCTGAAACATGTTCTTATCGGCAGCGTCCTTATAGCGATCAATGGCCGTTCGCATCTCCCACAGATCGTGCCGCAAATCCACTTCCCGCTGCCGCCTCACGCTGACTTTCATAATAGGGACCGCCGCCCCCATCAAAATCAGCAGAATCGTGATAACGGCAATCATCTCCAGCAGAGTAAAGCCGCGCTGCCGCCTGTTCGCAAGACCGGTTTGTTTCAACTTCATCATCGACCTTCGTCTTCTTCTAGTTTACCGTGACCGTGGTCTGCGATCCCAGCACATCCAGCGGCTGGTTCTTGCTGTTGCGCGCTCCCGGAGTGGAAATGGAGATAGTCCCGGTTCCCTTCGCCTTCGCAGTGAACACCAGATTAAACACCGTGCCATCACCGGTGATGCCCTGCATTCCAGGCGTGCGCTGCGCCGTGACTTGCAGCTTGCCGGTAGAAGGATCATCGCGATGGACCAGCACCACATTCTGACCGTCCTTCGCCAGGAAGTCTCCGTTGGTCACGCTCATAAATTGGAGCACTCTTGGGTCATAGCTGATCTGAATTGGGACTGACGCTACGTCCTGCCCCTGCGAGAGCTGAACCGCCAACGTGATTGTTCCGCCCTGCTGTTGCGTTACCGTTCCAGGGTCCAACTGCAAGCCAACCTGGCCTGCTTTCAGTGTTTGCGCAATCACAGGCGTGCTGGTTGGCGCTGCACTCTGCGGCTTTGGCGCTTGATTTGGCGCAGGCGTTGGAGTAACTGGCTGGCGCGATGGCGCTACCGGCACGCCGCCCGCAGGCTGCGCGGGCTGATTTGCCGGATTCGCCGCAGCCGGAGTTGCAACTGTTGGCGCTGAGGGCTTGCTGGCCATGCGCAGATCAATGCTGCCACCTGTGCCCACGTCAAAGGTGCGGCGATTCATATCGTTAAGCTCTTGTGAGCGAACAATATGGGGGACCAGGATAAATACCAGCTCGTTTGTAATGTGTTCTTTTTGCGTTGAGCTGAACAGGTACTTCAAGAGAGGAATCTGGCTTAAAAAAGGCGTTCCACCCAGAGTACTGGTGTCGTCCACTTCCAAGATTCCGCCTAGCAGGTTCGTCTCTCCATCTTTCAGGCGGATCGTCTGCTCTGCTTTGCGCGTGCTGATAATCGGCTGAGTAATGCCGCCAATCGTCTCTGAGCCGTTCAGGTTGGAAATTTCCATCGATAGCTTAAGCGTGATCTGTCCATCAGGATGCACGCGCGGCGTGATTTCCATTTTTACGCCGACATCTGTATACGTAAATTGCGTATTCACACCTACCGCACCCACGGCGGTACCTACGCCCAGCGGCGTACCAAACGAACCTGTGGCGATTGGAATCTTATCCGCGATTGTCAGGGTTGCTTTTTCATTGTCTGTGGCGCGGATCTTGGGGTTCTGCATGATCTTTGTGTCGGCATCAGAGAACAGCGCTACGGCTTTCAGCGAATCGATTGTCACTGCGTAATTTGTGGAATTGAGATGTTGCAGGTCGTTAAAATTCAGGCTTGAGCCGGAGGTTGTCGTGGTGGTGGTTCCTGTAGTGGTTGCTGCACTGTTACCTTGCAATGCAACGGAGGCATTTTGCGGCGGCGTAATACCCAGATTACGCAGCTTGTCTCTCCGCACCTGCGCCACGATCACATCAACAATCACTTCCGGCTTCGACTTATCAATATCGTCAATCATCTTGGAAGCCAGCGCCAGCTGGTCAGGTGTGCCCTTAATGATGATCGCGCTCTGCGAAGGTATCTGCTGAATGCGCTGCACCTCAAGCACCGTGCGGATCGCATTCACAATGTCCTGCAGATCGGTGGGGGTGGAGACGTTTCCCAGATAAAAAGTTTTCACTACGTTCTGTTCGAGCTCGCGGCGTTTCGCCTGCGTATCCTGCGCTACAAAAATCGTGTTCGGGGTAACGGGTCGCCAAAAGGTGCGCGATTCCAGCGCGACGATATCCAGCGCTTCCTGAAGACTTACTTTTTGCAGTTTGATGGTGAGGCGGCGGGAAGTGTAATCCGGATCAAACAGCACATTGATGCCCGCCAGCTTGCCGATGGTTTCATACGCCACCTTGGAATCTTCTGTCATTTCCAGCGCGCTGATTGGCGAATCAGGAAACTGTCCCAGGGCCACCGGAGAGCTCGCGTTCTCCAGTCGTTTGCGCAACGGATCTTCCTCTTCAACTCGCGGAGGCGGACTCATGGCCTGTCCTCCGCCAGGAGCAGCTTTCTGCATCATCAACTGAGTGCGCCGAATCTCCTGCGCAGCCAGCTCATTGCTGGGGTCAATTTCAACCGCCTGCTGGAACAGCGTCAACGCGTCAGTCAGATTGCCCTGATCGCGCAGCTTCTGCCCTCGCTTAATCTTGGCGGAAGCAGCCAGCATGCGCGTGCGTTCATACGGCACGCGATATTTCAGCTCTTCTGGCTTTTGCTGATAGGCGGCTTTGTAAAAGTCATAGGCCGCCTCATAATCCTCGCGGGCTTCAGCTTTCATGCCCTTTTGATAGAGGTTCTTGGCGGAATCTGCGGCGGACAAAAATGCCGCACAAAGAAACAAAACTGTGAGGGTTGTAGCTACCTTCCTCATACTCTCCTGCTCACCTTTGGGCTTTACCTAAGTCCTTCATTTTCAGGGAAATGGTGGGAACAATTTACCCGTGATCTTACCCGGAATTAGGCTTTTACGGAAGCCAGATTATACACCGGTTCCGGTGCATAACCTAGAACGACTTTAGTAACAAAATTTGCACTGTGGTAGCATAAAAAGTTTGCCGCAAGTAACAAAAGCTCTCTATGGCCCGCCAAAACACCCATCAAACCGAGCCGAATAAGCCCAAAAACGTCAAACGTGACCCCGTGGCGTCCGGGGAACGCGACGCCACGTTCAATCGTTCCGCAGGCCATAATTATTTCCTTGAAGATAGGCTGGAAGCCGGAATCGCCCTTACCGGATCAGAGGTCAAATCCGTCCGCGCCGGCCGCGCCAACCTTAAAGATGGTTACGCCCTGCTCAAAGACGGCGAATTGTGGCTCCTGAATGCCCATATTGGTGCTTATGAAAACGCGGGTTATGCTGGACACACTCCGCTACGCACGCGCAAATTGCTTGTACACGCTGAAGAGTTGCGCAAACTCCAGGGCAAGACCCAGCAAAAAGGTTACACGCTCATCCCTACACGGATGTATTTCAAAAACGGTAAGATCAAGTGTGAGGTTGCCCTGGCCAAAGGCAAACAAAGCTGGGACAAACGTGAAACTGAACGCCGGCGCACTGCGGACAAAGAAGCCCGTGAAGCCATCGCCCGGTCGCGAAAACAATAGTCACCACCTTTTAATAGGATAAAGATCTTGAAGGAGCAAGAAAGTCATCATGGATACACGCCTGATCGCCGCAAATCCCGCTGAAGTTGAAACCGAATGCCTCGTCGCCATTGCTTTGGACCATGGAAGCAAAGACGCCAATGGCAAAGACTGGAAGAGCGAACCGCGCCTTGCATTAAAAGATGCTGCCCTTGAAAAGGCTGTGGCCGATCTTTTTGCCAGCGGAGAAGTTACAGGCAAAGCTTATGAGACCGTGGTCCTTCATCGTCCCCAGGGACTAAAAGCCAAAAGACTGCTCATCGTCGGTGCGGGTAAAGCCAAGCAGTTTAGCCATGCTGAAGTTCGCCGCGCGGCAGGTACGGCCATCCGATCGCTGAAACCCAAGATGATCAAGAGCTGCGCCATCGTCCTGCCTGAACTTTCCACAGGAGCAGAAGACGCTGTGCGCTCGATTCTTGAAGGCGCACTCGTTGCCGACTTCGATCCTGACACCTACCGCAGTGATCGTAAAGATCTCAGCATGAAAGATATTACCGTGGTCGCGCCGGCCAACTTCGACCAGAACAAATTGCAACAAGCGCTCACCCAGGGACGCATCATCGGCGAGTCGCAAAACTTCACCCGCGAACTGGTGAACGAACCAAGCAATCGCATGACACCGACCATGCTCGCTGATCGCGCAAAAAAAATGTGCGAGAGCGTAGGCATCAAATGCGAAGCCTATGGTCCAGACAAAATCAAAGAGTTAAAGATGGGAGCATTCTGGAGCGTTGCCCAGGGCTCAGACGAAGAACCGCGCCTCATCGTAATGCGCTATGAGCCGCAAGGCGCGCCGGAAAAACCTGTGCTCGGCCTCATTGGCAAAGGCGTCACATTTGATACCGGCGGCATCTCTATCAAGCCTGCCGACGGCATGGAAAAAATGAAATACGATATGGCCGGCGGCGCAGCCATGATCGGCGCTATGCGCGCCATCGCCATGCTGAAGCCGAAAGTAAAAGTCATCAGCATCGTCTGCGCCACGGAAAATATGCCCAGCGGCAAAGCCCAGAAACCGGGCGACGTCCAGATTGCCATGTCCGGCAAGTCCATTGAAATCATTAATACTGACGCTGAAGGCCGCCTCGTCCTGGCTGATGGCTTGTTCTACGCACGCACCCTGGGCTGCACTCATCTCATCGACGCCGCTACCCTGACTGGCGCTTGCGTTGTTGCACTTGGTCACGCCAATGCCGGCGTCTTCGCCAACGATGAAGATGCTTACCAGCACTTTACCCGCGCCTTGCAGCAGTCCGGAGAGAAATTCTGGCGTCTCCCGCTCGACCAGGAATACCTTGACCAAATCCGCTCCAACATCGCCGACATCATGAACCCCGGAGGACGCTGGGGCGGCGCAAGTACCGCAGCCGTTTTCCTGAAAGAATTCGTCGACGATATCCCCTGGCTGCACCTTGATATCGCCGGCACCGCCTGGATGGACGAAGGCAAAAGCTGGATCGCGAAAGGCCCCTCGGGAATCGCCGTCCGTAGCCTTGTGGAGTTTGTGAAAAGTTTTGAAGAGACGATAAAATAGCTCTGCGCAGAAACAAATAATTCATTTTTCAAGATTAATAATTCACAGAAATATCTCTAAACCCAAAACTATTTGAACCTGCGACCCTCTGCTTAGAAGGCAGATGGCCATATCATATCGGCTGAGGGCCATGGCCTGATGGCTATAAATAATCGAGCTTGAAGGTTTAACAGCTTCTAAGATCATGGCGTTTTCAAAAATCATAGTTCCCATCCAGATATCTTTGTTAAGATCGCGGGCAGATTGCGTCCAGCGCCTCTGCTTTCGCGGTAATTCTTATCCGTGAGTAATATCGCGACATCTTGATCGACTGGTGTCCCGCAATCGACATAATCGTCTCGTCCGGCGCGCCCGACTCAAACAGCTTCGTGATGATCTGATTGCGAAAGTTCCTTGGCTGCAGCCAGTCCAACCCTGTTGTTTCGCGCATGCTCCGGAATGCCGACCGTATAAAGTATGGCGACGCTGGCCTCGTAACGTCGTAGCATCCGCGCTTCACCCGAAACGGAAAAATATAGTGCTCCGGACGCCACGCTCCCAGCTTCTTCGCCCGCTCCACGATCCTGCGTGCTTGTTTCGCGGCCACTGCGTTCAGCGGCACCACGCGTGCCCGAAACTCATTTTTCACCTTGCCATCAGGGATATGGATCGTCGGTGGCTCATGGTCCAGAAACACATCTTTCAGTTGTAGCGACCTCAACTCAATTCCCATCGCAGACGTATTATTCGTCAGCGACACCGCCCAGTAAGCCACGCTCCAATCCGGCTTCCCTGCCACAACCCGGAAGAATCTCTCTTCCTCCGTCGCGCTCAAGACTTTTGGCGGCGTCCAGTTTGGCAGCGGCAGCGGCTTGTAGTGTTTTTCAATCAGGTCCCACAATTCCGCCATCTTCAGAATCTGCGCCAGCGCATTCAATTCATGGTTCACGCAGGAAGCTCCCGCCGCAAGCCGCCTCTCTCGCTGATATTCCAGAAAATGCCCAATATGTATCTGTGACAGCAGCAAGCCATCAAAGCCTTTCTTTAGATTGCGTATATACCATTCATACATTTCAATCGTGCGCGGCTTCTTGCTGTGCAGTTTCTTTATCTCCAGCCATTGCCTGGCTGCTTCTGCAAAAGGCAGAGTCCTGAACTGTAATGGTGTAGTCACTTTCATAGAGTTGGTACCTGCCTGGGGCCTGCTCCAGCCACGGGAGCGGCAAGAGAGTTACTACTTAGGTTCAGCCGCTATCCTATGTGATTCGCGTTTCATTCGCTACAACAAAATGTAGCGATCTCAGGGGACCTGTCACAACAACATATGGTGTTCTCACAAATCCCCTGCTCATCGCCTCTCAGCTCCCTTGCGGTTGCGCCAGCGGAGTGCTTACCGGCATCAGCGCCAGCACACTCTCCGGCGTAATCGTTATGCCCATCGCATCATGCGCCGCCTGTATCGCCACCGCCGCCAGATTGCCAAATGCCGACGTCAATTGCTCCACACCAGCAGCATCAAACCCATCCCCACTCACCGCCGCCAGTATCTGCTCAATAAAAAGCGCTGCGTCCGTCACCGTCTGTAGCGCCTGCTTCAATTTGTCCGCCGTTGAAATACTCGTAATAGGATTGCTCGCCATCATGCACCTCTCTGCATTCTGTTTTCTCTGGTTTTTATTTTTCGCGATCTCCGGCCGCACGCGCTTATTGCGTAGTTAATGCGCCATCTGGAACGCAGGCTTCAGCGCAGCAATCGCACGCACCGGATCGCCAGTGTCAGGTAGCTTGCTCACCGTGCCCACCGTATTCTTCCCCATTAGCCCGCGGACTGCGTTCACCAACGCCGGCAACTGGTTCAGATAGGTAATCACCGCCGCTTCTTTTTCTTGCAGCGTCGCCGCATCACTCTTCCCCACTTTGGCAACGGCGTATGCGGCAAATGCCTCCACGGCTGCCACCTGTATCTGTCTGGCTTTTTCCACCGCCTGTTGCGCGGCGCCGGTCTGCGGCAGGTAAAACGCTTGCGGATCAAACGCCGCATCCTGCGGATCGGCCGCGCAGCTGTTCCGAATATCGGTATCAAAATGGTTATAACCCGCCACGGCGCAATCAATCAGCGCCTTGCTCGCCGCCAGTGATTCATATGTGGTCTGGTCCCATGAGCTCACGCAGCCCGCCAGCACGGCGCTGGCCGGCAGCACCATGCAAAACGCCAGCACGCCGCTCACGCGTGTCCAGTTCGTAATTCCCGCCGGCTGGTTTCCCGGCAGCGGAGACTGTTTCAGATACAGCAGCACAGACTTCACCCCAAACACCAGCACCGCTGCGCCCACCTTCATCAGCCCGGGCTTGGTAAAGTTAAAGCTGGCCGGATCCAGTGTCATCGTGGCCAGCGCCGTAACAAATGAGCTGAGCACAAACACACCCAGCCCCTTGAACCAGGTTGTCAGGTTCATAGTTTTTTCCTCTCTCTGTATTGTTTTTGTTTTTTGGAATTCAGACCTTCGAGCCGGTCAAGCTTTTGGCTTTTGGCTTTTTACTCTCAGCTTTTTGATTGCCAGCGATACCGCTATAACTCTTGTCATCCTGAGCGAAGCGCCGTGTGGATCTTTTCCTATTGTGAAATCGCGGGCGCGGAGTCGAAGGACCCCGGTGCTGTTTCCTGTTCCATGCAGTTGCAGGGAGTTCTCACGAAACGCTCAACCGCAATCCTGACGGCTCAGCATTCATGTCCGTGTTGTTCATATCCAGCGCCGAAGGCGCGACACTCACGCCTCAGCCCGCTTCAACCATCCCCGCAAATTCACTGCCTGCGCCGGATTCACCGCTGCCACATGCCGGTAATGCGCCACGCTCAACTCGCATAGCCGCTGCTCATATGCATCCGAATTCACGGCATTCACCACCGCCAGTGTCCGCGCGCCCATCACGCCGTCTTCTGCCAGGCGCGCACTCCCCGCCAGCATATTTACTGCACGCTGCGCATAAACCGCGGCCTGCCGGA
The DNA here is from genome assembly GCA_036496365.1 of Candidatus Angelobacter sp. Lineage (GTDB taxonomy): Bacteria > Acidobacteriota > Terriglobia > Terriglobales > Acidobacteriaceae > Angelobacter. Next base: position 13,915 of record DASXLK010000174.1, on the reverse strand, counting down.
CGCCCATGTTCACCGCCATATCCAATAGTTTGTTGGCCACGGCCTGGTTCCCGATCTCGTCCAAACGCATCGGCTTCCAATATTGATCTTCTTCAATCTTCTCCGCCGTCAGCAACGCGTCTTCCGCCGGCCCGCTGAAAAAATCTTCCGGCAGCTCAGGGTGAAACTTCTCCGCAATGCCAAAGCGCGTTCGCCCACCGGCATCCACCGTCACCTTGCCTGCTCGCACCGCGTCTTCATGCTGCAATACAAATGCAAAAGCCGGCTTGAAATCGGCCATATCGCCTCCCTAACTTGGTGTCTCGTTTTAAACTTCATCACGCTTTCAGGCTTTAGTTCGCACCTTCGTCGTCTTCCACGTCTTCCCTTCCTTAATCGCTCCAATCGTCGTCGGTGATACGCCAAACTCTCGCGCAATCTCGCTCATGTAGAGCCTGTCTTCTGCCAGCATTGCCTTGATCTTGCTTACCTGCTCCGCCGTTAGCTTCGCCGAGCCATGTCTCTCGCCCCTCGGACAGCGGCCCTTCTGCGCCATGTCTTGCGCGTTGTCCGCCGCCGTCCCCAGGAACAAATGCTCTGGATTCACACAAGCCCGCACATCGCATCTATGGCACACCACCATCCCCGCGCCAATCTCGCCGCGAAACAGCCGCCATGCCACCCGATGGGCTCCGTATTCTTTGCCTTCAAATCGCGTCGCCCCATAGCCATCCGGACGCACCAGCCCGCGCCACATCCAGCAGCCGCTCGCGGCGTCCGCGCACACTTTCGCCAGAAATTTCTCTCGCACTGTAAGTTTCATGGGATACACCTGATAACAGCGACCCTTGCGGTCGCCTGCCAGTTCTTTCTGAAAATGAATGTAGCTTTAGCCTCTGCGGTGAAAGAGCGGCCCTTTAGGGCCGCGTAAAGGAATATTGAAATATCTGGGCTTTAGCCCCTGTAAAACACTAAACACTCGCCACATGTTTGCCGTTGGGGCTAATGCCTTTGCGCTCGGCAAAATCCGCCCACATCAGCTTGTGCTGGTACACCACAATCGACATCTTGCGGTATATCCCCAGCAGCACAAATAAATTTGCTGCGGTTATGAAATCGCCAAAATGAAATTGCATGAAACCCCCTCCGGAAAAGATTTGGTGTGAGTGCAAATAAAAAAGCAGCCCGCAGGCTGCTTGCCATGTCGGCACTGCGGCGCTTTCTCTTCAGTTGCGCCGAATGCCGGTTTGATATGATTTTCTCGTGCTAAGACGATTATTGGAGTTCAAGAACCCGCAATCACGGGAAGAAGTAAGATTTTCCATCCTGCGGACCCTGGGTAAATTCATCATGCCGGGCTATCGCTTTACCTGGCCCAGCCTGGTCTGGTGGCGAGACAAGGAATTCAACGCCTTTTTTGAGCGCTATGATGAAATTCAGGAAAACATGGACCGCCGCTGGATGCTCTACCAGCTCGCGCTCATGTCCGTTCCCGTTCCCGGCGATACGGCTGAATGCGGCGTATGGCAGGGTGCGGGCTCTTATCTCATCTGCAAAGCCACGCAATCCGGCGCGCAGCAGCGCACGCACTTTCTCTTTGATTCTTTTCAGGGCGTCTCCGCCCCCACCAGTATTGACGGCTTCGGCTACTGGCGTAAGGGCGACCTCAGTTGCGGAGTGGACGAGATCAAGCGCCCCGACGCCAAAATCAGCATCCACCCCGGCTGGATACCGGAACGATTCAATGACGTTGCTGACCGGCGCTTCTCCTTCGTCCATATTGACGTGGATATGCACCAGCCCACCGCCGATAGCATGAGTTTCTTCTATCCGCGCATGAACCCCGGCGGCCTTCTGGTTTGCGATGACTACGGATTCATGACCTGCCCCGGCGCTAAAAAAGCCGTGGACGATTTCATGGCCGATAAACCAGAAAAAGTCATACAGAACTCATGCGGCAGTGCTTTTCTGATAAAGCAGGGTTAGCTAATTACCAATTATCCAGTAAAAAAATTGATAACTGTTTCCTGGCGTAGGCACGCCTCCGACAAAGCCAAAAGTTACCGATGTCGTAGATTCTCCAAAAACAGCTGGGAAGGCTGCTGGGCCGTTTCCATCCCCTCTAACTATCATTCCAACAGGAACAGCCGGAAAAGCGCCGTCATGAAACGTCAATTTAAAAGCAGGATTACCGCTTTGCCCCGTTCCCGAACACAATATAGTTATGGATCCTGCAGTGTCGTTGCCAGTCACAGCAGTAATGCTAGCCGTGCTTCCCCAGCTTCCAAGGCCAGCTACGCTGAGTGTCCAATCTCCCACAACCACTGGCGTACCCTGATTCGCCCGCAGCCGATTTACAGGAATCGTTCCGCCCAGCGTCTTATTCGTCAGTGTCTGCGTAGCCGTTGTTGTAACCGTGTTTGCCGGGACGCTGGTTCCACAAGTGAATGCATCCGTACTCTGCGTGTAATTGATGTGGTTGCCGGTGGAATCCTGGCAGTCGGGTAGGGTCTTGTAGGTGGCAGTATTTGCTGCCGTCACAATCGGAATCTGGTGCGTGGAAGGGCCTGCCAGGTAACTCACACCGTTCACCTTGGTCACGGTTGCCACGGTTGATCCCGCGGATTGAGTCACATCCCCGGTGATCGGAGGCTCTAAATCCGGCTGGGCATTCGTCCCATCGAACCAGAAAGCTTGCAGCGTGCAGGTGCTGGCAGCAGTGGATGGCGTGATCCATCCTTGCACATTACCGGGCTGGACAAACGTACGCCCGCCCGTGGCATCCTGGCAGATTTCAAAACTCAGCTGCTGGCCCGCAATGGCATTACTGAGAGTAGAGCTCGTAACGTTTCCTGTGAGTGTGAGCTTGAACATGGAGTTGGTGGAAGCATCAAATGTGGGCGTGGCGGAAAATGTAACTGCGGTCAGGCCGCCTGCACGGCAATCCGTGCGCGCCGTGCCCGGATTGTCTGCGCATGTAACGCCGGCCAGCATGTTGAAGGCCGTGCGCTGCGTGAGTCCAGTACCGGCGTTGAAAATCTGCTGCAAAATACTGGACGGAATATTTGTTCCCGTCACGGTGCCGGTGGCCGCCACGTTGCCTGTGACGCTTAGATTGCCCGTCACCGAGTTTCCGCTGAGCGGCGCTGGCGTGCCCAGATTCAGGGGCGCGTAATTATCAAAATTAAACGTAGCGCCCGTGAAACTCACCTGCGTATAGCGCAGTACCTCCAGGCCGGAGCCGGAATCTTTCACCGTCACGCGGTAATAAATTCCGGAAGGCAGCGTGTTCGCCGGATTCGGCACGGTGAAAGTCGTTACCACGCCCGCCGTAACCGGCGAGCAATAACCGCGCTTCAACACCTGGCCCCCGCCGCCGATGGAGACAGAAATGGGATTGTCCTGCTGATCAGTAATAAGAAAACAGAGCTGACCGGAGGCGAGCTTGGTTCCATTGATGTCCTGTATGTTCGATGCGCTGATGGTGGTCAGGTTTTGCGCGTTGGCGCTTAGCGAAAACACAAGCGCCGCGCACACGAATGCGAATGACAGCAATATTTTTTTCATTTTTGATTTTCTCCGAGAAAAAGCTGTTGGCCGCAGGCAATTTGCCATGGCCCAGCAAAAGTTGAATGGCCCAGATTTGTGATTGCAGGTTTAGCTAAAAACTAAGTACTGAGTACTAACTACTGCTTTTCTCCTACAACCCTGCAGGTAGATTCCGGCCCGGCTGGCCTGCGCCGCCGTGACCTGAGAATCCCAGGCCGCCAACCGTGCCGCCGCCACCTGAGCTATTGACTGTGCTGACAAAGCCGACGCGCATCTGTCCGCGTCCAACCGCCTGGACAAAGTCGTTGTAATTCAGCCACGCGACATGCGTCGCCTGGTTGAAGTCATAGCTCACCCAGTAATTGGTGCTCACCTGGATGGCCGTTCCATTGCTGTCCACTGTAAGAGTTTGCCCGGGAATCGTGCGCATGGTCTGGTCGCGTTTCCATGCATTGTAAGAGCTTCCCACCGATGCGCCATAGATTTGTATTTTGTCAGTAGTGCCCGAGACAAAGACCGAATCCACCGTTGCGTTGTTTGCCGGCGGATCGCCGATGTTGCCAAACGTCCCATTGAAAGCAAAACTGTACGCCGTGGCATTGGCCAGCGATTGCTCCATCAGTCCGAAAGTATTAAAGCTGGTAAATTTGAAATAGATGGTCGTGCCCACCAGCGTCGGATCAGCTTCCCATACAAAAACAGCATCGTCCAGCCGGAGAAAGGCCGCGCCAATATTGTGCGTGGCTATGGGCGAGCCAAAAACTCCACGGTGCAACTTGGTCGCCAGATTGTAATGGTATGCGCTGGTAAGCGTGGCCGCCTGGAAGCTAATGAGTTCGCCATCAACATAGCAAATTGTGCGGAAGTTATCGGCATCCGCGGATGATCCGCCACTCAAAGTGCCCAGAGATTCCGTCACGTCCACGGCCAGCGTATGCGTGGTATCTGGATCAGCGGAAGACACGAGCTGAGCAGTGAGCGAGCCCATGCGCGAGGCCCCATACATCCGCCCCACCTTTATATAGTTTGCGTTGTCCGGCGAGACCCAAACGGAGCAGCCGCCCCAATCTGCATTCACGGCCACGCCGTCCGAAGTATAAGCGCTGTTGCCCACAGAGTTATTCAACGTGAAATTATCGGGATCAACTAAAGTGGCGATCCACGTTCCATTGGCCGCCGTATTTCCGCCCACGCCGGCGATGGCAACTTTCTGTCCATTCTTAAACCCATGAGCGCTGGCGGTGATCTTGATAGGCGCGGTGTTTGAAGCTGCGGTGATTGCCACCGTAGGACCGCAGGCCCCGATCCACACTTCATAACTTCCGGTGAGCGACAACCTGTCATTGGCCTCAAAGATAATCGGCGTTGAGACAGCGCCAGGATCAGAATTTGCCTGCGCCACAGCGCCTACCCCTGCCTGATGCGGATACAGCGTTGGCGCAGCCGTTCCCCAGGGAAAATCTTCTGCGTCAATTTCAATCTGCCCGGAATCGTCTTCGCGCATGGCCGTGATACGCACAGGTTTAGCGGTGTATCCCAATTCCGGGATCGTGAGCGTAACCAGGTCCATGGGCTCCAGCAAATTAAACTGCCAGCCCAGCGTGAAAGTATATGTAGCACGGATTTCAACCGACCGCTTCCGCAGCAGATTAGCCACGAACTTTGCCACCGTCGTCGTAGTAATGGCATGTGCCTGTTTGGGGTCGGCTTTGCGCAGCCCATAGACGGCGATCATTGCATCATCTTTGTCTTCTGCCACGTCAGCGTTGTAATCCAGCGCGCGATTGAGAAATTCCACGCTGATATCGTTCATAACCTCGGCCACTGACGGCCGCTTGATTACGACCTGCGTCAGAAGATCGCTGGTTGTGAGATCGTAAATTGGCTGTGTATTCGGGATAAACGTAGCGCCATTGCCCACGGCAAACGTGTCTCCGTACGGGACAATCTTCAAAACACCTTCACTCCAAACCGCGGCGGCATTGGTGATATCGAGAATGTCCTGTATCCATTCCGCAGCGGTCTTCTGTGCATCGAGCACCGGAGAGAGAAATACGCCATTGGCAACGCACCAGTTTCTATAAGCGGTGAGATCACCCAGCGGCAACGCGCTGGCTAGTCCATAAAACTGGTTGTTAACCAGATCGCTGATCACGGACGAAGGCTCTGCGTCAGTAGTTGCGCCACCAAAGGGCAATATTCCCAGCACTTCAAAGCTTAGGTTCGGCAGCGTTCCGCTTTCGCCCAGGTCCATGGTTGCAGAAGCGACGTAAGCAATGCCGTTGTAATCTAAATCCTGGCCGAAATGAGCCGAAGTGAGATAGGTCCACGGCGTTTGCGGACGCGAGCCGAGAAATAACGTCAGGTTCAGCTTTTGCTGCGGCTGGCCGTTCGAACTTGAGTCTGGGACCGAATAGACATAATTGATTGTCACCACGGCGCCGGCATCGGCGGCAGAAAACGTAAAAGCCGCGCCCGCCTGCACATATTGGCCCGCGCCCGGGGAGCTTACAACTTTCACAAGCGGTGTTTTCTGCGTACCGCTCAGAGTTGCCAGGCCGTCAGAGCCAAAGTCGTGATTAGAAACGCTGAATAGGTCCGCGCGGCTCACGCCAATAGGCGAATGAAAAACTCCTGACCCTGGCGGAATGATGGTGGTTGATCCACCGCCGGGGGGGACAGTAAACGGCACGGACGCGGAAACAAGCGTGAGCTTGCCTTTGGTGTCCCAGACGTTGTGAATGTTCTGAATTGGCCCGGAACACAGAGCAATAGCAATGGCTGTCTGATAGGTGTAGGTTGTGTTCGCAACTGCATTACCGCCACCAGAGCCCAGGCCTTTTCCACCAACCTTCGTTGTTGACGTGTGTGGGATCGCCGTAAAGTCGCCGGCCCAGATCAAGCGACCAGCTATTCGATTCTGCCCATAGAGAATCGGGATCACCTGGCCATAAGAGCTGGTCTGGACCTGGAGCGCGTTCAGAATGTTTGGTTTTGCCGCGAGAGCCGAGTTACCGCCGCCTTTTCCGCCTGAAAGTCCCATTAGCTTTTGACCTCAAAGATTTTCATTTCTCTTCCAATCAATTCGCCGTCGCGGAGTGCGTCGCCCAGCAGAACTCCGTGCGGGATGTAACTATGAATAATCACCGGCCACTCCACCACAATCGCCCCGTGTGAGAATGCGCGCCCGAATTTGAAGACCACAAAGTCGGCCGGTAACGGGTCCGATCGTTTCTCCACGCAAAACGGTGCAATGGTGTTCAGATACATCTCTTCCGATCGGTGAAGGTGCCATTGCATGGCGTACTGCGGCGGTTGAAAGTCCATTGGCAATACGCCGCATTCCTGATAGACCGCCAACGGGAACATGGCGCAGTCTGCGCCTGCCTTTTTGATTCGCGCACAATGGTGGTAGGGCGTGCCCAGCCATTCTTTTGCAGCACGGATTATCTCTGCACGTTTTTCAAGTGTCATGGTCATAAAATGAATTGCGGCTGACAGACGTCAGCCGCTTTGGATCAGATTTTTTGCTTCGCTCAACAGCTAGATTGCGGTTTCCGGAACGGGGACGTAAGGGAAGCCTTCAAAGTTCACAAGGTTGGAGAATTTGTTCGTACAGGTGAGCTGTGTTTTGTCGCATCCGGGATATGCAGTAAAGGCATCGCCTGCGCTCGGCATAAATGGCAGTGGAGAGTTGAAAGTAAATTGCTGTCCCAGGTATTGCTTCACTGCCTTTACTAATCCGCTGTTTGCGCCAGAGGTGAAGGCAATTTGCCCATTGTCATAATATCCATCCGCTTTTATAGAAGCTGAAATCAGTTTGTTCACAGTTGAGCCTGACTGCACGTTATTTGATTCCGCAAAGCTGGCTTTGCTCAGGCCGCAGCGGGCATCAAAGAGCGTATTCGTGCACCCGGGCTGAAGAATGATTGCCGGCAGTTGCATGGCCAACAAATCAGTACCAGAGTTGACGGTGATTTTTGCGTAGCTGCGGGTCAGCTCATCCACCGGACCAATGAATCCGGCAAAGCGAATGACGGTACCAATCTGCTGACCTGTCGGATCCATAAAGAGCCGCTCAATCTTGAAAGCTGCGCCGTCAAAAAGCCCCAATCCTATAGCCTGCAAGATAGGGACGCCACTTAGCAGATCAGTGGCGCTGGCTGTGATCGTGACTTCAATCGTGGAAACAGCCATTCCCAATTGTTCTTCAATCGCCGTACGTTCAATATTCGGCGGTCCTGTCAGAAATGTGTTGCCTAAAACGGCCAGCGACGAGTCCCATGTGGTATAGCGAAGCACCGTTCCTGCCTTCAGCGTGATGGTATAAAGATCAGCCATACGGAATTCGGTTGCGCTTTGCAGAAAGAGAGCGAGATTGGTACTGCCAATATTTGTTGGTGTTTTCATGAAAATCAGCCTTTAGTAATTAGCCCTTAGCTAAAGCGAATGTTCGCAGGGTTGGCTAAAGGCCAAGGGCTAATGGCCAAGAGCCGATGCGCGTTATTTGCGCACCGAAATCAACTGCACTTCCTTGCACTCATACAGGTTGTAGTAAAAATTGCTGAACTCAATTCCCTCTCTGGTACCGCTGGAGGAACTTGCATTCCCGCGCGACGTGCCCAAGTCAAAACGGACGCGATGCAGAAAAATGAAATCAGCCGTGATGGCCGCACCCAGCGCGGGCGCCAAAGTAAAAGTAACCACGCCCAAGGATATCGTGTAATCCGTGCCCTGCACTTTGGGCACTCCGTTTACATAAACCCGGGCAGATTGATTAGCAGGATTCTGGCAGGCCTCCAGAAAGCCGCCGAGATTGCGAACCAGTTGAAAATTGACATTCACGCCGTCGCCGGTGCCAATCGGCTGGCCTGAAAATACCGAATCTTCCAGGCGCTGCGTCAGATCGCTTTCATTCAACAGAAAATCATCAAACTGCCCGCCGCGCGCCAGAAAGAAGCCAACAAGCTGCTCCAGCGGAGTTGATCCTGTGTCATCGCGAAATCTGGGATCGTTTAGCAGATATTCATAGACCAGCGTGAATTCCCAGATTGGATTCTGGAAATTCTGGATTCGCACTTCCCGGCCTGCCAGCGAACTCTGGATATCCGTTGAGAGTGTGGGATTCTTTACTACTTCCCAGGAAAGCCCGCGAATTTTGGGGAATAGAACATTGCTCATCTTATGCCTTCCGTTTGAGAGCTCGAGTTACTTCATTGGCGATCATGTTGCTGTGCCGGCGGATGTGTTGCTGAAAAGAAGCCGCGTCTACGGCCTGCACCGTGTGGTTGACTATCACGGTAGCTCCAACTCCCACTGCACTACTGGAAAAACCGGTCCCGCTCATACTGGCCGGAATCACTTTCTCATCTTTGTGCAGATAGGCAAGACCATCCATTGGAACAATTCCCCCTAGCGCGAATTTGGCCGCGACAATTGGGGCAGCAAAACCATGGACCACGGCACCGGCAGCTGCCGCCGCTGCCGCTGCTGCAGGCGGCGTGGCGGCTAAAGGCGCATAGGCGTTAGCCATCGCCACCTGACTATCAATTGTGATTTGTGCCAGACCGGCTGTGGCTTTGGTCTGAAGTTCGGTTTGAGCTCCAGTTTTGCCAATGATCTCCATCATCAATTGAGACTCGGCATACTGAAGACCAATCTTAACGATCTCAGAAATTGCGCTGGAGGCAAGCTGCTGCCAGTTAGCCTTGCCGGTCGTGACGAACGAGGTAAGGGCTGAGTTAAAACCATTGAGCGTCGTCTGGAATGTCTGGCCCAGCTCTTTATTGATGTCCTGCCAACTCAGAAGCTGCTTCCGGAATTGTGCGCTAAAAGTGTTGGCCAGCTTTAGCTGCAAGCCTGCAATTTGATCGTCATACTTCTTTTCAAGGTTTAGCTGCGCGATCTTCAGTTTTTGGTATTCAAGAAGCGCCTGTTGAAGTGCGGCTTTTTGCTCAGGCGAACCAAGCATGCCGTTCATGGTATCTATATTGAGTTGCTTGATCAGGGCATCTTGAGCAGCAATGCGGCTATTGGATTCCGTCAGCGCGGCAGTCTTGTTTTTTTCTAAAGTTGCAAGGGCTTGTTGATCGGCTTTTTCCTGCGTCGTATAACCAAGCGCAATCTGCAGTGCAGCATTATGCTCCGCCTGTTTGTCTTGAATATCGCGGTTTAGCTCTACGATCTTTTCTTCGTTTTCCGCGCTTTTCTTATTAAAGTCGGCTTGTTGCTTCGTGGACTGCACATTGGCCAGATTGCTCATGGCCAGGGCCTGCTCGAATGAAATCTGCTCCTTGGTCGCGTTATTTTCAAGCTGCTTGGCGGTGAGAATCTTGTTGTGCTGCTGAAGACGGACGGTGGAAGCGTTCTGCTCTGCTGCTACCACAGCATTATGTATTGCTTGCCTCTGAGCAGCAGCAGCGGCGTGAAGCGCACTCTCCCTCTTCAACGCGTCTTCATTTTGCTTCGCTGTAAGCGCTTCAGAGGCAGCCGCCTCTTTCTGCCTTGCTCCAAGCAGAATTATGGCGCTTTCAAGTTGCGCAATATGCTCTTCGCCCTCTTTCGTGTACTTCGCAAGTTCTTCTGTGTCCGTCTGCATTCCCGTAGCAGCATCACCAAAAGCTGTCTTGACGGTTGACTTCATGTAATCAGCGAGCTCTTTTTGCTTTGCTTTTAACTGATCCGTAAATTCCTTGGCAGAGCCGCCCTGATCTTCAATCTGGAATTGCAATTTCAGCGCATTTTTGGCCTTTTCATCCGGCGCGTTCATGAGTTGAAGTGCGCGGGTGGCTTCTTTGGTCTTGCGTGCGTAGTCCTCCAGGATTTTGTTGTCGGCCTTAATCTGGTTTTCAAAACCCTGAAGCGCTTTTGTGTCATAAATGAGTTCGCCAGCAAACTTTGAGGCCTTATCAGCTACATCGGCAATTGCGACGCCAAGAGAGATGATCGCGAGCGGTGTAAAAGCCGCATCCAGCGCAGGACCAATCAGTTCGCTGGAGGCAATCATTTTGGTGACCGATTCAGGAATTTTTACGCCGATCAGGTCTTCGAGTATTTTTACAGAGTCTGAAGCGTGACCAATCCCATCACTTACCGCTTTTGCAGCCTCTTTGGCATCATCGGCATTACCAATAAATCTGAAGGAAATTTCATTGTCAGCCATTTTAAGTAACTCCAAACCTATTGAGAATTTCTTGTAGCAAATAAAAAAGGCAACCCGTAGGCTGCCTTGGATATACCGAAAACAAAATTACCTATTCATCTAAAACCCAACTGTCGCCGGCTTTCTTTAAGGCCTTTTTTCCAGACTTTGTCGCGGTGCTTGTTGTGAGGTCACCAAAGTTAAAAGTCGGGTCAGGATTCACGGGATCATGTGGAGGATGTATATAAGCATTAAGTTCGCGGCGCTCTTGTTCGGTGAGACTGTTGACCAGCTTTTCCCCAAAAGGGGTGAGTGTCCACTTCCAGGTAAATGCGACTTCAGATTTCTCGCTGGTGATTTCCTGAATTTTGCCTATATCTACAACAGTCTTCGTCGCTACCCTGTAAATCAATGGAATTGAATCGCAACCATCGCCTGTTTCGTGCTTCATTTTTTGCAGATTTTCCAGAACACCTGGTGCCGGATTGACCATTTCCACCTTCCAAAGACCGGGACCATCTGGCGTGATTTTTACGAGCGCGGCTTTTTGCGCCGCATGAAACCTGGTCATGCTGGGGAGCGGTTGCACTTTGTGGCCATAACCTTCGCCATTACCGCAACTGTCGCCCACTCGGCCTATAGCAAGGCTAAAGAAGACAAACTCTTTCTGGAGGCCCTTGTTAAGGACCGCCGTTATCGCATCCTTGCTGATATCAACCGCGGATGCCGCGGAGAGAAACAACACAACAGGAAGAACAGCCCATACAATTTTCTTTGCACCGCTTTCAAACGAACCCATATTTCGCAAATACCTCCAGGGGCGAAAGTGTAGCAAAACAAGTTTCATTCGACAAGTAACTTCAAGCGTGGCGATAAGCCAGCGGTAGTTTGTTACTTATACTGCCTCCCGCAAACGTTACTTCACGGGCGAGATCATTAAAGTTGAAGTCGTTATGAGTTGAGGTGCTGGCTCCAGTGCTCCTGGAACCTCGCCGTCTGGAGCCAGCCTGTTTTCCGCCCAGCAAATAAGCGGCAACCAGCACGTGCACGGGCGGATGATCTTTCCAGTAAGCCATAAGATCATTCAGCTCCCATAGAGTCATTTTTTCTATTTCTCGCAAGGTCCATCCGGTAGCGGTGGCAACATGGCCAAAAATAAATGGCCAGTCGGCTATACCGGTACCGGAGTCGGTTCCCCCGTTGCGGCCTTTTTGAGGCCAGAGACTTCAAGCACCACGTTGAAAAGCGCATTGAAATCGTCAAAGGTAAGACCATTTTCAAGCTGCTCTGCGGTCAGGTCCTGGTGGACTTTTCGAACTGCGTTGAGAATTACCGGCAGATAGCGCAATACGGAGCTGAGTCCGGAATTTTCAGTTGAGGGTTTCTCCTGAAATAGCGAATCGAGTTGGCGAAGTTCGCCGAGAGTAAGAGACGAGACGGTTAACTGTCCCAGCGATGTGGCAACGGTTTGTTGCTTGAGCATGAAAGATTCCTTTCGTCCTTTAAATAAAAAGGGCCTGATTGCTCAGGCCCCGAGTGGAGGAGACACCTACTCAGCCGAGTAAATATCGATCACCTTGCCTGCGGCATTGGCAAAGCATTCAAAATCAAATTCAGGGATCAGGAAGTCTTCCTGCTTGGTGGCAAAGCTCAGCTTGGACGCCATGGCTGAATACAACAGAACCCCGAATTGCTGATTGTTGTAAACCTGCTCCAGCAGAACCTGGATGGTTGGGGCGAAGCCCATCAGCTGATTGGTGATGTTGGCCTGTGTGCCAACGCCGGCTGCGGCAAAAGTATAGGAGATCAACACAACCTGCGTGTTATCACTGGTGTTGAAGGTATAGGTTGAGCCTGACTGGGAATATTGGCCAACCGTGGGTGCGGATGCCACTTTGGTGAGGGGCAAGCCGGTTGCCTGGTAGATCACGCCCAAATCGGTAATGGGTGTGCTTGTAGCGGTGGCTGCGCCGGCTGTGACGGTGTGCACTTCATCGAGCGAGGTCTGCACCATACCGCTGCCCATGGTCTGGCCAAAGAAAAGATCATTCAGTTGCTTGCCGTTGATGGAAGCAAACTTGGCCTTGCCGGTGATCTTGCATTTTCCGCGCGCCACGGCTTCAGGAAACTGCTTCTGGCCGTAAAGCTGTTTCACGTCACCAGAGATATCCAAAGAGACATCCTGCAAGGTGCCGAATTTTTTGGGAGTGGGGTTGGCGGCGGTGTTACCGCCAACCGGGAATCCCCACAGTGTGCCTGAGCCAAACTCAAACATTTTTGTTTCTCCTTTTGGGGAGCGTATGCTGCACTCCCAATGAATTGAACCGGCTGAGGCCGGCGAATTTGAATTACCTGCGAAAGCTGCGCTGACTATGCGGTGGTGAGAATTTCTATCGGAATAACCGCGAGCGCCATGGAACCCATGACGTTCTCAACAATTTCAATCTTTCCTTCAATACGGCAGTGCGACACCTTGCCGCCCAGGGACTGCGCGATTCCTGGCGTGGCGCTGCGAATGGCGGCTTCTACTGCATCCAAGAGCGAGTTGAGTTCGGTGGATGGAATCGAGCTGGGCTCGCTGTCACCCGAGGTGTAGAGAACCAGATCGACGGTCATCTTTGCGTGGATCGGCAGACCGTTGACGCTGGTTCCAGTGAGTTCATCTTTTTGCACCTGATACAGCGATGGACGGTCCGCAGGCGAAACCTGCGATGGATCCTGCCAGCGCCGACTGACCGTTTTGAATGGGCCAGCCGGCGTTAGCAGTGCGGCCTGCAACGTGGTAAATAACGCAGAGTAAATCTGTTCGCGAGGAAAGATCATTGCTCCACCTGCACTTGTTGAATTGCCTGCTCCAGCAGATCAGGCAAGGCCTGCTGCAGATCGTTAATCGCAGGCTGGAGATAAGGGCGCGGACGCAGGTACGGCCGCTGTCCGTTTTTCTTTTTGAAAGGAGCACGACGGCCGGCGAAACCTCCATACTCATGAATTTTCGCGTAAGGCAAATCAGAGCCAATGCTGACAGAAAGCGTCTCTCCATCTGTATTGGCCTGTATGGACTGCAAAACGGAATTCATCAAGTTGCCGCTGCGCGATGTTAAGACTGTAGACGATGAACCCCCGGAACCAGAGAAATACTTTGGAATTGCGCTTTGCAGCGATTGATAGATCAGTGGCGTGAGCGCCTTGTACACATCCGCCACTATGCGCGGAGGCAGCTCAGTAAGCCGCTGTTGAAGCTGCTGC
>DASXLK010000173.1:0-17050 GCA_036496365.1 Candidatus Angelobacter sp. | reverse complement strand
GGCGAAGACAGCCTGCGCGAGGTAATTCCCTTCCCCAAAACGGCGAAGGCGATTGACATGATGGTGGACGCGCCTACTCCAGTGAGTGAAACTCAGCTGAGAGATCTGGGAATCAAGCTCAGGGGATAAAGCTTTTACCACAGAGAACGCAAAGGTACACAGAGAGAATCAGGTTCACTTTCTCTTCTGTGTTTCTCTGTCCTCTGTGGCTTTAGGCTGTCTTTTGCTGGTTTTCTATATCTCTGACGATGGTCCGCGATCCCATCCACAACACCAGCGCCAGAAGAACAGAGAGCACAGGAACTGCCAGCAGCGCCTGCTGAAGGCCAATCGCTTTGAACGCCTCATTGATCTTATCCGCACCAGCCAGGTGAGCTGCGTGAAGAGCGAAACGGTCGCTCATCTTGCCAATGATCAACGTGCCCCAGGAAGCGCCGCCCAGATACATCACCAGAAAATAAATGGACATGCTGGTGCCACGCAGAGCGGGCGCGACGATATCGTGAATGGAAGCGTAGACCAGGCCGTAATACATATTGAGCAGGCCATAGGCAATCGTGAGCAATGGCAGAGCTACAGCAAATGATCCATATCCCTGATGAAACCCGTAATAGGAAAATGGCATGGCAAGCAGCGCGCCCAATGCGGCAATTTTCATGCGTCCACTGCGATTGCGATGAAAGACACGATCACCCCATACGCCGGCAACTGAACCGCCAAGAATACCTCCAACGGCATAGATCACTCCCGTCGTAATGCCGGCCTGCGCCAGCGTCATGTGATGGATACGCTGGAAAAATGCCGCAAAAAACATTCCCATCGCATACAAACAGAAGTTAACCAGGGCGCCGGAAAGCGTGATCCACCAGAAGGTGGGTATGCGCAGGACTTGTGAAATCGATTGCGTGTTCGCGGAAGACGGCGTGCGCTTTTCCGCCGCGCCGCGCGCCGGCTCACGCAGCGTAAGCAACACTGGAATCAGCAGCAACGCCGGGACTGCGGCCACTACCATGGCCATGCGCCAGCCAAATCTTTGCGCAATAGGACCGGTAAAGAAAAAACTAAGCGCGCAGCCCACAGGCACGCCCAGCATAAAGAGCGCCAGCGGTTTGGACCGCCGTTCCGCGGGAAACAGATCGCCAATCCAACTGGTGGCGGTGGGAGCGGCTGTGGCTTCTCCCACGCCAACACCCAGGCGGGTAAGCATCAGGAACCAATAGCTATTCACCCATCGTGAAGTGGCCGTGAACGCAGCCCATACGGCAATACCGATGGCCAGAAGTTTTTTACGGCTCACTCTGTCTGCCAGAATGCCAAGCGGAAGCCCAACCAATCCGTAGAGCATAGTGGATAAGGTGTTTAGCAATCCGATCTGCGTATCAGAAAGTAAAAATTCTTTGCGGATAGGCTCAACCACTGCACCTGCAACCTGGCGATCATAAAAATTCAGGATGTTAATCGCCACCAACACAGCCAAAGGCCACCATGCTGCACGATTCTGTGTGGTGGTTGATTGTTCGGTGGAAGTGCCGGGCTGCTCTTTCACGATCATGCGGGGCAATGGTATCAGATTTAACGCGACCTAAACCGTTCAATACAGCGCGCACTTCACATGTAATTCAGCCCGATCATCACGCGGTATTCATGTCAGGAATGGCTTTGCTCTGTGCCGGAGGAAGCAAGCTGCTTTTCCAACTTCATGCGCGAGTTTCTGGCAAGCTCAAATGCGGGGTCCTGATTGCAGGCATCGATCATATAGTTCAGCGCTTCCGCAGCGCGGTCCAGTCCCAGCGCACACAGCCCCAGGTTGAAACTTGTGGTTGCGGACCGTCCAAAATCTCGTTCGGACGTTTTGAACATGCTCAGCGCATACGCGAAGTAGCGAAGTTCCAGCAAGATTACCCCACAGTTAAAAGCAAGTATATTTTCGCTGGGAGTGACTGGGTAGCGATTGGCCCATGTGCTCAACACGGCCTGGCAAAGGTCATGCCGTTCTGCTGCGACGCTGTGAAGCTGCCGCACGACAATCGGAAAGAGCCGCAGGAAGGCCGTGGTGTCCCAGTATGTGAGCCGCAAGATTGCCAACGCCTGGACGATTGAAATCTCTTCCAGATGTGCATTCAGCCAGCTCATGATTGCGAATAAATCATCCGGGCCGAAACCGGCAACTGCCTGCTCATAGACTTGGCGCGTGGTGGGAAATTTGTCGGCCGGGCCGTGCTGAAGAAATGCGCAGATACTCAGGCTGGAAAAATGTTTTTGTGGCAGCAGAGCTTCCCCGCCCATTCCCCAGAAATATCTGGCAAATGCATCAAAGTTGACCTGCTGGGAAAAGCAATGGCCTCCGGCGTGGAATTCCATAGTAGGCGGTCCCTGACTGAACGCGAGCTCGTCTTCCCGGGTAAAACCTTTATCGGCGGCCAGCACCAGCATTCTGCCGTCACAGGAGCGGCTGAGTTGCTGCAAGAGGCTGAACGCCGCCGAGGGAAAGAGTATGGTCGCCGCAGGCAAACTTGTGCGGTAGTGCTCAAGGATCGCGGTCCATGATTTTTCTGCGTAGCGGTCAGGCGTGATGGGAATATTTTTGAAGGAGAGCTGCAAGCTGCTTAGAGGCTGGATGCCGGAACTTTCTTCCTCTCTTTCACTTGCCGGGCCGGTAGCGGTGACCAGCGCCTCAGAAATATTTCCATCGGAAATGATGAAGGCGTCTTGTGGAAGACTATCAAACACGTAATTGGCGATGACGACCAGCGGCCCCTTCGCATCCGATAATAGCGGCCCTGCTTCAGTGTGAACCTCGGCACGGACCAATCTGAATTCCAATATCCCTGCATCGGCGAACTCTGCCAGATAGCGGTTGGCGCGCCATTCAGCAATCAGGTTTTCAGAACAGTCCGCCAGGCAATAACGGATGATCTGTGGCGAGATTTTCTTTTCCTGCAACAGTGCCGTGATCTTGCGCAGAAAGAGACAAGAGAATTTTCCCGTACCGGCACCGAGTTCCAGAATGCGCAGCGGATTTTCTGATGAGAGTGGCCGCAAATCTTTTTGCGCCTGCTTCATGCAATCTTCAAGATAGCCGGCAACAATCTCCGCATAGACTTCCGCAATAAAAGGATTGTTGGTGATGTAGCTGGGAACCATGTCTTCAGTCCAGGCCTTAAGACCGCGCCGGGCATAGAAGTCCTGCTGAAGCCGCCAGATCACAGACTGTGACAGCGGCACATCGGTTTCAAGCACTTGCGGCTGACTTTGAGAAGAAGGTTCCCTTGCGGGCTGGTTTGCCATTCCTTCCTATTCTAATCAGCAGGGAATTTGTCAGCTATCTTGCAAATCCGAGTAATGGAATTGCCATTGGCACTCCATTCATACTGCTGGTAATGGTTAAAGTTCCATGCCTCTCGCCCCTGGCAGTGGGCATGAATTTTACGTTGATAATGCACGTAGCATCAATCTGCAAAGGAGAAGACGCAATGCAATTGCCAGTTTCGGTGAAATCTCCAGACACCGAAATTTGTTTAACCCGCAACTGCGAATCACTCATGCTTTTATTGGTCAACGTGATGCTCGCGCTGGCACTGGCGCCAACCTGGATTCCCAATTCTGACTGAAATGTAAGGTGATTGGGTGTGGGAACGAGAATTGGCGGCAGCACCGTAACAGGGATTGACAACTGCCGGGCAGGGCCATTTGGATTGGTATAGATCACCAGAATCGAACCAGATCCCGGGTCGCCGGCTGTAGCTATGCCATTTTTATCAACTGTCGCAACCGTGGTATTGGTTGACTGGTACTTCACTCTTGAACATTCGGTAATCTCTGAAATGCTTCCATCAGCAAAAGTAGCAAGCGGCAGAATTGGGACTTGCTGGCCCTGGGCCTCTAGGATAAAAGCTTCTGATTGCGACGAGAGCGAGACCGGCATATCGGACCGCTCCACATTGATTTTGACCGGCTCTGAGAATATCGTTTTCCCGGCGAGCGGCACGCCTACAGCGCCTAGAGAATAAGGCCCGCAACTGTTATCAGCGGATATTTTGATTGGGAAGCTGGCCGGAAGTGCCGTTGCAACTTCACTTATCCCAAATGGCCCCACCACTCCAACAGACTTAAACGCCGTGCCGGCAGGAGAAGTGACTGTTACGCTGATCGTCTGCCCCGGGTTCACGATTGTTCCTGCTTTTGGTGAGCTGATTTCAAGCAGATGAGGGTGCGCAATCGCAGCCTGTCTTGCCGCCATTACCGTTATCAGCATGAGGAACAATAATTTCTTACTTGCAAACAAGATCAATTTCCCTCTGGCGATTGACAACCTAAAAACAAAAACCAGAAGGTCCTGATTATTTATTCAGAACCTTCTGGCTTCAAAATGCATTGTTAACTTCAGCTTCGCGGCGGGAAGATTCCCTGCAACGCAATGATGAAGGTAAGGCATAGATACGGCATCATGTTGTTGTGCGGCAGTGAACCGCCTGCGATTGACAGGCATGTCGGGGCCATTTGGACGTTGGTGGCAGGGACAGAGGGCGAATAGACATTGCCAAAGCCTTTGGCCCCTGACGCCCAGGCGTTGTTGGTGGGATCAGATGCGCCGACAGCGGCAACAGCCAAAGCACCATGGCTATGGGCCGGTATTTCAGTAGTGATCAATGTTACGCTGGATGAACCAATAGTCTCGCCCAGGTCATAAAGGCTCAACCCTGGCCCCTGGCCTGCCTGCAGTGGCGCCGCACCCTGCAAATTAGGCAGGGCAAAGTTGGACTTTCCATCGCCGCCATAAGTGGTGCCAAGAAGCGAAAAGAGAGCCGTATTCTGGCTGATGGGCATGAGCTGCCCATTGCAAAGCGCCCAGCCAGTAGGAGCAAAGTTTCCAGCAAAAATTCTTATTTCTGCTACAAATTGGTCTGACATTTTTTTAGCGTTCTCCTTTGCTAGTTTTGGCTGGGGAAAATTCCCTGAAGCGCAATAATGAAGTTCAAGACCAGATAGGGCGACATGTTTTCATGCGGCTGACTGCCTCCCATGGGCAGGATACAGGCCGGATTCATTGAGACGTTTGGGTTCGCGGCAAAAGGCTTGGCATTGTCCGCCGACCACAAATTTCCCGTAGCAAGAGGTAACGTGGGCGGGTTCGCGGGGCTGCCAGCCGGAACATGCGTGTGAGCAGCCATTTCAGAAATGCTCAGTGTGTGAGCGGTTTCGCCGGCGAGTTGGCCCAAAACAATGCCATTTCCGGTATGCACCGGCATACGCCCCTGCAGGTTTGGCAGGCCGAATGTAGTTCTGCCATCGCCGCCATAGGTGGTGCCCAGGATTGAAAACAAGGCTTGATTTTGATTGATAGGCAATAGCTGTCCATTACAAAAGGCCCAGCCTTTGGGAGGAAAGTTCCAACTGATGATTTTTACTTCACCTATAAATGGTGTGCCCATACGTTTCTCCTATTAGCGTGAACAGCTAGGTCTGAGATGGAAATATCCCGAATAGCGAGAGAATGAAGTTAACAGCCAGACATGGAACCATATTGTCATGCGGCTGCGAACCACCACTGGAACCGACCGCCGCAGTTGCCATAGCAAGCGTCGGTGCACCGTTGGAGTAGTTATTGAGGCTGGGATTGGTAGCGGCCCACACGCCATTCAGCGGACTTGTCTGGCCTGGAACAGTATTTGCCTGCGGTACATGGCTATGCACAGGAATCTGGGATGTCGTAAGGGTAACGGTTTCCACCCCTCCGGTTTGCCCCTGCGCAAATCCCGATCCAACGTGGAGGGGAATGCGGCTCTGGAGGTTGGGAAGGGCGAAGGTTTCTTGCCCGTCGCCCCCATAAGTAGTGCCAATTAAATTAAAGAGAACGTCATTTTCCGAGATCGGAAGCAACGCTCCGTTGCAGAATGCCCACCCTGCCGGCGCAAAATTGCCGCCAAACATTCGTATTTCGCCTACGAACGGCTGTGACATTTTTCTTGCTCCTATGACTGCTTTAGATTTACGTGCCTGGTCTACAGCAATATGTCTACTGCAATATAAAGCTTACTGCACCGTCAAAGTGACCGGCGTGCTGGCCTGCACCGTGGTGCTGGCAGCCGTTACCGTAATCTGGTAAGTACCTGGTGGAGTAGTAATGTCGCGGAAACCGGCCCCGCATCCAGCAAAACTCAGCAATGCCACCAATCCCATTAACAGGATGGCCAGGCGCATTCTGTTCTTTTTGCTCTTACGTCCTCCAAACGCGATTCCAACAAAGCCCAACACTGGGAAAATCAGGGCGGCATAAAGCGGAGACTTTCTGCCCACGCCGGTATTCTGGCCCACCAATGCGTTATGTCCGTTGCCGGAAGTATTTACGGTCATTGTCACCGTGCCACTTGCGGATGTGGCTACCGGGTTGAAAGTGCATGAAGCGCCTACCGGCAAACCGGTGCAGCCGAAAGTAATCATGCCCAGAGTTGAATCGTCATCTTCCAGGTCGAAAACAAACGTTGCCGGGCTTCCCGCTTTCACAGTGGCTGTGGCGGCATGGGGTGTGATGATGATTGGCGGTCCCAGAAGGGCCGTGTCGATAGCTGTATCATTGGATGTGTTGGTTTCACCGCCACCGGAAACCGTGGCGGTATTGAAGAAGCTGTTAGAAATGGCGAGACCTAAGTTTGTTGTGAGCGTGATCACAGGATAGCTCGCGCCGGGCGCCAGCGTGTCTGAACGGTTGCAACTGAGCGGGCTCAGAGTGCAGGTCCAGCCAGTGCCGCTGATCGCCGTTGGGACCATCAAGATTGGCGGATCGTCCACCACCGTGACTGTTCCAACGGTTGGGCCTACGCCGCTGTTTGTGACTGTGATGGTGTAGATCGCGCCGATCTGTCCGCGCTTCAGAACACCAACGTGCGTCTTTTTAATTGTCAGGTCAGCGACAGCAATCGTAAGAGTTGCCGAAGCTGTGTTGCCGGTGCCGCCGTTCGTGGAAGTCACAGCGCCGCTGACGTTATTGAAGATGCCCGCGGTCGCGCCTGTCACATTCACTGTAACTGTGCAAGATGAAGCTGTGGCAATCGATCCGCCGGAGAAGCTGATGCTGCCTGACCCGGCCGTTGCAGTTGCCGTCCCGACGCAAGTTCCACCCAAGCCATTCGGCGTGGCCACAACCAGTCCGGTTGGCAGGGTGTCAGTAAACGCAACCCCTGCTTCCGCAACCGTATTGGCTGCGGGATTGGTAAGCGTGAAGGTCAGCGCTGAAACGCCGTTCGGCGCGATTGCCGTCGGGTTGAAAGCTTTGGCAATCGCTGGCGGCGCAACCACCACGATCGACGCCGAAGCTGCTGCACCAGTTCCGCCTTCAGTAGAAGTAATCAATCCAGTTGTATTGTTCTGCGTGCCCGGAGCTATGCCCACCACATTCACAGAGAATGTGCATGAACCGCCGGCCGGCAGCGTGCCGCCTGAGAGATTCACCACGGACGCGCCGGAGATGCCTCCGGTGGTTATGGTACCCGCACCGCAAGAGCCGGTGAGGCCGTTGGGAGTCGCCACTTTCAGGCCGACTGGCAGCGTGTCACCAAAACCGATGCCTGTTAATGCAACCGTGGCATTCGGGTTGGTCACAGTGAAGGTGAGAGTGGTTGTTCCATTCAGCGGAATAGTTGCCGCGCCGAATGCCTTGGTCAAAATTGGCGGTGCGGTGACAGTAAGAGTTGCGGTGGAAGTATTGCCCGCGCCGCTCTCATTGGCTGTAACCGTTACGCTATTGACTTTCGATCCGCCAGTTGTAGGCGTTACGTTCACGCTCAAAGTGCATGATGCCGAGGCAGCCAGAGTCGCGCCAGAGAGGCTTACTGTAGATGAGCCTGCTGCCGCTGTGATGGTTCCTCCACCGCATGAACCGGTGAGGCCGTTAGGTGTGGAAACCACCAGGCCTGCCGGCAACGTGTCAGTAAAGGCAACGCCTGTCAGCGAGCTGCCCGTATTCGGATTGTTGATCGTGAAGCTCAACGCGCTGGTTCCATTCAACGGAACCGCACTTGGGCTGAACGATTTGGTGATGGCAGGCGCCTGGGCCACACTCAAGTTGGCTGAAGCAGTGTTACCTGTTCCGCCATTCGTGGAAGTTACCGCGCCCGTGGTATTCGTGAATTGACCCGCTGTTGCGCCAGTCACTGTAACGCTGAACTGGCACTGGCTGTTCGCGGCGATGGTAGCTCCGGTGAGTGCAATGCCTGTTGGAGCTGTTGTAGTGAGCGTTCCACCGCAAACCGTGGCAGTAGCGTTAGCAACCGTGAGGCCGGTCGGCAGCGTGTCAGTAAATGCTACGCCCGTCAGGGACACTGCGTTTGCCGCGGGATTCGTGATGGTAAACGTCAGCGAAGTAGTCGCATTCAGTGCGATGCTCGCCGGGTTGAACGCCTTGGCAATCGACGGAGGCGCGACCACGTTGAGAGTAGCCGTGTTGCTAGGCGAACCAGTTCCGCCTTCGGTGGAACTCACAGCGCCCGTTGTATTGGCCTTGGCTCCAGCCGTTGTGCCCGTCACATTCACTGAGAACGTGCAGGAGCCGCTCGCGGCAATCGTTCCGCCGGTGAGGCTAACTGTGCCCGAACCTGTCACAGCGGTAATGGTTCCGCTGCCGCAAGTTCCAATGAGACCGTTAGGCGTTGAAACCACAAGGCCTGCCGGCAGCGTGTCACTAAAGGCAACGCCCGTTGCGGCGACCGTGGTGGTGTTTTGGATTGTGAAGCTCAGGCTGGTTGAGCCATTCAACGGAATGCTGCCCGCGCCAAACGCCTTGCTGATTGTCGGCGGTCCAACCACCGTGATGCTGGCGTTGGAAGTATTGCCCGTGCCGCTCTCAGTGGCGGTAACCGTTACGCTGTTGTTCTTTACTCCGCCAGTTGTGCCCGTGATGTTCACGCTGAACGTGCATGAGGCCGTTGCAGCAAGGGTTGCGCCGGAGAGGCTGACTGCAGTTCCGCCAGCCGTCGCCGTAATTGTTCCTCCGCCGCATGAACCGGTGAGGCCGTTCGGCGTGGAAACCACCAGGCCTGCCGGCAAGCTGTCAGTAAACGCAACGCCGGTCAGCGATTGGCTGGCGTTCGGATTGTTAATAGTGAAGCTCAGTGAAGTGCTGCCACCTACTGGGATGCTAGCGGCACCAAACGATTTGGTGATGGCAGGCGGCGTAGCCACGCTCAAATTCGCCGTAGCTGTATTGCCCGTTCCGCCATTCGTGGAAGTGACAGCGCCGGTCGTATTTGTGAATTGACCCGCTGCCGCGCCCGTTACTGTAACGCTGAACTGGCACTGGCTGTTCGCGGCGATGGTTGCGCCCGTGAGAGCAATGCCTGTCGGTGCGGTTACGGTCAGCGTTCCACCGCAAACGGTGGCTGATGCGTTGGCAACTGTGAGGCCTGTCGGCAACGTGTCAGTAAATGCCACACCCGTCAGCGATACTGCGTTGGCCGCTGGGTTCGTGATGGTAAAGGTCAATGACGTGGTTGCGTTCAGCGCGATGCTCGTCGGGTTGAAAGCTTTCGCAATTGATGGTGGCGCTACCACATTGATTGTCGCCGTATTGCTCGTGGCGCCGGTGCCACCTTCAGTGGAGCTTACCGCGCCGGTTGTATTCGCTTTGGCTCCAGCCGTTGTGCCTGTCACATTCACGCTGAACGTGCAGGAACTGCTCGCGGCAATCGTTCCGCCGGAGAGGCTGATCGTGCCCGAACCTGCCACGGCGGTAATCGTTCCTGCGCCGCAAGTTCCGGTAAGTCCGTTCGGAGTCGCTACCACCAGGCCTGCCGGCAGTGTGTCACTGAAGGCTACGCCGGTTGCTGCAACTGTGCTGCTGTTCTGGATCGTGAAGCTCAGGCTGGTTGAGCCGTTCAGCGGAATCGAAGCTGCGCCGAAGGCCTTGCTGATGGTTGGCGCTCCAACCACCGTGATGCTGGCGTTGGAGGTATTGCCCGTGCCTGCTTCAGTGGAAGTAACGCTGACTGAGTTGTTCTTTATGCCCGCGGTTGTACCTGTAACGTTCACGCTGAATGTGCATGATGCAGAAGCCGCCAGAGTTGCGCCAGACAGGCTTACTGAAGAGGAGCCTGCTGTTGCTGTGATGGTTCCTCCGCCGCATGAACCGGTGAGGCCGTTCGGTGTGGAAACTACCAGGCCTGCCGGCAATGAATCAGTAAATGCAACACCAGTCAGAGAAAGGCTGGTGTTCGGGTTATTGATGGTGAAGCTTAGCGAGGTGGTTCCGTTCAACGGAATCGAAGCTGCGCCAAAAGCCTTGGTAATTGACGGCGGCGTAGCCACGGTCAAATTCGCGGTGGCTGTGTTGCCCGTTCCACCATTCGTGGAAGTTACCGCGCCTGTTGTGTTCGTGTACTGGCCAGAAGCTGCGCCAGTCACGGTCACGCTGAATTGGCACTGCCCGTTCGCCGCGATGGTTGCGCCGGTCAGCGCAATTCCTGTCGGGGCGGTTGTGGTCAGCGTTCCACCGCAAACCGTAGCGGTAGCGTTAGCAACCGTCAAGCCTGTCGGCAGCACGTCAGTAAATGCTACGCCTGTCAGCGATACCGTATTTGCCGCTGGGTTCGTGATGGTAAAGGTCAACGAAGTGGTCGCATTCAGCGCGATGCTCGTCGGGTTGAAGACTTTCGCAATCGATGGCGGCGCCACCACGTTGAGTGTCGCCGTATTGCTCGTAGCGCCCGTGCCACCTTCCGTGGAGCTTACTGCGCCCGTCGTGTTGGCTTTGGCTCCAGCCGTTGTGCCCGTCACATTCACGCTGAATGTGCAGGAACCGCTCGCGGCAATCGTTCCACCGGAAAGACTGATCGAGCCTGAGCCAGCCACAGCGGTAATGGTTCCGCTGCCGCAGGTTCCAGTGAGTCCGTTTGGAGTTGAAACCACCAAGCCTGCTGGAAGCGTATCGCTAAACGCGACGCCTGTCAGCGCGACAGTAGTATTCGGATTATTGATGGTGAAGCTCAGGCTGGTTGAACCGTTCAGAGGAATGCTGGCTGCGCCAAATGCCTTGCTGATTGTTGGCGGACCAACCACAGTGATGCTGGCATTGGAAGTATTACCCGTGCCGCCGTTCGTGGAGCTTACGGTCACGCTGTTGTTCTTTACTCCAGCGGTTGTTCCCTGCACGTTGACTGTAATTGTGCAGTTCGCTCCAGCAGCAAGCGTCCCGCCGCTCAAGCTGACGGAAGAAGCACCCGCAGTCGCCGTGGCCGTGCCGCCGCAAGAGTTGGTAAGACCGGGCGTTGGAGCAACTACCAGACCCGCCGGCAGACTGTCAGTAAATGCTATGCCGTTCAACACCGAATTCACGTTCGAGTTGGTGATCGTGAAAGTCAGGCTGGTGGTGCCATTCAAAGGAATGGTCGCCGCGCCAAAAGCCTTTGCGATGGAAGGCGGATTGATCACCGTCAGTGACGCAGATGAAGTTGAGAGCGCGCCAGTGCCGGCCGTAGTTGAATTAATGGTTACGGTGTTGTTGTAAACATTGTCCGTGGCGCTGCTGACTTTCACCGTGATGCTGCAAGCGCCTATCGGCAGGCTGGCATTTGAGAAACTGATGCTGCCTGAACCGGCTGTTGCCGTAACCGTGCCGCCGCAGGTATTGGTAACGCCCGGAGTGGCCGCAACCACAAGACCTGCCGGCAAAGTATCCGTAAAGCTTCCATCCACTGCGATGGTATTTGGATTGTCCACAGCAAACGTAAGCGTGGAAGAGGCATTCACCGCGACTGTCGTGGGATTGAAACTCTTGACGATGCGGAGCGGCTCAACCACTGAGATGTTGGCCGTGACCGTTTGCTGGTCCACCGTGGCATCTGCGCTTCCGTTGCCTGATGTGCCGCCTGCATTAAATGTGGCCGTGGCTTGCGCGGCTGAATTCAGCGATTCCGGCTGCGCCTGTGGAATCGAGCCCAGAACTGCGTTATTAAACGTGATGGGCAGACCCACCAGAACATCAAGATTTCCGGCCAGCGTTGCGGCAGAGCCGTTATTGTCTTTACTCAGATCACCCGTTAGCGTTGTGCTTGTATTGATCTTGATGACTGACGGGCTGGCGGTGTTCGTCAACTCGGCAAAAGGGGTAAAGTTTGTTGTGCCGGCGTTGCGGTTCGTAATTGTGCCGGACGGAGTATTGGTGCCCCACCAATTGGCCGTCGCATTCACTGTGCCGTGGTCGTTATCCAGGTTGTTACTGCCAGCGGCTCCGGTATTACCGGCAAGACGGCTGAAGTGAATTGTGAAGGTTCCAGTGCCGCCGCTATCGTTGCCAACAGCCATGCCGCCGCCATTGCCTGTGGCGGTGTTTCCCGTAATCGTAACTTTAGTGAGCGTGGCAGTGTCAGGCGTAGCCTGATCAAGATAAAGACCGCCTCCAACTTGAGTACCACCACCATTGGCGCCTGCGGTGTTGCCGCTGATCACCGTTGGGCTGGCCTGAGTGCCATCAATCAGCAAGGCCCTGGTATTGTTAATACCGCCGCCTTCGCCTGCAGCGCTGTTTCCTGAGATCGTGGTGCTGTGGATCTGAACCTGTGGTTCGCCGGCACCCGCGCCAAAGATAAAGAGTCCGCCGGAAGTGCCTCTGCCTGCGCCGTTGAGCTGCGTCGCGGAGTTATTTTTTACCTGGGAGTTCGACATCGACATGCGCGCAAGATCGGACACCCAGATAGCGCCGCCGCTACCGGTTGAACCAGCACCCTGTTCCGCCACTGAGTTGTTTTGGAAAGTGCTGTTGCTGATGGTCGCAGTACCGGTGCCGCCTCCGGCGATGCCTGAAGAAACATTGAACATGGCAATCGCGCCGCCATTGCCATCCTGCGTGACGCAATTCTGGATTGTTACGTTAGTCAGTGACAGAGTTGCTGCGCCGCTTGAGCCAGTGTCATATTCCATGCAGCCGCCGTCACCGTCGGTTCCGCCAACGCTACCGCGATTGTGGCCAAACTGGATTGTCAGGTTTTGGAAGCTGGCTGAAGCATTCGTAACCGTTTGAATGTCTTCATTCACCGCGAAGACCAGATCGACTCCGGTTGCTGCCGAAGTACCGCCTTGAATGATTGTGCTGCCCTGGCCAGCGCCAACAACGTTTACTGAATCATTGATATAAAGGCCGCCATGCGCGCCTGTGTTATCGCCAGCCTGCCGCGCAATGCTCAGCGTAAAAGTTCCGGCCGCAAGAGTAATTGTGTCAGTGCCGGCTGTGGCATTCGCTTTCAGGACCGCTTCACGCAAGCTGCAGGAAGTCGAAGTGTCGGCATTGCTGACGTTGTTGCAGGTAGCAGCGGTTGAACCTGTCACTACATCGTCAGGGCGATTGACGAAAAAAGTTGGATCAGGCAGCGGCATCATGACCGCTGGAGCAAGCTGTCCCTGGTGCAGCGCCACAATGCCGGGACGGTTATCAATGTTCGTCCGCATAGGCAGTGCTGCCGCTACTGTTCCGTTGTAAGGCCGCGTGGAAACCTGGGCAGGCGCAAATGTGGTTGCGCCCTGGGCTGGGATCGCATGTGAGATCACAGCCAGTTGTCCCATGGAAGGGTTCAGCACCATCACGTCATCTCCACCGTTGTCGGAGATACGCGTGCGGAAAAGCACTGGCGGCTGTCCGGGCGTAAACGGAGCAGCGGAAGCGATGCTTTCAACAATCTTCCAGCCATTCTGCGGGACCGAACGCGGCGCATCCATTGGATTGCCGAAACCACGCCGTGCCGCATGCAGGCGCGCCTGATGTTCTTCCAGCGTGATCGGGCGAGGATCAAATTCCGCAGGCGCGGCAATGTGCAGGCTGCCGTCAGAAGTGAGCAGCGCGAACTGCATGGCCGAGCTGCGGTCAAAGATAAACGACCCTATCGCCATGGCGCTGGCATTCACCGGCAGAGAGATTGTTTCCATCTGGAAATTGCTGGAATGCAGAACGAAAACCTTGCCATCGGCAAGGAATGCTGTGTCCGTATGTCCGTCGCCAAAGTCGGCAAACAAAAGATTGGTCGCAGGAGCGTCAAGCGGGAAACTTGCAGGAGAGCCAAGTCCTGTCAATGAGCCGGTAAAGACTTGCAATCCGGCCGTTTTCGGGGTGGCAACGCCAACAACCACGTTGTCAAAACTTTCTGAGCGCAGCAAACGTGCTGCAGCCATTGAGGTGACGCTGCCAGAAAGCGAAACAGTTTGAGATACGCTGAACTTGCCTTTGCCGTCGCCAGCAAGAATTACAACGCTGTTGCCGCCGCGCGCAGCAACCACAAGATCTTCAAATCCACTGGAAGTAAAGCGGCCAAGGGCCATGAAGTCCGGACGGACCGGAATTGCCATGGTCTGCGCGCTAGAGAGGAAAGGCGAAGGAAACTGTCCGTGGCCAATGGCCTGGAGTGAAGCATTGCTCTGTGGAGCAAACGCATCCAGATTGCCGCGATGAACTATGATCGTGCCGCCGCTCGGCGTGCCAAAGCCGGTCACCAGGTCCGCAACCCCATCGCCATCCACATCTGCAGTGGCCATGGAAAGAGGCTGTATTTGCCCCGCGGCAACACCCTGCGCAAGGCCCGCACCAACAGTCTTCACCGGAACAGGCTGATTGTCCGCCAGCCAGATCTTTGGCCCGCTCTTGGGAGCGCGCACCGGCGCTTGCTGCAATGGGGCCGCAGACAAATAGCTTCCCAATCCACCCAGAAGCAGGAAAAGAAAAATAATTGTGATGGATTGAATTTTCACGAACACACGATTGCAGGCAGGCAGAAACCATCTAGTCACGAGTAAAAACTCCTTGCGGCATTTTCGTCGCAAATAACTTTTGGGAGTCCGGAAGTACGTTGTGGGGCGAACCACGAACCAGTCCCCCCTCCGAACTTTTCGGTGGACTTGGCCGTTTTACTTCAATTAACTCTGGGGGTGTGTGTTGCTGCTTTTAACAATAAGTACTCTGCTTCTAATAAAAATGATTGTCAAGAAAAAATCCCACTTATACGCACGTAGGGTATGTCACAAAGTAACTTACTAGGCTAAAAGCCATTCATCTTCCACTCTTCACCTTAGAAAACTTTTTGCATATTACCTTGCAATAGTTACTAAAGTTTTTTGAACATTAAAATTCTCTAGGAAACTGGCCCCATCAAAAGTAACATCAGCAAACTTTTAGCTTGATTCCAGCCCCAAGGTACCCGCAAGCAGCGGGGCTATTCCCCCAAAAAATCTATTCCCAAAATGGAAATAGAAGTTTGTTTTTATTTTTAGGCCCAGGGACACTCCGGAGGTGTGATTTGGCATTTACCAGGCGACTATTTTTGCGTCATGGCATTTTGGCTGCGTTCGTCGCGTCCATTGACAGACCGTTGTTTGCTGCAACTGGAGGACGCGCGCCTCAGGGTCTTGAAGGATTGGATCCGCTGCAAGGCACTTCCGCCAAACAGCTCAAGTCGGGGACATGGCAGCAACACGCCACCGCGCTCAATGCTCTTGGTCGCGATGCCTTTACCAGGGCGATTGGCACCAACTTTAAAGTTTTTCTCGCAGACAATTCAGCCGACAGCTCACAGATTGTCTGGGTCACACTGCTTACTGTGAAAGACCTGCCAAAGATGGAATCTGCGAGCGAAGCAAGCTTTGCGGTCCCCAAAAAAGGACACTCACCTGCGCCTACCAGCAGCGGCTTTATTTTGACTTTTGCTGGATCGTCTCCGTTGCCGCAGGCAACGCACCTGTTTCAGCATGACTCGCTGGGTAACTTTGCCATGCTTACCGTCCCGGATGGACCGCAACTCTATTCCGCTGTGATAAATCGGTTAGACCAGCCTGCGGTTATCTCCGCGCCCACACAACCGGGCAACAACATACGCCAGAACAATGTACGGCAGAACACGGGATCGGGTGAAGGCAATGCAGTTAAGCTCAGAGCTTTGGATGCCACTTCAGCAGAAGTTGAAACCCGTTCTCCTGAGCTTTCTCAAAACCAAGGCGCGCAAAGAGGCTCACTGAAGGATTAAAACTTTCCACAAAAATGGTGACCGGCTTTCCCAGCTTGCCTGCCTCATCAAGAATCCGGCGCAGCAGCACGGAACCGGCGCCCTGGCTGCGATGCTCCGGCAGCACCGTAATATCCAGAATATGCAGCATCTCTTCCCCGCGATTCAGGTAAAGCCGGCCCACGGGAATTGCATCGACATAAATAATGTTATGGCTGGCCTGCGGATATTTCGCCGCATAATGCTGCTTCTGCGCCGTATATTGCATCCTGACAAAAATTTCTTTTTGCTCAGCGCTCCACGGAACCTGCGCCATCTCCTGCGCCCGTGTGCTGGCATAAACCGACAAAACAAAACCATCATCGGCCTCTGTGACGGGGCGCAGCTTAACTTGCTCTTCGCGGACTGCAGGATTACCGGTCATATTTACTGGCTGTTAAGGTGCTGGCTTGCGAAAGCGGTTGAAGGCTGATTCGTACACAAGTCGCTGGTCCGGTTCAGCGCTTATCGCAGTGAGAAACAACTCAATCGTTCCCAGGCTGGCATGCTCCATGCGATAGATCTGCTGCGGCAAGCGAGGCGCGGCCGGTCCGCGGAAATGCAGCGCAAAAGATTCGATCTGGGGCGAGGGAGCGCCTTCATTCACGGCTACAAGTTCCAGTGTGACTGGCGTGGCGAAGTCGCCCTGGAGTTGAAAGGGCGTGTTCAGGTGTTCGGCGAAAATTCTAGCGTTGAGTTTTTCCAGTGGGCTCGACATGAAAGCAGCAGCCTATGCAAGAGCATCGCCGCTGTCAAGTTGAGCCGTTTTGCAGGCGTGAGCGAGACGCAGTCGAGCGGGAGCTTGCAGGCGAAATCCTGAGCGACACTGAGGCTTGTCCGAAGGGGAGTCAAAGGATCTGCTGTTGAGCCGCTTTGCGGTAGTGGGTCAGTTTAAAAACTGACCTACTAGCAGTATCAGCGTCTAGCGATTCGCTGGCGAATTGCGGGCCTTTAGGCAGACGTTCACGCGGGAGCGATGAATGAACGTGAGCGAGGCGACGCAGTCGAGCGGGAGCTTGCAGGCGAAATCCTGAGCGCAG
>DASXLK010000172.1:0-15649 GCA_036496365.1 Candidatus Angelobacter sp. | reverse complement strand
TTGGCGCGAAGTGGTTGGCGTGGCGGCTGACATTCATGATGACGGACTAAATCAGAAGCCATCCCAGGGCGTTTACTGGCCCATTCTGATGAACAAGTTTGAAGGCCAGGACCTGCGCGTGAACCGCGATCTTTCCTTCGCTGTGCGTACATCGCGCGCCGGCAGTGAAAGCCTGATGAAAGAAGTTCGGCAGGCCGTGTGGTCGGTCGATCCCAATCTCCCGCTGGCCGGCGTAAATACGGTTGAGCATTACTATCGCATCTCCATGGCGCGGACATCTTTCACTCTGCTCATGCTCGGCGTGGCCGGAGTTATGGCTCTGCTTTTGGGAACGGTTGGCATTTATGGCGTAATTGCATATTCCGTTTCACAGCGCACGCGTGAGATTGGTATTCGCATGGCCTTGGGCGCACAGCGGCAGGAACTTACAGGAATGTTCGTCCGCCATGGGCTTATGCTCACTGGCATTGGCGTGGCCATTGGATTGATAGCCGCCGCGCTCAGCATGCGCTTTCTATCCACACTGCTCTTTGGCGTAAAGCCAATTGACGTGATTACCTACAGCGCTGTCTCAATTGGACTCGCATTCACCGCTTTGCTGGCCAGCTATCTGCCATCGCGCAAGGCGGCAACGGTGGACCCTATGATTGCACTCAGGGGAGAGTAGGGTAAAGGTCCATCAACATTGATGACTTCTGCCGGCTTGCACCGAAAACCACCCATCCGCATCTAATGGTATGTTCTTGATGTTCTGGTGGAGGTCTCATGCCTATCGTTAAAAGCTGCAACCAATGCGGACAAAAGAACCGTGTCCCCGCCCAGCATCTTGCGGACACGGGGCGCTGCGGCGCATGCAAAGCAGCCCTGAGCCCCGCAGCCGAGCCATTGGAAGCAGGTCCCGAGTTGTTTGACGAGATCATTGCGAAGGCCCGCGTTCCGGTTCTGGTGGATTTCTGGGCAAGCTGGTGCGGCCCTTGCCGCATGGCTGCGCCCGAAGTTGCCCGGACATCGGCGGACATGGCAGGACGGGCCATTGTGCTCAAAGTGGATACCGAACGGCATCCTGAATTGGCCGCTCGTTACAATGTGCGCGGAATCCCCAACTTCGCCGTTTTTCACGATGGACATCTGGTGAAGCAACAGGCAGGACTCGTGGACCATACGGTCATGAAAAATTGGCTACAATCAGCAACACAAGCTGCGTAAGCGATAAGCTTGGCCGTTTCCACTAATTCAGAAAGTCCGACAATGAAGATTGCCATTACAGGCGCTAACGGCCTATTCGGTTGCGGTCTGGTTCGTGTGATTGGGGCCAGGCATAATGTTTATCCCATGACTCGGGCCGTGGCTGATCTAACAGATATTGGCGCGGTTCGGTCGGCGCTGCTTCTGGAAAAACCCGATGTCCTGATTCATACGGCAGGAATTCCCGATCCGGATTTATGCGAGAGCGAGCCAGAGCGCGCCTTCAGCAATAATGTGCTGGCCACGCGCAATGTTGTTGCGGTGGCGCAGGAGCTTTCGTTTCCAGTTGCGCACATTTCTACCGATGCCGTCTTTGATGGCGCTGCGAACTCTCCTCGCGTTGAAACCGATGCGGTCGGCCCAATATCAGTCTATGGCAAGACCAAGCTGCTGGCGGAACAGGAAGTTGCCGTCCTCAACCGGTATTGGATTTTCCGTATCTCTGTTCTCTTCGGGCCCGGAAAGGACAACTTCGTTGATAAAGGATTTCGCACCCTGCGGCAGGGCACTACATATACTGTTGCCTCTGACCAGGAAGGCTCAGCCACTTATACGCTGGATGCCGCAAGCAAAATTCTTAAAGTGATTGAAAGCAAGCGTTACGGACTGTTCCACCTGTGCAATCAAGGCGCTTGCACGCGTCTGGAACTTGCACGGTTCGCAGCTGAACTGGCGAACCTGCCAGCCGAGAATGTGATTGGCAAGCCGATGGCAGAGATGAAGCGGAAAGCGCCGCGCCCTAAATATTCAGTGATGCAAATGAAGGCCCTGGCCAATGCCGGCATCTTGCTTCCCCGCCACTGGAAAGAGGCCCTGGCCGAATATGTTGCACGGCTTGATTTGAAAAAGCTGTAGCTGCCCTCAACTATTTAAAATGTAGCCGCTCTCGCATTAAAACTTTGACAGCGTCTTTGCTGTGTAAGTGGCGACCATAATCGGTAATATAATCTGAAAAAAAGCAAAAACTATGCTCATTAAAGAGAAACTACTATCGGGACACGTCTATCCGCAGGATGGTAGACTTCTTCGGCTGGAGCAATCCATCACGAATGATTAATCTCGCCACATTTGCCAACGTTAAGGACTGGGCCGACTTGTTGCACGCAATTGCGTGGCCGATTGTCGCGTTGGTGGCTCTTTATCTTTTCCGGAAAAATATTGACCATGCAGTTCGTGACGTAATTAATCGAATCCCTTGGGAGCGAACCTCATCACTTAAGGCTCGCGGGTTGGGAGAAGTTACGATAACGAAGAAGACTGAACAAAGGATAGCATCCACCGTAAAGATTCCTCCTCAAATAGAGCCTCCAAGAGAAGGAGACACATCGAGTGAAGGATAAATCGATAGAACAGATCGAACAAGCAATTTTAGAGCAATCTGCAAACAGCCCCCGGGCTGCCATCATGCTCACCGCAATTGAAATAGAGCATGAATTACGAAAGATTCTGGCTAGTACAGGTGTGTTGAAAATGTTTCTTTCGCTGGAGCAGCCAACTCTACCCAATGCATTAAAAGTTTTAGGTACAGTGTCAGGCGCTATAATCCCCAGAGAACTTGAACAGAAGATTTCTCAATTTTGGTATTTTCGCAATCAGGCTGCTCACGCCACTGTTGCAGAACTACCCCTCTATGCCATAGAACTTGGACTGAGCATTCTCCGAATCTTGCAAAACGTACCAAGACCCTCATACATCGTTAGGAAAGCAAATCTCTCGCTCTATTCAGATAGCAATTGCAGAAATGAACGACCAGATGTAAGAGGTGTTTTAATCGAGACCTTTGACGCAGACGGTAAATCACAAGGCATTAGAATACATCCTTCGACTAAAGAGTATGTCGAAGGAATGTCTGTGGGATGGGAATGGGATACATCACCTTATTTTCGTTCAGATGCGGGATGGGATGAGACGTGGTACAAAGACCCTCAAACCGGAAAATGTACACCAGCATGGAGCGGCTCAATGGAATTTATCGGACGCGAGATTAGTGAGGTTTAAGGAGAGGCTCTGCTAAATGATCTGCATAATTTCTGCCGCAGCCGATTGGGTTCAGGCAGGAGCCGCCGTCGCAATAACCTTCCTGACTGTTTGGACGCTCCATGTGCTGCGCGACTATGCGGCAGACACAAAACGAATTGCCGATATAAGCGCGTCACAGACCGAGCGGTCGCAGATGCCATTCTTGACAGTCGGGTGGTGGGAGGGCGTTCCAAACTCCGGAGAGGGCGGATGGGAACTACAGAATCAGGGAGTCGGCGCAGCTCTTTGCGTTCGTTTTAGTCTTCATCAGCCGCCTGCTGTTGACGCATGGCGCTCCATTGCAGACATTGGGCCAGGAAAAGGAAGACGTGATTTTCACAACCAGATTGCGCAAGCTTTGCAAAACCAGCAAGGAAACCACACATTCATCATTGAATATTCCTCGCTGTCTGGGCAGCAATACCGAACAACAGTAGAGAGGTTGCCGAATGGGGAACTACGTACAACATTCCACCGTCCGGAATCTCTCGTGTAGCTGTCATCCCTTATGGGTTCACAACCCTGCTTCTTTTGCTGAAATCCTGGCAATCGACGACCAATCCTGTTCGCTTTGCCCCAGTGCCATGGCGGCAAGAAAACGGTCGCGCACCAGGCTGGCCATTGGCATGGGCACTGCCGCTTCCTCAGCCGCGGCCAGAAGCAGGCGATTGTCTTTTAAGCCCAGCGGAAGTTTGAATCCGGCAGGCTCAAATTTTTCTGCGGCAATGATGCCGCCGTAAGTTTTATAAATTGGCGCATTGAATAATGTGCTGGTCAGAATTTCAAGAAACTGGTTGGCGTCCAGCCCGGACTTGCGGACAAGCGCAAAGCTTTCCGCCAGGCTTTCAATCACGGTAGTGATCAGAAAATTTCCGTTGAGCTTGATCACGTTCGCTCCGGGCGCGTCTTCACCCACCACAAAAGTTTTCTGCCCCATGGCGTCAAACAGCGGCTGGCACTTTACCACCTGCGCGGCAGGTCCGGCCGCAACTACAAATAACTTTGCGGCGGAGGCGGCTTCCGGGCGTCCAAAGACCGGAGCGGAGACAAAATGCTGCTTGCGCTCAGCATGCGCGGCAGCCATCCGGCGCGAAAGCGCCACGCTGATGGTGCTGCAGGAAATATGAATCGCATTTGCCGGAAGCGAATCCAGCAGGCCCGCCTTACCAAACACTACTGACTCCAGCGCATGGTCATCGGCCACCATGGTAATGGCGATCTCCGCTCCGGCAGCGGCTTCACTGGGAGTCGAGGCAACGGTGGCACCCAGCGATTGCAACTCTTCCGCGCGGCTGCGCGTGCGGTTATAAACGTGGAGCGCGTGTCCTGCCTTGATCAGGTTCTGCGCCATGGGTGAACCCATGTTGCCCAAGCCGATGAATGCGATATTCATTGATTGTCCTCTCTGCTGACAATATCTATTTTAAATTGAGAATCAGAAAAGGGAGGTTAGAGCTGTCTCAGTCGCGCATAAGAAAAGAGTTGCGGAAGAAGGGCGGCAGATGCCGGCCGCCCTTTTCCATGGCCCATCCCGGATATTTGTCTAGATCAATACCTGAGCCCCGGCGCAGCTCGCCGATCCAGCAGTGAGCTTACGTCAAAAGGCGCTGGAGGCCCCCACACTGGAGGTGATTGGCGCATGGCCACCTGCTCACCAATAACGTCTATGACCTGCAGACGATATTGAATGCATATGCGCGAAAGCCTCGAGTGGTTCTTCTGATTTTCAAAAACGACCTTGGTCTCAGGCGAAGGCCAGCCAATCTCAATGGGCCGGGTAATGAGCGACGCGATGGTGTGTTTTTTAGCGTCGCGCAGCACCGCCAGGTCTGCTCCAACAAATACCAGCTGATAGTGTCCGGGGCCAAACGTCCGGGTACCGATATCGAAATTAAACGTCACATCAAAGGTGAGCGTTTCATAGGTGTGCGCCTGCGCGGCAGCAGTCAGTTGTGAAATCAAAAGCAATACAGCAAGCAGGGTGGAATACAAATAGAACTTCATCGTCTTCTTCTCATCCTCAATCTCTTCCCGAAAGTAGCGCCCAGGAAATGCGGGACGGCAGACGTTCCAAAGAGAGAGCCCCCTCCGCCTTGCCGTCCCACCGCAATTCCTTGCCGCTTGCGTATTGGACTCACTCAAGTGCGTATTAGAATTATTGTTTGTTTTCATCGCAGCGATGAATTACGCTCATAGCATGGCAACCAAGACAGCAGACGTAAAACTGGAGATCCGGCACCTGAAGCTTGTGGCTGCCGTGGCGGAAACCGGCACGGTCACGGAGGCGAGCAAGCGGCTGCATCTCACGCAGTCGGCATTGAGTCATCAGCTGCGTGACGCCGAAGAGAAGCTGGGCGCGGCGCTGTTTCTGCGGCTGGGAAAAAAGATGGTGCTTACTTCCGCGGGCGAGACACTGATGTCTTCAACCCAGCGAGTGCTGGAAGAACTGGGCAATGCCGAGCGGATGATTGCCGGCAGCAGCGGCGGCGTGCAGGGCGTGATCCGGCTGTGCACAGAGTCTTACACCTGCTACCACTGGCTACCGCCATTGATGGCGGAGTTTCATAAGAAATTTCCAGGCGTGGAAATCCAGATCAGCGCATCGTCCAACTCCGTGGGTGCATTGCTGGAAGGCAAGCTGGACGTGACCATTGCATTCTGCACCACGCCGCCCAACAAAAAGCTGATACGGCAAATCACTCTTTTTGAAGACGAGATGCTGCTGGTCATGTCGCCCAAGCATCGTCTGGCCAAGGTGGACTATGTTCGGCCCACGGAGCTAAATGGCGAGACAGTGCTGGTCTATCCGCCGCGCGCTGAGAGCATGCTGCTGCTTCAGGTCATGCAGCCGGCCGGCGCAGTGCCGGGACGCGTGATTGAGATTCCGCTGACGGAAGGACTGATTGAACTGGCAGCCGCCGATACCGGCGTGGGCATGCTGGCGGCCTGGGCGGTTGACCCGGATGTCCGTGCAAAGAAGGTAGTGGGAAAAAAGATTGGCCCGCACGGACTGCACAGGACTTGGTATGCACTGACACTGCGCGAGAATCCCAGCCCGGAATATTTGCAGGTATTCCTGGAGCTGTTGCAGTCGGCAGCGCCGTTTAAGAAAAAGAGATAAAGAAAACAGAAAAGGGACAGCGCGATTGAACTTTGCTCAATCCCATCTGTCCCCATTTTTAGCCATTGTTCTTGGCTATTGTTCTTGGCGGCGCTTTCAACTCATGAGCGCCGGCTTATCCAGTGAGTCACTATCGAGTGCTCTCGTTATCCGAGTGAATCCCTAAGACAGACTTTATTTCGGAGTGCTGCTGCTGTCTGGGCTGCTCTGATTTGGGTTGCTGGTGTCAGAAGGGTTGGTCTTGTTCTTCTTGTGTTTTTTAGTCTTCTTCGCGTCAGAAGAGGACTGGTCAGTGGTGCTGGAATTACTACCTGCACTTTGCGGCGTGGTTCCAGTTGTGTCAGAAGGATTTGACTGGCTTGGTTGCGGTGCCGTGGTTTGGTCGCTGCTGCTCGGAGTGCTCGGGCTGGTGCTGGGCGTGCTCGGGCTGGTGCTCGGAGTTCCGCTATTGGGCTGCTGCGTCGGCTGCTGGCTGCCGCTGGACTGCGCTACGGCCATAGCGCCAGTAAATAGAATTGCACAAAACAGTTTCGTGAATTTCGACATTAAAAACCCCTCCTGTTATTTCCAGTTCGCTTTTTATGATGCTGATTGAGTGGGATGGAGAGCTGCTGGATGGGATTTTTAGGGGCAGGGGGTGGGTTCATTTGCATTCAATGCCCCGTTGGCTGCTGCGACCGCAGTAAATTGTGCAATCAGAAAACCAGCACCGCCGCCGCTGGTAATTCTTATGGTCACAAGGCCTGACGTAAACCCACTCCCTGAACCAGAGAATCTTTGCCCCTGGACTTGCCACAGCATGTTAACGGAGGGGGGCCAAAGGAGCTTTTTGCCAGATAGAGTTGTTCGACCATTGAATTTTGCCAGGGAATACCAGACGGCCGGTATAGCCGGCGTCATCCGGGAAGTCGACGAAAATATCGGCAAAGTCAAGAACATACCCTCTGGCCTTCTGGCGTCCCGGAGGCATATCGATAGAGATGAATTTGCCGGTTAGGGAAACGTTCATGACCGGGGTTGAAGTCCCAGCAGCGACCCAATGGCCTGCCAGAGGAACCAGAGTTGTGACCTGGGGAATAGTCCTGGTCCAAATGGAACCATTCTGCCAAATAATTTCGTCGGATAGTGGAAGAGTGCCGGGATTTAGCTTCGCGTTGTAGGTCTTGTCATCCGGGAAGGTCACTGTGAAATCCGGGCTGTTGAGAACTATACCAGCGGCAAATGGCCGCTGAAGAGCGGACATATCCACTGAGATTGCATTGCCGGTGACAGAGATAAACGGTCCAGGTACGTCGTCACTGCCGCTTGTCCATGAACCATTTAGCGCGACTGGCTCAAAGGGGGGATTTGCCATGCTGATTCCTCCTGATA
This sequence comes from Candidatus Angelobacter sp., assembly GCA_036496365.1. Lineage (GTDB taxonomy): Bacteria > Acidobacteriota > Terriglobia > Terriglobales > Acidobacteriaceae > Angelobacter. Next base: position 7,893 of record DASXLK010000172.1, on the reverse strand, counting down.
AGTAGTGATTGAGTAACGACAGAAAGTGATTGAGAAAGGCAAACCGTTACAGAACAAGCAGAGAAAATTTTAGCGGTTTTGTGCGAGGAAAGCAGCCCTGATCGCCATGGGCATCCGCAGCGCGTTTTATAGCGGCTTGAGCATAGGAAAACTAAAGCTGAAGGCCGCCAATTCGGCCCACCAAGTGCCCTTCTGTGTTTGATCAGAGAAGGGGGGTTGCTCTCCAGCTTTTCGAAGTGCTTCAACAACCTCCACTTCCCAAAAGGTCTCCTCTTTTCGATCGAACTGGTCAAGGATGTTACTTATGAATTCTGGGTTTGGCAGGGGCATAATTACTATCCTCAAGACTTCATGATAACTGCACGAAAGCTACTTTCCCGCTCAACTTTTGCTGCGCGCGGGCCTTCGGCGCATGGAATAAAGAATTTGTTTCAATCATTCTTGAAACCGCTGTTGCAATAACCAAATTCCAGCGCCGAGGGCGCGCTATGAGTTAGCCCAGACCGGCAGGTCTGGGTGGGTTGGGTTAAGATGTTGAACCCCGGAGGGGTGACACATGCCGCACAGTTTTGTTCAAAACCACGTCCATGTAGTTTTCAGCACCAAGCAACGGAAAAAGCTCATTGCAAAATCCATGCAACCTAAATTGTGGTCATACATGGCGGGCATTGCGCGCAACCACGATTTTCTGGTGCTCGCGAATGGCGGCATGGAAGACCATGTCCATTTGCTTATTCAATTGCCGCCCACGCTGGCGCTGGCGAAGGCCGTTGGCTTGATCAAGGCCAACTCCTCAAGGTGGATTGGCGAGCATGGAATTGAATTTGAATGGCAGGAAGGTTATGGAGCATTTAGCGTGAGCGCGTCGCAACGTGGCACCGTTGAAAAATATATTGCGAACCAGGAAAAGCACCATCAGAAAATGACATTTGAGAGCGAGTTTTTGGGTCTATTGAAGAAACACAAAATCCCATTCGATCCGAAATATGTTTTCGACTAGCACGGGGCAAAAGTGCCGCGCCTACGGCGCTCTGATGTTACCGTAAGCCTACCCAGACCTGCCGGTCTGGGCTAACTCATAACGCACCTACGGCGCTGATTTTGTTTTGCAGGCCCCAATACGTTCAAAACGCAAGCATCGACGGATACGAAATGTGACGTCTGATAACGTGTGGCAGACGAAGTTAGGCCAAGTACTATTTCATGCCGAGGATGGCCAAGTACCGTATTGAGATTCGTCCGGCTTTCGCTTAAGCTATGGATGGTTTCAGACGGGAGCGGCGCCGGCTGAACGTGTCTGCTGGAAGAAGCCAAGCAGAAGCGGGGAAACCCAAAAAGGCCTGCACCCTAGAAAGCAGCTCTTAGTAGTTAGTCATTAGCTTTTAGCTTTGTCTTACGCTGCTTTCGCTCTTCAGATCCTCTGAAGAATTTGTACAGGATAAGTGTGCCTGGAAATCGGATCATCGCCGACATCGCCCGTCATTGGGTGATCGGGAAAAGCAAGCACTTACCACTGATTAACACTGACAACACTGATAGGAACAGAACCAGCCAAGTGCGGCTGGGCCACATGAGTTTTTCTAAAAAAAGGCAACGACAGTTAGGTAATTTCAAGTAAGTCAAAAAAAACTGAAAAAGAGACCAAGCCACCTGACCTTGAACAGGCGGCTTTTTTATTGGGCACCGTTTAAGCAATCAACCCTAAGCAAACTAACCTGATTGGAGCAAAAAAATGGAGAGAAAAGAGACGAAAGAAGAATTGATTGCCGCGATCAAGAAATGCGCGGCAGAGCTGAGGCATGTACCGACGATGGCAGAGGTGAGGCGGGCGACGAAGCTGACCAAGTTCGCCATCCGCAGGCACTTTACAACTTTTGAAGAGGCATTGTGCGCGTGCGGATTGGACCCGAAAGGGCCTGGCTTTCTCATTAGCGAGATGGCGCTATTTCTGGACTGGGCCGGGCTGGTGCGCAGGATGGGGAAGCTGCCGACCTTGACCGAATACGAGATGGACGGAAGTTATAGCGTGCGTCCGATGAGGAGGGTCTACAAGGGATGGACGCATTTGCCAGCCGGGATGCTGGAATTTGCGCGGAAGAACCAACTGGAGGGCGAGTGGGGCGACGTACTGGACGTCGTGTCGCGGTATCTGGAGCAGGCGGAAGAGCAGGGACGGACGTCTGGCCGGGTGAATGGGCATTACATTAAGCCGGACGGCGGGAAGGCAGACGGCAGGGCGGACGCAGCGGGATGGCGGATGAAGTTGCGGGAAGACCAGCCGGTCTATGGGATGCCTCTGTTGCCGACGCCTTTGAGCCACTCTCCGACGAACGAGCTGGGCGTGGTGTTTCTATTTGGAGCGCTAGCGCGCGAGCTGGGATTTATGGTGATGCGGCTGCAAGCGGCGTTCCCTGACTGCGAAGCGATGCACGAAGTTGAGCCCGGCAGGTGGCAAAGGGTGAGAATTGAATTTGAATTTGAAAGCAGAAATTTTTTGTCACACATGCATGAGGTGGAAGGGTGCGATTTGATTGTGTGCTGGAACCATAACTGGAGAAATTGTCCGCTGGAAGTGCTGGAATTGAGGACATTGGGAAAAACAGAAAACGAAAAAGAAACCTACCACGGAGGCACGGAGACACGGAGAAAATCGGGGGAAGGCTTGCCATGGATGAACACGGATTAGAGAGATCGGGTGATCGGAAGCAAAAGCAAAAAAATTACCGCTGATTAGCACTGATGACACTGATTGGGAAAAGATTGGGTGATTGCCGTGGTCGGGTGATCGGGATATACGCGCTCCGCTTCGCTATGCGCGGGCCCATTCGACTCCTATCTGCTCAATCACTCAGGGCAAGCTCTGCGGCGTTAGGATGGAACCCTCGGGGAAACCCTGGTCGAGACTTTATGAATCCTGACCACGGGTGGGTTAAGATCAAGTGGTAAGCAAAGCGAAGAATCGATCATCACTGAGTCACGTCACAGGGATATGATTGTGGGGATATGATTTTCTGTAGAAACCACCGCTTTGGCGTCTCTGGTTACCATGGTGGGAGTTTGTGACCTGTCTCAGGCAACCAAAGTTGCTGTAAATGGCTTCCATAGCTAGTCACATGGGACAAACATTGAGCAGGTGGTCGAAGCAGGAAGAGGTCGGTCCGCAGCTGATGGCAGCACAGGACCGGGCGAACACCAAAGCAGCGCCGGGACAGCCATTTCTAATGGCCAAACAACCCCGGACGGACAACGAAGCAGCTACTACGCCGCATCATAATAATCAGCGGCCTGATAAGGGCAAATTGACACAAGCTAAAAAAGTAATCGCATCCGGAATGTCCGAGGCCGAAGCGATTGATCTAGCCAAGGCTGGCGACGCGCAAGCTTTTGAGGGTCTATATGGACTCCATAAACGCCGCGTCTATTCGTTGTGTCTGCGCATGACGGGTAACACGGCTGAGGCTGAAGACCTGACCCAGGAAGCCTTCTTACAGCTCTATCGTAAGATAGCCACGTTCAGGGGTGAGTCAGCTTTTTCCACCTGGCTGCACAGGCTGGCTGTGAACGTGGTGCTGATGCACCTACGCAAAAAAGGCTTGCCGGAGATTTCGCTGGATGAGGCGCTGGAACCGGCGCATGAAGATGGACCGAAGAAAGACATTGGCGCGAGAGACAATGTGCTGGCTGGATCGATTGACCGGGTGAATTTAGGTCGGGCGATTGAAAGCCTGCCGCCGGGCTACAGAATTATCTTTGTCCTGCATGACGTTGAAGGCTATGAACACAACGAAATTGCAGAGATGATGGGCTGTTCGATAGGAAACAGCAAGTCACAGCTTCACAAGGCGCGCATGAAATTGCGCGACCTGCTGAAACTCAGCAGAGCCGAAAAGGCCGCCCGCAGATAAATTGATTGCGGCTGAGAGCAAGAAAAGATCCGTAGCGCGAAAGGACAATAGAAGAAAGAATAGGGCGCGTTGCGGGTTCCCTGCACAGCACGTTGGGAGAGGAAAAAGAAAAATGGATTGTCAGAAATTTCAGGAAACACTGCCCTTCATCATTGAGAGCGGTGGCACGGGGGAAGACGAGTCTCATTTAAAGACTTGTCCTGACTGCGCCTCGTTGGTGCAAGACCTGCGCTATATCGCCGAGCAAGCCAAATTACTTTTACCGATGCACGATCCGAACCCTCGCGTTTGGCATGGGATTGAACAGTCCTTGCAGCGTGAAGGGCTCTTGGAGGGTCGAATGTCCCCCCAGGGACATTCATCGAACTACCCGCCCCCGCAGCAGCAAGCCAAAAACACCACGCCCGTAGGATTTATTTTGGCTCTTTTGGCGGTAATCGCATTTACCGCCGTACTTTTTAACTACCATTCAAAACAGTTGCCTCCAGCGGCTTTGTCGGCGCAGAATACCAGTGCAGAACCAGCACAATTAAATAGTGGCGCTCTAAACAGCGACGACCGGCAACTGATCAGCCAGCAGGACCCGGATGCGCGCACCGCGTATGAGAGCAGCTTGCGCGATGTGAACTCCTACATCGCCGACGCTCAAAAGGCCGCGGAAAGCGATCCTGAGGACGCAACCGCGCAGGAGCTTTTGCAGGATGCGTATGAGCAAAAAGAAATGGTTTATCAGATGGCAACCGCTCGTTCATTGCCCTGAGCGAACAACGGAGGCTTCTAAACGCATGCTTGCAGCGACTGCAACTCCTTCTATCCGGATAGCCCGCGCCCGCCGCGCACTGCTCTTGACTGCCGCAGCAGGCTTTGCTCTGGGCATCAGCGTGGCCGCTCACGCTGCTGAAACGCATAAAGAAGCCAAGCTCGATATCGCCTCTGGCGGCACACTCAATATCATCAATGGCTGTGGCTCGGTAATTCTTCATTCCGGCAGCGGCCATCAAATTATCGTCTCTTATACCGTTCACTCTGACAAAGTAGAAGTCGACCAGAACACAAGCAACAATAAGCAGCGCGTTGAATTGCGCACGCACGCCCTCGCTGACCAGAAGCCGACCGCCGACGAAGCCAGAGTGGATTATGAAATTACCGTTCCTGGCGGCGTTTCCGTCAACGTAAGCACCACATCAGCTCCCATTACCGCTGAGAATCTTAGCGGTGAAATCGGTCTTTCCTCTGAAACCGGGCAGATCAGCGTCACCAATATTGCCAAATCGCATCTGCGCGTACGCAGCATGACCGCTCCTGTCATTTTGAAAGACGTAACTCTCACCCGCGTCGATATTCAATCTACTGGCGGCGGCGTGACTCTCAATAACGTGACGGGCCAGCGCATTGCTGCGGCCACCACCAGCGGCGACATTACCTATCGTGGCGATTGCTCCGGCGGTGGCGACTATCTGCTCACCACACACAACGGCGCTATTAATATGACGCTGCCACCCACTGCGTCCGTGGATCTTACTGCCCGCTCTACCAACGGCTCTGTTGACAACGCATTTCCTTTAGAAGAAAAACATCATTACACTTACCCTCCCCAGCAGGGACGTTCCTTCTCAGGCACCTCCAATTCCGGCTCATCTTCGGTTGAGCTCCAGTCTTTCAGTGGTAAAATTCGCGTGAAGAAGCAATAGCGGCAACACTCTCAAAAGAAAAAGGTTTTATGGCCCGGCGAGCAAACGCCAATCGATGCGTGGTCCTCATCGGGTTTATGGGCGCGGGAAAAACTACCGTTGGACGCGCTCTGGCCTTGAGTCTGCGCTGTGATTTTCATGACCTGGATGACGCAATTGAGCAGCGTGAGCAGCGCAGCATTGCTGAGATTTTTGCCGCTTCTGGTGAAGCCGTCTTTCGCCATGTTGAAAGTTCTGCTCTGGCCGCATTGCTGCAAGAACGCCTAGCGATGAACGATCTGGTAATAGCGCTGGGCGGTGGGGCCTTTGCCCAGGAACAGAATCGCGCGGCGCTGAATGCAGCGGGTGCGATCACCGTCCTGCTGGAAGCTCCTCTGGAAGAGTTGCGGCGGCGCATTGACGGTGAAAACAAAATTCGTCCACTGGCACAGCAGCAGACAAGATTCAATGAACTGTTTGCCGCCCGGCGTGCGGACTATGCCCTGGCCCGATTCAAGGTGCAGACCATGAACAGACCGGTAGAACAAATTACAGCGGAGATTGAAGGGCTGCTCAACACGGCCCCGGCGGAGGTAGAAGAGTGAAAGCAGTAAAGCTGGCCATTTTCTTGAGCGCGGTACTCGCGGCATCAGTGTGTCTCAACGCGTCAGACAAACCAAAAGACAAGGTCGGCACCAAGGTGGCGGATTCCGGCAGCTTTGGCATTTTCATGAATGGCAAACGCGTAGGCACGGAGACGTTTAATATCACTCAAACGCTCAACGCCGCCCAGCATCCTGAGTATTCCACCGCAAACTCAGAAATCAAGTTTGACGATGGCACATTCAAAGCCACGCAAACGGCTGAAATGCAGGTTTCTGCCCGCGGTGAGTTGCGGTCTTATAGCTGGCACTCCATCGTCCCGGAGAAAGAAGAGGCGTCAGTGGAGCCGAAAGATGATCTGCTGGTGGAGCACATCATCCCCGCCGACCAGAAAAAAGTGGACCTCCCTCATGTGCTGCCGCTCTCCACGGTAATTTTGGATGACAATTTCTTCTCCCAGCGTGAAGTCTTGTTGTGGTGGTATCTGGCCACCGGATGCAAACGCCAGGACGCTACTCTGATATGCGGTACGGGGAAATTTGTAATCCTGGTCCCGCGGCAGCATATCTCTGGCAACGCCACTCTTGAACTGCTGGGTCAGGATAAAGTCAACGTCAAGGGCACGGAGCGCGAACTGAATAAGATCAAGCTGGAAACCACCGGTCCGCAGTCGCTTACCTGGCTCAATGATCAGGGCCATGAATCAGACGCCTCCCAGTGGCTCTTGTGGGTCGACAATCAATACAAAATCATCAAGATGACCGTTGCCGGAACCAATGTGGAAGTGGTGCGCGACTGAAGACCAATTTGGGAAATGGTAAATTCGTAAATTGGTTATTTGAAGATTCTGTACTGAAGAGCGCTTAGGACTTTCAATTTACCAATTACCAGACCTGTCCGGCTTGCTGTGGATTACTCATTTACCAATTTCTTACACTGCAAGAAAGTCGATAGCTTTAGTACTTTTGGTCTTCGATAATTTGACCCACTCGCGTTAAACTCTCCTTACCTTCCCCGTTTTGCTCGAATTTGCGGTCAAGCTGAATCATGTCGAACAATAACAATCACCGGTCAGACATTCTGTTTTTTTTCGGCGTGAGTCTGGCTCTATACCTCGCCTATTCCGTACGCGACGTGCTCATGCTTATTTACGTGAGCGCCTTGTTTGCCGTGGTGCTCTCGCCCGCCATTGGCGTGGTCCGGAAGATTCGCATCAACGGCTGGCGCGCCGGACGCGCTTTTGCCATCATCTTTCTGATTCTCATGCTCGTGCTCGCCAGCACCTGCTTTGTGGTTTTTGCCCTGCCGCCTGTCTATCGCGACGGCCGCAATTTCTCCGCGGACTGGCCCAAACACCTGGCCGAGCTGACGGATGGCATACGGCGTCTGCCCTTTGCCAATAAGATTGATCCTGCCGCCCTGCAGAAATACGCGGCGGAAATTGCCGGTGACGCAGGCGGGCTCTTTCTGAATCTTGCCGGTGGAATCTTTGGCCTGTTTACCGCCGTAATTCTCACGGCATATTTCATCATTGATGGCGACCGTTCTTTTCATTGGGCCGTCTCACTGTTTCCGTTCCACCAGCAGCATCGCCTGCAGGCAACGTTGCTGCGCGCCAAAGCCCGCATGAGCAACTGGCTGATCGGCCAGGCCATGCTGATGTGTAGCTTCGGATTCAGTAGCCTGGTTGTTTACTGGGCACTGGGCCTCAAATA
>DASXLK010000171.1:0-17321 GCA_036496365.1 Candidatus Angelobacter sp. | reverse complement strand
AGCGGGAGCTTGCAGGCGAAATCCTGAGCGCAGCCGCGGGTCGTAGGATTTTGGCGCTTTACTATCACTTCAAAATAAGCAGGCCATCCCGTGGGATGGCCCTTACCCTGCAAGGGGCAGCTATTTCTTGCGCGTAAGATGGAACACGCCGTGATCGCCGTCTTTACCGTTTTGATTGAAGAACCATTCTTCGGTGAAATGGTCTTTGTCCTGGATCTTCAACACCATCTTGCGCATGTGGCCGTCGCTGGGATTGGCAAGGTTGGTGGCATCCAGAAAATCAAAGGTAAAGGTCTTTCCATCTTCAGAGATACTGGCCTGCATGCGCGGCTGGTTGTGCGCGGAGCAATAGTGCGTGAGCATTACATGGTCTTTATCCAGGTGATACATGGTGACCATACTGTCATGGGTCATGGTTTCCATCAGGACGGAGCCGCCGGAAATCACTTTTAAACTCACCGTCTGGGGCTTCATTCCATCCATCTGGAGGTCCCAGTCGCCAGCCAGGCTGGAAAGCGTTGTGAAAGCGGCAGGGGCGCTGGGTGCAGCGCACCACACAGGTAGGGCAACAGCCAGGACTAGAATTGCCATGAGTAGGGACCGAGTTTTCATTTTTGTATCCTCCTCGGCGCAAGAGCGTCCGATAAAATGTGTCCTACCTGTCTGATTACCCGTTGGGTTCGATTCCTTTAACCAAACCAAAATAGATTGCCAATATACAAAATAACAAGTGCGTCACTCCATAGGGGCATCGTGCCAATTTTGGGTCTTATTTTCGTACGATTTTTGTTGCAAATTCGTTGGATGTTCGCTATAGTGAGGCTTGGTAAGCATTCAGCCGGGAGCGGCGCCGGCGACCAAAGCAATATCCCGTAAAAGCGGAAAAAGGCCTGCATCTCTAAGTGTCCTTGAGATTTTCTCCACACTTAGCCTTCATTGGTTTTGATTTTTTGAGCCAATGACTCTTTAGGGATAAGTGTGTCCAGCCTCTTTGGTTTTTACCGGCATTCATATACTTGACGCACATGTTGCCCCATGCCACACGTGTACGTTGGGCAAGCATGTAGGAACCTTACTGGTTTCAGCACTGACCCAAGCACGGAATAAAATGCCTGCGGAACTTTGATCACATCCATGGTGTCTTTTGAAGATACAGAATGATTCTTGCCACGCATAATTGGAGATAGTGGGAAATGTTCAGTCTTGCTGCATTGCTGCTTTTTCTTGCCATAGCGCCGCCCATGCAGGACGAACCCAAGCCGGTGATCAGCAAAGAACCGCTTACAGCCGAGCAAATTGCCGTTTACCGGGCCATGCTGCAGGCCTACGCGGGAGACAAGAAAGATGCCGCGCTGAATATCTCCAACGTCACCTATCCCTCTACAGTAAATGGCAAATTTACCGGAGGCTGCCCTAAAGACACTGGTGCTGCCAATTCCACGTCTTCAGAGTCGCCGGTGATTCATCGCATGGATCCCGTGGTGGCGCTCAACAGCAAAATGGTGCTCGTGGATCCGGAACAGCAAGAAGCCTTAATCAGGAAAAATGATCCGCAAAACGTTCTTATGAATTCAGTCAAAGACCATCAACCACGCAGCGACAGTGATTTGGATCGATCCCTTAAAACCGCCTTTTCCACCGGATTGTTTTCTTTTTCAGAAATTGTCTTCAACAAGCAACATACAAGGGCAATTCTGGAATACGGGTCTGTCTGTGGCTGGCTCTGCGGCGGCGGGGCAACCGTGATTCTCAAGAAAACACAGGGGCAATGGGATGTCGGCGAAACCTGCAGTATTTGGATGTCCTGAACCTGATCTCCCGCCGCAGGCTTGCGCGCAGCGTCAGCGGAGCGCAATCAAAACTGTTCCAGCCAAACAAAACTGCTTTTTATTTTGGTGCTCCGCTTTTGCTCCGCACCAGCCTATGGCATAAGGAAGGATTTTTGTTTACTTACTGACCCAGCGCTTATCCACCCCAGCAAGCTAAAAACAGGCTTGCCGCGAACCCCGTCCACGCTGGGCTACATAATTTCGCGTCTTCGGCGCAAGGGTTAATGACAGAGTGGTAACTGGCACTTCTTTCCTGAGAATCCAAGCCGTCGCCGAGATTGTCTGACTCGGGATTTAGCCGCTACAGGGATTGCTGTCCCGGGACCTGAAATCCCGGAACCGGCAATGAGAGGTCTCGATTCTTCGGGAAGCTCAGGGCAAGTTCTGCGGTCCGAACCATTTTTCAATGTAAACCGCAGGCGAGGACGCCCGCGATCCAGATTCATTTTCAAATTTAAAAAAAATCAGCCATCCCACGAGCGGGTGGCTTTTTTATTGAGGCCACCATGACAAAAGAGGAAGCACTGGAAGCAATCCGCACATGCGCCAAAGAACTGGGGCGCGTGCCAACCCGCATTCATCTGCAGCAACACGCCGGCCTGAACCCGGCGGAGGTGCGCAAACTTTTTGGCTCACATCTGGAAGCGATCCGGCAAGCCGGACTGGAAGCCACCGGGCCGGGATACACGGCCACGGTGGATGCGCTATTCACAGACTGGGCGACGATTACACGACAAGCAGGAAGGCTGCCGACACGCTCAGAGTACACCAGCGCGGGACGTTTCAACGCTTCAACCCTGGAAGACCGCTGGGGCACATGGAGCGCGGTGCCAGCGGCGCTGAGAAATATTGCGAGAAAAAGAGCTGACTGTGCGGCCTGGCAGGACGTGCTGGAGATCATTGAATCGAATTCACACCGGGCGAAGCCGCGCAGGAGACCCTACACGCGCAAGAAACAGCCGCGAATCCCAAACGTGCCGCCGCCTTTACGCGGCTTCTACAAGGGAAGGCCCATCTATGGCCCGCAGATCATCTTTCCCGGGCTGGCGCGCGAGCCGATGGACGAACTGGGTGTGATTTACGTTTTTGGCATGGTGGCGCACAAGCTGGGTTTTGCCGTGGTGCGGACGCAGCCGAATTTCCCGGATTGCGATGCGCTGCGGGAGATACAGCCGGCAAAGTGGCAACCAGTAAGAATTGAATTTGAATATGAAAGCCGCAACTTCCTGAAGCACCGGCATAAGCCGGACGGATGCGACTTTATTGTGTGCTGGCGGCACAACTGGAAGGAATGCCCGAGCACGCTGGAGGTAATTGAGCTGCAAAGTATTTTACGCGCGCTTTAGCGCCACCGAACTGCCGCTACTAGCTGGCCGCTTCTTTCAAGGACGCCTCTTTTTTCTTCAACTGATCTTTTTTCAACTGATCTTTCTTCAATTGCTCCAGTACCATCTGCCCGAGCTGGGAGACGCTGCCTGCGCCAAGCGTGAGCACCATATCGCCAGGTTCGGCGGCGGCGGACGCCTGCTGTGCGGCTTCCTCGAAGGAGCGGGCATAGTTCACGGTGACGCGTTTGTCGCCTTGCGACTGGCTTCCCGATGATTTGATCGTCTCAACCAATCTCTCCGCCGTAATGCCGGTGATAGGCGGCTCACTGGCAGCATAAATATCGAGCACGGAGAGAGTATCAGCGTCATTGAAAGAAGCGCCAAATTCTTCCAGCATGTCGCGTGTGCGGGTGAAACGATGCGGCTGAAAGATAACGTGAATGCGCTTGAATCCGCATTGCCGCGCGGCAGCCAGCGTGGCCCGCACTTCCGTGGGATGGTGGCCGTAATCGTCAATCACGCTCACGTCAGCAACGCGGCCCTTGAGCTGGAAACGGCGGTCCACTCCGCGAAAGTTTTCCAGCGCTTCGCGAATGCGATCAGGTTCAATATCGAGTCCCACGCCCACAGCCACGGCGGCGGCGGCATTCAGAATATTGTGGTTGCCGGGAACACGCAGGTGGAAATCGCCCAGCGACTTGCCGCGATAGTCGATGGAGAAATGAGCATAGTGCTTGTTGCTGGCACATTTGGTTTTTCCCGCCGAGACGCGAAAGTCAGAATCTTCATGCGTGCCATAGGTAGTGGCGCGGCGCGCAAGACGCGGCAGCATATTGCGCAAACGCTCATCATCATGGCAGAGCACAGCCATTCCATAAAACGGAACGCGATCAATAAATCCGAGAAAAGCCTGCTCCACGTCCGCCATGTCGCTGTAGCAATCCATGTGCTCGCGATCAATATTGGTCACCACAGCAAGGATGGGTGAGAGCTTGAGAAATGAGCGGTCACTCTCATCGGCTTCAGCCACCATATATTGCGATTTACCCAGACGCGCGTTGGAGCCCATGGCGTCCACGCGTCCGCCGACGACGACTGTGGGATCAAGTCCGCCGCCTGCCAGCACCGCGGCAACCATGCTGGTGGTGGTGGTCTTGCCATGCATGCCGGCAATGGCAATGCCATATTTCAAACGCATGAGTTCAGCCAGCATTTCCGCGCGCTGGATCACCGGAACATGCTCTGCATGCGCTGCCGCGATCTCAGGGTTGTCACGCTTTACGGCGGAGCTGGCCACAACCACCTCAGCGCCGGTGATGTTCTCCGCACGATGCCCTTCAAAAATAATCGCGCCTCTTTCCGCCAGACGTTCAGTAACAGCGGAATTGCGGAGGTCAGATCCGGAAACTTTATAGCCGAGTGTCAGCAAGACTTCAGCAATGCCGCTCATGCCGATGCCACCGATGCCGACGAAATGTATTCTCTGGATTTTTGCAAACATCGTTATTTTTGGTTGCTACGCGACAAACCGCTTAAAAGTCTTTCTTATCCTATTTATCTGTTCTGCACTCGCATCGACGGGCTCGCCACACTTAGTCGGGCTCACCTTAATTATTATTTTTGTTTCCCAATTATTCATGGACTTACCAAATTACTAAACCAGTGTCATGCCGAGCTCGCGTTTTACGAAGGCGCGCTTTCTTCAGCGCCAGAGTGCAGCGAGGAACTTTGCGCTTTTCCATCACCTGACCCCAATTCGCGTTTTTTGCGTTCATTCGCGGCTATAATTTTTTCGCTCCGCGACTAACTCTTTTTCTCGGCCAACTCCGCCACCATTCGCGCTACGCGGCCGGCAGCGTCATGGTGTGAAAGGGCCTGTGCCCGCTCCGCCATTTCCTTTAGCCGCCGTGGATCGGCAAACAGCTCCGTAACGATCTGCGCTAGACGTTCAGGCGTAAGCTCTGCTTGCGGCACCAGCACAGCCGCTCCGGCCTGTGCGATTGCCTCTGCATTACGGCGCTGATGATCGTCCGCAGCCTGCGGGAACGGAACAAAAATCGCCGGCTTCCCTGCCGCCGTTGCTTCTGCCACGGTACTTGCCCCGGAACGGCAGAGCAACAGGTCCGCGCGAGCAAAAGCCGCAGGCATGTCGTCAATAAAAGCTGAAACTTCCGCGGCTACACCTGATCGCTCATACGCTGCTTGGACGTCATTATATTCCCGCTCCCCGGTTTGGTGGATGATCCGCAGCGCAGGAATTTGTCGTAACACCTGGGGCGCAGCCGCTACCATGGTCTGGTTGATCGCTCTTGCCCCCTGGCTGCCGCCAAATACCAGCAGGGTTGGCGGATGATTGCTTTCGAGCGCCGGCACCTTGAAGAACTCTGTTCTCACCGGCACGCCGACTACCTGTGCGTTACGGAAAAATTTCTGTGTCTGCTCAAAATGTACCGCCGCTGCTGATACACGATGCCCTATGATCCTGTTGGCAAAGCCGGGCACATAGTTCGGCTCAAAGGCCAGCGTGGGAATATGCATCATGATGGCCGCAGCCATGGCGGGCCCGGAAGCGTATCCTCCGACTCCAACAACTACGTCAGGGTTGAAAACCTTGATAATTTTGCGGGAGTCCACCACAGCCCGGGGCAGATCAAAAAGTGTACGCATCCGCGTAATAAGGCTTACATTCTTAAGCGCGCCCACTTTCACGCGCATAAGACCGAATCCAGCCTGGGGAACCAGCTTGTTTTCCATGCCTCTGTCTGTGCCCACAAACAGCACCTCAGCGTTGTAACGGGCTTTGAGCTCACGGGCAATCGAGATGGCAGGTATTACATGTCCCCCCGTGCCTCCTCCGCAAATGAGAATGCGCATAAGAATTTAGTTTAACCGCAGGTCTTTATTTCTGCCGAGTTAGCAGTGAATAGCCAGTTTCCTTATTGATAAACATCTCTCAAATAGCTATCAAACTAGTTTCGCCTTAGTTTCGTATTTACAGGAGTTATAGATTGCTCTTAGCCAACCCAGTCTACTTTCGCTTTAGTTACTCCTGTACTTAAATTTATCGTTTTCAGAACAGAAACTAATACTGCTGCAGTAGTTCAACATGTATGCTATGTTTTCATCCAGAATACATATTAAGTGGTTGCAGAAAACTGTGTGATAGCGAGCAATTACCAGAGGATTGCGCAATGATTCTTAAAGCTGCTGAAGATTTTAAAAGACGTACGCTCAGTGCTCTGCCTACATTGCTGGAAAAAGTTGCTTATATCTGTTCCCTGCAGACCGGCAGCGGAGGCTATCTGCACTGGGGCTTTTCACGGGCTTATGGCAATCGGCCCACGCAAGAAGCCATTTATGCCGCTCACATGGAAACTTCTCTGGCTCTGAGCCATGTGCCGGTACGTGAGATTTACCAGGAGTACAAAGCGGCGCTGGCGCGTTCTGGATTCTCAGAAACTCTCAACCCTGATTCTTTTGTTCTGAAGGCTCCCGTTAACGGCGACGCAATTCTTTCGGCTCACTTACATCTTCTTCAGGACTCTGTTGTTGCACTTGCTCAGCAGGAGCGTTCCACTCACCAAGTCGCATAGCAACGCCCACCACCTGGCCCAGGACTTCAGCTTCCTGCGGATGTTTCAGTATCCGCGCAGGTACCGGCGATAGCGGATGAGATTGCAAAACGATTTCTCCGCGACGCACGGAACACCAGCAGCACACGTGTCCTTCCCGCGTTTCAATGAAGTAAATCGGCCGCTCCAGTTCTGACCGCCATTTCTTTTCTTCCACGCGGCTGCGGCTTTCATCCACCTGGACAAACGTACCTGGCAACAGTAGCGGGTACATGGTCAGGTCTTCCGTGCCTATATAAGCATAGGTGTATTTCTGCTTGGAGAGGTCCTGCAAATACTGCATGGGCACAACGCCCCAGCTCTCAATCATGCGACCCAGATCAACGGAGCGCCGCACGTCAAAACCCGGATCAAGTTTTACCGGAATATTTACGTTGCCCCGGCCTGCGGCAATCTCCAGACGGTGCGTCTTGCCCGGACGGCAAATGGCAAAGTCCGCGGCGGTAAAGCTCAGGTCAACGCCATACAGCTTGAGCAATTCCGTGAAGTCGGCCCGGTAAATTACGGAAAGAACATAGAGCCGGTAAATACTGGGAATGACACCTTTCGTTTCAATGTCGGATAGGCGGCTGGGATTGATAACAAATTCTTCAATCCCTCTCGTTTCAGCCAAAGACGTACTGGCGAGTTCCACATCCCGCAATGTGAGACCCATCTGTTCACGCAACTCGCGTAACTTTTTGCCCGCTGAGAGCACTGTTTATTCCTCGGCCCGCGAAAACGGCTTTCTGCCGTCCGCGCTGCAATCGTCCGTCGCTACGGAGACAAGAAAACCCTAATGATCATGCCGGAAGATTGGTAAAGTGTAGCGGCAATTTGCTCTAATTGCTGCCTGATAGTTTAACTCGAAGGCCGCCAGCTTGGCCAAGGAAACCTTCATCTTTGCAGGATACGAAAAAGGGGTATCACAAGTTCCATACCTCCTGCTGGCCCAAAGTCCACCAGAATTGGGAACTTAGAACATTTTAAGGAGCCCACATTCTTTCAATTTCTGAAAGGGCTCATTACAGCCTCAACCTCGGCTTTCTGGGCGGCCGTCAGTGGGAGCAGTGGCAGCCGGGGAAGCCCTCCGTAGTAGCCGTTTAGATCCATGGCGTATTTGATTGCGGAAATTCCCATTTCCGAAACCACTTTTTTCGTGGCTGGCGCCAACAGGGTCTGTTTGGACCGCGCAAGCTCCTGGTCATTGTCTTTCCACGCCGTATGAATTTCAAAGCAGATGGTCGGCGCCGGAGCGGCAATCCCCAGCACGCCTCCGCTTGCCCCGGCTTGCAGCGAATCCAGCAGAGTATGCGCTGCACCTACCAGCACCTGGAAACCTACCTCTTTCATACGGGTCTTGAGCTTGGGTCGGGAAACGCCCGCTGCGTCTGCGCCGCCACTGAGCTGTCCCACACTTACTAACTGCCCGCCATTTTCATCTTTGGATGGGGCCATGTGCATCCGGGCCGTTACCGCTTGCTGGATTTCCGTGACCGCCGCTGTTCTCTTAATATGTTTTGTGGCCGTCACCATGGCGGCTACCTTCTCCACATTGCCACTCGATTCCTTGATTCCGATAATGTTCTTGTGTTCGGCCAGCGCCGTAATCACTTCCAACGGCAGGTCATACGCGGTAAACGGGGGTACGGTATAGAGCAGCACCGGAAGAGGTGAATGATCGGCCACCGTCCGATAAAACGTAAGCATGGCATCTGGCTTCATCTGTGGCCGGTAAAAATGCGGTGTACGCACCAGCGCCACATCGTAATTCAGCTTGGCAGCCAATTCCGTAAGACGCAAGGTTTCAATCACTGACTCGGCGCCCGTGCCGGCAATCAACACCTTCTCCGGTGAAGCCACCTCCGCAGTCACACGCAACACCTCTGCCCGCTCATGATCGTTGAGCATTACCGCTTCACCCGTGGATCCCAGAACTACCATGCCGGCAATCGGCGTCCGGGAATAACGGTCAATATTGTGTTCAATTTTTTTGTAGTAGACCGCTCCATCGGAGTAGAACGGCGTGGTCACGGCCGGGAATATACCTTGCAGAAGCATCCTCCTATTTTAAATGAAAATAGGAGCTGCGCTGCTTGTGTTTCCTTTACGCCCATTCAGCTGGAAAAGTGGTAGCGGTTCAGGTTGAAAAAGCTGAACCACTAAGCGGTATCAGTGTCAAGCGATTTGCTAGCGAATCGCGGACCTTTAGGCAGACGCTCATCGCATTAGCGATGAACTGAAAAGGAAACTGACCCACTACCAGCCTTATGAGCTAATACCTATGTTGCTCTACGTCGCTTGGGCTTAAAGATCACCAACCCACCGCTGATGGGCCACGGTCAATCCACGAAAAATTACCTCTTACTGTCCCCATGACACACCATATCAATTACCACGGTGCTGGCCAGGATCAGGACATCGTCTTCGCCCCCTGAAACCTGCACGCCGTAAGTATCTCCTAGCGCGAACCACTGTTTAGAAATTTCGGCGACGGGACTTCCATTGCGGCTGAACACATATTGGTGGTCCATGAAGTCGCCTTCTGCTACCAGATCATTCGGCCCCGGAACATCCACCGTAAAGGTGCATTTGAAAAATGTGAAAAGCTCTTTTTGCACTGTGGCCAGAAGCTGATCACCCTTGGAGATTTCATAGGTCGGCCCCCAGCTCAAAAGCTTTTGCCGGATGAATGCCAGTTCGTTGCCTGCCATATCCTGAAATGAAAGTTGATTGCCCAGACTGAGGCTTTTCCATCGACAAGAAAATGGTCCTGGCCGGCTTGGTCTTTAATGACGAAATCATCGCCCCAGGAAAAGAGCTTCTGCTTCATGAGATATATCATCAGGTAGGCCTCCGCATGGAATATGAATGCGAAAATGTTTTATTAGTGGCTAGACGCCTTCCGGCACGTCCTGAACCAGCTCCAGCAGCACGCCTCCGGTGCTGGAAGGATGGACAAACACATAAAGATGTCCGCCTGCGCCGATCTTGATTTCATCGGAGACAAAGCGCGTGCCCGTTGCCTTGAGTGTTTCCACCGCCTGAGTAAGATCAGGAACGTGAATGGCCACGTGATGCAGCCCTTCGCCGCGCTTCTCCACAAATTTAGCGATCACCGAATCCGGGCTCGTCGCCTCCAGCAGCTCAATCCGGCTGTGCCCCAGCGGGATCATCGCCACTTTGACCTTCTCATGCGGTACCGCTTCTTCACTTACGACTTCCAGCCCCAGTTGCTCATAAAATTTGCGGGCCTGCGCCAATGATTTAACCGCGATGCCGAGATGATCAATGGTGTGCATGAGGGCTCCAGTTTTTAGTTTTTAGCCATTGGCTTTTAGCTCTTGGCCTTAATTTTGGTTTTAGCTTCTAACTAACCAACGCTCTCTTCTTTTTTTCTCCGTGTCTCCGTGCCTTCGTGGTAGGTGTTATCAGCAAAGCTTCCCACAATTTCTTCCACCAACGAATACGGATCGCGCCGATGCTCTGCGATATCCGCCGCCAGTCCGGCAATCTTTTCTTCCGGGACTTGCTCGCTCAGCAAGCGTTCCAGCAGACGGTCGCGCAGCATTTCGATCAATCGCTCTCGCCAACTGCTGATCTTTTTCTTGAGCAGCAGATCTTTTTGTTGCAGGTATTGCTCATAACTTGCGATGGTCTCTGCAAGTTCGGTGATGCCTTTGCCTTCGCTCGCCACGGTCTTGATGATGGGTGGCGTCCATTTATCTGAGCGCACGGACAGCGATTGCATCGACCGAATCTCGCGCTCCACGCGGTCTGCGCCTTCGCGGTCGCTTTTATTGATCACAAAAATATCGGCAATTTCCATGATGCCGGCTTTGATGGTCTGCACATCGTCGCCCATACCGGGAACAAGAATGACTACCGTGACATCAGCCAGCCGTACGATATCGATTTCATCCTGCCCCACGCCCACGGTTTCAATCAGCACCATGTCTTTCCCGGCAGCATCCAGTACAGTGGCTGCGTCCGTGGTGGAGCGGGCCAAGCCGCCCAGATTGCCGCGTGTAGCCATGCTGCGAATATAAATTCCCGCGTCAGCGTGATGACTCTGCATGCGTATGCGGTCGCCCAGAATTGCGCCGCCCGTATAAGGACTCGTTGGATCCACGGCGATAATTCCGACCGTCTGCTCCTGCTTGCGATATTCGCGCGCGAGCTGGTCCACCAGCGTGCTCTTGCCTGCACCTGGCGCGCCGGTCAAGCCAATAACGTGGGCGCGTCCACTGAAATTGAAGAGCGCTTTCAGCAGATCGCGCGCTTCCGGGCGGTTATCTTCAATGGTGCTGATGGCGCGAGCCAGCGCACGCACGTCACCGGTGCGTATGCGGTCAACCCAGGATTGGAGATTGCTGGACATTTTCTTTGCAGGGGCTAAAAGCCCATTACGTGTAGCGCTTTACGCGGCCCTAAAGGGCCGCTCTTCCACCGTTAATCTTTCAACAACTGCCGCGCAATCACCAGACGCTGAATTTCGCTGGTGCCTTCGCCAATGGTGCAGAGCTTCACATCGCGATAAAATTTTTCTGCCGGATAGTCCTTGATAAATCCATAACCGCCGTGGATCTGCACGCATTCATTGGCACACTTCACCGCTATCTCGCCGGTATAAAGCTTGGCCATGGAAGATTCCAGTGTCGTCTTCATGCCCGCATCTTTCATGGAAGCAGCGCGCATGGTCAGCAAACGGCCGGCTTCAATTTCCGTGGCCATGTCCGCAAGCTTCCATTGTATGGCCTGGAATTCGCTGATGGCTTTGCCAAACTGCCGGCGTTGCTGCGAATACTTGAGCGCCGCCTCATATGCGCCCTGCGCCATGCCCAGACCTAGCGCGGCAATGGAGATGCGGCCACCATCAAGAATGCGCATGGAGTCCACAAAACCCTGGCCTTCCAATCCTACAAGAGCGTCTTCAGGAATATGGCAGTCTTCAAAGATAAGTTCAGATGTATCACTTGCGCGCAGGCCAAGTTTGTTTTCTTTTTTGCCCGGACGAAATCCTTTGGTTCCTTTTTCCACGATAAACGCCGAGAGACCATGCGTGTTTGCCGTCTTGTCTGTCACGGCGATTACCACGGCAACGTCAGCATAGCGTCCGTTGGTTATAAAAGTTTTGGTGCCGTTGAGCACCCATCCGCCCTTTTTGCCTTTGCGCACGGCGCTCATGCGCGCGCCGCCCGCGTCAGAGCCGGAGCCGGGCTCGGTAAGCCCCCACGCGCCAAGCCATTCGCCGGTGGCAAGTTTGGGAATGTATTTTCTGCGCTGCTCTTCATTTCCGGCCAGGAAAATATGGTTGGAGCAGAGTGAGTTGTGCGCCGCCACGATGATGCCCACCGACCCATCCACGCGCGACAGCTCTTCAATGGCGATCACATATTCCACATAACCCAGGCCCGCACCGCCGTATTCGGTGGGAAAGATCATGCCCAGCACGCCCATGCGGCCCAGCTCTTTCACCGTCTCCAGCGGGAAGTGGTTGGCTTCGTCCCACTTCATTACGTTGGGCAGAATTTCGCGCTCGGCGAATTCACGGATAGATTTTTTAAGCTGCAATTGTTCGTCGGTGAGTTGGAAATCCATGGTTCTCCTGATCTTGGTTCTCCTGATCTTTTAGTTCACCTGCTCTTTGCTGCAAAAAACGACACCTTCAGGCAAACCGAAGATTATTTCACAAGGCAGGCAGAAGCGGTAATCCAGGCAGTCCACGGCACAAGATCGGTATTTTTGATTGCTCGAATTGAATCCTTCTCCATGAAGATAAACGCTAGATAAATAAACGAAGAGCAAAGGTCCTTTTTTCGAGATTATTTGATATTTAAAAGACTGTTTGAGTGTGCAGCAGCACACCTCAAACCAGAGAGCCGCATCCAAGAAATCCGATGCGCCTGATATTTAAAAAATCGTCTGTCCTTACCCTGGTCATTTCCGCAGGATTGTTTTGCACGCCAAGCCTCGTCTTTGCACAGGCCGACGCCGCAACATTGCCAGACAGTCCTTCACCGATCTCGCAAACTCAGGCATCGCAAAGTTCGGCCTCGCAATCTGCCAGGCCGGGCAGCGATGCAGCCTCAGAGCGGGAAGTAACCTGGCGGAGCTTGCCCAAAGATTTTCTGCACGATCAAAAAGACATCTGGCTTTTTCCGTTCCAGCTGGCAAAAGGGCGACACCTGTTGCCAACGCTTGGCGTGGTGGGCGGGACAACTGGGCTGATTTACGCCGATCCGCATGTGATGCCTTATTTCCAAACCCATGCCAGAAATCTTGACCATCTGAATGACGCCTTCGATGCCCAGATCACTACCGCTGAGGTGGTGGCTGTTCCCGTATCTCTCATGTTCGCGGGATACATGCGGCACGATTCTTATGAGGTGAGTACGGCATTACTCGCGGCAGAGGCTTACGCCGATAGCGCGGTTGTGGACCTTGGGGTAAAGGCGATTACGCGCAGAAAACGTCCTTCGGACGTACCTGCCGGTGGTTCATTTAACGATACCTTTTTTGCCGGCGGCAAATCACCATTTAAGGGCAGCGCCTTTCCTTCAGGACATGCAGCTGGTGCGTTTTCAGTGGCCACAGTCATTGCTGGACGTTATCACAAGCACCGTTGGGTGCCGGTGGTGATGTATGGATTTGCAACGGCGATCAGTCTTTCTCGTGTAACTTCGAGCGCCCACTTTCCGTCGGACGTATTTCTCGGAGCAGCTTTGGGCTATACGATCACGAAATATGAAGTGTTGAGGCCGCGATGAAACTATAAAAATAGAGATCGGCAATAGGTCAGCAGGTATCTATTTTACCCGCATGACCATTACGTCAGTCGATTTAACCAGTGCCGCCGCGAGCTGCCCTTTTTCCAGGCGCATCTCGCGCACTGCATCGGCCGTGATAATCGATGTAAGACGCTGGCCGGCAATGGAGAGCGTTACCTGCGCCATCAGGCCTTCAATCTTGAGCTCAACTACACGGCCCACCAGCTGATTGCGGCCGCTGATCGTGCGGAAAGTTTCCCGGCGCTTTTGTACGGGACCACGTTGCGGAATAGCAGGAAGCAGGCGGTCTATCTCGCTTTCTGGAATGCGGTGGTGTCCGCCGGGCGTTTTCACGGTCTTGATTTTACCTTTGTATATCCACTGTTTTAGCGCAGGATAGCTCACGCCCAGCACCTTGCAGGCGTGGCGCACAGGATACATTTTGGTTGGCGGATCAGATCGCATAGTTTTTACTCCTTACTTGCTTCAAGCCCATTTCATAACGGTGACAGCAGCGAAGCTAACAGAGGTGTCGCCGGGGCCCGGTATAGTTCATTCCAACACCCGCGTTGGACTATTTTTCCCTGCTCTATCACGATTGCTTGCTGCGGACACAGGCGTTTCAGCACTTCTACCTGATGGTCAACGGCGATCATGCTGAAGCCGATGGTCTGTGCCCAGAAAATCAGGTCGTCTATCAGTTCGCGCACAAGCTGGCGGTCCAGGCCGGCAAAAGGTTCGTCCAGCAAAACCAGTGGAGGTTTCCGCGCCAGCATTCGCGCCAGGCTCACGCGCCTCGCCTGCCCGCCGGAAATGAATGATGCCGGGGCATTCCACAGTGCAGCGAGCTGAAGACGATTGCGCAAAGTGTCGATCCAGTGCTGCTGTTCGGGGGTGGAGGCAATATCTTTGGAAATTCCAAATGTAATGTTTTCAGCCACGCTCAAGTGAGGGAAAAGCCCAGGTTCTTGCGTGAGGTATCCCAACGGACGGCGGTGCAAGGGCAGTGAGGGCGGAAACAGGCTGAGCCCGTTGAATTGGACTGAGCCAGCGTCTGGCTCTTCAATCCCCGCAATGCAGGCCAGTACAGTGCTCTTGCCCGCTCCGGAAGCCCCAAACAATCCAATCGCGCTTCCGGCTTCCAGTTGCAGATCGACATCAAGCTGGAATTCACGCCGCTTCTTGATGATGTGGGCTTTAAGCATGGCGTCTCCGCTGCGCCAGTACATGCACCAGCCAGGGTAGCGGCAGCGCGACGGCCAGAAAGATGACGAGTAATGGCATAACGGCGGGCAAACCAAAGCTTTGCAGGTTCACCCACAACTGCACCGGCATACCGGAAGGATAATAAGAAGTAACCAGCACAGCGCCGAACTCGCCAATGGCACGGACCCAGGCAATGCTAAGTGCTACGGCCAAGCCAAGCCTGGAAAGCGGCAGCGTGACACGCAGAAAAACTTTTGCCGGTGCAAGACCAAGCAGCGCGGCATGTTTTTGCAGGATCGCAGGTACAGCGTCAAAGGCCGCAACCGCACCCAGCACGTAATAGCTCATGCCGACGTAAACCTGCGTCATGATGAAGGCGAGAGGACTGTTTGTCGTCCGCAGTCCCATGTGCTGCAGAGCGGCGCCGACTGTGCCATAAGGGCCAAAGGCAAGCGTGAGCAGGATGCCAAGCGCGAGCGGCGGCAGCAGAATTGGAACCAACAATATGGCCTGCCACCATAGTCGTTCGCGGGTGGAACATCGTGCAATGTAAGCTGCCACCGGCGTACCCACGACTACGATAATCAGCATGGCCGCGCTGGTGAGCAAAAGTGAGACACGAACGGAGGAAAGTGCCGGACCGCGAAAGTCGTCTCCCCACTGCCACGGGCCGATGCTGGCGAACAGGGCTGTAAATGGATAAAGCAGCGCTAGCGCGAATAGCGCCGCGCCGATTCTAGCGATCCACCTGGGTTGGACTCTCATGAGCGGGACAAATCAATACGATTATAGACGTAAAAATCGAATTGTTTCGAATTTGAAATCGCACACGATGCGGCAGCACGGACGCGGGCAGCGTACTCTGGATTTATTGCCTTTCTACCGCAACTTTTGGAGCCGCGAGCGGGTTCAACAAGGAAAGGCAATTTGTTTTCCCAGGAGGAACTCAGCATGAAGCGATTTTTGACCGGTATGGCTTTACTGGTATTTGCAGGGGCCGGCAGCATGATGGCACAGGACGGCTACTACCATCGCGACCGCGATGCACGACGAGACTACCAAGAAAGACGCTCTGACCACCGGGATGTAAGGCATGACGAGCGGAAAATCAATCGTGACCGGCACGAGCTGCGCCATGATCGCTACGAACACAACTACGCCGCCGCCAGAAATGACAGGCGCGACCTGCGTCACGATTATCGGGACCTGAGATCCGACAAGCACGATGCTCATCGGGATAATCGCAAGATCCGTCATGACAGCTACCGGTAAAGAATAGTGACAAGAGATGGGCAGCTGCGCGGGCTGCCTGTTCTTTCGAGAGTATCGCTCGCAGCTTAGGGCCCTGCGGTCCACACTAAGAAAATCAACTAAAAGTTGGCAGCAGCACAATATCATCTTTCGGTACTTGTTCCACAGCGCCACCGGCCTTGCGCCAGGCGGCCAGTCCGCCGGTAATTACGTAAGCTTTGAATCCTTGTTCTCTGAGCAAATGCGCCACACGGGCGCTGGTGGCTTCTTTTACTCAAGTGCAGTAGAGATAAATGTCTTTATCTTTGGGAAGAAGTGCCAGCGCAGGCTGCAAATTGTTTGGCTCCAGCCGGATCGACCCTTGAATGCGCTCAGCTCCAGCATCGTAATAGCCGTGGCTGCGGACATCGGCCAGGATGATCTGCGCGATTTCTTCCGCTTTGATTCTTTGCGCAACCTCTTCCACTTGCACGCGCGGGACAATGCGATAGATGCGATGCGTCCAATAAAGCCAGATGCGATAGCCGATGTATCCGATTACGGCCAACAGCAAAGTGTATTCCACCAGATGCCCGGCAGCCTGGAACCCGTGGACAATCACGCTCAGGAAATTATGAAAGAGATAGCCCAGTCCGGCATAAGCCACCGTATAAAGGCCCGCGCCAGAAAAATCATAAAGCAGGAACTGCGCAGGACGCATCTTCATGCTGCCGGCCAGCGGCGCGGCCATGGTGCTGAGCCCGGGAATGAATTTCGCAATCACTAAAGTGGTCTTGCCACGCTTGTAGAAAGATTCAGCAGAACGCAGGATGCATGTTTCAGGATTGGCAGAAACTTTGCAGAGGAAGCCGAGCAGGAACCAGCCCATGTGGCGTCCAAAGAAATAGACCAGCAGGTCGCCCAGCAGCATGGCAATAAGACACAGCGCGAACACCCACGGCGCATTTAATATCCCTGAGGCCCCGGCCGCGCCACCGGCCACCATGGCCAGCGCCGCCGGCACAGGCAAGCCGACTGATTCCAGAAAGACAGCAAGAAAGATGATCCAGTAGCCGTGGTGCGCAATCAACGTAAGAATGGAGTCCATGGGTGATAAGAGAGTATCACCCGTGGATCTTCTTTGCTTTTTAGCATTCGCCTCTTCCGTACTGCGTAATACGCAATCAAGTATTACTTGCAGCGATATATTAGGATTCGCGGGAGTTGCCGGAATGTATCTTGTAATGCTGGTCGCGTGTGAAATTGCGGTCCGGCTATAGAGTCACCGTTCTATTTGGCCATGCTCAGCGCACTGAGGCGGCACCAGAAAAGGCGGCACCATCCAAT
>DASXLK010000170.1:0-4065 GCA_036496365.1 Candidatus Angelobacter sp. | reverse complement strand
ATCATCTTGCAAAAGGCGGATTGTAGACACCCGTGTCCGCGGGCCAGGAAAGACTATGCGAATGAAGAGTATTGTCGTTTTTTGGTTGTTATTGTCTTTGGCGTTTTTGAGTTCATTCAGTCTGGCGCAGAGCAGCGAAGACGATACCTACAAGGCGGATCGCCAGAAGGCCATGGCGCTGTTCGACCAGAATAAATATCTGGATGCGCTGCCTCTGTTCGAAGAACTTGCCAATAAGAATCCAAAAGATGACGGCGTTTTGCTCGGCCTGGCAACAGGTTTGGTGAGCAAAGCGGCCGCCATCAAAGACGCCAACGAATCTCCCAAGCTGATGGTCCGTGCGCGCGAGTTGCTCTTAAAAGCGCAGCAATTGGGAAACAAAGCTCCGCTCTTGCTGAATCTTCTGCAAATGATCCCACAAGACGGGGTCATGAAATACTCCGACAACGCCGCGGTTGACGGGGCTTTGCATGAGGCCGAAGCAGATTTTGCCAAGCGGGATTTCGACGGCGCCATTAAGGCCTATTCGAAAGCGTTGGAACTCGATCCCAAAAATTACGCCGCCACCCTATTCATTGGGGACAGTTACTTTGCCAAAAATGATTTCTCTAATGCTGGTGAATGGTATGAAAAAGCAAGTCAGATTGATCCGGACAAAGAGACGCCTTACCGTTACTACTCGGACATGTTGACCAAGAACGGCGAGATGGACAAAGCGCGCACCAAAGCTATCCAGGCAGTCGTCGCCGAGCCCTACAACGCGGTCACATGGCGCGGGCTGCAACAGTGGGCACATTCGAACCATGTGCAGTTAATCCACGTTCGCGTCAACACACCGGCGGCAGTTTCGCAGGACGGCAAGGAAAACATCAACATTACGCTCGACCCAAATCAGTCATCCGATGCCATGGCCGTGTGGCTGGTTTACAGCGGCGTGAAAGCCGGATGGCATAAAGATGAATTCAAGAAACATTATCCGAGCGAATCCCAATACCGTCACAGCCTGGCGGAAGAAGCCGAGGCCCTGACAGCAGCCGCGGGCGTGCTAGTCGGGAATCAAAAGTCGGAGAAGAAAAGCTCTGTGCCCAAGGAACCCGACCTGGCGTTACTTTTAAAATTGTCACAGACGGGAATGATCGAGCCATACGTGTTGCTCAATGCGGCGGATGAAGGGATCGCTCAGGATTATGACGGGTATCGCGCGAAGAATCGAGAGAAACTGGAGCAATACCTTAGCCAGTTTGTGACTCCACCGACGCCTGCAAAATAAGCTGTTTACTTTTTTGGTCTTGGCCAGCGCGCAATGACGACAGTGGAGATCCCGCCGCGCGGGCGAAAATCACCTTTTACTTCCGCCCACACTGGCTTGGCCCAGCGCACCACATCTTCCAGGACGCGGTTCACAATGTTTTCTTGAAATATTCCTAGATTGCGATAGGACTGCAAATACTCTTTCAACGACTTCAATTCCAAGCAATGCTTACCCGGCATGTAGCGAATGGTAAGAACGCCGAAATCCGGCAAACCGGTCTTGGGGCAGACCGAGGTGAACTCGGGATCGTCCACTAAAATTTCATAGCCAGGAAACTGATTGGGCCAGGTTTCGATCTCAGGAAAGTCCGCATCAAGGCCTGCTTCAGCGTGTTCTGGGGTATAGCGTGGCTTGGGCATCTTGATATTGTAATGGCCTTGCGACATCCGGACGGTCGAACTATTGCGTACTTCTGGCAGAAAGAGCATCTAAGCAGTCAAAAGGGTTTTGTTAAATCCCGCGCGCCACAGTGGTAAAGTATTGCAGACAGAGGCTTAATGGCTCTAGCGCAAAGCAAAACGACCTTTTACGGGCGCAATCGAATCCTGATCTGGACTACAGGAATCATTATCGCCGTTGTTTTTTTGGCGTCGTTCATGTCGCGCGGTGATGTGGTTCCAGTGCGCACGGTCAACGTGCAGCGCACCACCATTCGCAGCGTTATTTCCACCAACGGCAAAGTTGAACCGCTGCACAATTTCGCAGCGTATGCGCCGACAGGGACCACCGTTGAACAAGTTTTCGTGAAAGAAGGGGACCGCGTTAAGCGCGGTCAGCTTCTGGTAAAGCTCAACGATGCTGAGGCACGGAGCGATGCGGCGCATGCCCTGGCACAAGTTCGTGCGGCGGATGCGGCCAGCAGTGCCATCCAACACGGCGGCAATCAAGAAGAGGTTTTGACTCTCAGTGCTGAAACCACCAAGGCACAAACCGAGCGCGATGCTGCTCAGCGCCGGTTAGATGCGCTGCGCAAACTGCAACAGCAGGGATCTGCTTCACCCGGAGAAGTGAAGGAAGCAGAAAATCAGTTATCGCGCAGTGATGCTGATCTACAACTCCTTCAGCAGAAGCAAAAAGATCGCTACTCGCGACCCGAAGTTGCCCAGGTTGAAGGACGCCAGCAAGAAGCGACTGCCGCGTACATGGCTACGCAAGACGTTCTGAAACAATTAAACGTGCGCGCGCCTTTCGATTGCATTGTGTATTCGATCCCGATTCGCCAGGGAGACTACGTTCACCCCGGAGATCTGATCGTTCAAGCGGCTGACCTCTCCAAAGTTCTGGTTCGTGCTTTCGTGGATGAGCCGGACGTGGGTCGTTTGCAATCAGGACAAAATATCGAACTTACTTGGGATGCCATGCCCGGAAAAGTCTGGCCAGGAAAGGTCAGTTCCGTCCCCGCGAGTTTGAAGCTTCGCGGCACCAGGAATGTTGGAGAAGTAACCTTCACCGTGGACAACGATGGGCTGCACTTATTGCCTAACGTAAACGTGGGGGTCACAATCATTGCAACAGAACATCCCAACGTCCTCACACTGCCCCGTGAAGCGGTCCGACAAGATGACAAAGGTTCATTCGTTTTTGCGGTGGTCAATCAGGAACTGCTGCGCCGTGATGTGCAAACAGGAATCTCCGACCTTACGCGCGTCGAAATAACCAATGGGGTGTCTGACAACACTCAGGTTGCCCTCAGTGCAACCAACTCGAAGACCCTGCGCGACCATCTACAAGTAAAGCCCACATAATCAAGATGCCAAGCGCAACTGATATTCGACGGGCATTTCTGCTTTTGGTGTTTGGCATTTCTATGTCATTGCTGAGCAATGCTGCTTCGCC
This sequence comes from Candidatus Angelobacter sp., assembly GCA_036496365.1. Taxonomy (GTDB): domain Bacteria; phylum Acidobacteriota; class Terriglobia; order Terriglobales; family Acidobacteriaceae; genus Angelobacter. Next base: position 917 of record DASXLK010000170.1, on the reverse strand, counting down.
TCCCGCAGCGGACCTGCTAGCCAGCGGACGCATAGATGAATCTATCGCTATTCTGCAAAAGGCTGTGACGGATTCACCAACGGATGCAGCATCGTTCAATCTTCTCTGCCGTGCTTATTACTCCTTTGGCAGTTGGGACCAAGGAATTTCCGCGTGTGAGAAAGCCGTGGCCCTCGAACCCAACAACAGCATGTACCATCTGTGGTTAGGGCGTACTTACGGCGAGAAAGCAGACAATTCCAACGTTTTCAGCGCTGCGTCCTTGGCCAAAAAGACGCGGGTGGAATTTGAAACTGCGGTGAAGTTGAATCCAGAAAACGTCGAGGCACGCAGCGACCTATCCGAATTTTATGTAGAAGCTCCGGGCATGATGGGTGGTGGGAGCGATAAAGCCGAAGCCCAGGCGCAGGCTCTGGAAAAGCTCTTCCCTGCCAAAGCGCACTGGATCCGCGCCCGCATTGCAGAAAAAAAGAAAGACTACCCTACTGCCGAGAAGGAATATCACGAAGCTATCCAGAGCAACGACAACTCTGCCACATGGCTGGATCTTGCGTCCTACTACCGTCACCGTGACCGCTTGCCGGAGATGGAAGATGCCATTAACCACGCAGTGTCAGGCAAGATTGATCCGCCTGAAGCACTGTTTGAAGCGGCAGAAACTCTGATACGCACTGGCCGCAACTTCACCAAAGCCAATGAACTCTTACGAAAATATCTCGATTCAGGCCACACGGTGGAAGAAGCGCCGGCATTCAAGGCCCACTATCAGCTCGGCATTGTACTGGAGAAACAAGGCGACAAAAAAGGCGCGGCGCAGGAATACTCCGCTGCCCTCGCCATGGCTAAGGGTTTTTCTCGCGCCAAGGAAGCCCTGGATCGGGTCAATCGCTGAACCGGTGGCCCCACTCGCCGCCGCG
>DASXLK010000169.1:0-24005 GCA_036496365.1 Candidatus Angelobacter sp. | reverse complement strand
GTACGCTTGCCGTGAAAGAAGCGACCAACTGCTGCGAGACGTTTGATAAATCAGCGCCCACTTTTGCCGCGGAAACACCCGGTTTCATTCTTCCGACCACGCTAACAATCGCCATGGGATCTTTCTCACTTGGGGTGAAATGCGGCAGGGCAAGAGGGACCATAATATCGGGCTGCTGCGTCGCATCGGGGAAGCGGAAATTTTCCGGCATCACGCCCACAATGACGTAAGGTTCACCTTCCAGTGCGATCTTTTTTCCAACCACATCTCCGGCCATGCCGAAGCGGTCCTGCCACAAGCGATGGCTCAGGACCACCACATGGCTGGCACCGGGCCGATCTTCCTCGGATGAAAACGTACGGCCGAGTTGCGGAGCGATGCCGAGCACAGAGAAGAAATCCGCAGTGGTGTAAACACCCAGTAGGCGATCAGGCTCGCCGGCGCCGCTGAAATTGAAATTTTCTACATCATATGCCGCTGCGCCATCGAGCGTGCTGCTGCGTTCACGCCAGGCCAGAAATTCCGGCGAAGCAGTCACCTCGGCATTCTGGCGCGGCATGAATGTTGCAATCGTGACAAGCTGGTTGGCTTGCGGGTAAGGCAGTGGACGCAAGAGAATCGACTCCACCAGAGTAAAAATGGCTGTGGTAGCGCCGATACTCAGAACCATGGTGACGATTGCAACAATAGTGAATACCGGCGAGCGCCGAAGCGTTCGCAGTCCGTAGCGCATATCCTGCACAACGCTTTCCAGCCAGACAAAAGTGTGCGTGCCACGCGCATTTTCCTGAATCAATGCGGTGTTACCGAAGCGGCGACGGGCATCCAGGCGGGACTTTTGCAGCGACATACCGGCGGAGGCGTTGTCTTCGGCGCGCATCTCCAGATGGGAGCGCATTTCATCTTCCAGGTCCTGGTCAATTTTGTCAGTGCGAAACACTGATGTAATGCGTCTGAAGAGCGACATTGGCGCTCCTTTCTTATTCCGGTCTTTTTCTTATTCCGACCTTGGCTGCCGCGATCAGGCGAATTTCAACAAGCTGCCCACGCCCTGGACTATGCGCTCCCAGCTCTCCGCTTCGCTGGCCATTTGCTTGCGCCCTGTAGGTGTGAGCTTGTAATACCTGGCGCGGCGGTTTTTCTCTGAGGTGCGCCACTCAGAAGTGATCCAGCCAGCTTGTTCAATGCGGTGCAAAGCCGGATAGAGTGAGCCTTCCTCTACACGGAGAAGATCATCTGTGACACGTTGGATATGCAGGACAATTCCATAGCCATGCATACTGCCAAGCTGAGAAAGCGTTTTGAGGATCAGCAGATCGAGCGTGCCTAAAAGCTGGTCATTCTTGCCCATGGATGCTCCTCTAGAAATCTATGCTTCGCAGGGGAGAATAGCGCTCATATACCTAGATGTCAAGGTAAAGGATAGACAGAAGACGAGTAACATTCGGTCCCGGTTTGTCTGCGCGAAAACGATATAAGTTCGGCAGAGTTACGCTGTCAAGATGTACTTCTTCCTGCTTGATCTTTTTGAGAGATGCGCTAATATCGCTCTCTCCGGACTAGTTATGAAGTAGTAAAACCTTGGACCAGATCGCAAGCCGCCAACCCTGGATACCATCCCACTGAGGGCTTGGGTTAAATCTACGCCAATATGGGATGATTGGGGTAATAACATACTTGACTCATGCGAATAAACCTGCTACTCTCTTTACATCATGACAGGCGAGATAAAAGAACCTAAGACGCTCCAAGAGGCAATCACATATTTCAGCAATATCGACAACTGCCTTGCGTATCTGGCTAAGAAACGCTGGCCAGATGGAGTTGTGATCTGCCCGACCTGTGGCGGCAAAGAAGTTCATTTCCTCAAAACGCGCCGTCTTTGGCAGTGTGTCAATGAACACGAACGGCGGCAATTCAGCATCAAGGTTGGAACCATCATGGAAGACAGCGCAATCGGGTTGGATAAATGGCTGTCTGCAATGTGGATGATCTCTAACGACAAGAACGGCATTAGCTCTTACGAGCTTCACAGATGCTTGGGTGTCACTCAGAAGTCGGCATGGTTCCTTGGGCATCGCATCCGCTTGGCTCTCCAGAATGGCTCTTTGGCAAAATTTCAAGGGCACGTCGAAGTTGATGAAACCTACATCGGCGGTAAGGCCCGTTTCATGCACAAAGACAAACGCGCAAAAATGACTAAACCCGGATTGCCCTTTGGCGGAGCCAACAAAGTTATAGTCGGCGGAGTTTTGGAGCGTGGCGGCAAAGTGCGGACTGTTATTTTGGAAGATCGCAGCCGCAAGACCTTGCAGACCCTCGTAACAGATAACGTCGAACGCGGCTCTCAACTCTCTACCGATGATTGCCATAGCTATTGGGGACTCAATAAGGAATACGCTCATGGGATTGTTGACCATGCCAAAGAGTACGTGAACGGGCAGGTACACACGAATGGCCTTGAGAACTTTTGGAGTCTCGTAAAGCGCGGACTCAAGGGAACCTATATTAGCGTCGAACCATTCCATCTTTTTCGCTACCTTGATGAGCAAGTATTTCGTTACAACAATCGCGCAACTAAAAAGCATTTCATTGGCGATGGCGACCGTTTCCAGTTAGCCATCTCGCAACTCTTGGGAAAGCGAATCACTTATCAGGAACTCACTGGTAAGGGTATGGAGCGGCCCTACCAAGACGTACCGTTCTAAGCGATTTCTAAAACCTATGCAGAATCGCGGGAAGGGCCGGATTCGCTGGATTTAGATTTCTTCTTGCGGTTTTTGTGCTTCTTGATTTTGCGCTGCATTTCATCGGCGGGAATCGCCAGCAGCTTTGTCATGGCGCGGTCAAACGTGCCAAATTCATCAACGTTTTTCGGCTCGTATTTGTCAGGTACTTTCATGTATCCTAACTCCATATTAAACCTCTTTTACGGTCTGATTCCTGTTATTAAGATCAATCCTTGGTAGAGCGCAACGACAGTTCCGGTCAGCATGGGCAAGCCCCACAGAAGGCGCGCTCTGAGCCTCCATTTAGCTCTCTCTCTGAAATTGATGGCCCTAGTTACCAAACAATAAACCGCACCCCAACTACAACACCAAGCGATCAGGATGCAAAAAAGGCCGTGGCTGAGTTGGACAGCATTAGGCGTGGAGAGTTGTGGATAATCGGCATCAACAGCCTTGCGGTTTTGTTGGCTCTTGGAGTGTGCCTCATCTATTACTTTCAACTCCAGGTGATGAAGGGCCAGCTCCAGGTAATGAGAGGTCAGCTTAGCGAGATGAAATCCGGCTCTACTGATACGCATGAGCTCGCCGTTCAAGCAAAAAATCAAGCCGATGCTGTTAAAACCCAAGCTGAGTCTACTAAGGCTGTTGCACAAAGCGGAGTCGATCAGGCCAAAGCCACGAACAAACTCGCCACCGAATCCAGCCGTTCCGCCGATGCCGCTATTACCAACGCTAAAGCCGCACAGGAAGCCACTGTAAATGGACAAAAAAGCCTCACTCTTAGCGAGCGGATAATGTTCGTCCAAGAAAGACCATGGGTGGGAATAAATGGCTTTTCCGCTACAGTCGACAATGAGGGCAAGGTTTCTGGCACAATAGGATTTAACAATTTTGGTCATTCTCCCGCCTTTGATTCCGAACTGAAAACTGCTTGTACTCTCAACAAGCCGCCTGAGCTGAGCATAGAGAGCACCTATTTGTTTAAGCCTTCTGGCAGCAAGGCTATCGTTATGCCGGGAGGTGGCAAAAGCAGCGATGGTATGACGTGCGACTTGCATCTGTCTTTCACTCAATCCAATTTGGTAGAGCAGGGGTTTGCGGTAATTTATTTGTTTGGCACCATCACATATCGTGACAGCATTAATAGCAGCAATCGAATACACATAACGAGATTCTGCGGAAAATGGAATCCCAAAACGAAAGTATTTGACGATTGCCAAACCTATAATTCCGCGGATTAAGCCAGACGACAAAACCCGCCTCTCAGCGGGTTCCGGTTTTATGTTGGAGAAATAGCTAGCTGCTAACAGTTCGCCAGCGTTTGAGAATTTTGTAATTTCCTGATTTCCAGTCCAGCAATTCAGGAGTGATACGGACAGAGGATTCAAGGTCGAACGTGAGAACGGTTTTATCTTGGAATCGTATGTCCACGGTGACGTAATCGGACGCGAGTGAGAGTTGTACTTCGGCAATGAGTTTGCCTCTTGCCTCAGGGAATCGTACAACGCGCTGATACGGTTTTTTGATACGCTTGGAGCCAGCCATTGCGCCTCCCAGTGTGGTGCTTTGGTTAGGGCTGCGTAAGTGTTCATAGCACTTGCGCGGCCCGTATCCCTTTTAGCGAAACACTGGACGGAGAGCAACAAAAAAATAGCGAAAATCCCTGTCACGGCCCAGATATTATGCGGCCAAGCGCGGCATGAGTCAAGTATGTTAACACCGATGATTGGGTTGAAATAGGGAGGGGGTATAGGGAGGGTTGAGTATTTACTAGAAGGTAAATTTAGAGATTTGGTAAATGGGTAATTTGGTAATTGAGTAAATGAAAATCGCTGATGGCGATTGGTCCTTTGACAACCGAAAGAGAAGAAGGAATCGCCAAGATCCATGGCGAGCCAGGATAGGTCCCGTGAGATCGCCGACATGGCGCGTCATCGAGGATTAAACAGCTACATTCGTGGTACGGGTAAAAGTCTTACCGTCCGTTTTTGGCGTACTGGGTGCGGACCTCAAACAGTTTTTCCAGCTGACGACTATTGAGCGAGCGAGCGCAGCCCAGCTGCCGCGTGGTCATTACGATTTTGGCGTAGTGCTCCACGGCTTCCATTCGCATGTAAGCCCGGCAAAGATTTTCACCATAGGTAACAACGCCATGATTCGCCATGAGGATGGCGTCATGGAATGGGATATAGGGACGCAGGGAGTCGCTTAATTCCATGGTCCCGGTGGTGGCATATGGGGCCAGCGGAACGGCGCCAAGGGTGATTACGATTTCCGAGCAGAGAGGTTCATCCAGAGCGATTCCGGCAGAAGCAAAGCCCGTGGCAGTGCAAGGATGCGCGTGAACCACTGCGCCCACGTCCGGCCGCATGCGATAGATGGTAAGGTGCATGGCAATTTCACTGGAAGGCATGTAACTGCCGCTGAGTTTTTTGCCCTGAAGGTCAACCACGACCATATCTTCCGGCTCCATCATGCCTTTGCTGAAGCCAGTGGGCGTGACCAGAAAGCGCGTATCGTCCAGGCGGACGGAGAGATTTCCGTCAGTAGCGGCAACAAAGCCCAGGCTGTGGAGCATTTTGCCAAAGCGGACAAGGTCCTGGCGCTGCTTACGCTCCGCGGCGGCCAGTTTGCCCCCGAACGGTAGAGCTGCAGTTGATTTGATCAGTTCGCTGAGATAGCTCATGACTACACCTTCCAAAATTCATTCTTACGCTGCGCGCTTCTTTCCTAGGCGTAACATCCCGGACAGCGCAACGGACACTCTCGCGTGATCTCAATAGCGAGAGACGTCCGTCTGCCGCTCAGGACGCTTTTCCATGCCTGAATGACTTCACTCGTCTTCATTTGTTTTCTTCTCTTTGGCCAGTTATCAACCTGAGGTCCGCACATGGCTGGCTAAAGAAATGAATGACGCAAATCATCTCCAGGTTGCCAGTATTTTTGTGCGAAGGACTGTTGCACCAGTCAAAAGAAAAGAACTAACAAAGCCGAACGCAGATCATATTGAGAACATCACGGCGTGGATTGGCGATCCATTCAATGGGACTTAACCGCACTAAAAAAGTGAAAAAGAACGAGCCTAATAAAGCGTGCGTAACGAGGACAAAATAACTAAGGAAGGACTTCCCGGAAAGAGTGGCATCCACTTCCGGCAGCGGTGAAATCAGCACATAAAGAATGCCGAACACCACAACCAGCGTAATCACGCACTTGAGGGAGGTGGACACGCCACACATAGTATCCGATTTCCAGCGCTCTTAAAAGGATTTAAGAGAGCTGCCGATCCTATTAATTCCGGATTTGGGAGCAAACTGCTCAATGCAGCGCGTGTCTTAACATTTCTTTGTATATCCCGGGGAAAAACTTTCTTTTTGGAACAGCACCCATGGGGAATCATGCAGAAGTATGCGTTTAAAATGCATCTGAGTTTCTTGTGCCAGCGTGCTCCCTAGGGAGGGGAAACGATAACCTAACTATCGATAAACTTCAAGAGTATGGAAGACTTGTACCAACTACAAAGGCGGGAATTGCATCCGATTCCTACTCAAACAGTTTCAAGTTTCTTGAGCGCAAAGGCTGATGTCTCAACTTTACAAAAGTTCGGAGCCGATCCCGGTGAGCGGAGTTTACCGCGTGATTCATGCGCAACACCGGCTGCCGCATGAGGTAACGCTGATCGCCGGACAGACCTTTCCGCCTTGCGCGCAATGCCATGAAGAGGTCCGGTTTGAAATGGTGCGCGAACTCCCAAGCCTCACACGCGAACGGCGCGGCAACGTTTCACTTTATAGCCTGCCCGTACTTGATGACGATGAGGACTCAGCCACCTAGCAGTTTCTATTCATGCCGCAGAGCCACCAGAGGATCAATGCGTGTGGCACGCCGCGCGGGAAGATAGCATGCTGCCACGGCCACCAGCAACATAAGCAAGGCCGCGCCAATGAGCGTGACAGGATCGGTTGGCTTAATGCTGAACAACTCACTCTTCAGCAGACGGGTGAGAGCCAGCGATCCCAGCACCCCGGCAATCGCTCCGACTACGGTTAGCCTGACGCCCTGTCCCAAAACAAGCTGCAACACATTGCCCCGCTGCGCGCCCAAGGCCACGCGAATCCCGATTTCTCTGGTGCGCTGGCCGGCCATGTAAGAAACAACGCCGTAAATGCCGACAAGGGTCAGCGTGAGTCCGGCGGCGGCAAATGCACCAAGCAGCCAGGCGCGAAAACGCGGTTCAGATACAGACACTGAGATCACTTCAGACATGGTTTGCACATGACTTACCGGCTGATCTTTGTCTATGCTCCAGACTGTTGTACGGAACTCATTTGCCAGGGACAGCGGATCTGAACTGGTGCGAATAAACAGGTGAAGAGTCTGGCTCGCGTCCTGGAACAGCGGCAAGTAAACTTGCGGTCGGGGAGCTGATTTTACATCAACATCCCGCGTGTCAGCCACCACGCCAACAATCTGGGAATGGTCCCCGGCATCGGGGCCAAATTTGAGGATTTTGCCCAGCGCATCCTGCCTAGGGAAATAGCGTTTCATCATAGCTTCATTGATGATGGCAACGCGTGGTGCGCTCTTAACGTCAGTCTGCTGGAACGCGCGTCCAGAGATCAGCGGAATGCGCATGGTTTCAAAAAAGCCTGGAGCCACTGTGCGGTTTTGCAGCGTGGTGGTTTTGTCGCCCGCACCCAGCGAACCGGCGTCAAACATCATCATGCTCAGGCTGTGAGTCAAAGCCGGTGAATCGCTCACGGCAACGTTTTTCAATCGCTCGTTGGCATGGAGAGTATCCAATAGCTGACGGGCAAAGAGCAGGCGCGCCTCGGGCGTGGCGTAATGAGACTCTGGCAGATTCAATTCTGCTGTCAGCATATGGTCGGTGCGAAAGCCAGTGTCCACGGTGAGCATGCGGACCATGCTTTGGACCATCAAGGCGGAACCATCCAGCAAAATCAGCGCCAGCGCCACTTCAGCCACAACCAGCGCGCCACGCAAGGAGAACCGCGTGGGAGTGCCGCTGACAAGACGCTCCTTCAACGCCAGATTCAGGTCCGGCCGCGATGTATGCAGCGCGGGCGCCAGTCCGCACAAAATACCGGCGACGGAAGCCAGCCCAAGCGCGATCCATGCAATAGTCAGGTCGGCGTGCAACTCATTGATGCGCGGGACGCTTGCGGGCGCAAGGGCGCGATAAGCAGCTACGCCGTAAATCGCAAGCAAAATGCCTGCCGCTCCACCCAGACTGGAGAGCAGCAAGCTTTCAATCAGCAGCTGGCGCAAAATGCGCGGGCGGCTTGCGCCCAGCGCGGCTCGAATCGCCATTTCACTTTGCCGCTGCACGCCGCGCGAGAGGATCAGATTGCTTACGTTGGCACAGGCAATCAGCAGTAGAAATCCCACGGCCCCCAGCAACAGCATGAGGCCGGATTTCGCGTCACCAACCACCGACTCTTGCAGCGGAGTAAGTTTGAACTTGATGCCCGCGTCACTCTCTGGGTACTGTGTGCTGAGTCTTGCCGCAAGTCCATCCAGTTCAGTCTGTGCTGCCTGCATGCCTTGCTCGGCCTTTATCTTGGCCAGGACGCCAAAGAACCAGTTACTGCGTTTGCTCGCCGCTTCAGAAGACTTGAGGAACGGCAACCAGACGTCTCTTTGACCTGGACCCTCAAAATGACGGGGCATCACGCCGATCACTGTGTAAAGCTTCTCTTCCAGCGTGATCGTCTTGCCTACAACGCCCGGGTCTGATCCAAAACGCTCGCGCCATAGGCGCTGGCTCAACAACGCCACATTGCCATTTTTCCGTTCTTCATCTTCCGGCTGGAAGGTGCGGCCCAGAACCGGAGAAACTCCCAACAGAGGAAGATACCCGGCAGAAACGGCAACAGCCTGAATTTCCTCCGGCTCGCCCGGAGCAGTCAGGTTTGCCCTCTTGTCCTCGCTGATCGCCATGGCCTCAAACGCATGAATGCCAGATTGCATATCATCAAAATCCGGCTTCGATTCACTCAGCTGGAACTCGGGAAATTTGGGAGAAATGGTGTGAATTGCAGCCAGCCTGCCTGAATCCTTATAGGGCAGCGGACGCACAAGCACGGTATTCACCACGCTGAAAATGGTGGTAGTAGCGCCAATGCCCAGGGCCAGAGTAATGGTGGCCACCACGGTAAAGCCCGGCGCCTTGCGCAGCCCGCGCAATCCATAGCGGATGTCCTGCACAAGGCTCTCTAGAAACGGAAAGCCCCATTGTTCGCGGCTCTGTTCTTCCATGCGCGTCAGATTACCGAGCTGCCGCTGGGCCGCATTTCTCGCTTCTTCCTCCGACATGCCGTTTGCAACGTTCTCTCGCGCCTTCAATTCCAGATGCTGCCGCATCTCTTCCGCCAGCTCGCGGTCCATGCCGCCGCGCCGGAAAGAAAATAGAATGCGCCGCCAAAATTCGCCCAGCTTTGCCATTTTGACGTTCTCCTTACGTCGTCCGCATTACCCGTGAGATCGCCTGCACCATGCGGCTGAAGCTCTCCGCTTCCTCGCCCAGTTGTTTTTTGCCGGCGCTGGTAAGCGTGTAATAGCGCGCGCGCCGGTTATTGTCTGAGGTTCCCCATTCGGCTTTCACCCACCCCTTGACCAGCAGGCGCTGCAGCGCGGGATAGAGAGAGCCTTCTTCTACCTGCAATACGTCATCGGAAATCTGCTGGATATGCTGCGCAATTCCATAGCCATGCATGGAGCGGCGCGTCAGCGTATGCAAAATCAGCATGTCCAGCGTTCCGGGGAGCAGTTCATTTCTGGCCGCGGTGCGTACCATAGAGCCTCTTCATAGATAATCTATGGGAGATTAGACAGCAGCACTGTGTAAACGTCAACTCGAAAAAACGGCCGGGGACGGCAAATTTTGCTGACGAGGAACCCTCTCACCTTGTATTAAAGGGATTTGCCGGCCAAGTTGCGTGAGCCGGCCATGATCCCCGTTACTTTCGAAATCAGCAGGTGCAAATCTGTTCCTTTGGGAACAATGGCATCCACTACTTTGAGTGTCTTTTCAGGAATTTCGGGGACGCCAGAATGCATGATGATCGGCACCGCAGGCTTAATGCGTTTCATTGCCAGCGCTACTTCATGGCCACTCATTTCCGGCATGTCATGGTCCAGAATCACGATATCAACATCGGTTGTTTCAAAAAGCGTTAATCCATGTTTCACGTCGGGTGAGGCGAGCACGGAATAGCCGTATTTTTCCAGGAAACAGGTAAGGACGTCCAGCACTGGAAGCGCATCGTCAATGCACAGCAACACAGCTTTTTCGAGGCGCGGAGCAGCAACTTCTTTAGAAAGCATTCGTACCAATCTTTCTTTGCAGGTTGCTAGCATGCCGTAAACACTTCCGGGGAAACTGTTCAAAACTGCTCATTTAAATGATTTCTTAAACTCGTTCATCACCCTGGAATGTACGGACGGCCACCTCACCTGTTATGTTCGACATCGAACATTTATGATAAACTTTTCCCATTATTCCCAGCATTCTTCAGCCATTCTATGAAACTCAGAAAGAGTCCCAGGTTTAAGAGTCCCAGGTTTGATCCCGAAGCCTTTCTTCAGCAGATAGGCACAGGCAGGACACTGTTTCAGTTTCATAAGAAGCAAGTTGTTTTTTCCCAGGGCGACGTCGCAGACTCAATTTACTTTATTCAGAAGGGCCGGATCCGGCTCTCATTGGTTTCCAAAAGCGGCAAAGAAGCCACGCTGGGTCTGATGGGCGTGGGAGATTTTCTGGGAGAAGAGTGTGTTGCAGCTTCACAGCCTCGCCGGCTCACCACGGCCACCGCGATATCCGAATGCTCCGTGCTCCGGATCAAAAAGCGGACCATGCTTACAGTCCTGAAAACGGAGCGCGCATTTTCCGAAATGTTTGTCGGCTTTCTTCTGGCCCGCAATGCGCATTTTCAGGAAGACCTGACGGACCAGCTCTTCAATCGCAGTGAAAAGCGGCTGGCCCGCATTCTTTTACAGCTCGCGCAATTTGGCAAAGAGAGTAGACCGGAGGATGTTGTCCCCAAAATTTCCCAGGAGATGCTGGCGGAAATGGTGGGCACCACGCGCGCTCGCGTAAGCTTTTTTATGAACCGCTTCCGCAAGATGGGATTCATCCATTACAACGGCGGCCTGCAAGTTCACAACTCACTTCTGAACGTGATCTTGCACGATTGAAGCTTGCCGGCTCAAACTAAAATCAACTGCAATCAATTCAATTAAAAAAGGGACACTGCTGATCGCAGCATCCCCCAAGTTGCCAATATCTTTCTTACATCCTTACATCCTGGGCGGCGGGGTATTCTGCGGAGAATTGGGCGGAACCGCAATGCTTCCGGGTGTTGTTGCTGGTGGTTGAGCTGGCGCCGTGGTCCCCTGCGTAGCGCCGGAAACACCGCCGGTGTATCCAGTGGTGGTCGTGGTTGTGCTAGTTGTCACGCTGCCAATCGCATTGCCGCTTACCACAAGTTCAACTCTGCGGTTTTGCTGGCGTCCGGAAGCCGTTGCATTGCTGGCCACGGGATTCGATTCGCCATAGCCGCGTGTAGTTACCATATCCGGCCCTACACCCTGAGTTACCAGAAAAGCCTGCACGGCTTTTGCGCGGCGGTCAGATAAACCCATGTTGTATTCCGGCGTTCCCTTGTTGTCAGTGAAGCCATCAATTTCCAGCCTGAGATCAGGATACGCAAGAATGATGCCGGAAACTTTTGCCAGACGCAGCTTGGCCCCGGACTTCAGCGTGGCCTGATTGAAATCAAAAAGCACATCGGACATGCTCACGATCAAGCCGCGGGCGCTGTCACGCGTCTGCAAAACCTGATTGAGCTGAGTAAGCAAACGCTGGCGCTGTGCTTCTGCCTGTTGAATGGCCTGCAGCCGGGCTGCATCCGCCTGCTGTGCCTGCAAACGCGCCTGATCTGCCTGCTGTGAAAGGGCCTGCTGCTGTTGCAGAGCTGCCTGCCTCTGCTCCTCAGATTGCTGCAATTGCTGCTCTGCCGCAGCCTTATCTTGCGCCGCCTGTTGAGCGGCCTGCTCGGCTTGCAAACGCGCCTGCTCCGCCGCCTGGCGCTCCTGATCGGCTAATTCACGCTGCTCTTTCTGCCTTTGTGCGTCCAGGCGGGCTGCATCCGCGCGTGCCGATTCAGATTCAGCCTGTGACTGCGCCTGCTGTATGCGATCCCGCGCTCTCTGCCGTTCCGCTTCGGTTGCTTCTTCCTGCTTCTTCTGGAGCGTGAGCAGCCGGGCGTCTTCCGCGGCCTGCGTGGCTGCGCGCGCTACCGCGCCAATGGGAGTGATGCTTTGCTTACGCCGTAGATAGTCCTGCCCTTGTGCGAGATAGGCTTTGGCTTTACCCAGAGTGTCAGCCGCGTATTGATCAGCGCCCGCTGCCTGAGCAATGGCAATGGCGTTTTCCGCTTCCAGCAATTCCAGCGGCACGCGCTTGTCTTCCGTTGTGGCGGGCAATTGGGTTGGATCAACGTTCACCGTGTACTGCCCTTTCTGCAACAAATCAAACTTGGCGGAAATGGGGTGATTACCGCCTGCGGTATCCTGCCGCACAATGTTTTCCGCAACCACCAGATCGCTGGGACGCGTGACGGCAAAATAAGGTTCTGCCGTTACGATCATGCCAAACTCCTGCAAGCCGCTGGTCACCTGAATCCTGGAATTGCCGTCGTCATTTGGTCTGACTTCACCCATGTTCAGGGCACGACCCTCCGGCGTAATGGCCCAGAGCACGTAGGTCAAATATTCCGGACCAAAGCTGCGGGGCGGCGCCAGATGGCGCAAAGTTGCATCAATGGCAAGTCGTCCAGTATGACCCGTTACTTTGGCATTGCCATCGACGGCAGGCATGAGCGACGTACCCTTGAAATCAACCTGGGTTGTGCCGCCACGATCACGATAATCCACGGCCTCAGTGGTGCGCTGGACGACGGTCACGCGATAGACATATTGACCATTCGGCTGCGTGTCTACATTGTTTTGCTGATTACTGTTTTGCTGATTGCCGTTTTGCTGATTGCTGGCTGGCTGGTCGGCTGGCTTCTGTACGTCCTGAGAGCCGTTGTCAGGCGCAGGCTGAGCTGAATTCTGCTGGTCAGATGCGGACGAAGTGGAGCTTTGTTGAGCGGTGAGAGGTAACAGCGTAAAAGCTGTCAAGGCGAGGGGAAGAAGTAGCTTGGTTTTCATACGCATCCTGTTTTGCCGGGATTTGTGTGCGTATGTTGGATGATCGCGGGGCGCGGCTGCGTTTTCTCGCTCAGGTATTAAATGACTGGAATCAGTGCCGGACGCCACTGAACTGTGCGTTTTAAGCCCGCTTTTCTTCCAGGCTCGCCAGAAACTCTCGCGCTTCGCGCGCGTTGTACGTCTGGTTATAGATGGGTGAGTCCGGTTCCTGGATGCGTCCACCTTCGCGCAATGAGCCGGTATCCACCGGGGCAAAACCAATCTCTTCAATCAATCGCGCCACCACTTGCTTGGCTTCCGTGTCATCGCCGGCAACATAGATTGTATGGCGGTCATCCAGGGGCAGGTCTTTGCGGCCGCGCTCTGCCAGATGCACGTAATAAATGGTATTAAAGGCTTTTACCAGCCGCGAGCCGGGAATTCTTTTCAGCACGATCTCAGAAGAAGTGGAGCCTTCAAGATCGTAAAAGCCGCCGTCTGGCCGGTAAGGATTCATGGCGTCAATCACAATCTTATTGCGCAAAAGTTCAGGGTGCGGCAGCGCCTCTGGAGAGCGCCATGGGACAGCCAGCAGAACCACATTGCCAAATTTGGACGCCTCAGCAATTGTGACAGCCTGCGCCCTGGGGCCAAGTTGGGCGACCAGTTCGCGCAAGGATTCCGGGCCACGTGAGTTGCTGAGAGCTACCTCATGTCCAGCGTCTATAAATAAACGCGCGGCTGTAGCTCCAATGTTGCCCGCTCCCAGGATGCCGATCTTCATAAGTGCTCAGTGAAATACTACCTTCTTTCATTTAGCAAACGCAGCATTATATATGCAAAAAAATGCGGGTTTGATTGATTCACAATCAATAGCTAAATGATTAGAAACACTACATTTTGGGAAATATCTAATTACCGGCCGAAAGGGCTTTACAATTCTTAATTTTTTGCTTGGCAATACTTAATTGACGGTTATAATCGGGCCACTGCTTTACCCATGTGGGGAAAAGATACTGCGTGAGTGTGACTGAGAGACCGTGGGCAAATAGGGGCTGCTCCGGGACGGTCAATTCAGGTCACAGGCGTGCGTCCGTCGGAGCGGATAGGTTCTCACACTCTACTGCCCGAAGAAAATGACCTTTCATGTGTGGCATCCTCGGGTATACGCACGTTCACAAACGTCTGCCGCGCGGCGTGTTAGACGCGGCGCTTGATTCCCTTATGCATCGCGGGCCCGACCATCAGGGCCGCTTCACCACCGAACTTGTTTCTCTGGGCGCGACCCGCCTGCGCATTCTTGACCTGGCAAGCGGTGATCAGCCGCTGATCAGCCCGGATGGCGATGTGATTGTTGTCTTCAACGGTGAAATCTTTAACCATGATGAGTTGCGCCAGGAACTGGAAACACACGGCGTCCAGTTTGAGACCAGCTGCGATACAGAAGTGGTCTTGCATGCGTTTCTGCGCTGGGGCAGCGAATGCTTTTCCCGGCTGAGTGGAATGTTTGGCATTGCCATCTGGGTGCAGTCAGAGCGCCGGCTAGTTCTTGCGCGCGACCGCATGGGCATTAAGCCGCTCTATTACTGCCAGCATGAGGGCGAACTCTATTTTGGTTCTGAGCTGAAGTGCATCTTTGCCCATCCGGATGTTCCACGCAGAATTTCCATGGACGGACTGAATTGCTATCTCAGCCTGAATTACGTGCCGGCGCCGCATACGCTGGTGGAAGGCATCAATAAACTTCTGCCCGGCCATGTGCTGGAGTGGCGCAACCACGATTCAAAGATTCGCTCCTATGTAAATAAAGACGAGACAGCAGCGAGTGCGCCGCGCTCCATGGAAGAGGCGACACAAGAGCTGGATAGCCTGCTGCAAAAATCAGTGCGCGAGCAGCTTGTCTCTGATGTTCCGGTAGGCATATGGCTCAGCGGCGGGCTGGATTCTTCCACCATCCTGCGCTATGTCGCGAGTGCAGGAGCCGCAAACCTGCACACATTTTCCATTACGTTCAAAGGGCGCTCTTTTGATGAGAGCAGCTCCATCAGGGAAATCACAGACCATTTTGGGAGCCGGCACACGGAACTGGACCTGGACGAAAGCGCCGATCTGGAAAATGCCATCCAGAAGATGGCTTATTACTCTGATGAGCCCAGCGCCGATGCCGGCGCTCTGCCTGCCTGGTTTCTGGCGCAGATGAGCAGCAAGGAAGTAACCGTTGTTCTGACCGGTGAAGGCGCAGACGAGCTTTTTGCCGGCTATCTCACTTACAAAGCGGACCGCTATGCTGCCATGGCGCGCAAATTTCCCGCGGGATTGCGCCGCATTGCGCTGCAATGCGCCGGGCTGTTGCCTGTCTCCGACGACAAGATCAGCTTTGAATACAAACTGAAACGCTTCTTGCAGGGATCATTGCTTTCGCCGGAAATGGCGCACGTCTATTGGAACGGCACATTTACTGAAGCGGAGAAGCGTGACTTCTTCCACTTTGCCGACCTTGGCCCCATGGCCGCAATACTGGCCAACATGGGCGCTGGATCTGGATTGCAACGCTATCTTGAGTTTGACCAGCGCTACTACCTGGCGGACGACATCCTTTATAAGGTCGACCGCATGACCATGGCGCACTCGCTGGAAGCGCGTCCACCATTTCTTGATCCGCGCATTGTTGATTTTTCCCGGCGGCTACCGGATGAGTTCAAGCTGAACGGCTCGAAATCGAAATATGTGCTGCGCCGTCTGATGCAGGACAAGCTGCCGCCGAATGTGCTGCAGCGCCCAAAAATTGGTTTTGACATTCCTGTCCATGACTGGTTCCGTAGCGTGCTCCAGCCCATGCTGCTGGACACGCTTTCAGCAGACGCCGTACGCGGCAGTGAGTTATTTCACTGGAACGCGGTGGAGCAGCTGATAAATAACCATCTGGAGAGAAAAGCGAATCTGGGGTACCACCTATGGGGTTTAATGGTGTTGTTGTTGTGGATAAAGCAATGGAACATCCTGCCAGGGAGCGGGAAGCCAGCATCGCCGGAAGCCATACCGGCCGTGCTCGATCAGGTTGGATCGTTGTAGCCGCAGCCTGCTTCGTCTTCCTTATTAATATCGTAAGTCCGCCACGCCTGATGGACGATGTGGATGCCGTACAGGCGCAAATCGCCCGCAACATGCTTGACTCCGGCGACTGGGTGACCGCGCGCCTGGATGGCGTTGCCTACCTGGAAAAATCTCCGTTGGTTTATTGGGCAATGGCCGCATCGTACGCGGTGTTCGGCGTTCATGATTGGGCCGCGCGCCTGCCTCTGGCTTTGGCAGTGGTGCTTCTCTGCTGGATTGTCTATCGCATGGGCAGGTGGGCCTTTGACGAAGAAGCAGGCATGTTCGCAGGAATTATTCTGGCAACTTCCGTCGGACTGTTTCTTTTCACGCGCATCCTGATTCCGGATGCCATGCTCACGCTGGCCATCACTGGCGCCATCTGGGCATGGCTGCGCCTTCTGGAGCCGGACGAGCCGCGCCCGCAGCGCTGGGCCGCAATCATGGGTCTGTGCTTCGGCGTTGGACTTTTGCTGAAAGGCTTGATTGCGGTTGTATTTCCGGTGATGGCGGGTCTTGCTTACATGGTCATCACGCGGCAGTTGTTTTCGCTGGCAGCCTGGAAAAAGCTGGATCTCTGGCTGGCGGGAGCCATCGCATTGCTGGTTGCGGCGCCCTGGCACATTATGGCAGCCGTGAATAACCCGCCGACGTTTGCCTTTTCCATGCATAGCGGGCCGGGCGAATATCGCGGCTTTTTCTGGTTCTATTTTTTCAACGAACACATTCTGCGCTTCCTGAACATGCGCTATCCGCGCGACTACAACACAGTGCCTCGGCTGTGGTTCTGGCTGTTGAATCTGGTGTGGCTATTTCCGTGGTCTGCCTATTTACCTGCGGCAATCAAGCAGCCGTATGGAACAAGCGCCCGCGCCAGCCGCGCCCGGCTGATGGCCGCATGCTGGATTGGCGTAGTCATGGTGTTCTTCACTTTTTCCACCACGCAGGAGTATTACTCCATGCCAATCTATCCAGCGCTGGCATTGCTGCTGGGCTCAGCGCTCGCTTCCGGCACGCACCGATTGCGCATTGGCACGTGGACACTGCAGATTGTTTCAGCGATAGTTTTTGTCGCGCTGGCCGCGGTGCTGGTGATGGTGTGGAGAGTGCCTGCTATCGGCGACATCTCCCAGGCGCTCAGCCAGCATCCGGAAATGTACACGCTCTCACTTGGCCACATGGGCGACCTTACTCTGAACGCCTTCGCGTATCTCAAGCTGCCGCTGGCGCTGGCAACGATTGCATTTGCCGGCATCGCACTGGCGCTGGCCGTGTGGCGCAACAATTTAACCAAAACCTTTCTTGCCACGGCCCTGGGAATGGTGATTTTCTTTCAGGCAGCCAGGCTCGCGCTGGCCCGCTTTGACGCTTACCTTGGCTCTTATCCGCTGGCGCAAAGCTTGATGAAGTCACCGCCGGGCCAGCTAATTGAAGCCAATGCTTATTACGCGTTCTCCTCGGTCTTTTTTTATACTAATCGCACTGCGCTGCTGTTGAATGGCCGCAGCAATAATCTGGAATATGGATCGTATGCGCCCGGAGCGCCGAACATTTTTATTGATGACACGAAATTTGCAACGCTCTGGCTGTCACCTCCCCGCTATTACCTGGTGGTTTATGGCAGCGAGAAAGAGCGGCTAGAACAGCTGGTGGGCCGCGAAAACCTTCATGTGGTGGCCGAGAACGCCGGTAACTATCTTTTTACCAACCGCGTAATGCCCTGAGGCTATGCCAGTAAAAATGATGCATTGGGAAGAGAGTATACGGCTTGCACTGGACGCACTGGGCGTGGACAAGGTGAAGGCTTTTCTAACCATGCTGGGGGTGATGATTGGCAGCGCTTCCATTGTGCTGGTGATTACGATTTCTTCCACCGGAAAAGCTTACGTGGTAGGACAGATTGAAGGCATTGGAGCGAACCTGACCTACGCGGCACTGGACCGCAATGGCGTACCCACGGTGCCGGGCGATGAACTTTCCCCTAGTGATCTCGTCGCAGTGCAGCAGTCGCTGCCCATGGTGCGATTTGCCGCGGGGACCTATGACATCCCGGTTGATTTCAAGCTGCGCGGCAAGGTGGTGCGTGCGCGGCTGGTAGGCGTAACGGAAGAGTTCCAGAAGATCCGCAATCTGTTCATGGTCTCAGGACGCTATTTTGATGCGGAGGATTTTGTCTCGCGGGCAAAGGTCTGTCTGATAACGGAGCATATTGCGCAAAACGTTTTTGGCAATGAACCTCCAACCGGCCATACACTGCAACTGGAGCACGTACGCTGCACCGTGATCGGCGTTTTCAGAGAAGGCGTGCCCACGTTTGGCCAGTCAGAAATACAGGACGAAACCGTGCTGGTTCCTTTCCCGCTGATCAAAACCTTTACCGGTGATGATTTCTTTCAGGTGCTCTATGCTCAAGCCACCTCGTCCGATGAGGTGCCTGCGGTCACTGAGGCCATGGGGCGTCTGCTCCATAGCCGGCATCGCAGCGCGGCGCGCTATAGCGTACAGAATCTTTCGTCGGTGCTGGAGACCGTGCATAGTGTTTCCCTGGGGATGAGCCTGGTGTTGGTGGCCGTGGCCATTCTGACCCTGATCACGGCAGGCACGGGAATCATGAATATTATGTTCGTGAATGTGGCGCAGCGGACGCATGAGATTGGCATCCGTAAAGCTCTGGGGGCGCGCACGGCGGAGATACGCTTGCAGTTTGTGCTGGAGGCGGCATTCATCAGCCTGGGCGGAGCAATTATCGGCGTGGTGATTGCGCTGGGCCTGGTCTGGTTTGCCACCAGCCTGGTGGAAAGCGATATCGCATTCTCGGTCTCATGGACCGCAGTGGGCCTGGCACTACTGCTTTCCACGAGCGTAGGAGTGCTGTTCGGATACCGGCCTGCCAACGCTGCAGCATTGTTGAATCCCGTGGAAGCGCTGCGGGTGGAGTAACGGGCAAAACCTTGAAACGCAGAGGAACAGAGTAAACGAAGGGTTGCGGAACTTGGTTAGTGTACGGTCTCCGATTCCCCAGCTGCCGTCGCCTCAACGCTTTCTCTGTGGCGCTGTATGTAGTCTGTGATCGTGTAGCGCTCGACTTCATCAAGTGTCGACGCACGCGCTTTCCGGCTATGGTTTTTAGGGTCAAATGTAGCAGCGCCCAACTTGCTTTCTTTTCCGATTCCTTCCATCCACAGAACCATCAGGCAGGAGATAGGGACAGCCTCCAGTTCCCGGCGAAGCTTTTCCTGGGTATCGCTGTTCATGTCCTTTACTTCAAATGAGCGTATCGCGATGGAATGCTTTCCATCTTCCATTATTATTTTCAGCCCCTGAGCGTCGAGACGATAACGGGCCATGCCCACTTCAATCCGCGAAGCATTGGGCTTCTTGAGCAGATCAATGAGGGTTTCAACCAAACTGGGGGACACGCCGCCTGCTGAATTTGCTTGAGTCATGGCTGCCATTATACGTTTTCGCCCCTGAAGCAACCGGGGGCCATCCATCCTAAACTGCTGCTTTTTCATCCAAAGATTCTGATAACAACTTAATTCCTATGAAACGCACTTTTACGCCCCTAGGGCTTCTTTTGCTCTGTGCCATTGCGCTGATGCTCATGAACGGCTGCGCAGCCAAGCTGAATCCGCGCGAGTCACTGGCGGCCATGCAGAGTTCGGCGCCAGAAGGCAATCCGAAATTGCTGGCCGTTTATCAGCCATGGTTTGGCCAGAAAGAACACATCAATGTGGGCTATTCCTGCCACGATCCCAAGGTGGTGCGGCAGCAGATTATGAGCGCCAAAGAGCTGAACATCAGCGGGTTTGTGGTGAACTGGTATGGGCCGCGCAAGGAGTTTGAAGACCAGGCTTATGCGCTAATGCAGCAGACGGCCAGCGCGGACGGCACTTTTAAAGTGGCCGCGCAATACGATGAAGCCGTGGACCATCCGGGCTATGACACGGATGCGGTGATCGTAGACCTGCAATATCTTTATGACCGCTATATTGGGCCAAATGCCGGCCCCATCCGCAATGCCTACCTGCGCTATAACGGACGGCCTGTTATCTTTATCTTTCCTAAAGATTCAGGCACGGACTGGAACCGGATACGGCAGATTTCAAGATCATGGCCGGACCCGCCACTGCTGATTTATAAGGACATGAATGCCAAGTATCCAGACGCGTTTGACGGATATTACGCCTGGGTGCAGCCAGGCAAAGACGGCTGGGCACGCGACGGCAGCAATTACGGCGAAGACTACCTGAATTATTTTTATCGCAACATGCAGGAGCACCACGCGGACAAAATAGCCGTGGGCGCAGTATGGCCGGGCTTTGACGACACCAAGGCCTCCTGGAGCCGGAACCGGCATATAGCCTACCGTTGCGGGAAGACGTTTGAAGACATTCTGCGGGTCTACCACAAATATTACGGATCACAGAATGCACCGCCTTATCTGCTGGTGGAAACCTGGAACGATTATGAAGAAGGCACCGACGTGGAAAGAAGCATAGGTCACTGCGGCGGCAACAGCGGAATGAATAATGTGGGGACGGGACAGCAGTAAAATGATTATAAAGTATGAGACGCAGCGATGCTGCGGAAACAAGCACAAGGCCCCTAGCTCCTATTCGAACGCTGAAGAAAGCGCGTTCTCATAAAATGGATCTCGGGATGACGATCCTATAGCTGAGAGGAAACTTTATGCGGGCACTAGTGACAGGCGGAGCTGGATTTGTTGGCTCACATCTTTGTGATGCGCTTCTGGGCGAGGGGCACAACGTGGTATGTGTGGACAATCTGCTGACGGGCAGCCTGCGCAATATTACCCACTTGAAAAATGAGCCGCGCTTTGAGTTCGTCCAGGAAGATGTAAATGAGCCTTATGATGTGGGCAAGGTGGATTACATTTTCCATTTCGCCTCACCGGCCAGCCCGGTGGACTACATGGAACACGGCATTGAAACGCTTAAGGTGGGCTCGCTGGGATCATTCAACTCGCTGGATCTGGCCAGGAAATATGGCGCGAAATATCTGGTGGCCTCAACCTCAGAGTGCTATGGCGATCCGCTGGAGCACCCGCAGAAAGAAACATATTGGGGTAATGTGAATTCCATTGGCCCGCGCTCTGTGTATGACGAATCCAAGCGTTTTGCCGAAGCTGCAACCATGGCATACCACCGCTATCACAAGGTGGATACGCGCATTCTGCGAATCTTCAATACGTATGGTCCGCGTTTGCAATTAAATGACGGCCGCGTGATTTCCAACTTCATGAAGCAGGCACTGCGCGGCGAACCGCTCACCGTTTATGGCGATGGCAAGCAGACACGCAGTTTCTGCTACGTGAGCGACGAGGTGGATGGCATTCTGCGGCTTTCACGTTCTTCTGAACACAATCCGGTGAACATCGGCAACCCTGTTGAGTTCACGATTCTGGAGTGCGCGAAGATGGTTTTGAAAGTGACTGACTCCAGCAGCACCATTTCATATGAACCGCTGCCGCAAGATGATCCGAAGCAGCGCCGCCCGGACATCAGCAAAGCGCAGACGCTGCTTGAGTGGGAGCCAAAAATCGATCTTGAACAAGGGCTGAGACTCTCCATGGCGTATTTCCGGCAGGCGATTGAGCTGGAGCAGACGGAAAAAGCGGGCAAGCAACAGGCCGTGGTGGCTTAAAAAAGGGCTTATTTGGCAGGATTTGGGCATCCCCAGGACTAGGGTTTAGCTCTTAGGGCTATAGGGCATTTCACTGCTGGCTAAATAAATAGTAACTATTTAGTTCACAGTGGCTTCGGGGCGCTGTAAAATACCTTAGAGATAAGGTTTTTTCCGGTTATCGAAGTAGTAAAATGGCCATGAAACGGCCACCTCGTCAATACCAGCTCAGGAAGTGCCAGTGACTGCTGTACCGCCGTTCAAGGAATCGTCCCGGGAGTTAATCGCCGAAGTTGCGCGCGCCTTAGAACCTTACTTTCCAGATATCACCAACAGGTGGCGTGAGCAACTGGCCGCGGAGTTTGGCTTTGATGGCCGTACTCTGGCTGCCGTGGAACGTCTGACTTTAGCCGCAGGATGCTCTTATTTTTGCCACAATGATTACCCCGGCTTCCAGGAAAACCTGCAATATTTTGGCACCCGCCTCTCTAAGCTGCAAATGGATACGCGTGCCGTGGCACGGGCGCTGGAGCTTTACCAGAGCTGCTGCGAACCGTATATAGCCGGCCTTTTTCCTGAACGCGAAGCTGAGGCCAAAGCGGCGCTGGAAATGCTCTCTTCGGTTTCTTTTGTCATCATCTCAGGAGCGTATTTTGATGCCAAGAGCCTGGAATCATCTGCTCTGCTCAAGTTGCTGGATGCAGAGCTGGCCTCTGCCGACCTGGTTGCGCTTCTGGGCAAAGTGCTGGATATAACGACACAGACTTTCCAGGCCTCAGTGGGCATTATTCTTTTGTGCGACGCCGAGAGCGGCGGGCTGCGCATTTCCGCTTCAGTGGGCCTGGGCGTGGCGTTGCCGGAAGATTTTAAGATCGAGCTGGGCAGCGGATTCTCTGGAAAGATTGCCGTGAGCGGCGAGCCGGGAATGCTCCTGGATACAAATACCGACACAGGCGCGTTACAGCCGATGATCCGTATTAAAGCCAAATCTCTATGGGGCGTGCCGCTGAAGGCCGATGGAGAGACGATTGGCGTAATGGTAATTGGCTTCCCCAAGCCTTATGAATGGCTGCCGACAGAGCGCGAATTGATGCGCGCCATTGGCGACCGCACTGCCTTAGCCATTGAACGCGCCCGGATGACAGACGCACTGCGCGAGCGCGAGCAGAGAATCGCGGAGCTTTCTGGCCATCTACTGCGAGTGCAGGAAGAAGAGCGCAAGCGCATTAGCCGTGAGCTGCACGACGAAACCGGCCAGGCGCTGATGGTGATCCGGCTATATCTGGGCATGATGGAGCCGAGCGTGTCAGCCAAAACCATCCGCGGGAAAATCCGCGAGACGGTGGATGTGGTGGACCGCACGATTGAAGGCATAAGAAGAATTATTGGCAAACTTTCTCCGCTGGTGTTACAAGAACTAGGATTGGTGGCCGCGGTGAGAAAAGAAGCCAAAGATTTTGCGCGCAATACCGGCGTGAAAGCACGCGTGCTGATTTCAGAAGACGTAGGCCGCCTGGCTCCGGGAACCGAACAGGCTATCTATCGCGTGGTGCAGGAAGCGCTGCATAATGTGGCCAAACACGCCCAGGCAAAGAACGTCACCGTACAAGTGGAGCGTGCGGACGAACTGGTACACGTATCCATTGAGGACGATGGAGTTGGGATTCAGTCCAAAAGCAATTCGTCGCGTGATCAATCGTTTGGACTGGCCGGAATCAAAGAACGTATTGCTATGCTGGGCGGGATCTCGCGCGTGATCTCAACCAAGGGAAAAGGCACGCGCATTGAAATAAGTGTGCCGGTGGGCGAAGTGACGCAAGTTACGGAACGTCCGCTGGTGCATGCGGCACATGCCGCACAGAGGCCGAATTAAAATAAAGGACACTCCCCCATGCCGAAAATTAAATGCTTACTCGTAGATGATCACACGTTGTTTCGCCAGGGTGTACGCCGGTTGCTGGAAAGCGAAAGCGATTTTGAAGTAGTGGGTGAAGCCGCAGATGGCGGAGAAGCCGTTGAAAAAGCCCGCGAATTGCGCCCGGACATCGTGCTGATGGATATCGGGATGCCGGGGCTGTCGTCCTTTGAGTCGGCGCGGCAGATCAAGAAAAACCGGCTGGAGACGAAGATCCTCTTCCTCACCATGTATGAAGATGAGGATTACCTCGTCCAATGCCTGGAGGTCGGCGCGTCCGGCTATGTGCTGAAGGATACGCCTGCGCCGCAGTTACTCACGGCAGTGAAGGACGTCTACAAAGGCGGAAAGTATCTGAGCTCGCAGGTGTTGGGCAAACTGGTGGAGGATTTCCGCTCGCGCGTCCG
>DASXLK010000168.1:0-1508 GCA_036496365.1 Candidatus Angelobacter sp. | reverse complement strand
CCGGCTCCGCTCGAGTCATTATTATAGAGCACAAAGGAGCCAACACCATTGTTGAAGCTGCCGATGCTGTTGTTGACGAGCGCATTAGATCCAACGGCTACGTTGCTATTGCCGCTGAGGTTGAGTATCATCGCTGCGGTGCCAACTGCGGTATTTTGACCCGACCCGACACCGCTGGTCAGGGCCAGCGTTCCAGCACCAAGACCAGTGTTGAAGCTGGCGTCACCGGCTAAAAAGTTGGAATACCAACCAACTGCTGTGTTTCCTATGCCGCCGAAGAGCTGATGAAGGGCGTTGCACCCCTCTGCCGTCGTGAAGTTGGGATAGCACCCGTCTGGGTTCCCGGGTATCTCCGGGGGTAATTGCGCTTGCGTGTGTGGCAAAAACGCACAGCAGGCAAGCACGGACAGGATCGTTGTAAATATTTTGAGGCGAGTTTTCATTAGCTTAATTTTCCTTTTATTGTTTGGCCTTCTCTGATTTCCCTGGCCCGCCGTAGCCTTCGCGAAGGCGGCTCCTTGGAGAACTCATTTCCGGCCGTTCATGGTATACGTTCGTTTTGCCTAGCCCTAAGCAAAAAACTGACCCAGGAGCTGTTTTGCCAGAAATGCAGATGCGGTGTCAACAAGAAAAGTTGAAAGAAAGAGCTTGGGATGGCTGCGGCTTCTAACTTTTCTCTTGCAGCGATTGCGAAGCCCCCGCTCACTTGTCGCGAGATTCGCGCCGGCTTGATTCACTCGGCTTCGCGAGTTAAGCGTGCTTCTCATTATGACGCGATCCTCAGAATCCTCGACTAGTGAAGTATTGCGCGCTCACTGCGCAGCGATTGCCAAGGAGGAAGCCGTGCTGCGTGAAGGCGGAGGCAAGGCCGGGCATGAGCGCCAGCGCAAGATGGGTCGGCTGCCAGTGCGCGAGCGCCTCAGTCAATTGTTGGATAAAGATTCTTCCTTTTTCGAGATCGGCCTGTGGGCTGCTTACAAGATGTACGAACAATGGGGGAAGATTCCGGCGGCTGGGGTGATTGCAGGGATCGGCAAAGTGGCTGGTGTCCCGTGCATGGTTATTGCCAATGACGCCACGGTGAAGGCTGGCGCGTTCTTTCCGCAAACGACCAAGAAAGTGATTCGCGCTCAGCGAATCGCGTTCGAATGTTCTCTGCCACTTATTTACCTGGTCGATTCTGCGGGCGTGTTCCTGCCGATGCAGGATGAAATTTTTCCAGACGAAGACGATTTCGGGCGAATCTTCCGCAATAACTCCGTCATTTCAGCGGCTGGAATTCCGCAGTTTGCGGCAATCATGGGCAATTGTGTTGCCGGTGGGGCTTACCTACCCGTTCTATGCGACAAGATTTTGATGACGAAAGGTAGCGGCCTTTATCTTGCAGGCCCTTCTCTGGTAAAAGCAGCCATCGGTCAGGTTGTCGATGCGGAAGAACTAGGCGGCGCGCAAATGCATGCGGAGATAAGCGGGACAGTGGACTTTTTTGAAAAGGATGATCCATCCTG
>DASXLK010000167.1:0-6618 GCA_036496365.1 Candidatus Angelobacter sp. | reverse complement strand
CGATCCTTCCAGATCAGCGCCATCAGTGTGAATCAGTGGTAAGCCCTCGCTTTTCTCCGTGCCTCCGTGTCTCCGTGGTGGGTTTTTGCTTCCGCGCTTTATAATCCTTTCCATGGACCGTGATCAGAAACTTGCAGAGCTCAAACGCCGAGATTCACTGGCAGAAGCCGGAGGCGGTGAAGAACGCCGCGCCCGCCAGCACAAAGAAGGCAAGATGTCTGCGCGTGAGCGCATCGAATTTCTTCTCGACGAAGACACCTTTGAAGAATTTGACAAGCTGGTCACGCACAATTGCACTGACTTCGGCATGGAGCAGAGCCGCGTTTACGGCGATGGCTTTATCACCGGCTATGGACGTATCGAAGGCCGTCTGGTTTTTGTCTTCGCCCAGGATTTTACCGTGTTTGGCGGTTCACTCTCAGAAGCTAATGCTGGCAAGATTGTAAAAATCATGGACATGGCCATGAAGACCGGCGCTCCGGTGATTGGCCTGAACGATTCCGGTGGCGCGCGCATCCAGGAAGGCGTAATGTCCCTGGCCGGTTACGCCGATATTTTTCTGCGCAACACTCTCGCCAGCGGCGTGATTCCACAGATCTCCGCCATCATGGGCCCCTGCGCCGGCGGCGCAGTCTACTCACCCGCCATCACCGATTTCATTCTCATGGTCGATCAGACTTCCTACATGTTTGTGACCGGCCCGGACGTGATCAAGACCGTGACGCATGAGGAAGTCACCAAAGAAGAGCTGGGTGGCGCGGCCCGGCATAATGAAACTTCCGGCGTGGCTCACTTCATGGCGCATGACGATGCCGAGTGCCTGTCGATGATCCGCGAGTTGTTCGGCTTTCTGCCGTCCAATAATCTTGATGAACCACCGCGCCGCGAATGCACCGACCCCATTGACCGCGCCGATGCCGAACTGGCAACCGTGGTCCCGGCTGAATCCAATCAGCCGTATGACATAAAAGATGTGATTACCCGAGTGGTGGATGACGGCTATTTCTTTGAAGTGCATGAGCACTACGCTAAAAATATTGTCGTGGGCTTTGCCCGCCTCAACGGACGCTCCGTCGGAATCGTAGCCAATCAGCCGGCGTTTCTTGCTGGCGTGCTCGATATCAATGCCTCCGTCAAAGGCGCGCGCTTTGTGCGCTTTTGCGATGCGTTCAACATTCCGCTGATTACCTTTGAAGATGTCCCCGGATTTCTTCCCGGCACGCAACAGGAATATGGCGGCATCATCCGCCATGGAGCCAAGCTGCTCTTTGCCTTTGCTGAAGCCACAGTGCCCAAGATTACGGTTATCACGCGTAAAGCTTATGGCGGTGCGTATTGCGTCATGTCCTCCAAGCACATCCGCACGGACGTAAACTTCGCATGGCCCACGGCAGAGATCGCTGTGATGGGCCCGG
Source organism: Candidatus Angelobacter sp. (assembly GCA_036496365.1). GTDB lineage: Bacteria > Acidobacteriota > Terriglobia > Terriglobales > Acidobacteriaceae > Angelobacter. Next base: position 5,203 of record DASXLK010000167.1, on the reverse strand, counting down.
AAGGCGCGGTCAACATTGTTTACAAGCGAGAGCTGGAGCGAGCAGCGATTTCTGCCAAAACAGAAAAAGAAAAGATGGAAGTCATTGCTGCAGCCCGCAATCAGAAAGTAGAAGAGTTCCGCGAACGCTTTGCCAATCCATACGTGGCTGCCGAACACGGTTATATCGACGCAGTAATCCGTCCGCAGGAAACACGCAAGAAATTATGCGACGCGTTGGAAATGCTCCAGACCAAGCGCGACAAAAATCCGCCAAAGAAGCATGGGAATATACCGCTGTAAAAAACAAAAGGGATTTGCCGCTTCACGGGATTGGTGGGCTTCGCCTGTGGAACGCATGAACGGCTTATGTCCAAACTGCGAGTTGGCTACATACTGGATGATGGAGAGCAATCGAGCGACGTTCATTACCTTATTGAACAGAGCAAGCTAGCCCGGTTTTACTCTATCGAACTCCTGGTTCTGCAAAAGACGTTTCAAACCAAGCCACGGAGTTTTTTCAGCAGAGTTAGCGACCGGTTACAGCGGAGCGGTATTAAGCAATTGATTCAAAGGGCCGTCTTTCGTTGGATAGAGCGTGCGGAAAAGCTCCTGGTTCGTCGCAATAAAGAGCACGCAAGTTTTTTTCGCAAATATTCACTGCATGATATCGACATCCCGCAGCTCTGCGTTGAGCCGTTGGTTTCTAAAAGCGGGTTCGTGTTCAGGTACTCGCCGGAAGACCTGGAAAAAATCAAGTGTTACAAGCTGGACATTCTGGTCCGCGGCGGAAGCGGCATTCTGCGTGGCGAAGTCTTGACGGTATGCCCGTTCGGAATCGTCTCTTTTCATCACGCGAACAATGACGTTTACCGTGGGGGTCCAGCAGGATTTTGGGAGGTCTTCAACCGAGAACCATCCACTGGCTTCATTCTTCAAAGACTCACTGATGAACTGGATGGCGGAGATGTTTTGTTGAAAGGCAGCAGGCCCACCTCATCCTATTACATGCTGAACCAGGTGCGTCTGTCACTTAAAGCAAATATCTTCTTTCATAGATTTCTGGAGCAGGTTGGGGAATCCAGAACGCTGCCAAAGATACTCAAAAAAATGCCGTACAGCTACCCACTCTACCGGATTCCATCTGTAAAAGATCAACTGCGTTACACATGCAGAACGCTTATCCACCTCGGCGGGAAAAAAATCAGGGCCGCTCTGGGCAGGATTCATCGATGGAGCGTGGCCTATCAATTTGTAAAAGACTGGAGAACCTCAGTACTATGGCGGTCCACTGTTATCAAAAATCCGCCAAACCGTTTTTTGGCTGACCCATTTGTGATCTACAAAAATGGTTCGCATATCTGTTTTGTCGAGGATTATGACTATGCAAAAGGCAAAGGCAGGATCTCCGCATACGAAATCACGCGCGATAAGTACAGAGAGCTGGGAACGGCCATTGAAGAATCCTTCCACCTTTCCTACCCCTTTCTGTTTGAAGATTCCGGCCAGCTTTTTATGTGTCCGGAAACAGCCGAAGCCGGAGACATACGCATTTACAAGTGCGTTGACTTCCCCCTGAAGTGGCAGCTGCACCGAGTGCTGAAATCAGGAGTGAATGCCGTTGATACCAGCATTTTCAAATATGGCGAGAAGTGGTGGATGCTGACCAACATCGACAGCTCAGCTTCTGGCGACAATGGCTCTGAACTGCATGTATTTTATGCCGACACTTATGACAGTGAGGACTGGAAGGCCCATCCACTCAACCCTGTATTATTTGATTCGCAACGGGCCCGCAATGGCGGCTTGCTGTTGGATGGGAGCGATGTATACAGGGTATTTCAAGTCCAGGGCTTTGATCTTTATGGGGCGTCAATGGGAATTGCGAGGATTGCAGAGCTTACAACTGAAACTTATTCTGAAGAAATTGAGTGCCAAATCCCGGCAAAATTCATGGGGAAATTAAAAGGCACGCACACCTTCTCATTCAATGCAGGATTGCTGGCGGTTGATCTTGTTCGTGTTGAGCGGCGCAAGTCGTAGGGTTGCAAATCGTGGGATTGCGGGAAAAACGCAGAAAATGTAATCAACAGCGGGTGCAACAACAAAATATGGCGGTTAAGCCAAAGTGTTGCTGGGGCGTTGCGCTTGCTTGGAACATTTTGTGCGGAAGTGATTTTTGGCGTGAACCAGTTGTTTTAAAATTCGCGTTTTTCGCGTTTATTAGCGGCTAAATTTTTCTTTTGATCTATGTTCATCTGCGCAAGTCTGCGGCTAACTTTCTTTAGCCCTTCAAATCATCGAACTTATAGGGTTCCCTCGCTCCGCTCGGGATTACAGAAAAAAACTAAAGGTCCTTAGTCGTCGGCAGTTCCCGTTCTGCATCAGCCGCTTCCCCCAACAAGCCGTGCAGATCAAGCCGCCGCGTGAACATCGCCAGCTTTCCATCTGCTGTCAGCGGCCACTGCTCTTTCGGGCGGTCCCAGTAAAGTTCCACGCCATTGTCATCAGGATCGCGTAGATAAAGCGCTTCGCTCACTCCATGATCGGCTGCGCCATCCAGTGGAATATTAGCGGCCATCACTCGCCGCAACGCATCAGCCAGCGCGGCACGTGTGGGATAAAGAATCGCGTGATGATAGAGCCCTGTAGTTCCAAAAGGCGGCGCATGTCCGTCCAGGCTTTCCCAGGTATTCAATCCAATGTGATGGTGATAACCACCAGCGGAAAGAAAGGCTGCCTGGTCGCCCATCCGCTGCATTAGTTCAAAGCCAAGCACATCGCGATAAAAGCCAATCGCACGCTCCAGGTTGGCAACCTTTAGGTGCACATGTCCGATACGCACTCCGGCGTCAATTGGGCGAGCATTGGTCTGCGCTGGTTTTTTCTCAGAGACCATTGCTTATCCCAGACTCTGTGCCTGCGCAAAGCGCTTGCCCTGAATCTCAATGTAAACATGGATCAGAGAAACCGCCGCAGGTGTTACGCCGGGAATGCGTGACGCATGCCCCAGCGTCCGTGGACGTACACGCTGAAGCTTTTCATTCATTTCACGCGAAAGCCCGCTGACCTTGCCGTAGTCAAACCAGTCAGGAATCACGCGCTGCTCAGCCTTCTTGAGGCGGTCAATCGACTTGCGCTGCTGATCAAGATATCCCGCATATTTAATCTCGGTTTCTACGGTCTTCATTTCATTGCGCGCCGCCGAAGAAAGCTTGCAGGGGCTAAAGCCCCGTGCATTAGGGGCATTTTCGGCACGAGTAAACTCGTGCCCTGACACTTGTCCTTCGGAAGTTGGAACAGTAGAGGATGCGTCAATGGACGAGTCAAGTGTCAGGGCACGACTTTCAGTCGTGCCATTAACGCTTTCTTTTAACTGGGGCTTTAACCCCTGAGGTTCAGCAGATGCTTCAACAATGCTGCCCGGCGTATCAATCTCCGCAAAAAACTCCGGATACCCTTCGCGTACTACCGTAACAAAATCCTCAATCACAATCTCCGGACGCTTCAACAGTTGCGCCATCGTCGAACCAATCGCACTGGCCAGATTACTTCCTGCAGCAGGCAACGCTGCTGGCGAATCTGGAGCCTCATCAACTTCTTCCACCGCACTCGCCGTCTTTTGCGCCGCCAACCGGTCTTGTTGTGCCTGCCCAATCTTCTCCAACATCTCCCCTGATACGCGGGTCTTCTCCAGCAATGCTGCCAGCTTCTGCGCACGGGCCTGCTTTGCCTGAAAATCAGCCCAGGCTTGATCATTGATGAGTCCAATGCGCCGGCCATGCGGCGTAAGACGACGGTCAGCGTTATCGATGCGCAAGTGCAGGCGAAACTCCGCACGCGAAGTAAACATGCGATACGGCTCGTTCGTCCCTTTGCTGATGAGATCATCAATCAAAATGGCCGTATAAGCTTCTGTGCGATCCAGAATCAGCGGCGACTCGCCTTTGATTTTGAGCGCTGCGTTAATGCCTGCCATCAGGCCCTGGCATGCGGCTTCTTCATAACCGGAAGTCCCATTGATCTGTCCGGCAAGAAACAGTTGGCTAATTTTCTTGGTTTCCAGCGTGCGCTCAAGCTCCGTGGGATCAATCGAGTCGTACTCAATCGCATATCCGGGCCGCAGCATCTCTGCTTTCTCAAGGCCCGGAATGGATTTGATCACCGCAAGCTGTACATCAATCGGCATGGATGTACTCATGCCATTTACGTAAATCTCATGCGTATTCAGGCCTTCAGGTTCCAGGAAGAGCTGGTGTGTGGTCTTATCGGGAAATTTCACGACCTTGTCTTCAATGCTGGGACAATACCGCGGACCAATGCTTTTAATCTGGCCGGAATACATGGGCGAACGATGCACATTCTCGCTGATGATGCGGTGCGTCTCCGCCGTGGTGAATGCCAGATAACACGGCACCTGTTTCTGCGTAATCTTCCTGGTGCGGAAGCTAAAAGGCGTGGGATCGGCATCGCCCGGCTGCACTTCAAAGCGCGACCAGTCAATGCTGCGGCCATCCAGCCGCGGCGGCGTTCCGGTCTTCAGGCGGCATCCGCGTAAGCCAAGCAGCTTGAGCGATTCGCCCAGAAGTTGTGAAGGCGGCTCGCCGCTCCGACCGGCAGGATACGTTTGCTCGCCGCAGTGAATCAGACCATTCAGAAACGTTCCCGTGGTGATGATGACAGCCTTAGCGCCGACGGTGCGTCCGTCACGCAGCTTTATTCCGCGCGCTACAGAAAATCCACCACGGAGGCACGGAGGCGCGGAGGAAAATTCTTTTGTAGCTTCTTGCGTGGAAGTTAAAGTTTCTGGCTCATTTAAATTCTGATTGGCACAATTGAAGTCAGATCCTGACACATGTGGTTTGATAAAAGCAGATCTTTCAATATCTAGCGTACTGGAAACAGACTCAGAGCTAGCAGCATCCTCACTAAAAAAGCTCTTCTCCGTGCCTCCGTGTCTCCGTGGTGGATTTTCCGCTTCCTCCAAAATCAATTCCGCAACTTCAGCCTGCTTGATAAACAAATTGGGCTGGCTTTCCAGGACTTCGCGCATCTTCACGCGATATTGCTGCTTATCGCACTGTGCGCGGGGTGACCACACGGCTGGCCCTCGAGAAGTGTTGAGCAGACGGAACTGGATCCCCACAGCGTCGGTGACTTCGCCCATAATTCCGCCCAGGGCGTCCACTTCCCGCACCAAATGACCCTTGGCAATCCCGCCCACG
>DASXLK010000166.1:0-2848 GCA_036496365.1 Candidatus Angelobacter sp. | reverse complement strand
TTTTCCGGCAAGGACAGTACGGCCATTCTTCCAGTGATTCGATTTACTTTGTTTTAGTTGGCGTTGGGCCCATGGTCATCAAAGAATGAAGAGCTTTGTTAAAGCAGCCTCCACGCAATTGAGGTCCATAGCAATAGAAATTGTTCCCAGCAACAAGCTGCAATCGCGCCTGCTAAGCGGGACCTTTATTCTGTTGTCCGCATCCGTTCTCGTTGGAGGAATGAATCTTCTTTACAACCTTCTGGTTGCGCACATGCTCGGGCCGGAAGGTTTCAGCCGCGCCACTGTGGTTTACACCCTGCTGGTTGTTTCGTCAGCCATCACACTTTCGGTGCAGGTGGTGTGCGCCAAGATGGTGGCAAGCCATGAGTCTTATGAAGAGAAAGCGGCGATTTACTCCGGTCTTCATTGGAAGGCGTGGAAGTTGGCATTTGTGGTCGCGGTATGCCTGATCCTGGCAAGGAATCTGCTGGCTGGATATCTGAATCTGCCGGACTCGCGCCTGATTGTTCTTCTTGCCATTGGGACAGCCTTCTACATTCCTTTAGGAGCCCGCAGGGGTGCGATTCAGGGCAAGTACGCTTTCGGGATCTTCGGTATCAATCTCATCCTGGAAGCGGTTGTTCGCCTGGTGGGCGCGTGGGTGCTAATTCACATGGGGATGGGAGCCGCGGGCGCTGTATTCGCCAGCGCCCTGGGTGTCATCGTTGCTTATTTTTTTGCATTTACTGGATTGAAGCGGGAGCCAGGAAACAAGCTCCATATCACCGCACACTTCCGCGAAGGTGTGCAGGCCAACATATTTTTCATTGGCATGGTCATCATCAACAACTTTGACATTGTCCTGGCCAAGCACTTCTTTCCGTCTGGCGAAGCGGGGCTTTACGCGGCCGTCGCATTAGTTGGGCGTGTCATCACCATCTGTGCCTTGTCAGTGGTCAATGCTATGTTTCCCATGTCTGCCGGCGAGAAGGCTAAAGGCCGCGAGAACAATTCGATCCTGCTGACCTCTCTCCTAATGGTTTTGGGAATTTTAGCCCTTCTCTTTTTCAGCATATGGCTGATGCCGAGTACTTTCTGGGACGATGCGTTTGGCAAGAGCTTTCAACTTACGGGATATGGTTCGCTCCAGAGCTTAATGATCCTGTATGCCCTCTCTACAGGAATCTATGCATTGAGCGTAGTCGTTATTTCGTATGAAATGTCACGTAAGATCGCCAATACCGCTTGGGTGCAATTGGCCTTTGGCGGAGCTTTGATTCTGGGCATCTATATGTTCCACGAATCCCTGCGCCAGATGATTTGGGTGCAGGTGGTGCTGATGGCGGTCCTTCTGGCCATCGTCGCCGTGCCCATTTTATGGAGTAGTTTTATGTCCAATACGCCACCACTTCAGGCAGTTCACGGAAACATCCGGAGACTCGGGCCGATTGCTGAACAGGAAGCCATTGCTGAATTCCTCAAAAACGAATTACACCATGAGGAGTTTGATCCCTACCGATCGAAGATCGAACCGCTGGTAAATACGCCCAACCTGGAAAACGCCGACGAAAATGCCCTGCGAAAGGCGTTGTTATATCTGCGACGCGGGGCAATGTGGCGCGAATTGCCGGATGATACAAAATGGTTTGAGGTGGAGATGGCCACCTCCGATCTGGCAGGCGTCCGGGTATTTCCCCGGGCGCAGTGGCGCAGAGTTTCGCAGGGAAGTTTTTATTTAAATGATGTTGTTCAGGAAATTCGCAAGGCATCTGTCGAGGAGCCGGATGATGAGTTCTTCTCTAAACTACGCCGGTTGAGTACGGAAGATGCAGCCAATCGGACAGTTTTATTGATTGGTCTCAACGACTCGGAGCCATTGACGATTCTGGATGGTAATCACCGCATCGCCTCGGCGATGTTGGTGGCCCCGGAGACTGTATTGAAGCGATTCCGCTTCCTGTGTGGATTTTCTCCCCGGATGATGGAGTGTTGCTGGTACGAGACAAATGTGACAACTCTCTGGCGGTACGCGAAGAACCGCATGCGATATATGCCCTATGATCCGGAAACGGATATTGGCCGGCTTTTGCAAACCGATCTGTAAGGATTTACTGCAACTTCAAATCACGGCGAATTTCTTCAACTTGCGTCTGCGGATCGCTGGCTATATCTACGACATAGCTGTCCTTCGGTTCCTCCAGTGCGGCAAACTGGCTGGCTACGAGATCACTCTTTGCATAGTGTCCCTTGCGATGCCCGAGCCTCTGGAGAATCAGTTCCTCTGTCCCACGCAAGTAAACGAACTTGACGTTTACTCCCTCACTCAATAACTCACGATAGGCTTGCTTAAGCGCGGAGCATGCCAGCACCGCATTTTGTCCTGTCGTATCCCAACGTAGCAGGGCATCATGGATCGCTTCAAGCCAGGGGCCACGGTCAGCGTCCGTAAGCGCAATTCCATGCGACATTTTTTCTTTGTTGGCCGGAGTGTGGAAATCATCCGCATCCGCGAACTGCCAGCCGAGTTGGCGGGCGAGTAGCGTTCCAATCGTGGTTTTACCAGCTCCTGTAACTCCCATTATCAGAATGATCACCGGGTCAGTATATCGGGCCTTAATTTGAATGCAGAAATTGCAATGCATCCACTTTAACGTCTGAACAGATAACTGATCTTCACGAACAACTGGCGGCCGTCGTTGCTGAAACGGTTGGAACGCAGCAACCCTCCGCCATTGGGATCACATTGCATAGACCCGGGCTGATGCAGGCACAGAGCCGGGTCAACATTCTCCAGGTTGGAGTTATATCCCACGTACACCGCTGTTCCCGGATGCAACAGATAAGTGAACAGAACATCGAAATTCAT
>DASXLK010000165.1:0-18353 GCA_036496365.1 Candidatus Angelobacter sp. | reverse complement strand
GCACGGCGCAGTCACCAGAGATCGCGCCAGGGCAACGCGCTGCTGCTCGCCTCCTGAGGTCTCGCGTGGCAATCGCTTTCGCAGATGAGCTATATGAAATGACGCCAGAATGCGTGCCATGCGGTCTTCGCGCTCTGCCGCTTCCATGCGGTGCAGGCCGTAGCCGACGTTCTCTTGTATGGACAAATGCGGGAAAAGCGCCAGGTCCTGAAAGACGAAGCCGATGTTGCGCGCAGAGGTGGCTACGTTAATTTTCTGGCCATGATCGAAGAGCACGCGCTCACCAATGGCAATGCGGCCTTGCTCCGGATCACACAAGCCAGCGATGCAACGTAGAAGCGTCGACTTTCCGGCGCCGGAATGTCCCAGGATGACGGTGACTCCGGGCAAAGCCGTGAACTTTGTTTCCAGACGAAAGCAGGGCTGCTCGCTGGTGGCATAACGTTTGCTCAGGCGCACATCCAGAGTGTTATGTGGTTGCGGTTGGATTGCCGGATAAGTGATGGCGAGAGCGTTCAAGCTGCTTTCTCCTGTGGTCCTAGACGTGTTACAACATCGGCGTAACCAGTAAGGCGGCTGAGCAACATGGAAACCGCCACCGCCGCTGCCGCCAGCATTACCAGGCAGAATGCAGCCGGCAATGAACCGGTGAGACCGTCAGATTCAAACTTTACCCACATGTAAACGGGCAAAGAATGCGGATTGTAAGCCATGATGAGCGTGGCCCCGAACTCGCCCAGGGCGCGAATCCAGGCCAGAGTAATTCCTGCCGCTATGCCGGGCCAGGCCAGCGGCAGAGATATCCGCCAGAACATCCGCCAGCGTGAGTCCCCGAGCGTGGCTGCGGCTTGTTCCAGTTTTGTGTCTACGCTGGCAAATGCGGCAAGCGCGGAAACCACAACAAACGGTGACGCTACGAAAAGTTGCGAGAGGACGATTCCCACCAGATTGTTGGTGAGTTCAATATTGGCTGTGCCCAGCGCATTGCCAATCATTCCATAAGGGCCAAATGTTTGCAGCAACAGAATGCCGCCTGCCAGATCAGGCACAACCATGGGCAGAAAAACCAGGCTGATCCAGAGGCGCTTGGCCGGCAGATTTACGCGGGCCAGCAGGTAGCCAAGCGGAACGCCCAGCAGCGTCATAATGCACATGGCAATTGTGGAGGCATAGATAGAGATCTTAAGCGCGGCCAGTGCTTGCGGATGTGCCAAGTCGGCCATCCACTTTGACCAGTGGGCATGGAGCAGCAGATTGGCAATCGGCGACAGTAGATCGATCAGAAGCAAACTGCCCATCACTCCAAAGAGGACCAGCGTAGGATTGAAATGGCGTTTCATGGTGTGAATGGTCCTGCAATGAACTCACGAAGCTCAGCGGGCACCTGGGATACATCACCACCTGCCTGATGCTCCACGCTGCCGAATCCGAACTGTTGCAGCAACTTTCCTGAAGAGAGCAGAAAACGAGCGAAAGCCAAAGCTGCTTCGCGGTGCCGCACGGTTTCCGGAATCGTGATGGTGAAAAGAATGGGTGAACCTGAAACGTGTTTACCTGAAGGAGTGGTATAGCTTTCTTTCGCATACAACGAAGCGAAATGAGAGTCACCCATGTTGATTTCCGGAGGCAGGCTTATGAACGGAAGTTTATGCGCCACAACTTCATGCTTATAAAAGATCCCCGCATCAAATTGGCCGGACTCTACGCGGGCCAATAAGACGATTTCCGGAAAGACCTGGGCCGGATTAATGTCTGGTCCCAGCAAAGCAGGAATGTCCTTGCGATGATAGTGCTCTCCGGCAAGATGAAACATGAAGAGCGTGCGATAACCTTTGGGATCAATGGTTGGATCGCCACGGCCAAAGCGCACCCCTGGCAATTCCAGGACCTCATACCACGGAATCTTGCCGGTTTCGGCATCCCTGAATTTTGCCGCGAATTTGCTGTTTGGATTGTAAGCAAGCACCAGTTGTGACGAAGCGAGCACGGCAAACCATTTCACCATGCTTTCGTTCTGCTTGCCCATCAGCACTTGTTCATTGACGGCGGGATCGGCACTGATAAAAATGTCAGGTGTTCGCAGGTGATCATGGATCATCTGCGCCGCTCCCATGGAGCCCTGCGCCTCACCTTGATATTCGAAACCGGTCGCCTTGGTAAACGCAGGTCCCACGCCATTTTCCATCACGGCCGCTAGCGAGCCGGCATATAAAACAGAGACAGTTTTGTCCGGCGAACTGGCCGATAACACTGCAGAAGAAGACAGCAGACATAACGCCAGAAGGAAACAACATGCTATGCGTAGCCAGGTTTCCATGAGCGCCAGCCAGTTTCTTGAGGTCTTCACTTTCATCAAGATCGTTCTCCGGTCCGTTGCCGAGGTTATGGTTTGTAAAACGATGGGTCGTGGCGCTCGCCCAGCAGCGATTTTCCAATCGTCGCCAGGAGTTGATCGTCATTGTCATGGCGAACGTAAAATGAGAGATCGCGGTAGATGCGCTCCAGCGCGCTCGGACGATTCAGGCTGCGTGCTCCGCAAGCCCGTATGCATTGCTTCACCGTGTCTTCGGCAAGATGTTCCATTATATGGCGCGCGCGGCTGCCGGCAAGCCGGGCTTCATCGTGCCGTCCGGTTTCCCACATGCGGGCTACATGTTGCAGCCAGAGATGGCCGGTTTCCACGTTAATGGCGCTCTGCGCGATGTGGTGCTGAATATAAGGATCGGCGGTTTTGTTCTGTGAGGTAATGTATTCCAGCGCAAATTCATAAGCAGCATCGGCCGCTCCCAGAAATGTGGCCGCGTAGTGTGGGATAAAACAGGTCTGCCAGCCATCGGTCAGGTACTGGCCTGGGTGTCCAATCAAATTTGCTTCCGGAACAAAAGTGCGGTTGAAGCGGACAACATGGCTCGCCGTAGCGCGCATGCCAATAGGGTCCCACCATGATGTGTCAATGCTCACTGAAGGATCGGAGAGATCACAAGCCAGAAGAAGCTGGGATTCAATCGGCGCTGTACTGTGTCTTGCTCCTCCTGGCCCCGCGGTGCTTACCAGCAGGATGGCCCACCGTGCTCCGCCAGCGCTGGTGGCGAATGCTTTATTGCCTTCAATTACCCAGCCGCCATCCACTTTAGTAGTGCTGGTGCCAAACTTCATTTTTTCTGATGACGCGCGCGCTTGAGGTTCGCCACTCCATGCCACCCAGATCTCGCCTTTTTGGGTGACGCCATTGAACCACTGATCTTTTTGCTCCGGTGTTCCCATGCCATCCAGCAGGACCAGAGAATTGCAGTGCCCTTCCCAGCAGCGTGCCAGTGCGAGATTAGCTTTGGCAATTTCTTTGGTGATAAGCCAGAGCGTGAGAACGTCGCCGCGGTAAGGCCCAAGCCCCAGGCCTCCGTGTTCGCGGGGCATTACCGCGGAGAGTAGCCCAGCGCGAAATAAGTCCGTGAAGTCTTCCGCGGGAAATGACGCATTGCGATCATATTCAGGAGCGCGCGGGGCAAAGTTTTTTTGTGCCAGATCGCGCGCGCGTGTGATCAGCTCTTTTTGCGATGGAGTCAGTTCTATATTCATCTTCGTTTTGGCAAATAATGTTCTGGCAAACAATTCCGCAGATCATTCTTACTCACTGCTATTAAAAATTCACGTCACTCCAATAAAAAATATGTCACGCAAGTAATTTGGCCCTCGTCCGGGATGAAGAGTCGTGGATCTCAACCACTTCTTCCTGCTCAATATCTGGGGAGTGCAGTGAATGGTAGGGCCCGGCTGGACCGCCCAAAATCACATCCTCGCGCCCAACGCTGCGCGGCATTTCTGCTCCCACCATCATCGCGAATTGTTCGCGCACCTGTGTAAGGACCACATCATAGCCATCAATTACCGTGCCACCACGCGCCTGCATGCCGGAGACCAGTGGCGTGGGGTGTGCTCCATACGCCAAGTCAACAACCACGGCGTTACGGTTGAGCGAGTGAATAAGGAAGGGAAGCGCATCGTCGTCTCGACCAATAGGCGTCGCATTCACCAGAAGAGAAAAACCTTCCGCGCGAAATTCAGACAATGGAATGAACGGCAAATCCAAAAGCTGCATGGCGCGGGTACCCCGTTCTTTGCCGCGATTCACCAATGTAACGTCCACACCCGCCTGCCGAAGTGCGGCGGCAATGGCCCGTCCGGCGCCGCCACATCCAATAACAGCGGCTTTGCGTGGATTTGCTGAATTACCATTTGGTTTTTCATAGACACAGGCCACGCTTTGCGGATCAGTGGTATGTGCTTCCCATATGCCGTTTCTGCGGACAAAAACATTCGACGCTCGCGCCTGGCTCACCATTGGGTCATGCAGCTCAGCAGCAGCCAAAGCCGATTCCTTGTGCGGAGAAACAATCGTTAATCCTTGTATCGGAAGCCCCAATGCAGCGAGCGTAGGGGAGAGGACCGTTTCTTTCCAGAAATCCTCAAAGCACTCCGTATGAAATGGCACGAACAAGGCAGGGTGGTTGATGGCACGGTAGCCGGCATTGTGCAGCCGGGGCGAAGGTGATTGAAATACACGGTTGCCAACCATGCCATAAAGCTCCCGCACGGGACGCAACGCAGGAAAGCCGTAATCGGCGATCAAACGATGGATGGATGGCTCGCCGGCAGCGGAGGTCTGCAATCCGGCTTGATCAGAACCATGCCGGCCAAAAAGAAATGGCGCGCCGAAAAATGGTGACAACAACCTGCTCCAAAGGCCGAATGGTCCTGTGCAGAAAGCAGTTACGTCATTGCGTTTCAACTCTTTCAGAAAGAACAACGTTTGCAGTCCATCGCTGGTTCTTTCAGCAGCAACGGTCAGGCAATAAGAGTGAGCAGGTACAGTGCTCAACTCGTCAAACTTTCTGTGAAGCTCAACAGCACTGCAAGCCGGGCCGCTCCATGAGATCATGCGTTTGTGCGGTGGAATTGCATTGAGCAGTTCTGGAGTCAGGTCAGTTCCGGCCTCAAGCTCCACCAGATCATAGTGTGGAGCAGCGGCCAGTATGTGGGCATGCCGCTCATTGGTTGATCCTGCAAAAGCTCCCCCGTGACGTGAGCTCTGGATTGTGTATAAAAGTTTTCCGGGGAAATGGCTGCGCAATCGTGAAGAGGAAATATTCCCAGCCATGTCAGCCCGCCATTGCAGCCACGCAACCGGACCGGACAGGTCTTTCTCAGGCAGGTTCTTGTTGAACAGGTTTTTGTTAAACAGCTCTTTGTTAAGTAGATCGTTGATTTCGCGCAGATCAGAAGACAAAGGTGCTGTGAGAGTTGCAACGAGCGCAACGTTAGCCATCCTGCTCTTTTCACCTCACCCGAGAACCTAGAAAGACCGCAGCAGCAGAATCAAAAGTTGAAGTAAGTTTGTAGATACTTACGCACAAGTCACTTCGTGGGAGGCTAGTCGCTAGACCCTTGCAGTGTCAACAGATTTCAAATCTTAGAAAGTAAAATTTCGCAAAGAAATTTATTATGCTGAAAATTCCCAAAGTGGAACTGAGTTCTCATTTTGGGAATGAGTGAAGAGGCTGGTTCTGATTAAACTAATATCAAAAATGTGAATTGAATTTCATATTAGGTTGTGGCCAGCAGCATATCTGCCCGCCGCAGTAATCGCACCTTAGTTCGCTCGTCTGACTGAGAGCGCTTCTGTGAACCACATTAGCTCTTCAAAAAATATCCTGGCGCGTTCAGTAAAAGCAGGATTTGTTGGAATCCCTTTGGCGTCAAATGACTCTTGCACACGAGCAACCATAAGACTGGCGGGAATAGGAACGCCGCCGAGATGCAAAACAACTTGACGCAATGCATTCAGGCAGAGAACGCCCCCGGTCTCAACAGCGGAAACTGTGATGATGCCGACAGGTTTGCGCCTGTATTCGGGTTTCAGGTAATCCAGAGCATTCTTAAGTACGCCGGGATAGCCGCCACTATATTCGGGGGAAACAATCACAATTGAATCAGCCTGAGCGATCTTGCGGCTGAATTCCTGAACGCTGGCTGGTGCGTCATCGCGAAACCTGAGCCGTTCTTCCATCATTGGCAGGTCGAGTTCTTTTAGATCCAATAACTCCGTTCTTACCTTTTCCATGCGGGTTAGACAGTCAAAAGCAAACTGGGCGACTTTTGCGCTCTCTCTGTTGCGCCTTGTGCTGCCGAGAATTACCGGTATGAAATACATTCCGTGCGTGCCTTCCTGAACTAAGCGAATGGATTGAGCAGAATACACAACAAATAGAGGAGTTTGAGCAGCGAACCATTTTTAGGATAGAGCAGTCTTAATTTTTTGCCATACTCCGCCCGATTTGCACCAGGACCATTTTGGGACAAATTGAGAACCAAAAACGGTAAGCAGCTGATTCCTCTCCAGTTCGCATCGAATCTTACGCATGTAACGATTCTTAATGCAACAAATGCAGAATTCTTGCGTTCAAGGTATTGAAAGCGGTGGCAAGTAAACAAAAAAGCTGACAATTTGTGTCATATCTTTGTGGAAATAAGGTGAAACGAAGTCAGGCTCCCCACCACTATTACATTAGTGACGAAGGTACCGGTCCGGACAGAGCCGTTACCTAGGAGCAGACCCAAGAAATGCCGAAGGTTGCTTATGAGGCCGGTTGAAGAACCGGCCCAAAACTCAAGAGCAACAGCCGGGAGGAGATTGTGAAAATCTTAGACGCTTTGTTCGGATGCTGGCATAAACAGATTAGCTTTCCCCAGACCAGCAAGCCAGGACAGCGCCGCTGTGAGGCTGCTATGCCAACAGGGACGTATGTGGTCTGCCTCGATTGTGGTACTGAGTTTGCTTACGACTGGAAAACGATGCGCGTTCTCTCCCCCAATGAGAAGCCTGCATTTGCCCATGCACATGTGGAAGCTGAGGCAAACGGCTAAAAACAGGGAGAAGTTGGATTCATGAAAAAGCGAGGACGTTTCCGGATAGTGGAGTCAGCGGCTTTAGTGCTGGGTTATTTCTGGTACAACGGCAGCATTCACTCAGTTGTGGCAAGGGTCCTTTCATAACCCCATCTGCGCGCAGCCTTGCTCCCGGGAGGCTGCACGTACGAGCCAATCGATTCGGTTTTTATTGAGTAATCCTCTCAGGAAGTAGTTTGGTTGCTGAAGCCACGGACGAGGGCTGCTCCATTTCCAGTATTGCCACCCATTCAGCTTTATCCCGAGCCAGAAATACAATCTTGCCGTGAAGAAATTCCGCCGCCAACTCTGGCGAGACATCATTGTGTTGTCCAAAGAACCGCCGATTCAGCTTTTCCCAACGCTCGGAATGAATCCACGCGGGTACATCATTCTTGGTAGAAAACAGATAGGCCACCTGATACTGTGAATGCATTTGCCGGGCTTTGAGCATTTCTTCAACAGTAAAATCTTGAATTTGAACCGAAGAGAAAGGCTGATGCACATAGCCCAGGTAGGGTTTGGAGAGTTCGTCCGTCGCGGGCCATGCCGTGAGGATAGTTGTGTTCTGTTCGTGCTCTTCCAGAAACTTTGCGGCTTTATCGTGCAGCTCGACAAAGTTTTTATAGGTCAGATTGTCTTCAGGGGCAAATCTGTAAGGCGGATCAAAGAAGAGCGCCATCACAAAGACAATCACCATCACCGCCGCAGGCCACTCCCAGCGGGTGATGCGCCTATGCAAAGTCGACATGCCAATCATGATTACCAGTGGATAAGCCGGCAATAAGTAGCGTGTGAGCAGCGCACCGCCAAGCAGAGAAAACGCAACCAGATGCGCCAGCATAATCAGCGCAAATTGAAGCTGCACGGGGATGGCGATGCGCGCGCGTTCGCTCGCTGGATCTTTTACAGGAGGGAAAAACATGGCGACGGCGGTGGCTGCAGTGAGCGCCAGCATATTCATGGTGCCAAAGAGCTGCCATATTCTTTGCCCCAAGGCCAGCAAGAAACGCAACGGGCTAACCGCTTGGGTCACGTTGTACTGGTAGAAATCAGCGCCGCCAAAAAATCTTCCGGTAACGTGATGATGGTAGGCGAGCCAGATTAGCAAAGGCGCAACTGGAATCAATGCAATCGCGGTGCGCCGGAGGCGACTGTGCATGCTTCTGGCGCCAGGCTGCAATATCTCCCAAAGCGCCAGTGCCAGCGGCGTGATGATAGCCGTCTCTTTACTCAGCACAGCCAGGCAAAAAGCAAGCTGGCTGGGCCACACGCGCTCTTCCACATAGAGCCGTATTCCCCACAACGTAAACGCAGCCGCCATAAGGTCTGCATGTGCCAGCGAGCTTTGCACAAAAAAGATTGGATAGACCGCCGTGGCAATGGTGGTGGCCACAGCAGCGCCGGTTCCAGCCAAGCGTCGAGCGAGCAGAAAAACGTTCGTCAAAGCAAAGGCCGCAAGCAGAAGCATGGCCATACGCGCCACAACAGGCTTCCATCCGCTAAGTGTGAACCACAGAGCAAGGTAGGCCGCTGGAAGTGGTGGATGTCCTGTATCGAGCGTTGTTGTCGGAACCAGCGTGTGAGAATGCGCCAGGTCATACGCGGCAGGAACATAAAAGCCGGCTTCATCCCAGAAAAATGGCAGGCCCAACAATGGCGTGTGCAATAGAAAAATGACAACAAAGACCAGCGGGAATACACGCCTGAAGGAGAATTCCGGCGACCTGTTGGTTTGCGGCTTGAGCAATTTGTTTATTCTCACGTGAGAATGCCGGAATGTGTTCGAACGCTCTAGTTAACCTGTCCCTGCGCGGCGATAGAAGGATCGAGCTTGATCTCGCCGAAGGTGCCTTCATACTGGCGCACATTCTGTTCCAGCACCGTAAGTAGCGCCTTGGCCTGCTGGGGACTAAGATAAACCCCCTGAAAATTTTGTACTTCCACATCCTGCGCATTGAGCGGATGCAAGCGCCCGAATACCAGCAGAAAGTCCCAAACACTTACGCGAATCTGGATTGAGTTAGCATAACTATCACGGTATTCAGCGGCATTGACCATACGGATGTTGGGCTGCTGGGGATTAGACATGGTTTTCGCTCTCCTCGAGTAAACTTTCACCATAACAGAAGTGCGTAGACGCGGAAAGCGCCGGGGTTTGCAGATTGCGCAATACGTGCCGCATATTTCGTGGTCATTTATAATTCTCCTTCTGCAAGAGGGCTGGCTTTTCCGGGCTTTCTATTTCCGAAGCAATCATTTTTTGAGACGAGTTGTTCTTTGAGGTAAATCATGGACACAGGTATTGTTGACATTCACGCGCGTGAAATTCTTGATTCTCGCGGCAATCCAACCGTGGAAGCTGAAGTCACTCTGGGGGATGGATCCATTGGCCGAGCCGCTGTTCCCAGTGGCGCTTCCACCGGCGAGCATGAAGCAGTGGAACTTCGCGATGGCGACCAGCACCGCTATCTGGGCAAGGGCGTGCAAACAGCCGTAAATAATGTGAATGAGAAGATAGCGGATGCGCTCCAGGGATTGGACGCCGCCAACCAGCGCCACATTGATGACGCGATGATCGAACTTGATGGCTCGCCCAACAAAGCCAAGCTTGGCGCCAATGCTATTCTTGCGGTTTCCATGGCCTGTGCCCGTGCCAGCGCGATTGCCATGAAGGTGCCGCTATATCGATATCTGGGTGGGGTGAGCGCCAGTATCCTGCCGGTTCCCATGATGAATATTCTCAACGGCGGCGCGCATGCGGATAGCAACGTTGACTTCCAGGAATTTATGGCCATGCCCGTGGGCGCAGAAACTTTTTCTGAGGCCCTGCAATGGGGCGCGGAAATCTTCCATACACTGAAAGCAGTGCTGAAGAAACGTGGATATAACACCGCTGTTGGCGATGAAGGCGGCTTTGCTCCTTCACTCAAGGCCAACGTTGAAGCCATTGAACTAATTCTTGAAGCCATGCAGCAAGCCGGTTTCCGTGCCGGAGTGGATGTGTCCATTGCGCTTGATCCGGCGGCCAGCGAATTTTTCGATAAGGCGTCAGGCAAATATGTTTTCAAGAAATCAGATAAATCTTCCAAATCATCAGAAGAAATGGTGCGCTTCTGGGCGGACTGGGCGCGGCAATACCCTATTGTTTCCATTGAGGATGGACTGGCCGAAGATGATTGGGAAGGCTGGCGCAAGATGACGGACGAACTGGGAGACAAGATCCAGCTTGTGGGCGACGATCTTTTTGTTACCAACACGGAGCGCCTAGCCCGGGGCATTGACGAAGGGATTGCCAATTCCATCCTGATCAAGGTGAATCAAATTGGCAGCGTCAGCGAGACCCTGGATGCCATTGACATGGCACGCCGCAATGCTTACACGGCGGTGATTTCTCATCGGTCGGGAGAAACGGAAGACACGTTTATCGCCGATCTTGCCGTAGCCACAGGAACCGGCCAGATCAAGACTGGGTCAGCCTCGCGCACAGACCGAATCGCCAAATACAATCAGCTGCTGCGTATTGAAGAAGAGTTGGGCGACGGTGCACGCTTTCTGGGCTTGGAAGCGCTGAATTATGAACCGGCAAATAAACCGGGGGCATAAGCTCAGGTGAGCTGCACTTTTATGGTGCAGCGATCGGCCCAAACGCAGTTGAAAGGGAGAAAGACGATGAAGAAGATTTTTAGTTTTGTGATTGCAGCTCTTTTGGCTTCCACCGCCATTCAGGCCCAGCAGCATGAGGATGACCGGCTTCGCCATGCTGGTGAAGTCCTGCTGGAGATCCTGAATATTCCGGACAATATTCCCAAGCCGGTGCTGGATAAATCAGAGTGCGTGATCGTGATCCCTTCAGTTAAAAAACTTGCTCTTGGTGTGGGAGCAAACTACGGACGCGGCGCGATGACTTGCCGTGGCGGCCAGAGCTTTACCGGCCCGTGGGGACCGCCGGCCATGGTTGCGCTGGAAGGTGGCAACATCGGATTCCAACTTGGCGGACAGGCCACGGACTTTGTGTTGCTGGTGGTGAATCCCAAAGGAATCGATTCCATCCTGAGGAGCAAGGTGAAACTGGGAGCGGACGCCGCAGCGGCGGCCGGCCCAAAAGGCCGTGACGCGCAGGCCGCAACCGATGTGCTTATGCACGCTGAGATTCTTACCTACTCGCGTTCACGCGGACTTTTTGCCGGTATCTCATTGGATGGTTCAACGCTGAGACCCGATAATAGCGCTACGGAAAAAGTTTATGGCAGAAAAATTTCCGCGCGCGATGTGGTGATTGGGCGGAAAGTTAGCAATCCCAAAGCGGGACAGCTCATGGTGAATGCGCTGCAAAAGTCCTCACCCAGAAATCTATCTGACCCCAAATCGCTCCATGAAGCGGGAGCGGAAGGGAAGAATTAACGTGATGCGTTCGCGAACTTACACCGCATTGTTTGTCTTTGCGCTCTTCGTCTGTCTCGGTGCAGCAGAGGTCTCGTCTTATCAGAAATCGGTGGAGAAGTGGCGGCAGGACTATGAGACAAAACTCAAGGGTGATGACGATTGGCTTACCGTGGCGGGCCTGTTCTGGCTGCACGAAGGCAAAAACAATTTTGGCTCAGCCGCAGGCAATGACATTGTGCTGCCTGCGCCGGTTCCCGCTCAAGCCGGCTACTTTGACATGAATGGTGGCAAGGTTACGGCACACATCAATCCGGGATCGCCCATCACCCAGCATGGCAAACCAGTAACCACAGTTGAGCTGAAGCCTGATACCCCTGACGACCGGCTTGTTGACGGCGACGCGAGTTTTTATGTGCATGCCGGTGGCAAGCGTCTGGCGATTCGCTTAAAAGACAAGAACAGCGAGATACGCAAAAATTTTAAAGGACTGCATTGGTATCCGGTGAATGAGAAGTATCGCATCATCGCCGATTATGTGGCGTATCCTTCACCGCAAACGGCGCAAATCGGGATCATTCACGGCGGTCAGGCAGAAACCCAATTTGTCGGCCATGCCACGTTTTCACTGGATGGAAAAAAGTTCAAGCTGGAGATTGGTGAAGACAGTCCGGGACATTTATTTATGGTGTTCCGCGATCTCACCAGCAAGACAGAAACATATCAGGCGGCGCGCTTTCTCGATCCTCCTTCTGCCAAAGATGGCAAGATCGAACTTGATTTCAACAAAGCGTATAACCCGCCCTGCGCTTACAACCCGTATACCACGTGCCCGCTGCCTTCAGCGGGAAACCGTTTGCAGGTGGCGATACCTGCAGGGGAGAAGCGCTATCACTAAAGAAAGTGTTTGTTAAACTTCATCCATGGCCAAAATTGCATACCTTGAATGCTCTAAATGTGGAGATCACCTGAGCGGCGCGCAGCCGCAGACAATCTGCCCCAAAGATGGCGGCTCACTTTATGTGCGTTATGATCTGGCGGCGCTCAAAGGCAAATTTACGCCCGATTCACTGCGCGGACGCCCCGCCACCATGTGGCGCTACCATGACGTTCTTCCCGGCGATGTGCCGGTGACCCTGGGTGAAGGCTTTACGCCTATGCTGCCCAGCCGTGAAAATCCAAACGTCTATATAAAGGATGAAGGACTGAATCCCACTGGATCGTTCAAAGCCCGAGGCCTTTGCGCTGCCGTGACCATGGCCAAGCAATATGGGCTAAAAAAGCTGGCGGTCCCTTCTGCCGGCAATGCAGCAAGCGCGCTGGCAGCTTACTGCGCGGCGGCGGGAATTGAAGCGCATATCTTTATGCCTAAAGATGTGCCGATGGCGAACTTTGTTGAGTGTAAGGCTTACGGCGCTCATGTAACGCTGGTGGACGGCCTGATTTCTGATTGCGCCAAAATGGTGAATGAGCGCAAGCAGGCTGAAGGCTGGTTTGATATCTCAACATTGAAAGAGCCTTTCCGCGTGGAAGGCAAAAAGACCATGGGCTATGAAGTGGCTGAGCAATTGAACTGGGAATTGCCGGATGCCATTTTTTATCCCACGGGCGGCGGCGTGGGATTGATCGGCATGTGGAAGGCTTTTGGTGAAATGGAAGAGTTGGGCTGGTTGAAACCCGGCAAGCGTCCCAAGATGGTTGCCGTGCAGGCAGATGGTTGCGCGCCGGTGGTGAAAGCGTGGAATGAGCACAAGCCTGTGGCGGAGGTATGGCAGAACGCGCAGACATCGGCTGCGGGACTACGCGTGCCGAGACCATACGCGGACTATATAGTTCTGGACATCATCAAGCAAAGCAACGGAACCGCTATTGCCGTTTCAGACGAGCAGATCTTTCAAGCCGTGCAGGAATGGGCGAGCAAGGAAGGCGTGTTTGCCGCACCCGAAGGCGCAGCGTGCCTGGCTGCTTATAAGATTTCACTGGAACAGAAATTCCTGAAGCCCAGTGACAAAGTGGTGCTTTTCAACACCGGATCAGGGCTGAAATATATTGATGTGGTGGCCAAAGCTTTGCAGTTTGAAGCGAGTTAGCTTTGAGAAAACATTGAAGTCAGTGAAGAATGCTTGAATCAAGGCAAATCAAACTTGATTCGGGTTCATTCGCGTGATTCGCGGCTAAGCTTAGCCGTGGTGAATCTCTCGCTTTGCTCGAGATTTAAAAACCATGACCGAACGCCTCTATTATCACGACTCTTTTCTTTACGACTTTGATGCCCGGGTGGTCGAATCACTTGATCACAATGGCAGAGCTGCGATTGTGCTGGACCGCACGGCGTTCTACCCCACCAGCGGCGGACAGGTGTATGATCTGGGAATGATGGCTGCGGATGGCAAGCAGATTGCCATCACAGAAGTTGCCGATGAAGAAGATGGCCGCATTCTGCATTTTGCTGCTGAGCAGATTCCCGTTGGAACGCAGATTCACGGCACTGTGGATGCCGCTCGCCGACGTGACCATATTCAGCAGCATTCCGGACAGCATCTGATTTCGGCCGCATTCATTCGGCTCTTCAATATGCCCACGATCAGCTTTCACATGGGAGAAGAGAGCTGCACCATTGATCTTGAAACAAGCGGCCTCTCTGCCATGCAGGCGCAGCAAGCGGAGTTTCTGGCCAATGAGGTGATTGCGGAAGACCGCCCGGTAAGCATGCGGTTTGTTCCGCTGGAGGAAGCGAGGCAACTGGGCCTGCGCAAGCTCCCACCCAAACAGACTGGCGATTTACGACTGATCAACATTTCAGATTTCGACCTCTGCGCGTGCGGCGGAACCCATGTTCGCGCCACGGGGCAGATCGGCAGTATTCTTTTGAGGAAAACCGAGAAGGTGAAGCAGGGTGTGCGGGTTGAATTTGTCTGCGGCCTGCGGGCCGTGAACACCGCCCGCCATGATTACACAACGCTCACAGAAGCTGCCTCTCTTTACTCCAGCCACATTTATGATGTTCCGGAGCAGGTTCGCAAGTCGCTGGCCGAAGCGAAGACTGCTGATAAAGCTCGCCACAAGCTGCTGGAAGAGATTGCTGCACTTTATGCTGATCAAATGCTCGCTCAAACTGCTGGCACGCCGCATGTAATTACCCAATATATGCCTGATCGTGATGCAGTTTTCATCAAACTATTGGCCCAGAAGCTGACAGCAGGGAAGGCGTCTGTCATCGCTTTATTGGGAGCAGGAGAGGGACAGCCTACGCTGGTGTTTGCACAGAGCCCTGGCCAGAAATCCAACATGGGCCAGCTCATGAAAGATGTAATGGCCACGGTAAATGGCCGGGGAGGCGGATCAGCCGACATGGCGCAAGGCGGACTGCCGTCGGGCGCAACAGATGGGCATATGATCAAATCTTTGTTGCAGCAAGCCGCCAGTAAACTTTGAACTCCACTCTAAATTTATGGATTTTCAAGACCGCCGTGTCTGGATCACTGGAGCATCATCTGGCATAGGCGAGGCCATGGCTCTTGCATTCCATAAAGCTGGTGCAAAGCTGATTTTGTCCGCGCGTCGGGAAGATGAACTGAAACGCGTTCAAACCGGCTGCGGTGGAGAACCCAATACGTACATCCTGCCGCTTGACGTCACCGATGCGGGGGAATTATCTGAGAAAACTCAGACAGCGCTCAAAATATTCAATGGCGTAGATATTCTGGTACTCAATGCTGGAATCACTCAGCGATCGCGCACGCGCGAAACGGACGAGAGCGTGTATCGTCAGCTGATGGAAGTCAATTTCTTTGCTCCTGAAGCCATGGCCCGTGCGGTGCTGCCTTCCATGATGGCGCAGAAGGGCGGGCATATGGTGGTGATTTCCAGCGTGGCTGGCAAGTTTGGCGTGCCGATGCGGTCAGGATACTCCGCCAGTAAATTTGCGCTGCACGGCTTCTTTGAGGCATTACGCGCAGAAGAAGAGCGCAATGGAATTCATGTCACCATGGTGTGTCCGGGATTTATCCGCACGGATATCAGCTTATCCGCGCTTCGCGGCGATGGCCGTAAACACGCGAAGATGGACTCTGAACTTGCGCGCGGCATGCCTGTGGACGAATGTGCGCGGCAGATTTTGCAGGGCGTGGCAGCCAAGAGGAACGAAATTGTTGTTGCTGCATTTCGCGAAAAAACCCTTGTATATCTCAAACGCTTTTTCCCGGAAATGCTGGCCAGGATGATCAGTAGACCGGGATGATGCTTTGTGCCCCTGCCTATTGAAGGCCACGATTTTGTGAGATTGCATTACGCTGGTAAAATCTATTGGTTACTTCTTCCCATTGTTTACGGGGCTATAGCTCAGCTGGGAGAGCGCATCGTTCGCAACGATGAGGTCGTCGGTTCGATCCCGACTAGCTCCACCATATTTCCTACTCAAAACACACGACTTAAAAGTCATTTGCGCGAATCGTACAATGGCCGTACAGTGCCTCCGGCAGACGCCGCTCTGCAAGCCTGGTTTGGAGGCATATGGTTCGCGTCTATACCCGTCATTACCCGCCATGCGAGCAGGTTGACTGCAACTACCGCAGATGCCGCTGCCGAAGTGGATCAACGGAAAACCTGCCCAACGGCCGATTCATTCGCATCTCGGCCCAGACGAGGAGTTGGGAGCGCGCCGAGGCGCAGGCCCGCGACATGGACGTCGCAGGCGCCCCAGGTCAGACGCCAAAGATCACGATTCAGGAAGCGGTCCAGGCTTTTCTCGATGATGAAAAAGGCAGACACTTGAGCAAAGGCACCACCGGCCAGAGCGAAATGCTACTGCAGAAGCAGTTATTGAATTGGGCCGAGCAGCAAGGTCTGAAGTTTCTGACCGAACTCGCCGTTGGAGTTTTTCGAGATTCCGGGCTTCCTGGAGCAAAGACCTCGGCAACGGGCAGAACACTGCTTAGTAGAAGCAGCCGCTGATGGTCTTGCCAACAATTGCGCTAGACTCGATTTTTGCCTGGTGCTCATCTCACATCTCCCACATTCGTTCTCTCATATCACATAACCTCGACCGACAGCGTTTTTTTACAAGTCTTCGTGTAGGGCTCGGCGCAAGTTCATCCAATCCCACGGTCTTTAGAGGGGCTTCTTCTCGCAACATTGGCATATCGCCGATGTTGCCGCGAGATTGACCTAAACCAAGCTAGAGCAGTTTTATGATTTAATAATGAGGTATTACAGTCAGCAATGCATTCGCACTGGGAGCATCATTCCCCCAATCCATCTTTCTTAGAAAAGTCTTAATTTGCTGCGAGCCGCAACATCTTGAACCTTGGAAGCAATATGCCGGGTTGTGTAACTAGTGAGGCCACTCATGTGAAACTGTCCACATTACATGGATAGATACTGTCTAGACGGGAAACATTGCGACAAGATATTCAGCCTTCTTTCTAAAATGGGAATTCAAATGATTTTCATTTGACATGAGAAGCCTTTCAACGCCAAAATTCGTGATAATCTTCGCGTGATGATCTTCACCTGTCCCGTGCTGGTGCCCTTTGCCAGCGGCATCGCTTGATCTTTTGCGGGTTGAAAGCTATGGAGAGTCGTAAGATCGGTTGCCCAACAGTCTTCATTTGTTCGCGTCATCCGCTTGCATTTGGTGCGATCAAGAAACTGCTCATTTCCGCGATGTACGAAGTCAGGAAGTTCGAGCAGATTCCAGCTAATCCGTTGGAGGACCAAAATCGGATATTGATTCTCGACACCTGTTCTGTCAAGGATTGGATAAAGATCGCTACTGAGTGGAACCGGATGGGGGGACGGTCTATCGCGCTGATTCAAAAAAAATTCGGGAGCCCAGAAGAGGAGAGTAGGTTCATTTACCTGGGCATTCATGCAATCATTCTGGTGCCGAATATTGATACCGAACTGCCGAGTGCCGTGCATGCGGTAGCAGAAGGGCAATTTTGGATGGGTCGAGAGTGCCTCAGCGAGTACATCAAGAGTACCCGCTCATTTGGCGGTTTCGCCGAGTCGCGTAGTTTCACCGACCGTGAACAGCAGATCATCCCTTTCCTGATGACAGGGTTTTCCAACAAGGATATCGCCAATATGCTTCAGATAGAGGACCGAACAGTAAAATTTCATGTTTCCAACATCTTGCGAAAATTCAAAGTGAAAACTCGTAAAGCTCTTAGGATGGCAGATACCGGAGCTGCAGTCGCTTAGAAAATTGTTTTTATTCCTGCAATTCATGATTCATAAACAATTCTCCCCAATTTCATAATTCATAAAAACTGAGCTTGTAAGTTGCTGGTCAAAAGAAATCCAAGTGCAATTTCTTTAATGCAGGATTAAGTGGATTAGATGCATTCACCTTTACCATTGCTGGTGAATAAGTGGAACCATCTTCATCTACCTGTACCGTTGTAGAAAAGTAGGACAGTGAGTTCCCCCGCCATTTTTGTTACCCCGTACAGTTGTCAAAGAATTATCAATTTGTTCTCATATCACTACCACGTTGTCAGCGAAGACTTGCACTTGGCTGCTTGTAAAGTTGGCAAGTATTTTGTGACTTAGAAAGGCGGCAGCCTGCCTTTTCACCACCTCGGATCAGAGCAACTTTTACTGTCGGACACCCATATGCTGCTAATTGAAAAGGACTCGTGGTTTGCTGTCCAAGTCACACCTCGGCATGAAAAGAGGGTTGATGCCATTCTTCAGGAACAGAATTATGGTCACTTTCTGCCGATGCGCCGAATGCGCCGGAAGTGGTCGGACCGCGTCAAAGTCATCGAGCAGGCATTATTCCCTGGATACGTCTTTGTCCGCACCCAATCGTGCAGCGTGGGAAAAATTCATCGCATGCCAGGCTTTATAAGAATTGTGAGTTTTGGCGGCAGACCATGTTCTGTGCCAGATATTCAAATTGAGGCTTTGCAACGAATCATTGACTCGAAGCGCGATATTTGTCCAATCTCGTACCTTGCTGTAGGCCGGAAAGTTCAAATTATCACCGGACCGCTGTCCGGCCTCACCGGAATCATTAGTCA